>JANODE010000085.1:0-54384 GCA_031412525.1 Akkermansiaceae bacterium | reverse complement strand
ATATCCCTGTATCTCAAACAAAAATAAGATGTCTGAAGAAATCGACAAATTGTTGGCAATCAACGTTCCCCCTTCGGGAGTTGAGGGCCGTAGCGAAAACCATGAAGGCCACATTCAGAAGCACACGACAGGTTGGGCATTCCTCGGTTGGGTATCGGTCATTGCGGGAGCGTGGTTTCTGTTTCAAGGATTTGCTGCATACGCCGATGGCACCAACCCCGAAATTACGGCCTCTACGAAGTCAATGGAAGAGGTTGTTGAGGCTGCGGCAAGGGCACGGGAGAGAATGGGATTGCCGAGGTTCGATTCTGCCCCTCCAAGTGATCTGATGGACGAAGCAGGGAAGCATGGCTTGATTGGAGGGGCGTTGTTTGTTGTAGGCTTGGGGCTAGCCTTTGGCACTTCGGTCTTCAGGTGCTCCGAATGCGGGGGAAAAGTGGCGATGGAGACCGCAAAAATCTGTCCTTCCTGCGGCACCACGTTTGTCGCGAGGAAATGATTGCGCGAAATACTCGCTGATCTAGGCAACGCGGTCTTTGCGGCCGCAAACGTTTTGATTAGATATTCGCTGCTTTCTTAGATGTTTCAAATTCGCTTTTTGCAATCCAACTGGGGAATATGAAATGCTTGTAAGCGTGCTCGTTTTCCCCTTTGCAGACGTAGGAAAGCATTAGCTTTTGATCGTTTGCGCCAGAGTTAATTGGTTCGTGTCCGATTCTAATCTTTCGTTGAAAAGTTCCTTCACGTCCGCGCTCTATCAAAGATCCAATCAACTCGTTGGCCCTCTCAATCTGCTGCGTTTTTCCCTTCGCTCTCAGCCCGTCAAATGAGATAAGGAGATGGATATGCCCACGATTCGATTTTCCAAATTCCGTAGAACCAAAAAAGATCATTTCTTTTCGCCGCAGGCCAAGTGCTTTTTGTAAGCCGTGCATGAAATCGCAAACTTGTCTTTCGCGTCGGGTATATGCCGCCTCACTTCGACTGGCGAACGAGTTCGTTTCATCGTGGCACTTAAACACAAGATGAAAATCATATCTAAAGCGCTGAAAAAAGAAGAACTCGGGTTCGGTGTTTGGAGGAAGTAAGTTTGTCATCGGTTCATTTTAACCAAAGAAGTTGAAACCCCTAGTGGGTTGGATGTTGGTCAGAAGCCTTCCAATTTCGTCCATCGCGGATTTCAAAAGTGGAGGTGGTTTTCTTATGGTAAAAAACCGATGCGAATTTTCCAATTTTTGCGAAAAATCGTGTGAATCCTTTCGAAGGAATGCACAAACAAGACTCACAAACAGAACGGCGTGGATTTAAAATGACTTTTTAATATGGGCAAACGGCCATTTTTTCGAAAATCAGAGAGGGAACGCCCGTGATCTAAGGCGCGCCGATAGTTTCAAATGCGGAAGGCACCCTATGCTGGGGGATAATGAGCTAGGAGTCCCGACGCCACCATAGCAGAAAACGATTTCCGATTAAGTTCAAAAAAGGTGGGAGTCTTCTCTCAGGCCGCTTTCAGGTCAAAATTGATTCTTTTTGAAACCTCCTTCAGGCAAAATCGATAGGTTTTGTTAATTATCACAGCAGGAAGTTTTCCATCTCTGGCCCAGTTCAAAACGGTGTTTCTTGATACACCCAAGCGGGTAGCTACGACCTCGGGGCCGACAAGCAAGCTTTCTTCATTGTCATTCGGTTTCATGATTCAATCACCACACATATTCTTTTTTCGATCAATGAAAAATTAGATTTACTTAATCACAAAAAACAGATTGTGGGGTTAGCTTCCAGTAGCCAACGGCTTCCTCCTTGGTTTTGGCGTTATGGTAATTGCTGTAAAAAACAGCCCAGTCCAAATGCCCCATGTCCAACTTCAAATTGTTTTCGTTCTTTTCCAGTGGCAGGGAATACGATGCGAAGCTGTGCCTTAAAGCGTCTTGAAGATAGGTCCCGTCCAATCCAGCTTCTTTTTTTACTCTGGTAGCGCGCTGGGTCCAACGGCCAGGGACAATCTTCCCTTTTCGTTGATCCTCTGGGATGAGCGCAATCCATGTTTTCAATGTTTTGTGGATGCGGACATTTCTGATCCTGTCCTTTTTGGCGATGCTGCCAGTGATCCTTACGTATCCATCTCTCACGCTGCTCCAATCAAGCTTTACAAGCTCATCAGGGCGAATTCCTGCAAAAGCTAAAAATGCGAAGGGCACTGCGCATTCGCTGCACTTTCTGTCTCGTCCATCCGTGTAGTCCTTGCAGGCCCGAAAAAGCCTTCTGAGTTCTTCGATCTCATAGAGCACCACGTCGTTAGTGGTCTTCGCTTTTGGCGCTACTACGCGAGTGCAAGGATTCTCCTTCAGGGTTCCTTTTTGCACCTGTTCATTTAGAATCAAGGAGAGGTAGCGAAGACCAGCCTTCCAAGCTATCGGGCCATCGGTGATCGTGGTAAGCACCTCTGAAATGGCTTCTGGTGTCAAATCGACAATTTTTGTATTGGCAAGTTCACCGAAACGGCGTTTCCAGTTTTTCAAAGACCTCACATGCCTCACGCTCAAGCCCTTTCTTAGCGCAATGCCCTGATCCCAAGCCTCGCCCAAAGTGGGAGCTTTTTCCCGTGCATCGTGGGTCTGAACATAAAAACGAGCGCATGCCGTGAGCGTCACATCGAAACTTTTCAGAATCTCCAGAGCCTTTGCCGCATCTTCGGTCGCTCCCGCCGATAGGATTTGAGTCTGCGAGCCGTTCGCTTTGTAGCTGTCACGAAGGTCTTTAGCGAAGTCGGCGGCCTTCTCACGGGTGGGAAAGAAATTCTGCATTCTGATTCCCGTTCCCGAAAGAGATGCTGGGACGTTCACCCGCCAGCCATCCTTTGATTTTACCACTTGGAATTTCGGAGTCCTCGCCATGCCCGAAACTCACCGAATTCACTCTAAAAGTCGAGAAATCTCCACAATACCCACAATTTCCACTTTTTACACCACTCATCATCAGCATGTTAAGAGGTGCTGCGCTGTTTTGTAATCAGTAGGTCATCAGTTCGACTCTGATAGCCGGCTCCAATTTCAGATCGTGGGGAAGTTTGCGTCACGATTTTTCATAAAGGACGGTGCGGGTAGTTTGCTGTGCGTCGGTTCAGACAACCGCGTCTCCAATCTTCGCAGCAGGCTCGGCGCGAATCTACCTCAATGGCATCATCAAAATCTCAGATTTCACCCGATCCCATTGCGCCTGTAGAGTCAGTAGATTCCGGTTTTCTCGGGAGGATGCTGGCGGCCGGAAACCGCGAGGCGTTGTTCTGGATCCTGCATGCGACCTTTTGGGTGGTGATCGGCATCGTCGGATTTCTCATGACTCGCGCGCTTCAATCGACGGTGCCGGAAGTCGGATCAGCATTGTTCGCACGGATGGCCAGCGGTTTTGTGCTGACCGCCGGCCTTCGCTACGTCTACCGCCAGTCATGGTGGCGATTGCGCGGGGACTGGATGAAATGGACGATGATGGCGGGATGCTGCCTCGCGGTCGGATTTGCCGAAGCAGTCGTTCTGCAGGCCATGATGGTGGCCGGGCTGGCGATCCCCGGTGGTTCCGAAACCTTTGGGCTGAAACTCATTCTGGTTAGGTTTTTCGTATTGGTGATCTGGAGCACCTTGTATTTCGCGTTCCACCTGATGGAAAACGCGCATGCCATGGAGCTGCGGGTCACTCGCGCCGAGCTGGCAGCCCGCGAAAACGAACTACGGCACCTGCAGGCGCAAATGAACCCGCACTTTGTCTTCAATTCCCTCAACGCGGTGATGGCTTCCAGAAACGATCCGGAAGCCGTTAGGGAAGTGACCGCGAGCCTGGCCGAATACCTGAGATTCCTGCTACAGGAAACCCGCCCCTTCAAACCGCTCTCGCGGGAGCTTGACGCGTTGGAGAAATTCCTCGTTGTCCAGACATCGCATTTCAACAAGAACCTGGTCTGCCGGGTCCAATGTGATTCGGCAGCCCGCGCGGTGATGGTGCCGCCGATGATCATCCAGCCATTGATCGAAAACGCATTCCAGCATCGGCCGGAAAACCAGGATCTACCGCTTCAAATCTGGCTGACGGCCAGGGTGAAGGGCGGCTTTCTTGATGCGACTCTTTCGAGCACCGGACAGCTCGTCCAGCCTTCCAAATCCGACGAGGCAAGCAATGGCATCCCTTCCCTCCGGCAAAGGCTGAAACTCCTGTTAGGTAAAGAAGCCCGCGTGGATCAGTTGGAAGACAGCGGCTGGATCCGTGTTACGATCCTTATTCCACTCGACCGAACATCACGATCCTAACGAGGAGTTCCACTTAGCCGTCTTCTTTCTGCAAAGCGGATTTCAGCACGGCGTGGTATTCCTTCCGCGTCAGTTCGTAGCCACCGAACTGGCTGAGGTGGCTCGTCATCCACTGGGTGTCGAGAAGGGTGAAGCTCATCGCCCGGAGCTGTTCGACGAGGGCGACGAGGGCGATTTTCGAAGCATCCGTCTTGCGTGAGAACATGCTTTCCCCGAAAAAAACGCCGGGCAGCGAGACGCCATAAAGCCCGCCTTGGAGGCCATCCGCATCCCAGCACTCCACGGAATGCGCGTGGCCGCCCCGATGGAGGGCCGAGTAGCTATTGACGATCACCTCGTCAATCCATGTCTCCTCACGCTCCGCGCAGCCTAACATTACCTCTTGGAACGCGGTGTTCCACCTCACTTCGAAGGGTTTCCGCTTGAGGGCTTTCCTGAGGCCGTGGGGAATGTGAAACCGGTCGTCCAAAGGAATCAGGCCCCGCAGTTCAGGGGAGAACCACTGGATTTCCCCCTCGTGGGCCATCGGGAAAACACCCTGGGCATACGCGGCTAGCAGAATCTCCGATGGAATGATTTTCGACATCGGTGGATGAACGGGCTCAACCGTCCGCCTTGCCGACGATGGTGGCAAAGGCGTTGTGGTCGTGGATGCTTTCGTGGTTCACGGCTTTTACGGTGAAGGAGGAAACGCGCGGATCGGCACGCAGCAAGGCAGCGGCGTTTCTCACCACATCCTCGACGAAGACCGGATTTTCATAGGCCTGCATCGTCACGAATCGTTCGTCCGTGCGCTTGAGCAACGCGTAGAGCGGCGCGGATCCGGACTTCTCGGCAATGGCGATGAGGTCTTCTATCAGAATGAGTTCCCATCCGGTCTTCGTCGCCTTTGGACGGACTTCCAAGGTGACGTAACCCCGTTGATTGTGCGCGCCGTAATCACTGATCTCCTTGCTGCACGGACAGAGTGTGGTGACGGGTACGATGACGCAGAGCATGAAATCATCGACTTTCCCGTTAGAAGTTCCATGGAACACCACGTCACAGCCCACCTTCGCCGCCGCACCGGAGACGGGTGCTTTTTTCGTCACAAAATAGGTAAATGCAACCTCGATGTGCGCCTCCTCGGCGTCGAGGCGCTTTTTGAGATCATGGAGGATTTCCGGCAGCGTGCGCATGGTCACCTCGCCCTCGTGTTTGCTGAGCACTTCGAGGAAACGGCTCATGTGAGTGCCCTTGAAATGATGCGGCAGATGCACGGACATGGAAATTTTCGCAACGGTTGGAAAAGGCTTGCCGTCGTGGTCGAGGACCTGAATCGGGTAGCGCAGATCGGATACGCCGACCTGGTCGATCGCGATCCCGCGGGTGTCTGGCGTGGCCTGGATGTCAGGTAATGTGGATTTCTTGGGCATGATCAAAGTGATGATTCGTATTCCGCCCATGACGAGGACGTTTCCCAGACGCGGACGCGGATGAGGCGTGTAGTCGGGCTGAGCAAATAACGGGTGTCGGAGCGCTGCGCGTACTCTGCTAGAGTGGCCGCGGCATGATCGAAAATGGTGCGGGCCATCAGCTCCGTCGTCGGGTCCTTGTTTTCAAAGCCAATCACCCGGTCGCCGTAGCGATCCTTGAAATCCTGATAGGCGGGGTCCGCCGTGTTCATGCACAGCGCGTGGTCGAAGGTGTCAAGCCAATCGCCCACGGCCTCCTTGATGATCTTGAAATCGCAGACCATCTGGTTTTCATCCAGTTCGTCCGCTTCGATGACGAATTCGACCTTGCGCGTGTGTCCGTGCGGAAACCGGCATTTGTCCGGATGCTTCGTGAGCATGTGGCCGTTCTCGACCTCGAGGGATTTACAGATTCGGTAGGGCATTTGGAAGACGCTGATTGTTGAGAGTTGATGGTTGATGGAAAGAAGAAGAGTTCGAGTGAATTTCCCACTCTTGCTATCAACCATCGACCATCAACTTGGGAAGTTCCGGAGTCTGTTCATACGTCGTGGGATCCGGCAGCGCGGCGAGAATGAATGCCTCGCGGCGCTCGACGCAAGTGCCGCAGACGCCGCAGTGGATTTTGCCACCCTTGTAGCAGGACCAGGTTTCGGCGAAGTCGATGCCGAGGTCGATACCGCGTCGGGCGATCCCGGCTTTGTCCGTGGCGATGAAGGGCCGCAGGAGCTGGATTTTCGCATAGGTCCCCTCGCCCATCGCGGTGCCCATGGCCTGCATGAATGGTTCGCGGCAATCCGGATAGATCGCGTGATCGCCCGAGTGGGCCGCGATGACAAGGCCTTCTGCTTCGATGCTTTCTGCGTAGCCGGTAGCAATGGCCAACATGATGCCGTTGCGGAACGGGACGACGGTCTGCTTCATGGTGAGCTCGGCATAGTGGCCGTCCGGAATGCTTCCGCCCGATGTTAGGAGGTCCGACTTGAAAAGCTGGTTCATGAAATCGAGCGTGATCGTGTGATGCACCACCTCGTTGCGGTCCGCGTGGAGTTTTGCAAACGGGATCTCACGGGCGTTGTGCTTCGAGCCGTAGTCAAAAGACAAACACGCGGCGACATCATGAATTTCCAATGCCTCATAAAACGCGGCGACCGAATCCATTCCTCCGCTCAGCAGCACGCAGACTTTCATGCGTCGCACTCGGGGTAGGTCGCCTCCGTGGTGAGCTGGATGCCGCCTCGGGGAGCAAATTCACCACGGACGATGAGCTTCTGCGGCTTTAGCGCGGCGAGCAGGTCGTCAAGAATTCGGTTGACGATTTCCTCGTTGAATGCCGGCTGGTTTCGAAACGAGGCAAGGTAGAATTTCAAACTTTTTGTTTCCACAATCGTCGCATGTGGGACGTATCGAATTTCAATCCTTGCGGTGTCCGGTTGTCCGGTGACAGGGCAGAGTGAGGAAAACTCAGAGGTCGTCAGGGTAATCCAATACTTGCGCCCAGGCCGCTGGTTTGGGAAAATCTCAAGTTTCGCCTCATCGGGTGAGGCGGGGAGACGGGTCTCGGCTTTTCCGAGGAGGGACAACTTCTGAAGATCTTCGCGACCGGACATGCCGGGAGTCTAAAATCGATCAGGGTTACGTCGATTTCTTTTTCCAGACGGCTTTTTCCGGGTGCCGGAAAATTTCAACCCGATCCCCTCCATGGACGTGATGGCAGAGGTGGTTTCCTGGGTTTTTCCGGTTTTTTTCGATCGGCCCATGCCAATTGCTGAAGAACACCCTATCCGGAAATCCAATGACCGAGCCTTGCCGGACCCGTTAAAAATTCTTGTTTCTTAGTCACACTCTTTCACGCCCGCGACAAGGAAGCGCAAGGTGCCGCCATCGTCGCCATCTTTGGAAAACTCCATATCAAACAAGATGGCATTGCACAACAATCGGAATGGCACGCCAGTCCACTGGTGGCAGCTCCGGGTTGTCAGGATAGGCGGGCATCTCGGAAGGAAAATGAAAGTGGGCCGGTGGGGCAGCCGTGGGTCGTCTAAACCGTGGGGTGCCTTTCATGGCAATCCATCGTGTTGGGATCTCAGCAAGCCGACTGCAGTTCGGAAGCCGGCTTCAATGCCGGCCTCTCCAGCATCGTCACGGGTGGGAGGATCGCAGGCTTGGCCCATTCCAATCCCGCCTGTTGCATTTCCAGGAGCGAGTGCAGAAAAGCCAGCGTGGATTCGGCACCCTGATTGGAATTCACCCGGTCTGGATGCAGGCCGTCGCAACATCCTCCGGTGCGAGGGTCGTAGAGCGGCAAGCCAAGGTCGTTCCTACCGAGAAACCATTCAAACGCCCGGCGAGCCTCGCGCTGCCACATCGGATCCGCCGTGGCCACCCACGCGGTGAGACATGCCGCAACCATCGCTTGCGCTTCTAACGGCTGCTGGTCAAAGGCGGCCATAATCCCGCCCTTCGGATAGAATCCGTCACTTCCGACGGGCCGGAAATGTCCCGGTGATACGAAGGCCAGCGATGAAAGCCACTTTAGCGAAGTGATTCCGGCCTGGGACGCCGCAGCATGGGGCATCAGGCGGCCGCATTCGATCAAGGCCTGACAGATTCGTGCGTTGTCATATGAAAGTGATGTTTCGAACCATGGCCATGAGGGATCGGAATTTTCAACCCACAATTGCATCAAGCGCTCGACCAGCGACAGGCGAATCTCATGCGCCCTCCGATGAGTTTGGAAGGTTTGCAAATACTGGTTGATCCCCAATAGCGCCGTCGCCCATGCGCGGGGTGATTTCAAACGTTCGGCAGCGTCAAGTGCAGCTTTAAAAAGGTCCCCGGACAACAGGCGGTAGCTATCGATTCTCGACCGGCCGGCCAAGGTCCCCAGCGCCCACAAGGCTCGCCCATGGCAATCCTCGCTACCTTCTTCATCATGCCACCTGCGATCATAGGTCATGAAATTGCGGAACCGCCCGCTGGTTTCATCCAAAGCGGATGCCAGAAAGCCCAGATAGACATCCATTAGTTCTTCGATGGAACGATGCAGTGAGCTTCCCCGATGCTCGTCGATGATGCAGCTCAGGATGAGGGCGCGGGCATTATCATCCGTGCAGTATCCGTGTTCATGATTTGGGATGCTATACAATGCGTGTTGCAGCATGCCGGTCCGGTCCGTCATTCGGTATAGATGATCCAGCCGCATCGAAGGCAGCTCATAGCGGCTCGCTATTGTCCACTTCGAGAAGGCGGCTCGCGGGAGATAAGGCCGGCTGGCCCTGGCTTTGGAAAAACTTTCCAGATAGAGTCGTGCCACCTCTGGCCAGATCATGGTCCGACCAAGTTCATACGCCCGCTTGCGCATGGTCAGCATGTGATCCGGGTCACCCAGCAGGCGGTTGATGCCTTCGGATATGGCGTCCGGATCCCGCGCGGCGACGAGAATACCGCGATCATCGGCCAACAACTCCTGCGCATGCCAATAGGCTGTGGATACCACCGCGGTTCCTGCGCCGAATGCCTGTGCAAGTGTTCCTGAGGTGATTTGAGCCTCATTCGGATAAGGTGACAGATAAACATCTGCGGCACTGATGAATTCCATCAGCTCGACCTGTGAAACGAAACGATTGTGAAAAATGACATGCTCTTTCACCCCACAATCTTCAGCGAGGCGCTCAAGACTGAGGCGATAACGCTCACCCTCGTGAGCGAGAAGATGGGGATGCGTTGCGCCAAGAACCACGTAAACCACCTCGGGATGTTTTGCAACGATCGCTGGCAATGCCCGGATGGCATGCTCGATTCCTTTTCCGTGCCCCAACAATCCGAATGTTAGAATCATCAGGCGATCCTCGATGCCAAGTTGTTGCTTGAACGGAGAGGTGGTCGAGAATTTCACGTCCGGTATGCCATGGGGAATCACATCGATGCGTTCCGGACAGACGCTATAGGTTTCCGTCAGTATCGCCTTTCCCCGTTCGGCCATCACCACCAGGCGGTCGCTGCGCCTGACGATCTCATCCATGACCTTGCGCTGGGCGATGTCAGGCGTGCTGAGGATGGTGTGGAGGGTGGTCACCACAGGGAGCTGAACTTCACGAAGCAGGGCGAGGAGATAGCTTCCGGAAGGACCTCCGAATATGCCGAATTCATGCTGAAGTGATAGCACCTCGACCCCGTTCAAGTTCAGGAAATCCGCAGTCCGCCTGTAGGCTGGGGCATCCTTTTCATCGAGCTCAAACCGCACCGCGCTGCCGTATTCGTAGTTTTGAAGGTGGTCGGTGACGGCGACCACGAAACAGTCCGATTCGGGAGCGGCGGCGGAGACCGCTTCATGCAGGTCGGTGGTGAATGTCGCGATACCGCACCGGCGGGGAGCATAACCACCGATGAAGGCCACATGTTTGAGAGGCGAAGTCCGGGCAGGCATGGATAGGTGCGATGTGAATCGATTGGGTTGAGTGAGCTCAGGCGGTAAGATCCTGCACGCCGTAGGGCCTTTCTAACATGGTAGTCGAAATCTTGTGGCAGCAAGACCGGTTGCGGTTTCGGCCAGTGCGAGCGAGTCCCGACCATTGCGCTCAGTGATTTTCCTCACATGATCTCGATTATGCAGCCATGCGAGTTGATCGCTGAAAAGGTCGCGGAGGAGCTCACAGTAGCGGCGCTGTTTGTCATCGCAGGATTGATGATGGATCTCGATCTGCTGGGAGATGTCGATGTCCTTGAAACGTCCTCGGGCCGCACGGTCACGCCCGCCGTAGGATTTGATCACGTCGAGCCGTGACCCGGGAAAAATTTCCATGAGGGCGCGGGTCCCCTCCTCGTTTACGGCAGCACGGATCCGCGCGCGGACTGGCACCCACTCTTCTAGTGTCAGCTCGCCATGCTCGAACAGAAGACGGAACTCCTGCCGATCGAGCCGCGACGGTTGCGTGAATCCATGATAAAAATTCACCAGTGGGCCACTGCCGTAGCGAACGGTGCATTGCACCTGTTCTTCTATTCCGGAACCGGGACGCAAAGTGCGTTGCGCCTCAACCACTTCTCCCGTGCCGAGCCAGCCTTCGAACAGATCGAAAAAGTGCACTCCATGTTCAATAAATATTCCTCCGCTTTTTTCACGATCCCAAAACCAGTGGTCATCCCGCAGGCCCTCGTCGCTGGCATGATTATCAAACCAACCGTGCAGACATTCTCCCAGAACCCCGGACTCCAACACTCCACAGACGGCCTCGTAAAGCGGATTGTAGCGCTGCATTAGATTGGCGATACAAAGAAGATCCCGCTCACGGGCCAGTGCAAGCAACTCGTCAGCCTGTGATACTGTCATGGCCAGGGGTTTCTCACAGATTACGTGTTTTCCTGCTAACAGTGCGGATCGAGCCTGCGGATAATGGAGGAACGGGGGCGTCGCGATGTAGACCAAGTCGACCTCAGGATTTGCCAATAGCAGATCGGTCTCGACCACATCCTCCACACCGAAGCGCCGGGCCATCGCAAGTGACGCTTCCTGATGGGTTCCGGCAATGGCGACCAGTCGGGTGCCGGGAACCTGGAGAAACTGTTGGAGTGCGAAGATTCCGAAGCCGCCCGCTCCTATCGCTCCGATGCCCAGGCTTTTATTCACGTTAGACATGAGAAATCTTTCAAAAGCACCTGTCTCATTTGCGGAACGCCAGGCGATAGATGATCAGCAGGATGACGGCCCCGACGACGGAGGCGATGAATCCTGCGGCATCGCCAGCCTGATACCATCCCATGGTGCGCCCGAGAAATCCGGCAACAAACGCACCAGCCACTCCAAGCAGCATGGTGATAATGAAACCACCGGGATCTCTGCCTGGCATGAGAAGTTTTGCGACCAGCCCGACGATGAGGCCAATGATGAGTGTCCAGATGAGATCCATGGTATTTTGGGTAGGTTGTTTTAGCGCCAGATGCCGAAACGAAAAGTGAGGGGGCCGCCGGCTTCCTGACTTACGCAGCGGACGTGCCAGCGCTGCCAATCCCCCAGTTGTAACAACTCGGCCGCGGCGGTGGAGAAATCCGACGGGCTTATTGCGAGAGGGCCGGATTTTTTGCACGAAGCTCTCCCGCCGTGGGGGCCGGTCGCGGCACTGGCAGAACGCCCCATTGCGGTTTGACGAAAGCGCTTCGGGCCATCACGCTTTCCCGCGATGTCCGATATGAAGCACGTGCTCTTTGTTTGCACAGGAAATACCTGCCGCAGCCCGATGGCGGAGGGCCTTTTTCTCAAAGCAATCGCCGATCGCGGCGACTACGAAGTGAGCTCCGCTGGAGTGGCCGCCTCGAAGGGCACACCTTGCAGTTCGGAAACAGCAGCCATCTTGAAAAAGCGTGGAGCCGAGCTCGATGAATTCCACAGCCGGCCGGTATCAGAGCCGATCCTAGCCAAGGCGACCCATGTTTTCGCGATGACACGAGGCCATCTTGAAGCATTGGAATCCCGCTTTCCTCAGCACGTGGACAAATTCTATCTCACCTGCGAGTTTGCGGATTTTCCGAAAAGAAGCTTTGCCATCGACGTGCCGGATCCCATCGGCATGGGAAGGGCCGCGTATGAAGACGTGGCGGACATCCTGGAAACGGCGATCCCGACGATCATCGCCTACATCGACCAGACCTGGAAAAAATAGGCGATCGGCAAGTTCAAATCATTCCGAGCTTCATCCGGCCCTCTTCGGAAATCATTTCCTGATTCCAAGCAGGATCCCAGACAAGTTCCACACGGGCGTCATCAATGCCGTCGATCGTCATGATTTTGGCCTGCGCATCGGCGGCAATCACCGGACCCATGCCACATCCAGGAGCCGTGAGGGTCATTTTCACGGCGACGGATTTTTTACCATCGGCTTCTTCGATGATGCAGTCGTAAACCAGTCCGAGATTGACGATGTCCACAGGGATTTCCGGGTCATAGACGCCCTTGAGCTGCGCCCAGACCTGTTCTTCGAGCGGCGCATCCTTGAGACGGACCACTTCAGCATGCTTTTTCTGTTCCTCCTCAGGGTTCACGCCCAAGGCATCCGAGTCCTGTGAGGAAATCCGTGCGAGTCCTTGTGAAGTGGCCACCGTGTAGGTGCCACCAAGACGTTGGGTGATGAAAACGGCCGTGCCCGCAGGGAGTGAAAGCGTGTCCCCACTTGGGATTTGAATGGCGGCGACTTCGCGGGTGAGCTTGATTTCCTCGTGCATGCGCGGAGTTAAAACCAGCTCACTGCAGACGGCAAGGGATCATCTTGGCCCCAGGCATGCCTAACAGCAAAAGATCGTATGATCCGCGGGCTTGGAAATGACGGATTATCGACTCAGGATTACCGCACCACCTCTGGATTTGCATGTCCATCCCCCACTCCATGATCGAGCCTGATCCCCTACCGCTCCGGAATTTCAACCCCGGACTGGGTGAAGACAGGACGGGCGACGCCGTGGCCATGATCGAAAGAATGGCCAAAGGCGATGGGGACGCACTTGCCGAACTTTACGAAATGTGGAGCCCGATCCTGCTGGGTTCCTCCTTCCGCATGCTGGGGGATCGCCACGAGGCGGAGGAAGTCGTGCAGGACACCTTCGTCCGCATGTGGCATCGCTCGGCCGACTACGATCCCCGCCAATCTCCGCCCTTTGCGTGGGCGTTTGCCGTGATGCGTGGTTATTGCATCGACCGCCTGCGCTATCGGCATCGCGGCAAGCGGGATTCCTCCCGGGTGGTGCCCATCCATCTGCACGCGCCCACGGAAAAAACTGAAGATCCGCTCGTCATGGCTAAAGACGATTGGCGGCGGGTGCGGGCGGCGCTCGACGTGCTGGGCAGCGATGAACGCAAGTGCCTCGAACTGGCAGTTTTCCTGGAATACACCCATTCGGAAATTTCCGAGCATCTCGGGACTCCCTTGGGGACGGTGAAAAACCGGCTTCGGCGCGCCTTGGAAAAAGTGCGCAACCAATTATCACGCCATGAATTCTGACCCACACGAAAGTGCCGCCTGGCGGACGTTTGGAATGCTCGATGCCGATGAGGCAGCAGGCTTCGATGAGTCCATGCGCCAGGATCCCGAGCTCAGGAATGCCTGGCGGAAAATGAACTGTCTATCCGCCGCCATCGCTGCCGCTACGGTGACACCGATCGCTCCCCGCCCCGGCCAACTCGAGCGCCTTCAAACCCGTCTCGGTCTCAATGCATCAAGGTCCACCAACTGGCCCGCCATCACCGGCTGGGCAGCTGCTGCCGCTCTAACATTGATTCTCGTGCTCGATGATCGTGCTCAAATTTCCACAAGCCGTAACGATCTCGCAGCAACCCCGACCACGCGCGGAACAACGCCTGCGGTTGCACCTTCTCTGATAGAAGCCCCAGCGGGAGATGTCACCGCCCCTCCTGAAAAAAATGTTAGCACTCCCCCTCCAGAGAGCAGCAGGATTGCCGCCGCTCAGGAAAATGAAATCAGAACCATCGCCAAAGTAGAAACAAAACGGCTCATCCAGGAAATCGAGGTGCTGCGGGAAAAACTCGAAGGGGCCCAGAAACGGGACCAAAGACGCTTCGAAGCCGTCCCCGGAATGTCCTGGCCGATCGTGATGACGATGGGCCCGCCGCTCGCTGACAACGCGAAAGGTGAAGCCGTTTTCGCGATGGTCGGGGATGGGCCCACACTGACAAACGTGATCGGAGATGCCTTGGCGGGTAACGGCTATATCCCCCCCTTCGAACCTTCCGGCAAATCCACTACTCCCACCGTCGCACCATCCGCCATTCCCATTTATGACGCCGCCCGCGATGTCGGAACCCTGGTGACCAACCTGCCGCGAACCAACGCGGACGAGCCTTACATTCTTTGGGTGCAAACGGAAAACAGCGATACCCCCGTTCTGGTAGGCCAGCTCCCCGCCAGCGACGTGCCCGGTGCCGATTCCTTTGATTTCAGTCTCGGCAAGACCGCGGTAGTCCCCACGGGATTCATCCTCACCAAGGGCGCGGAAGGAAAAGCCGAACCACCTTCATCTTCTAACACAGTCCTGCTGGGGCCGCGTTGAATCCAACTCACCAGGTCGTGCTCACCGAGAAGTGAACCATCGGGTCGCCGTCCTCGTCGTCAGGATGGTCGATGGGAATTCCGAGATCGATTCTAGCGGAAAAATGATCCTCGAAGCGCCAGCGCAGGCCGATGCCGGTTGAAACGAGCTGCCCCACATCCCCGTCCTCGTCCCGGTGCAGCAGTGCCCCATCAATGAAGGAAATGCCCTGAAATTCTCCGGTTGATGGACTTTGATAGAACTTCGATTGGAGCTCGATGGTTGAAACGATGCCCTTTGAAGCATAGCCGACGGTTTCGTCAAAACCACGCACGCGGCCGTATCCGCCTGCGGAAATCTGATCGGACGAGAGCAGCACCGAATCCGACCACTGCGCCTCAAAGCGACCGACCAGCGTGGCGGTTTCTCCCAGCCTGAGCGTGCGTTCCAGTTCGCTCCTGACAATCCATGAATCCGCGCCCTCTGCACCCAAGGCGATAAAATCCTCATCGTCCGAACCTAGGATGCCCTGGCCGGGACTGTAGAGCAGGGATGCATCTGCCTTCGTCGCTCCCCAACGGTCCGGACGCCTCCCCTTCCATCCCGTTTCGAGCTGGAAAAACCGCACGTTCGAACTCGATCCATCCGAAAAAAGATAATCATTGTTCCGGAACTCAACCCCCATCCGCCACTCCTGACTGACCGCCCTCCAGCGCGGCAGCGGAATTCGATAGACCATCGCCGCCCGCGAAAATTTCCCGCTCTGATCGATGGGCCCCGTGCTATCCGATTCGGACTCGGTGTAGCCCAGGGAAACATCCATCAGATGACGGATGGGCAGCGGGACCTGATAGATCCCGCTGATGCCGCGCAGGCTTTTCGAGTCCATCGAGGACGTGTATTGAGCGGTGATCCGGTGATCGAGCGAGAATAAATCCCCATACTGAAATCCGACAAAAAGGCGCTCGTCGCCGAGGGCATCGCTCAGTTGGTTGTCGATGCCGGCGTAGGTCCGCCACGGCTTGTCGGCGCGGATTCGCAATTTCAGGTCCAATTCGTCGGGCGCTGTGCCGTCGCTGTAAGAGATGGAAGCGCGCCGCAGAGGGTTTTGATTCATCCACTCCAGATCCTCGATGACCACATCGCCGGACAACTCACTGCCAGGCGAAGTGCGGAACGCATTTTCCGCGAATTTCATGCCGAACGACGGCGTGCCAGCTAACAGAATCCTTCCAGTGCGGGCCGGACAAACCAAAACTGCCACCACGCCCGAGGTGATTTCCTGCTCGGGAAACGAGACTTTCACGAAGCTCCGACCCGACGCCCGGAAGACGGTTTCCAATTCCGTAGTGAGCTTTTCGAGCGAGCGCAGCGAGACGGGTTTACCAATCGCTGGCGTGGCGGTCTTACGAAGGATTGCCGCCTCCGCGTCTGAGAATCCAGCGACCGTCACACCGTCCCCAATTTGCTTCTGAAGTGCCAACGTCGCCTCAGGAGTCGCGGCGATGGCGAGGCCGCGGAGCGCTGGCAGCAGGACATCGTCCTTGCCCGCTTGCACCGCGCCGTCCGTGGCTGGGGCTTCACGGGTGGGTCGCTCGGTGGCCCGGTTTTCGGTGAGAGGCACTGGACGGTTAGCATCTTCGGCACTGAAACCGAAGACGGGGAAAGGAAGCAACGCGCACAGCGATGCGACAGCAGAGGTGGGCTTCATGAAATGGAAAAGCCGCCGGAGTTACCGGCGGCCCTTGTGAAAAAATTCCATGTGCGAACTCAGCGGAGGAAAACCCGGCCCTTTTTGATCAGTGCCACTGGCTCTTTTTTCTCGCCCTTGATCGGGGCGGTCACAGAGCCTTTCGCTTCGATCGCCGCAGCCTTGTCATCCTGGCCGAGCTCGCGGGCGGTTTCACCCTTGAAAACCGGAGCCTCGCCACCGGCCATGTTATAGAAAATCTCGGGGTTCTCGCCATCGCCGCGTTTGACCCATTCGATCGGCACTGAGCCATCATCCTTGTCGACGTCCTTCACTTCGCCAATCGGCTCGGAGATTTCGACGTCGGTGACGGTGTCAGTATCATCCGTGACCTCGCCGGTATCAGGCTCGGTATCGGTGACTTCGTTGTCAGTGGTGGTTTCATCGGACGAAACGGCAGTTTCTGCTTCCTCTGTAATGGCGGGTTCCACCACGGCAACGGGCGTTTCCTTGTCGGCAAATGCCAAAGGACTGGTGGCGAGGGCTGCGAGCGAACCCATCATGACGAGCTTGGATTGAATTTTCATCGTGTCAGTTTTTATGGTCTGAAGTTTTGTCAAACGACACCATTGATCCGTTGGCAACGTCCAATTGGATCACCTTTTAAAGATGAAATCATCATGGATCTGCGACACAAGAAGAATTTCCGGGATTGCCAGTCGTGCCGCATGAGGTGTATGATCCGCAACGGCGTAATAACATGTGGAACATCCTACAAGATCCCTGGCGGAATGGCATTGAAATCCTGCTGCTCACCACGTGCATCTATCAAATCTACCGTGCCTTCCGCGCCACCCGCGGGGCGCAGATCCTCGTCGGGCTTGGCACCATCCTCATCGTTCTAACACTCGTTTCCACGATCTTCCGGCTGGAAGTCATCCAGTGGATCATCACCCGCGCGGCGGCGGTGCTGGCTCTGGCGCTGATCGTTATTTTCCAGCCGGAGCTGCGCAACGGCCTCGCCCGGCTCGGCAGCAAACGCATCTTCTCGTTTTCCAACAAACTCCGGATCGCCTTCCTCGAACGCTTCGCCGATTCTGTCATCAATCTCTCCAAAAAACGGATTGGTGCGCTGTTCGCGATCCAGCGCGACGTGAGCCTCAAGGACTTCCTCGACAGCGGCGTGATCCTGGACGCGCAATTCTCCCCGGAACTCGCAATGGCGGTTTTCTATCCAAAAGCCCCGCTGCACGACGGCGGGATGATCATCGCCGATGACCGCGTGGCTGGCGTGGCCTGCGTTTTCCCGGTGACTGAGCGTGAAATGCAGGACCGTTCGACCGGACTTCGTCACCGCGCGGCGATCGGACTGACCGAGCGGACAGACGCCGTCGCGGTGGTAGTCAGCGAGGAAACCGGCGGCATTTCCATCTGCGAAAACGGTGTGCTGCACCGGAATCTAACTGAAAAACAGTTCCGCGAAAAAATCACTAAAATCCTCTTCTCCGGCAATCCCTCCAATGAAACTGAAGAACCTGTCGAAAAACTGGATCGCAAAGGTCCTCTCCCTCCTGCTGGCGATAACGATCTGGTATCTGATTAAAGACCACTTGGCCACCAACGCCGAACCTGATCCGCCAAAGGCCAAAATCGTGCAGGAATATCCATCACCCGGCTTCGAGACGCCAAAAAAGCGCTAGGACGAAATTGTCCCAGCGCTTTTGAAGGTGCGATAATTGATTTCTATCAAAGCAGACCGAGAGCCGCCGAAATCAGGAGGTCGTCATCGATCAACCATTTGGCGGTTTCAGTCCCCGGACTTGAAACTTTGGCAGGAGCGGTGGACTCCGTGATGTCGAGCGTGAGCCCCTCACCGCGGATGCGGCGGACAACACCACCGGCGTCGTAAATGGCGATGAAGGCAGCCAGCACGTTAACCGAAGCCTGGGTCGTGGCGGCATCATCGTTTCTGCCTAGAAGAGCATCCAACAGTGCAGGAGTCGGATCGATAGACGATGCCAGACGGGTGGCCGCGCCGTTCACACTGGAGACGATTCCAGTCGCACCGGCCGCTTCCAGCGCCGTCAGAAGATCAGCGCCACGTGCAGCGATTCCGGATGCCTCAAGAGCAGTGGGAATCCGGGTTTCAAGACCGGTGGCGAGAATGACCTGGCGTGCGTGCAAGCGGGCCCAGTCGGGTGAGCGCAACGCGGAATCTCCATCAGAACCCGTGCGACGGCCGGAAACTCCGGTTTGCACGAATGCCGCGATGGCCTCGGCGGCGCGCTTGCACTCGATGCCGGCACAGACCGGTGCCAGCGCGAAGGCGGCGAGACGGCTGGACAAAAGAACGTTGCCCATGGCCTGCATTTTCGCACCTAACAACGCATCGCGTTCGCGCTTCACCGTGAAAAACTCCATTGCCCGCCGGAGTGTCACTTCAAGCTGGGGGATGTCCCACGGCTTCGTCATGTAGCGGAAAATGCCACCCTGGTTGACTGATCCGATCGCCGCGTCGATGTCCGAGTAGGCAGTGGATAGAATTTTGATGATGTCCGGATAGTCATCGGCAATTTTTGAGAGGAACCCGACACCCGTTTCATTCGGCATGCGCTGGTCGGTCACGATGATGCCGATTTCATTGGCATGCTGGCGAAAGACCGCAAGCGCTTCGACGCCGTCCTCCGCTTCGAGAATCCGGAATTTCTCACCGAACAATCGGCGGAAGTATTTACGGGTGTTCGCCTCGTCGTCCACAAACAGGATGGCGTAGCGTTGGTAATCGTAGGAATCGATCTCGTTGCTCATAGGTGTCGGAAGGGATGTAATAATTGGGATCTAATGACTGGAGAGTGATAGAATCATGCGGGCTGGTCGAGCACGGATTCGGAAGAATCCGGGTGGTAACTGACGCCGGGGAAGGCAATGCGGAAGCGCGTGAACTCGGTGGGCCGGCTGTCCACTTCGATCATCGCCTTGTGTGTTTGCAGGATCTGATGGGTGATGGATAGACCGAGGCCCATCCCCTTGCCCACGTCCTTGGAAGTGAAGAAGGGATCGAAAATCTTCTGCAGGTTTTCCGGCGGGATGCCGATGCCGTTGTCGCGGATGGTGACCTGCCAGCCCTCGCCGGCGGGATCGATCGAGCAGTCGATGCGTCCGGGATCTCCACCGTGGGCCTCGAGGCGCATGTGAATGGCGTCGATGCTGTTCTGGAAAAAATTGATGAACACCTGCACCAGTTGGTTCGGGTTGCCGTTGATGAGTGCGTTGTCCGGCGAAACGAAATGGAAGGCGATGTCCTTGCCGACCTGATGGCTCACCATCCGGCGGGCGCGGCCGACGATCTCGGCAAGGTCCGCGTCGCCAGTGGTCACCTTGTCGTCGCGGGTGAATTTCCGGAGGTCGATGACGATTTGTGAAACCCGCTCCACGCCTTCGCGGATGTCCTTGAGGATGTCCGCGTAGTCCGGCTGATCGGCGTCGGGCATCAGGCGGGTGAACGTTTCCAACGCATGGAGACCGGCGCTGGCGTAATTGAGCGGATTGTTGATTTCGTGGATGATACCGGCGCTCATCCGACCCAGCGCAGAGAGCTTTTCGTTGCGGACCATGATGACCTCGTTCTCCTTGATCTGATCGAGAGCGGAATGGAGCTCTGCGTTCAGGTCCACCATTTCGCGGCGGATGCGGGCCATGGCGATTTGATTTTCCAGGCGCAGTGCTAGCTCAGCAGTAGAAAACGGCTTGGTGAGGAAATCGTTGGCGCCGGCCTGCAAGGCGCTGAGCTTGGTCGTTTCATCAGCCCGCGCGGTGAGGATGATGACCGCCACACCGCGAGTGCTGTGGTTTTCGCGGATGCGGCGGCACACTTCCACGCCATCCATCTCCGGCATCATGTGATCGAGAAGCGCAAGCTGCGGGCGGCGCAGGCGTGCCAATTCGAGCGCTTCGGCACCGTCGGAAGCTTCGATCACGTCCACATCTTCAAGCTGCATTCGCAGGAACCGGCGGATGTCCGGCTCGTCGTCGGCGATCAAGACCAAAGGTCGCGCTCCGCTGGGACGACCACCAATCATCGGCGGCGCAATGGGAGTGGGAGGGTGAAGCGGAATGGTAGGTCGAGCCTGCATTTTCCCTGGGATGGAAAGCGCCGCACGGCGATGAAGGTTTGCGATGTTGCCCCCGTCCTTGAGCGGATGGTCTTCTTCACTTTCAGCGGGGGCGGGTTGGGATTCCGCCGCATCGGCCGGGAGGTCGATGGTAAAGGTGGTGCCGTGCCCAAGCTGGCTGTCCACTTTGACCTTACCATCCATGGCTTCGGTGAGGCTGCGGACGAGGGCAAGGCCAATCCCCGCGCCCTGGAATTTCCGCGTTGAGGAGGTGTCCACCTGCCAGAATCGCTCAAAAATGCGTGGCAATACCTCAGGAGGAATCCCCACGCCTGTGTCCTCGACCGTGAGCCGGAGATGATCTTCCGCAGCGATGACTTTCACCGTGATCATGCCGCTGGACGGTGTGAATTTGATCGCATTGATGACGAGGTTGAGGAGGATTTTGTCAAACTTGTCGCGATCGAGCTGGATCGCTTCACTCTGGGTTTCACAATCCCAGCTCAGAGACACGCGGTCCTGTTCGGCCAGGTGTCGAAGCGAGCGAAGCAGACCCTCGATGTGAGGCTTGATGAGGGTGGGCTGGCGGTTGATGTCGGCGTGACCGGTATCGAAGCGGACGAGGTCGAGCAAATCATCGATGAGCTTGAGCAGGCGGAGGCCGTTTTGCTCAAGCATGCCGGTCATTTCCTGCACGGCAGGATCTCCGGATTGGCGGGAAAGCACGCTGCGCAATCGCTCCGTGATGCCAAGCATGATGGTGAGAGGAGTCCGAAGTTCGTGACTGATGTTCGCGAAAAAGCGGGTTTTCGCTTCATCCAACTCGCTAAGCTGCCGGTTCTGGGATTCAAGCAGCTGCCGGGATTCTTCGACCTCGGTTCGCAGACAAAACTCGCTGAATCTCAGCCGTTCATAGAAATATGAACCCGCCAGCACGAAGACCGAGGTGGTGAATAGAAAGTAGCTGTTGTTGAACAGCATCCGGAATGACGGGGAAACCCCGGAAAACAGCACGCTCATCCAGACGCTCGCCGCATAACAGACAAAGCACGAGATGATCATGCCCAGCGAGTTGAGGAAACTCCAGCGCAGCAGCAGCGACAAACCGACCAGCACCAGGCTCAGTCCGGCGTAGTAAACGGAATCCCCGCCGTCCGTCAGGGCGATCATCACGCAAATGGAAATCAAAGGCAGGAGCGCGATTCCCTGCGCGATCTGATGGGCGATGACGGGGTTTTTGAATCGTCCCAAATGGAGGAACACCCCGCCGAGGAGAATGGCGCAGACCGACCGGATCAGCAGGAAATCCCATGCCTTATGGGGAAACACTACCCAGTCCAGCGACCAGCCCGCCAGCATGAAAATGGCAGCAAAAACCGCCGCGCGCCGGGCGTTTCCGAAGCCGATTCCGCTTTCGTAATTGCGGAACGCCTGCCGGAGCTCGGCCTCCTTGTCCAGCGGTCTGACGATCGCTTCAGCCATTGGCGAGTTCGATTTCAAGGAACAAATTCACACCCGTGGAATCCGCCTTGATGGTGGTGCCTTTCAGGTTAAGCCCATCAGGGACGAGATCGGCCATTTCGGACTCATCCCGGTAAATCAAGTTCCATTCCATCACATATTCCATCCATGCCTTGCGGGGATTGCTGGCCGCCACGTTCGTAACGATGACAATGCCCCCAGGGCGGATCATGGTGCAGAAAAGCTCCACCAGCCGCTTGCAAACGCGCTGCGAAAGGTAGTCGAACAATCCGGCGCAATAAACGATGTCGTAGTTCGAAAATTCGTCATCACCCCCTTGAGTCGCCGCACGCAAAAGCTGATGCACCGAGCGCTGAAAATATCGGACCTGCGTCTCCCGGCCGCCGCTCATGCGGGCTTCCTGGATTCGCTCACGGGTGTATTCCAAGGTCTCCGGATTGAAGTCGAGAAGATCGATTTCCGCCAGGTCGCTCTCCTCGCACTCGCGCAGGAATCGCTGGACTTCCATCGCGGGTCCGCAGGCGAGGTTGAAGACCCGCGTTTTCCCTCGGGACACGCGGCGGGCGCACTCCGAGCGGAGTTTTTCGATCAGGAAATCAATGCGGTTGCGGTGGGCGACGACCGGCTCGGTGTTGAGCAGGGCAAAGTTGAGAAGCTTGGCAAATGCCGACGAGCCCTCGTAGGGATTCCGCAGCATCATGTTCACCATTTCGTAGTCACCGGCATATCCAAGTGGCTTGGTGTAAGTCCGGTAGAGAAACGGCGAACAGAGCACAATCGGATGCAGTTCCCGCCGGACATAGGCTTTGTGGACGGCCACCTCAGCCTCGCTGACCTCCAGCGATACTTCTTCGAATTTCTCCATCGAAGGCAAAACCTCCTCGACGACCCGGCCCTCAATACCGGCGAAAATTTCCTGCTCCAGATCATCCCGCCGACGCGTCACCGTGGTTCGGATGCCGACATCGACGCCTGTCAGCCAATGCTGGACGCCGGAAAGCATGCTCGATAGGTCCGCGACGACGAGCTTGAAAGGATCCTGAACTTTGTTGGCGGATTTCCACTCGCCCATGAAGTTGGCGAACTGCCCGCAAAGGTCGCCACTGCCACTCGGCGTGGAGCTGCCGGTGACGCTGGAGAGGAAATCGACCTCCACCCAGCCCTCGTCGAGCATCGCTTCGCAAACAAGCACAATGCCCGTGTTGAGCAAATTGCTGACCACCGCCTTGCCATGGTAGAGGAGGCGCCTTGACGCCATGATCCGGAAATCCGACAAGACTTCGGATAATTGTAGGATGCTGTAAGGATTATAAACCTCGAATACAACGGAATACCGCTTGATTCTCAGAAGGTTGGCCGTCAACTCGGTACCTTGGCTATTACGGCAGGTAATGACGCTCTGGGATGATTCACTTGTTAAATCCATTATCAAAGATGGGCGACGCCGCAGAATGCCCAGTTCTTCAAGACTCCGCAAGCCGTGAGAATTGTTTTTTCGCTTTCATTGATAATATGCCCGTAAACCTTGGAGTTACCAGCATTCAATGCCGGTTTTTCACCGGACAGCGCGTAGGGAAAATTGCCGACAAAATCAATTCATGCGGCGTGCCTGGACGGCCTCGGCGAGCACGTCAAACACCTCGACGGTGTCGTCCCAGCCGATGCATGCATCGGTGACCGATTGGCCTCGCGTCAGAGTGGTCAAATCCCTCGACAGCTTCTGGTTTCCTTCGACCAAATTTGACTCGATCATCACCGAAGTGATCGTCCTGGAACCTTCCGCAATTTGGCGAGCAACGCATTTTGCAACCATCGGTTGGTTGCGATAATCCTTCATCGAATTTCCGTGTGAACAGTCGATCATCACGGACTCGACGAGGCTTTGTTCCCGTAACATGGCTGCAGAGGCATCCACGTCCGCTTTTTCGTAATTCGGGCCGGATTTTCCGCCGCGCAGAATCAAGTGGCAGGATTCATTGCCCGAGGTGGAAACGATCGCCGAAACGCCCTGTTTCGTCACAGAGAGAAAATGATGCGGCCGGGATGACGACTGGATGGCATCGAGCGCGATTTGGATCGATCCGCTGGTCCCGTTTTTGAAGCCCACCGGCATCGATAGCCCGGACGCGAGTTCGCGGTGAATCTGCGATTCGGTCGTTCGCGCGCCGATCGCCCCCCACGAGATCAAATCGGCAATGTATTGCGGCGAAATCGTATCGAGGAATTCCGTTCCAGCAGGCACTCCCATGTTGGCAAGATCAAGCAACAAGCCGCGTGCGATCCGCAGGCCATGGTTGATGTCGAAGGAATCGTCGAGCCCCGGATCATTGATCAGCCCTTTCCAGCCGACCGTCGTCCGTGGTTTTTCAAAATAGACACGCATGATGACGAAAACGTCCTTTTCGATGCGCTTTGCTTCCTCTTTCAGCTTTGTCGCATACTCGATCGCCGCCTCCGGGTCATGAATCGAGCACGGACCGACCACGGCCAACAAGCGATCGTCCTCGCCGCGCAGGATCGCATCCGCCTGGGAGCGCGCGCTGGCGACCACCTCGGAAGCCTGCTCGGTCAGCGGGAGATAATAAGCGAGAACCGCTGGAGAAATAAGCGGGTTCAAGCCGGTAATTCGGAGGTCGTCGGTGCGGTGGCGCGTCACGCCGCCAAGCGTGAACGACAACTTGTAAACTACGCAAGGCACAAGTTCCGCAAACATCCGCCCTTGCGGGCATCCCGCATTCCTGATTCTTTTCGCGCTCGATGAAAACCCTCCTAGCCTGCCTGTTTTCCACCCTGTCCCTGGTCGCCAAGGACGAATCCACCACCGCCGCCGAGCAGTTCCTTTCTTCACTCGATGCCCCGCAACGGGCAAAAGCCTCTCTCCCGCTGGCCGCCACGGATCGCGAGAATTTCCGCTACACTCCACAGGAAGATCGCGCCGGGTTGCCACTCAAGGAAATGACCGAACCTCAGCGGGAAGCCGCCATGAAGCTCCTCGAGTCCGCGCTCAGCGAAAAAGGAAAACTCAAGGTCACCCAAATCATGTCGCTGGAAAGCTTGCTCGCGGAGATCGAAAAACGCCCGGCCTACCGCGATCCGAACAAGTATTTCGTCTCCATCTTCGGCACACCTGGCGATCCGAAAGGCTGGGGCTGGCGATTCGAAGGCCATCACCTCTCATTCAGCCTCACGTTCGTCGAAGGCCGCAAGGTTTCTCTAACGCCCTCATTTCTCGGCTCGAATCCTGGCGAAGTCCGCCAAGGCCCGCGCACCGGTCTGAAAATCCTGGCAGCCGAGGAGGAACTTTCCCGCACCCTTGTCACCTCGCTTGTCTCCGATGGGAAATCTTCAGTTGTTTTCAGCGAAAAACCACCTGCCGAAATCCTCAGTGGCGAGTCCCGCAAAGTCGCCGCGCTCGATCCAGTCGGCCTGCCTGCCAGTGAAATGTCGGAAACCCAGCGCAAGGCCCTGCTCCAGCTCATTTCCGAATACACCGGCCGCTATCGTCAGGAATTCGCCGAGGCCGACATGACGAAAATCGAGAAGGCTGGCATCGACAAAATCCGCTTTGGATGGGCCGGTGGGACCAAATCCGGCGAAGCATACTACTACCGCGTTCAAGGCCCCACTTTCCTCATTGAAGCGGTGAACACCCAGAACAATGCCAACCACATCCACGCCGTCTGGCGCGACTTCGAAGGCGACCACGGCCGCGACATTCTAGCGGAACATCTCAAACAGGACCACTGAGGCGTGCCACCGGCTGCTGCTGTCTTTTATTCCAAATGAGCATCAAAAAAGACCGTATCGACGCGCTGTTAGTCATTCGCGGTCTTTGCGATTCCCGCGAACAGGCGAAGCGCCTCGTGCTCGCCGGCGAGGTCCGCAGCGGCGATCACGTCATCGACAAGCCGAGCACGAAAATCGCCAATGACGCCCCGCTCGAGATCAAGGAAAAGCTCCGCTACGTCGGCCGCGGCGGACTCAAGCTCGAAGGTGCGCTCGATGCGTTCGCCATTGATCCTAACGGTTGGACCTGCATCGACGTCGGGTCCTCCACCGGTGGTTTTACCGATTGCCTGCTCCAACGCGGTGCCGCCCGCGTACATGCCGTGGACGTCGGCACCAACCAGCTCGTTTGGAAACTCCGCAACGATCCCCGCGTGGTCGTGAAGGAGCAGTTCAACGCCCGCCACATGGTTCCCGAAGATATCGGCGAACTCTGCCGCCTCGCGGTCATGGACCTTTCCTTCATCTCTCTAACCAAAGTGCTTCCCGCCGTTTTCTCCGTGCTCGATGCCCAAGGCTCCGTTGTTTGCCTCATCAAGCCGCAGTTCGAACTCCAGCGCGAGGACATCACCAAGGGCGGCATCGTCCGCGATCCCGCCCTTCACGAGCAGGCGATCGAAAAAATCCGCCGCTTCGTCACTGAAGAACAGGCTTGCGAATGGCGCGGCCTGATACCCTCGCCCATCACTGGCATGGATGGAAATCAGGAGTTTCTCGCCTGGATCGCGAAAAATCCCCTCAGTTCCCCAGGCTGAGCGCCGGGTTCATTTTGCGATCGGTCTCACCTCGACGCGGCTGAATCCCGCTGTGGCGGTTTTCCGCAGGTCACCTGAGCTTAGAAACACTCCGAAGTGCATGGTGGCATCAAGCTTGGAACTGGCCTTGTAATCGGGCGGATCGAGGTAGTTCCGATAGAGATCAATTTCGACGAGACGTTCCCAGTCCGCCTCGATGAGCGGGTTTTCTACCCGTGCCCGCCATGCGGCGAAGACGGCACCTCGACGAGTCAGTCGCAGCCAGGCCACGGCAGGACCGTTGTCCGCCTTGCGGTACTCGACGGGACAGGCGGGAGGTTTTCCAGCATCTCCAGAAGCCAACACCTGGCCCCGGCTTGTTATCAATATGAACTCGGTAGTCGGGCCTTCGTCATCGGCAATGATCAATCCTGCTTGCGCTGAGGATTCCGAACAATCCACGCGGGCGATGATGGTTCCGTCCCCTTCCAGAGTCCTCCATGCCTGCGTCCGGCCTGACCGCCCGAGATGCGAATCTTGAAACGTGATGGCGTCCCCCGCCCCCTCAATCTCTAACTCCTCAGCATTTACCCCCCAGCGGACGATTCCCGGCGATTGCATGATTCCAAATGAAGTCGCCTTCCATCCGACGGGCCCACCACTGGGAATATAGTCAGGTTGGCCCCGGCCAAATTCGAGCGCATCGCCCGCCCCTGACAACAAGCGCGCGGTGATCCGATCAGCTAACAAACTATCAGCTTCCGCAGTCACCACGACATCGGACGCATTGTCATCGATTCCCGCAGATTTCAGGACCACGTCGACATCACCTGAACCGGCCTCAATGGTGACGGATGGCGGTAGGATCACCGAATGATCCGGCGTTGCCTTCAAAGTGATCTTTTGGGCATTGGTCAGGTCACTACGGATTCGTGTGATACGCAGCAACGTCGGTGTTTGTCCCTGTCGCAATTGAGCCGAACCCAGCCAGCTCATCACCAGCCGCGGGGAATCCGCAAACTGTTTTTGCCAATCAAAGATGGATTCGCATTTCGGTTCCGGCAGCGCCGCGTCATGAGGAAAGAACCGGTTGTTGTCGTTCACGGCCGGGACACTGTCACCCATCGCAAGCCAGCCATTGCTGCCGCAGATCGTGTTGTCCCGGATTTCCCAGCCTCCGCAACTTTCGTCCTGCATCGAGAAAACCGGCTGATAGCGGTTCACCCGCATCGAGTTGCCGATGAAGATTCCGTCCCAAACCCTGTCTGCAATCCACACTCCCGGCAGCGATTGTTTGTCATCCACCATCTCGAACCGATTGTAGGCAATGATGTGGCCTTCGACACCTCCCGGCAGATAGCAAGCGCCATTTCCGCCGTTGAAGCGGTTCCCATAAAGCACGAAGCGCGGCCCTTCGACGCCGTGACGCAAGGTCGCCATACCGTCCACTGTGTATGCGTGGCCGGGCGTCGAGAACTCACAGCGTTCCACCATCGAATCATGCGGGAACTGCCCGTGGAGTTGCGGCGAAGCGATACTCTGCCCGGTGAAGCGGCTGTTTCTAACCACACAACGGATCGCTCCTTGAAAGATCGCCATGTGCCGCAAGTCATTCGCTTCACAGTTCTCCATCAGACAATCCACGGCATATCCGGAAAACCCGAGGTAAGCGCGGCTTCCGCTGCCAATGGGTGCCCAAGTCCCATCGAAGCGGCAGTCGCGGTATTCGAAATTCACCAGGCCCGAGGTCAGCACCGGCCAGTCCCGCGGCTTGCGGATCGTCACGCCGTGCAGCCATGAATTGGCGACTGCGCGGAATCGCACGGGGTCCAGCGACACCTCCGGCCCATCGGTGATCAGCGTCAGATTTCTCAAGCCACAACCTTCGAGGAGATCGGGCGAACGCAGCTCCGGAAATTCGTCCTGATAGAGATCATGACTGACTGGACGATCCAGCATGATCCGGCCCGCCTCCGCCTTGACCACGCGCGCGAACATCATTCGCCCGAAGTGCGTGAGGGGTTCATCATAAATCACGTGGGACTCCGGCCAACTGTAACGCTCACGCATCGTACTGCCGGCATCCGCCTTCGTCGCTGTGAGCCTGATCCAGGACCCAACCACAATTCCATCGCTGGATTCCACAAAAACCTCCATCGCACCACGGGCGGCGGTTTTTGTTAGTGCGCGATAGGGCCGGCTTGTTCCACCGCCGTCCTTGCCGATAAAATCAAACAAGGCCCCGGACTTCGCACTGGAACCTACGATCCGGAGGGTCGTCGCTTCCGCCCCTGCTCCCGAGATCACGACATGGTGGGTGTTGATCAGCCACGGTCGGCTCAAGAGGTATTTCCCCGCGGGGAATGCCACGATGCTTTTTCCACCCGCCTTCGAGTGCTCGATCGCCGCCGTCATTGCCACTTCGACGGCAGCGTCATCCGGCTGGTCATCGTTGGCCCCGCCGCTCACAAGGAATTCCTTCCATCCCTTTTTCACGACCGGATCGGAAAAGTCAGGGATCCCTCCTTCCACCCCGCATCGGCGGAAGTCCGGGTAAACAATCCCGTCCGGACCCACGACATCCCCTGCTGTTAGCTTCGCGGTTTCCCACGGCTTGATTTTATACTGCGCAGGCCACGGTGCGGAGGCGGCAGCCAAGAACTGCGGGAGCAGCGCGAGTGTCAGAAGGAAATGAAGTTTCATGGGGCGGTCACTCGCACGCGGCCAAACCTCTGGCCTGGGGAGTTGGAGATATCGATGACGGTCACCCGTTCAAAGGCATCGTCGATGTTAGATACGCTCTCTGCGTTGGATGGAGCAACCGACCATGAGGTGGTGTTGTCGCTGAACTCCACGGCGTAATTGATCCCTGGGTTGGAGGCCTGCGTACGGCGGATGTAGATAATCTGTAGTTTTCCGGTGGCTTCGTCGAAGTATCCGAATGGCAAACCGGCGATGCCGTCAGCAGCGATGATGGAGGTGTTGGAATCATTGATCGTCACAGCCTGGCCCGCTCCCGTCCCGATCATGTTGAAGGCGAACTTGAGGAGGTTTGCCACACCATCGCCAGCGGGGGTGGCAGTGTCTTGGCTGCCGTCAGCCGCAAGTCCATGAGCCAGGCGGAAATTCCGGATCAGGGACGGCAACTGAAAGGTATAACTATCTGGCAGGGTCGCCGTCCCGCCAAGGCTGGTGAGGGCGACGCTGAAAACCCCGGCAGTCCGGGCAGGAGTGACGCAGGTGAGAGTCGTGGAGCTGAGAAGCGTCAAATCCGTGGCCGGGACCCCGCCAAAGGTCACTCCGGTGACCCCATTGAAATCGACCCCTGTTAGGATGACTGCCGTGCCGCCGGAAGTCGGGCCAGCGGGAGGCGAAACAATTGTCAGCGACGGTGCGGCATGGGCCGGCGGACCGGGGAGAGCTGCGGCATAGGTCGGAGCGAAGCGGAATTCGTCGATGGCAGGTGCCGCGGCGGTTCCGAATTTGGCAAAGCCGACGACGTTGAACTGGCCGAAGCCGTTCGTGGTGACGGTAGGCGTTCCCTCTGTGGATTGGTTGATGAAAACATCGACCCGGGTGGTGGCACCAAAGGTGAACTTGGCCACATAGCGATCCGTGCCAGCGGATGGGGCCAGAGTCGAATTTGCATAATTGACGATTCCCCCGTTGAGGGCGTTGGCGCTCATGGCCCGGATGAATGCATTGCCGAATGTGGTGCCGATCGAGATGGCAGTCTCGTTGTCTGGCAGAGTCCCCGTGCGGAATTCCACAGTGTTTCCTTCCTGGGCATTGATGCCTCGGGCAAGCCAGCTAACATACAGCACACCGGTGTTGGAGCCACCGATGCGGCCATTGGCTACATAAGATGCTAGGGCGGGAAGCGACGTGTCGAGCGTCATGAAAAAGCGGCTGCTGTTGGCGGATGCGAAGCCGCGGCCTGAGGTGACCACACCCGGATGGACCAATGCGGCATTGTCCTGGACCGAGCCGGAACCGGAGGTCGCCGTGATTCCTGGGACTGCAGCGAGTGAGCCAGCCACGGTGCCGGAAGCGTCCGCGAACGGCTGATAGATGAAGTGCTGCGGCGGAGGTGCGGCGTTGGTGACGGTGGCCGACCATGCGGAATCACCAGCCGGGTTGGTCGCTCGTACGCGGTAATAACGGATGGCCGCAGAGGGCAGTCCCTGGTCGAGGTAGGCCGTTGAGCCCGCAGCAGGCAGGGCGATTTGGCTCCAGCCGCTGACACCGTTTTCGCTGCGTTCGACCTTGATGCCGGTTTCATTGGTGCCGACATCCGCCCAGGTGAGACCGATCTCGGTGGACGAGTTGCTGGTGAGCCGGAGCCCGGCGGGTGTGGAGGGAAGATTGGATACAGTTAGAGATACCGGAATCGGAGTGGAGAGCGCCGCGGGATCGTTGGTGGTCAGGGTGACGGTGGTGTTGTTGGTCTGGCCCGCCACGAGTCCCGCGGTGTCCAGCGCGATATCAACGATCTGGGATGCACCGGGCGGCAGAGTGCCGCTAGACGGCGTGACCGAAGTGATCCAACTGGTAGCCTGCTGAAGGGTAAGGGCGCGGTTAAGGTTGCTACCGGTGCCAAGGAAGGTGTTGTTGAACGCGATCGTGTGCCCCCGGGACGTGGTGCTCTGGTAGCCGATGGTGTATCCGGTCGGGATCGAGTTGTCCTTGTATTGGAGAATGACCCGCCCATCGGATTTCAGAAGGACTTGCGCAGTGATCCGCTGGGTCGAGGGATTTCCGTACTGGGCGACGTTCTGATAGGTGAGGCCGAAAGTCTGCGAGTCGAGTTGTTTCCAGGTGATGGTCGAGCTTCCGTCCTCGATGAGGTCATCCCAAAAAAGCGCAATGGTCTGGGCGGGGCAATTCGTCGAAGGCAACGTGTCGTTGCCAAAAGCGGGAACCTGACCGCTCAGGAAAGTGATGAAGCCGTTGCTGCTGGCATACAACTGGGTGTAGCTGCCGCCGAGATAGGGAAAAGTGAAACCCAGCGGGATGGCGGAACTCATGGCTTCGTCTTCATTGGCGAGTATCGTCGTGCCGCCGCCAGCCGTATTGCGCCAGGAGAACGCGGGGCCACCGCTCGTGCTGTCAGCGATCGTGTAGAGTCCTGCAGACGACGGCGCTGACAGGGACCAGGTGAGAGGACCGCGACCGGTGTTAGAGATCACCAGCGGCGCGGTGGTGATGGACGTCGCCGGCCGATTGATCACAAGGGTGGCGGGATGCAGGCTCAAGGTGGGCTGGGCAGAGAGGCCCAGGCCGGAAATCGCGAAGTCATACCCGCCGCCCGGCAAGCTGGCCTGGGCGATTCGAACCGTCGCTGCCGCGGCCCCGTTGACGGCAGGAAAAAAGCGGATGCCAAAAGTGGTTGAAGCTCCGGGCGCCACGTTGAGTGCGGGCTGATTGACAATCGTGAAGGCGGCGGATCCAGCGAGCGAGAGCGGGCTGGTTCCCGTGAGATCAAGTGTCGCAGCGCTGAGATTGGTCAGCGTGAAAATACGCGTGGAGGATGCAAAATTTGCCTCAACACTGCCGAAGTCCGTGTGATCGGCGAGGCGGGGGACGGTGGAGTTTGGCGGGATGAGGGTGTTGTTGCCCCGAATATCCAACGCAAAGATTTGATAGACACCAGTGACCACCTGGCTGTCTGTTAGGCCAGCAGTCGTCGCAAGCGCCCGGACGGTCGTGGAACTGCTGATGCTGATGGGACCCGTGTAAATCAATCCGCTGCCGGCGGTAGGGGTGCTGCCATCAAGCGTGTAGCGAATGGTGGCACCCAGGGTTGGACTGGTTAGACCGACTTGGACGGCATTGGTGTAGATGCCAGGAACCAACGTGAACTCAGGGGCAAATGACTGGGTGGCGCTGGCTCCCGCCGTCCACGGCGTGAGCCCGAATTCGTAGGCACCCGCATCTGGAGCGCTGCCACTGACAGCGTCGGGAAACGCGGGGACGGTGATGCCATCGCGGACGTAACTGCCGATCACACTGCCGGCATCGATCGCCGCGGAACCCGTTTGGAGCTGATAGCTGACGCCCGTGGCATCGAGGGTGGTGGCGCGGTTTGCGAAGCGCGGGTCGGTGCCGGAGTTGGCGATACCGTCCCAAGCGAGATTGGCGGCAATCTCGGCACCCGAAAAAGCCGTGCCGCCGGTGATGGCCTGATAGCCATTTGCGGCGGGCGGAGTGACAAGGTGGAGGACGTTGTTGCGCAACACGGTGCCCACGTTGGTGCCGTTGCCATTGCCGATCGCGAAGGGTCCGTAAGGTGTGGCGGAGAGATTCCTAACACTGGAGGTATTGTTATAAACGAGGGTGTTGTTCAAGCCGCCGCTCTCACCATGAACCTTGATGCCCCACTCGACGTTCCACACGACGTTGTGATCAATAATGCAGTTTTTGACATAATCCAGATAGACGCCGGCGGAAATGAAACCCCGCCCTTCGTAGAAAAGATTATGGTCGATCCGGAGAAATTTCGCGTCGCTAACCGCGTTATAAAGCCCTCCGACATCCCAATCCTGAATGCCGAAATAAGAAACGTCGTTGTGGTGGATGCGGGCGAGAAACTGACCGCCAGCGGCGTTGGAATTGCCAAAGGAGCGTGGCGTGATGCCGGAACGACCGGTGCGGCGGATGGTGTTGTAGCCGATGTCATGATCCGTGCCGACGCCGGCAGCAACGGTGTTGATCGCGGCCGCGTCGGTCCCGGCGTAGGCGGTATCGAGGAAAACATTGTTGAACACCGTATGGCGGTGACCCTGGAGAGCCACTCCGTTGCCAGCGGTTTTTTCGATCGTGCTGTTGAGCAGGCTGTGGCCGGTACCGCTCAGGACAAGTCCCGAGGCGGTGCCCCACTGGAGGAAAAAGTGGCCGGAGACGTCAGTGAAGTGGTTGAGATAGCTTGCGTGAAGGCCGTCGAGAATCACGCCTGTCGACGCGGCGGTGGTGCCGGCCCCACGCCACGGATAGATGACGTTGCCGGATGCATCGTAGCCGAGTGCGGAGCCACCGGAAGCCGTATCCGTCGTGATGCTGCAGGCGAAAAGCCGGAGGCCGCGAACAGTGAGGTGGCTGCGGTTGGTGAAATTGAATGCGTAGTCGCGCTTCTTGACCTCGACCACACGCGTGGCGGGGTTGGCGGAAGCGGGTGCCCAGAGATAGAGACGTCCGCTAGAACGGTCGTGCCACCACTCCCCGGGGGTATCAAGAAATTCCTTCTTGTTGAACAGATAGTACCGTGAGGCGGCGTCATAGGTGGATTGGTTGAAGTCCTTTCCGGATTCACTGCGGGAGGTGAACGTGATCTGCGTGCCGTTGGCAGGAACCTGGGTCACGAGACCGGAAAAAATCCAGCTCCAGGCACTATTGTTAGGCTGAAAGCAGATCTCGGCACCATCGTAAAAGCCAGCCGGTTTGGGTGGCAGGGCAGTGTCGGTGACGACGCCGGTAGTGAGCTTTGCGGTGCTGTCGCGGGTCTTGGAAACGAAGCTGGTAGTGACGGATTTAGCAGGGTGGGAAATGCTAACAGGCGGTGCCGTGCCGGAAGGATATGCGTTGGTCTTGGTCGTGACATTCGGCCATCTCGCGAGGTTGACCATTTCTCCATCGACGAATACCTGCAGTGCCTGGTTGCAGGTGGAGGTGAAAAAACTCGCCGCAAGTGGCGTGCTGTGGACATTTCCGGCATCCAGCGTCCAGGTGGCGGAATCCATCACATCGGCCCCACTGACGGTCACCACTTCACCGGGGTAGTTTTGATAAGTGATCCGGGCATTTGCGGTGCCGGAAGCACTGGGCGTTATCGTTTCCCGATAGGTGCCGGAGCGTATGAAAACAGTATCCCCGGGCACCGCCACATTGGCAGCCCGCTGGATCGTTGCAAACGGGGCCGCCAAGGTGCCGGGGTTGGCGTCGCTGCCACCGGATGCGGGCGCGGCAACATACAAATCAGCAGCTAACAGGCACGGGCCATGCAGCCAAACGCTCAGCACGACGACGTGGCAGATGAATTTCAACATATCCAACGGTTGATGTTGGCGCGTCCGATATAGACGATTGATAGACTTCGATAAGTGGAATTTGTCCATGGCTCGATCACTCTAATTGGCACCGTCCGCGTTAGGGAACAGTAACTCGCAGGCGGAAGAAGCGGGCGGCTCCGTTGCTCAATGGTTCGGTTACTACCACGGGGCCGGCCACATTCTGAATACCCGTGCTGCTCCAAATCGGAGTCGGTCCCCAGTCACCCAGGTCATTGCTTCCCCAAACTTCATAAACCAGCGCGGGGTCGGCGATCCCTTGGAACCGGAACTCGATACTTTCCGCAGCGACGGAGGCCTCCGGTTTGGGCGCAGAGGAGGCGGAGTTGGGATTCCCGCCTTGGGCGTATTCCAGCAGGTTGGTGATTGTATCGCCGTCCGGATCCTCTCCGTTGCCTGCGTTTCCATCCGTGGCGAGGGTCATGAAGTGAGTCCAACGCCAGAATTCCAGCGGCGTGAATCCAGGGTTAATCACGTTGAGCTGAAGCTGGCTTCCTGAGATCAGCAGCGACGCATTCCAACCGGAGGGAACCTGGAGTGTGGGCAAATTTCCTGTGATGTTGCCGACACCGGTGACCAAAGTGTAGAGGCCGGGGCGGCTAGCCGAAGTCGCGGTGACCGTGACGGAGGAGGCCGGGCCCAGATCGAGGACGTTTGTTACGTCGAGCTTGTCATGACTGACTGCCGGGCTGACGAGATCGAAAGCCATGCGGGCACCGTCTGCCAAAGTGACCGGCCCGCCGATTACGCCACGACCACCCAGAGTGGCCGCAGAAGAAACAACAACCGCGCCTGACCCAGTCGCAGAACCCGTGTTGTTTTCTGCTAGAAGAATACCCCCTGCCACCGTCGTGATCCCGGAGTAGGTGTTCCCGGCTGCGCGGTCGAGGATGACGGTACCGGTTCCGGTGATGCGCAGGTGGCGGGGTGAGGCATTGTTTGTGATGAGTGACGAGACAACGAGCTTGCCGGAGCCATTGCCACTGTGGAATTCAAGGCTGGGATCGGTGGTGATGCTACGGGTGGCTTGGTTCAGATTGATCGCAGTGGCGCTGGCAAGCGTGACGGTGCCATTGTTGCCATCCTTCAGGCCGATTCGCGGGAGGTAGCTGGTGGCGGTCCCGGTGTTGAGTCCTTCAATGGTTAGCGGGCCTGTTAGCGTGTCGGTTACACCGACTAACAGGCTGATTGTGTTTTCGGCTACGGACGTGCGGAATTGGAAACCGCCGGGCAGGGCTCCCACCTTGTCGGCGATGATCGTGCCGTGGGTGTCCGAGCGAACTTGGCCCGTCCATGTGTTAGTCAAGGTTCCGCCGAGGACGAGCGTGCCTCCGCTGAGATTGATGCGATTGCCCGATCCCATGGTGCCGGATAGGACGCCGTTCAGAGAAATGGTAAGACCGGCGGCAATGCTCATACTCGTCAGCGTGGCCGACGCAGTCCCCAGGTCGATGTCGTTGGTGTGGGTCTGGGAGTTGGTGAGGAAATCGAAGGAACCGTTTCCCGCCGTTGCGATCCGGACGACCGGCCCCGCACCGAGCGCTCCGCTTGCGGACACGCGGAGGAGCGAATTCGCACCGATCTCAATGCCGCCGGTGAAGTCGTTTGCCGGATTCGTTAGAAGAAAGCGGGCGCCTCCAGTAGTGCCGGTGTTTTCCAAGATGAGTTTCCCGACGCCTGTGACACGGCTATCGAGAGTGGCAGTCTGACTGCCGGAACTGACAACGGTGGTGAGCTTGAGGTTGTCATTCAATTGGAAGTCGGGCTTCAAGGTGACGCCGGTGGCAGCCAAATCGATCAACGCGTCGCCGCTCGTTCTCTGGAAGACCAGCGAGCCGCTGCTGGAGGCGAGAGTGCGGCCGGCAAAGGTGCCGCCGAGCGCGAGCGAGCCCAGGGTATAACTCCCGCCCACCGTCACGTTGCCGGTGGCCGCGGCGAGATTCGCGTTGGCGTCCTCGACGTTCGGAAACGCGGGCCGATTCCATCCAGGGATGCTGGTAGATGTCCATGACCCCGCGCCGCCGTTCCAAACGAAGGCCAACGGATCGGGAGGAAGGGTGCCGAGCACGGAAACCCCGGTAAAGGTGGCGGTGGCAAGGGTAGTGGCCGAACCCGAGTTGATGAACATGCCGTAGTGCATCCGGTCATCCAGTGTCGCCCGGGATTTGTAATCCGGATCTATCGCGAGGTCTTTGAAATAGAAGTTGATGGTGGCAAGAACGGTCCAATCGGCTTCCGAAACGGGATTGGTTACGATCGAGCGGTAGGCGGTGAAAACGCTGCCAACGCGTTTCAAGCGAAGCCACACGGGAACCGTGCGCCCCCCCGCCGCCGCATATTCATCAACGCCGCTGTCGGCCGTGTAGGTATTGCCGCTGCTGAGAACGCGGCCCGTGGCTTCCACCCAGATGAACTCGGTGATGGGGGCCTCGTCGTCGGCAATCATCAGGCCGACCTGCTTGTCGGCACTGGCCGTGGCGACGCGGGCGCGGATTTCGCCATCGCCATCGAGCGTCTGATAGGTGAAGCGGCGTCCGCCGCGGGCGAGCGTGTCGTCGTAGGTGAATGACTCGAGCCCCGCGCCTTGGAGTGTCCAGGTGGCAGTGCCGGCATTGTAGCTGGAAGTGCCGGGAGTGGTGACGCGGGCGAAGTCGGCGGCTTTCCAATTCGCGGGCAGCCCGGCAGGAGTCGTGTTGAACTTGCCGCTGCCGAAATTCGGCTGCGCCACGTTCTGGTCGAGCACCTGAACGTTTTCAATATCTGCCAGAAGGCCGGCAGCGGTGGCGGTGAGCACGACGGTTTTTTCGCCTCCGGATACGGCGGCACCGGTGATGGTGAAGGTGGCGTTGTTAGTTCCAGCCGGAATGGTCACCGTGGCGGGGACGGACAGCCCGGCAGCGCCGGCGGCGATGCTCACCGTTAGATCGGCTGCGGTGGAACTTTTCACGCGGACGATGCGGCCCGTAGTCGTGCCTCCGGTATCAGTGACGACGCGGTTAGGGATGGCCAACAGCAGGCGGGGAGTTGCGGCATTGACTCGTTGCCAATCATAGATCGATGCGACCTCGGGAGTCGGCAGGGCGGGAGCGGAGGCTTCGGGTAAAAAGCGGTTGTTGTGATGGAGATTCAACTCCGAATCGCCCGCCCAGAGAGAGCCGTTGGTGCCGTGGAAGGTGTTGTCGGTCACGTTCCAGCCGGGGCATGTCGGGTCTTCGAGATTGATCGCAGGAACGGTGGAAAGGCATTGAAAAATATTTCCGCGGAGGGTGATGTCGAAGCTGCGGTCGGCGGCCCAGACAGCGGGACGGCGCTCGTCATCGGCATTCTTGAGGAAGCGGTTGTAGGCGATGATCAGGCCCTCCTGCGTGCCTTGAATGGAGAGTGACGCCATGCCGGTGGTGAATCGGTTGTTATAGAAAACGTTGCGCGGTCCGTTAGGGCCGTGGACATTGCTGCTGGCCGGATCTGCTGCGTAGCCAGTGATCCCGCGACCGGTGCCGCCGGTATTGGTCATGCTGAAAGTGCTGCCCTCGACCATGTTTTCCAACGGGAAGCGCCCATGAAGCTGGGGCGACTGGATCGTCTGCCCAGTGAAGGTGCAATTGCGGATGACACAGCGGTTCGCAATTTGAAAAATGGCCATGTGCCGCAAGTCCCGGGCACTGCAATTTTCCATCAAACAATCAGTTCCACTAGTCCATCCCAAATAGGCGCGTGAACCACTGTTGATCGGTGACCACGTGCCTTGGAAGTCGCAATCCCGAATCTCACAGCGCACCATCGCATCGGTCAGCATCGGCCAGTCGGCGGCCTTGATGGTGGTTACGTTTTTCAGCCAGCAATTGGCGGTGCGGGCAAAATGGGCAGGGGCCAGAGCGACGGTGGCAGAGGTCGTTTCGATTGTTAGGTCCTGCATGCCGCTGTACTCGACGACTGGGTGAATGCGAAGTTCCGGTTGCTCGTCGGCGTAGTAGTCGTGAGTGAAGGTGCGGTCGAAGGTCAGCGTTTTGGCGGGGCCATTGATGGCAGTGACCTTGGCAAGGAAGAATCGGCCAAAGTGATAGAGCGGATCGGTGTAGCTCACCCCGTTTTCCGGAAAACTATAGCGGGCGTTCATCGTCGTGCCGGTGGCGGCGGTGTCGGCGAACATTCGGACCCATGTCCCCACACTGTAGCCGCTGGTGGCGGGATTGAGATCGCAGGTGACGGTATTGGATCCGCGCGGTGCGGTCACCGTCGCGTGAAGATAGGTGAGGTAAACGATGTCTTTGGCGATGGTGAAAAGTCCTCCGACGGTCCCAGTGGCAGCTTGTCCGGGGTTTAACTTGATGATCGTGGCGGCGGGACCGGCACCATCGACGACGAGGTTGTTCTGCTTGATGACAATGGGCGCGACGAGATGAAACGTGCCTGCCGGGAAATACAGAATGCTTTTATTTCCGGCAGCGGAATTGGCGACCGCCGCAGCAAGCGCGTTGGCCACCGCGGTATCATCGTTTGCCGCGTCTCCCCCGTTTGCACCATAGGCGGTGACATCATAGACGGTGTAGCCCGAACGGATTGCTGGACTGTTGATGTCCGGAATGCCGCCTGTCACGCCGACGCCGGTGAAATCCGGATAAACAATGCCATCCGGCCCGACTACGTCGGCGGGGGTGAGCTTCGCCGTGTCCCATGGTGAGATCTTGTATTGCGACGGCCAGATCGGCGGACCGGCAGCCACGATTTGATGCTGCAGCAGCAACAGACAGGACAGGAAGAATGGTTTCATGGTGAGGTGACAAGGATGCGGGCGAAGCGCTGTGGACCAGCAGACGAATCGGTGACGGTGAGGCGTTGGAAGGTATCATCGATCGTGACAGCACTTTCGTGGGCTGACGGATTGACCTCCCACACGCCGGGAGTGTCTGTAAATTGGACTGCGTAGTTGATGCCAGGGTTGGAGGAGGGTTTGCGACGGATATAAGTAATCTGGAGTCTTCCATTCATATCCATGCTGCCCGACGGCAGGCCCGCATTCCCGTCTGCGCTGAGGCTGCATGTGTTAGGTAATCCGAGTGAAACAGCCTGGCCCGTGCCAGTGCCCAGCATGTTGAAAGCATATTTGAGCAGGTTGGCGACGCCGTCGCCGGCAGGTGTTAGCAGGTCTTGGGTGCCATCGGCAGCCAGGCTGTTGGCGATGCGGAACGCTTGGACACCATCGTAGGTCGTAGCGCTGGTCATAGCGGTGAAATTTGAATCGCCCGTGGAGTTTGTCGCCCGGATTCGATAGTAATAAGTTGTGCCTTGGGTAAGTCCCGTATCGGCGTAGCTAACAGCATTTGCGATCGGAGTCGCGATTTGAATCCAGTCGGTGGAGCCGTCCGGACTGCGTTCGAGTTTGAACCCAGCCTCGTTGGTGGAATTATCGATCCAACCCAGATTAAGCTGTGTGGCTGAGACCGGCGTGGCAGTGAGCGCCGATGGTCCTGAAGGTGCCGACAGTGTGTGTGGTGTGACCGCGCTGTAAGTCGTGCCAACGCGGATTTCGTCGAGGGTCATGTCATTGGCTACAAGAGGATTGGTTTGAATGTTGCCGAGGCCCGGGAAGTTGATGTTGAGGATGGAGGCCTGGGGCGTGCCGAGTGTCTGGCCGAGGGGCGGATTGACCCACAAACTGAGGTTCGTGTTACTGGCCGCGAAGTCGAAGCGGACCACAAAAAGCGTCGGGGTGTTGAGAGCAAGGGTGGTGCCAGTGGCGACGGCGTTGCCGGCGCTGTTGTAATTGATCGCCCAGCCATTCGCGGTGTTGTTGACGTAGCAGTTGGTGGCCGCGTCGAACTTGAAGCTCACGCGGAAGGAGTTGGCGGTGGCACTGCCGGTTTGGCCGACGAAGCTAACAAAAAGGCTGGTGCCGGGGACACCGAAGTTGCCGGTGTTCACGCCGTCCACGCGCTGGGCAAGGAACGGATCGGTCGTCATCGAGCGATACATGGCTGGATTCCCGCCAAAGGTGGCGTTGTTGATGCGGGCAGCACCCCCGCTGGCGGCAAGGGTTCCGTTAGAATCCGAATAAGTCAGGCCGGTGGCGACATCGGTGGTGGTGCTCCATGTTCCACGCAGACCGGTGCTGGTGCCGGTGGGGGTGCCACCGATATTGGTGGCAGGCAGGCCGTTGCCGGAATTCAAGCCGCCGTCAGGGTCGGGGCTGTTGCTGCCCACCACGTAGTTGAATCCTTCATACGCGATGAGCCCGCTGTCGCTGACGTTAAGCGTAACGGAGACTGCGGATGAGGTGCCGTAGGTGTTGGTGGCGGTGAATGATAGCGAGAAAACGCCGGTGGCGGTAGGGTTGCCCGTGAGGATGCCGGTGGTGCCATCGAAACTAACACCTTGGGGCAATGTCCCGGAGACGAGTATGTAGCTGGTGGGTGCGTTGCTGGCAGCGACGGTATAACTCAATGGCACGCCAAGATAGCCCGAGACGCTCTGCCCCGCGGTGATGACCGGAGGCAGCGCGGCAGCGACCTGTAGCGTCAGTGGAATCTGCACGCTGGTTTCATCGTTGTCGTTGGTGGCAAGAGTGAGAGTCGTCTGATAGGTTCCAGCCGCCAGTCCGCTGCTGGTGAAATTGACGAGTGGAGAACTGCTGAAACCCGCCGCGATTGTCCCGCTTGAGGGAGTGAAGCCAGTCACGAAATTTGCTGGTGGATAAAAGGTCAGAGCCCGGTTGATGCCCGTTCCGACCGGGATTTGGAGGCCCTGAATGGTGCCGGTATCGACGCTGTAGGCAACTTGTGGACCTAAGGTTTTGGGGGCGTTTTGCAAGCCGATGGTATAGCTGCGGGAAAACTGGTTGTCGCGGTATTGGATGGTGATTTGGCCATCGAAGCGAATCACGACCTGGAAGGTAATACGATTGGAGGAGGCGATCGATTTGACGTTTTCGTAGAGGATCACAAAAGTCGTTGCATTCACTGCATGACTTCGGATTTGGGCACTGGCGTCGATGAGCAGGTCGTCCCAGAATGCAGCAATGAGGTTGGCTGGGGCGGCTGCGTTGGGCAAAGTATAATTGACATAGCTACTTACGATCGAGCCGACTCCAGGAGACAGGATGCCGTTGGTGCCAATTTTCAGCTGCGTGAAACTCGAGCCGTAAAACGGGAAGGTAAAGGGTAGACTGACTGTTCGTTCGTCGTCGTCATCATTGCCACCGCCCCAATGTTTGGTCCCCAGACTGGAAATTTCATACCACGAATAGGCAGGCCCACCGGACGCACTGTCGGCCCATGAGTATAGGCCGGCGGCCGACGAACTGAGGCTCCAGGTGAGGTTGGCGAGGCCATTGTTCTGAATGGGCAGGGTGATACTACCCGTAGTGTTGGTCTGGGTGTTGACGGTCAGTTGTGGGGAGGGCAGATTGAGTTCTGGCAAGGGCGTGGTGCCTTGGCCTTGGATCGCGAAATCGAAATTGGCTTCGTCGGCATCGTCGTTGGCGATGTTAAGGGTGGCGCTCCGCAGGCCGATCGCGGTGGGTTTAAAAACTACGGTGAAGGTCGTGGTCGCTCCAGCCGCAACACTGGAAGCAGGCGCGGTGGTGACCGCGAATTCAGTTGCGTTGGTTCCGGTGAATGTAACCGCTCCTATGTTGAGGGCGACCGAACCGAAGTTGAAGATCGTATAGGTCCGGAGCATGCCGACGGGGTCACCGGATTGGGTGTCGGCAAAGGTCGTATGGTCAGTGCCGGTCGGCGTGGTGTCACTATCCGTGATATTCACGCCATTTCCACGCACCGCGATTTCGGGAGCGGGCGCGCCGCCGCCGACATCGATTTGAGAATCCAGCGTAACGGCGGAGCCGGTCCCGCTGAGGCGTACGCTAACGGATTGCAGACCCGTGAGCGCGCCCTTATTCACGCCAATAAGACGCCAGCTACTGGTGGAGTAATCGTAGGCGAGCGTGCCGCCGAAAGCTTCCGAGCCGATCTGTGCTTGAAAAGTGTTGGTCGGGCTGCGGCCCTCGGGAAGGTTACCCAATTGAAGGTCGATAAAGCTGCCCGTTTGCGCCGTGTTGGCCGCCGTGAGGAATTTAAGCTGTCGCTGGATGATCGTTGCGCCCGCGATAAATGGTGCGACGTCGAACTCCAGCGCGCCGGTGTCAGGTGCGGCACCGACGAAGCCATCCGAATAAGGCGAGATGACGGTGCCGGCATTGACGCCCGAACTCGATCCAGTGGCGAAGCGCAGGTCTCCCCGCGAGCGGTCGCGGAAGGGCGCGGCGGCGTCAGTGCCGTATGCAGTATTGGTGGAAAACTGGACGTTGGGCAGACCGGAATAAGTTCCGCCGGCGCTGCCGAATTTGCGGATCAGGTTGTTGCGCACGTCGACGCCCGGGATGTCCTGAGGCTCGATGATCCCGAAGTCGGCGGTGCCGGAGTTGTAGTAAAATTTCATCCCCAGATTGGTGACGCCGGGGAGTTGGGAGGCTCGGTTGGGCATGAGCTGATAGGAACTGGCGGAGGTATTATAGACGATGTTGTGGTGGACGGTGTAGTTGCGGCATTCGTAATCGAAGTAAATGCCGAAGCCGCCGTAGAGCACGCCAGTGTCCTTGGGACCCAGAGCATCGGAGATCACGTTGTAGGCGATCTCGGAACCGAGGCCGTCGGTGGAGGCGATGCCAACCGCGCCGACGTCGGAGCCGCGCAGGTGGGAATTGTAAATGCGGTTGTATTTGATATCGATCGCCGGGTCGGTGGTGGCGATGGTATGGCCGCCGTTGAACGCGGTGTTGCGCAGGAACTGGATCTTGGTGGCGTTGGTGCGATTGCCGTAAATGCCGCCATTGCGCGCGAAAATGGCACTGCCGGCGTGGCTGTAGCCAAAGTCGCGGATGACGTTGTTTTCGATCCGCATGTTGGTGCCGCTGGCCCCGATCACGCCGTTGGCGGAGCCGAAGAAATAGCTGTCCTGCACCACATGTCCGTCGCCGCGGAGGTAGAACTCGCGAGCGTTGGCGGCGGTGGTGAAGGTTGGTGCGAGATTTTCGAGGTGGCCGATGTAGCGGTCCTCGATTTCGGAAAAAGTCAGGGCGCTGCTAGAAGAGTCGCTGTCCACCGTGCAGGCAAAAAGCTTGATGCCTTGGAATTTGAGGTATGAACGTGCGCCAAGCGAAAGTCCGAAATCCCGTCGTCGGGCTTCGACGTTGAGGGTTGAGGGATTCACTCCGCCGGGTGCCCAGAGGTAAACCGTGTTTGTAGCGATGTCCTTCCAATACTCCCCTGCCGTGTCGAGGGCCTCATACCAATCGTAGATGTAGAAACGGTTATTGGTGGTGGGGTAGTAATAGCTGGATGTGAAGCTGAAACCCGTCCCGGTGGCGTCGAGGTTGAGGCGGTTGGTCGCCTGCGACGCGATTTTCACCGACATGCCCCAGATCATCGTGGCGGGGGAAAGAAAGACGCGGGCGGTGGCGAGGCGTGTGGAATTCCAGTAGCCCGCGGGGAAAGTGGTATTCACGTTGGCGTTTTCGATCCAGGCGGAGGTGGACGTGCTTCCGGCCTGCCCGCTAGCTGTGGAGACAAGTGCGAGGTCCTGATAAGTAAGGCGGGTGATCCGCTCGGCGGGGACGTTGGGCCAACGGGCGAGGACCTGCATTTGTCCGTTCACGAAAAGCTGGTTTCGATAAGACGTGCCGAAGGAGGCACCGCTGTCGGAGAGGTTCCACGTCATCGCGGAAGCCTTGTAGATAGCCTTGCCGTTGGCGGTGTCGTGGGCGGTCCAGCCGGTCACAGGATCGGCACCGGAGATGACGACATCCTCATAAACGCCGTTCGTTTCGTAAGCCCGATAGGTGATCGGCAAGGACACGGTGCCGGAATTGGCGGGGCGCACGGTCTCACGATAGGTGCCCGCGCGAATGATGACATTATCTCCCGCGGTCGCCACGTTGGCGGCTTTCTGGATGGTGCGGAACGGTGTGGCAAACGAGCCGTTGGAAGTGTCGACTCCCGAGGGGGATACATAGTAATCGGCGGCGGCTAGACGGCTCACCGTGAAGGCAATCACGAGAGCAATGAGCCACAAAGAGTTAGAAAAACGAACTACCTTCATTGAGCAAGCGGGATGAGCGGAAATGCCGGAAACCTAACGGATCAAACCAACGTTTTAACAAGCTCTTCAACTGCGACCTGAAGGCAAGGCGAGCCATCAACGGAACTGGCATACAGTCCTGGCGGCGGTGGACTGGTTTCCTTCCTAAATCCGAATCCATCGTGGATCGGGATGAGGAATAGCTTCGACGAGGAACTGAATGCCATGGTAATCGATGGGTTTGAACGATTTGGTTGAACGCGGTAGGTTCTCCATTTCGACCCTCCCATCATGGGCCGGGGAATTGAAGTTGTCCATGAGACGAGTGTCCCATTTAGGAGGTCTAGGAGAGAATCGAAAAAAAACGTGATGGAGCGGGGTCGCCGACATTTAACAGCGACCCCGCCATGATCGGAGATAACCCAATAACTCCGAAATTCGTCACGCGCGCCGACGGCGCAAGAGGCCGGTGGCGAGCAGCAAGCCGGCAAGAGCGCTGGAAGGCTCGGGGACAGCGGTCCAGTTCACCGTGCTGCTTCCGTTGAAGGTGAACGTGCCCTCTCCGGCCACCAAGCCGCCGGTCAGGTTCGAACCATTGGCATTGAAGGTGCTGAAGATGGTCGCCAGGCTGGTGGCCACACCGGTTCCGGTGAAGACATTGTCCCAGTTTTTATTCGTATCCCAGAAGGCATCGGCGAATGACTTGCCACTGCCCAAGACGATCTTGAAAATTCCATCTCCGGTTCCTGTGAGCGAGTTGGCAGCACCATTAAGGACGACTTTATCGTAGGCTCCTTGGTTCGTTCCGCCAGCGGCAGGGGCAGTGCCCGGATTGGTCGCGTCAACCTGCTGCATATCCCACTCAAAGATGGGACCGCTATTAAGAGCAAGTGTTGAGCCGAAGGTTAGAGTGCCGGGCGTGGCGGCCGCGCTGCCAGGAGCCAGAGTGGCGTTGGTGAGCGTTGTCGCCCCGCTGATAATGCCACTGCCACCAGACGCGGCACCAGTCGAAACGGCGACAGTGCCCGTGCCGGTGGCGGAACCGGTGGTATTGTTCGCCAGCAAGGTGCCAACGGTTACCGTGGTGCCGCCAGCGTAGCCGTTGTTACCCGTTAGGATGACGGTTCCCGCACCGTTCTTAGTGATTCCACCTGTCGTGAAACCAGTAGGACCTACCTGACCACTGAAGGTCACATTGCCACTGGGAGCTGCTGTTAGGATTGCGCTGCCGTCCAAGAGAACATTGCCCGAGAACGTCGTGGCACCCGTGTTGCCATCACTGCCAATCGTCCGAGTGGCCCCACCCGTGTTGACTGCGACATACAGCCGATTGGCAATCGACACGCCCGAGTTTGCCAACAGGGACACGTTTGTGGAATAATTCGTCACGCCGGTCTGGCCGAGATTGGAAGCACCCAAGTCCACTGAGACTCCGCCCGCTTGCGTGCCGAGAGCACTGTTGCTGGCGACTCTAAGGGTGCCGTTTGTGACCGCTACCTGCCCGTAAGTCTGGCCGCTAACGCCTGTGCCCGTGAAGCTATTGGTGCCCCCGAGCGTTAGTGTGCCGCTCCCGCTTTTCAGTATATCGCCGTTCCCCGTGATGTTATTGTTCATCACGACTGCGTTCGCGGCATTGACTGTCAAATATTTGCCATTGAGGGCTGTGGTCCCTGCCACTGTCAAAGCGCTATTGGTCGCGTTGAAGCTCTGGTTTGCGCCGAGCGTGAGGTTGTTGTTGATGGTCTGGAGGCTCGTGCTGTTGTTGTCGATGCCGCCGTTGATCGTCAGCGCGTTGCCGGTCAGCGTATAGGTCGTCGCATTGGTGGTATTATTGCTCGTGCCTCCACCGGCGTTCGTCGCGGTGGCGTTGAAGGCGATGTTGTAGACACTTGTCAGGTTGTTGTTGTTGGCGCTGACTGCCCCGGTGCCGCCATCGAACGCGATGCTCCCGCCATTGACTGGCGCATGCGCTGCCCAGTTTGAGCCCAGGCTGAAGTTACCGCTAGCGCCGGCTTGACCATTGAAAGTTGGTAGAACAACGGTCGGGCTATTAAAGTAGACATTGTAGTCACCGCTGGTATCCGGATTAGCGCCTGTGCCGTTACCCTCAAACGCCTGGAACTGCGTGAACGTTTGGCCGCCTGTGGGATTGAGCAGTGTGCCAGAGTAGGAGACTGTCGTAAATCCCGGACCAGAGAGGGTGAAGGTATATCCGCCGTTGCCCGTCTGAGTAAACTCCGTGTGCATGCCGTCGCCTGTGAATCCATTGCGGAGCAATTGTGTGCCCGTGCCATCAATCAATTGGTAGTTCCCCGTGCCCGCATTCAGCTGGAACGTCAGGACTGCGTTGCCGCTGGCATTGAAGTAAGCGATTCCTTTGTTACCCGCGTTGGAGTAACCGTTATCGAAATCCATGCTGAAGGTCCGGCCGATGGTTGAAGTGTTGGTGAGCGTGCGCTGGGCGGTGGCGGTGTTCTGCGTGGTCGCGAAAAGTCCAAACGAGTTATTCCCTGTGGTATTGATGTAATTGCCGCTGTTTCCACCTGCGTTGAATTTCGCATCAGCGATAAAGGAGCCAGCAAACGAACCCACATTGTTCGCCGTCCACGCGCTATAGCCGAATCCGCCCACCCCGGTCTGCCCATTCAAATTGGCATTCGTGTAAGTCTGCGACGCATTATCCGAAGCAAAAATTCCCAATCCCTGCGGCAGGCCGGAGGCACCACCGCTCGGCGTGAAATTCAGCACTAAGTCGTTAACCGACTGCGCGATGCTAAAGCTTCCGTTCAGCAGCGGGTTGTTGTTTGCGAAGTTGCTCGTCTGCAGGTTGAACTTATTGCTCACAAACCCGCTGATCCCAGCCGATGCCGACATGATGATCCACGAGCCGGAATTCGCCGGATTGAAGTTTTGAACAGTGCCTGCGTTGTTGGCAGAGTTAAGGCCCGTGATATCGATGTTGAACTGACTTGCAGACGTGGAGGCGACAGTCAGACTGCCTGTGATGTTATTCCAATCCCAGCCCGGGTCGACGCCCTTCGTCCCATTGGTTTTATTAATCTCCCACTGGTAGGTCCCGCCGCTGGCGTAGGTCTGGTTACCAGTTTGCGAGAGGGTGCCTGGGCTATTTCCCGGCGCAAGGATCGCGCCGGTTCCGAAAGAGGTATTTCCCACAACCGTGCCACCACCTTTGATTGTTTGCCCGTTGGGCACACTGTAAGTGCCACCGGTAACTCCCGTCACATTGAATTGCGCGGTCGATCCCGCGGCAGTGCCGACAGTCACCAGCGGACTATTAGCGATTGCGCCACTACCGCTCAAAGCCAGCGTGCCGCCACTGATCGTTGTGGACCCAGTATAGCCGTTCGCGCCGGTCAACGTTTGCGTTCCGGAGCCAGTTTTGGAAAGCAGCACCGCGCCGCTTCCATTCGCGATTGCACCTGCGTAGCTCCCGCCCGTGGCGTTTCCGCTCCCGACGGTCAGTGTCGAGTTAGAATTATTGTTGTTCAGGATTGTGCCGCCTGTGCCGTTCAGTGTGCCCACGCTCTGGCTCGTGTTGTTCAGGTCAAGGGTGCCGCCAGTATTCACCGTCAGGCCACCGTTGACGTTTCCAAGCGTGCCCGACCCAGTGACCTGAAGCGTTCCGAGGCTGACCGTAGTGCCGCCTGTGTAACCGTTAGCAGCGCTAAACTCTACCGTGCCTGCACCCGCCGTTTTTAAGACGCCGCCTGCGCCGGAAATTGCTCCGCTGAAGGTGGTTTTGTTGCCTCCAGTGGCCAAACTGGTGAAAGTGGTGTCTTTTCCAAGGGCGACGGTGCCGGAGTAGGTGCTGTTCAGGTTAGCTGTGCTGCCAAGGGTGCGGGTGCCAGCGCTGGCGCTCACGTTGATGTTGCGACTGATGGTCGTTGCGTCCTCGGTAAGGAACGAGGCATTGTAGGTCGTGTCGTCAAGCTGCCAGGCTAGCGGGGTGGAGTTGAGCGTTACGGCCGTGCCGGTGCCGCCGTAGCCTTGGTAGAAGCGTTTACCGCTCCAAGTGTTGGTACCAGCAGCAACGTCTACATGGGTGCCATAATTCGAGTCAACGGTGGCGACGCGCTCAAACTGTGCCGTAGTCGCACCCACATTGAGCACCTTGTAGATACCGTTGGTCGCGGGATTGCCGATTGCAGTACCAGTGGAAGTGCCCGCCTGGTCTTTGATAAGAATGTAATCGCCAACCAACAGAGTGGCGCCGTCAAACTCAGATGAGGAGGCTGAGAAATTGCCTCCGGTCCCTGCCGTTATCGTCCATGTGAGCAGACCATTCGTTGCAGTGCCTCCACTTGGGTTGAAGAGAAAGGCGCTCGTGTTTGATCCGCTACCTCCCCCAGACAAGCCCCCAATGGTAGCGGCCTTGACTGTAGTGGTTGCAGTCGCCACGTTGCGAGTGTCGCCGACCTGGACGGCGGTCGTCGCCGTGCCGAGCGCGCCGTTGGACCCGGCGATCAGCGTACCGTTGCGCACGATGGTCTGGCCGACGTAGGAATTCGCGCTGTTGGAGAGCTTCACTTCGCCACCGCTGCCGATGATCACCGAGCTAAGCGCCGCATTGGCGGCATTATTGGTTGTAGTGGTGTTGTTGTTGCTCGCGATCTCACCGGTAAAGGTGCTGCGGCCACCGGCGACTTGGGAAAGGACCAGCGCATGCGTGGAAGCGGCGAAATTCGCAGTGCCGTTCGTCTGGCCGGTGAAGGTCGGCACGGTGCCATTATTAAACTGCCAGCCAATGCGGCCGGAGTAGGTTGAGCTCGCGGCCGTATTGCCGCCAACCCATGACTCGGCGGTGAGGGCGCCGTTAGTCCCAGCTCCGTTCTCGACCATCAGGCCGATGTTATTCCCGATCGTGAGACCAGCCGCATTAGTGAGCACACCCTGCTTTTGGTTGGCAGCCACGGCGCCGGTGAGGACGCCAAGATTGATGGGGCCGGTGCCAAAAGCATTCGAGTGGCCGGCAAGCGCGATCGTGGCGCGGAGGTTCGTGCCGGACTGAATGCCGTTACCAAAAGAGCCCGCGCCGGTGAAGGTGTTGTTACCGTTAATCCTCACGTTGGCAAGGCCCGTCCCCGAGTCGAGATAGAGGGTGAGTCCGCCGCCACCCGCACCGTTTTGAATGGTACTGTTGATCGTCATCGCGCGGGTGAAGTCGGAGATGCCTGCGGACAGGGAGTTGACAGCGATGGCGAGATTGTTTGCGCCGATCAGGGCAACAACGTTTTGCCTTGGGGTGGCACTTCCTTGCAGCACCTTTGCGCCAACCGTCGCTCCACCTATGCGCATCGCACTGTTGACATTCCGGTCATGGCCGATCACCGCGACCGTCGGACCATCAATATTCGCGGAGTGAGTATCCACGGTGATGTTGCCGTCCAGATTCAGACTGAAGTTGGGGTTTGCGAACGAGCCCGTCCCCATGCGAATTGCGGAAGTGGCGTTGTTGTGATTGCCAAAGATATTGATATCTTGCGAAAGCGTTTTCGTGCCGGAGGCCTGGCCGCCCGCGAAGCGGAGCTGGGCTGCGTCCACGCCCGCACCGACGCCAGCCTTGCCAATGTTAATGACCGAGCCGTTACCGGCGTTAGCCGTCGCTCCAGTGCCGATTTGTAAAAAGCCGCCAAGGATGTTGACCTCGCCCGTGAAGGTGTTGTTGGCGGCGAGTTGGACGACGCGGGTGCTGGCTGGCCCAAGACCCAAGGTCAGGCCAATGGGGGTGGCACCATCGTTGGTGATCACGGAGTTGATCGTGGGCGTGCCGTTGCCATCACCCAGGAAAATGAGGTCGCGTCCGTTGCCCGAGGTGAGCGTGCCCTGGCCGACGACGTTGCCGATGTTCATACCGTTTCCGGAGATGTTGCGCCAAAGCACGCCGCCGCTGGCGATCTTCAGCTCCACGCCGGAGTTGAGGTTGATGTGGCCACCGCTCGAGTTGCTCACAAGAGAGTTAATCGCGGTGCTCACGGCGGGCGACGTCAGCGCGGAGGTTGCGTCGATACGCGTGTTCGCGTTAGTCGCGAGGCTGTTCACGTCATACGCGGCGAGAGCGATAATATTGCCGCCGCTCACTGTCGCCCAGTCAGTGGGAGAGTATGCAGCGGTGGTGCTCGCCGGCGCAGCGGTGCTCACCGTAGCCCAGCCGCCCAAGATATTGCCGCTCGTGCCGGTGAACGCGTTGGTCGAACTGGTGGAGAAGACGTAGTTCGCGCTTTGACCCTGAATGCCCAGCAAGCCAGCGCCGGGCCGCGAGATCGCGCCCAGATTCACCGTTGTTGTCCCAGCCGCCGCACCTTGGGCGAAGATCTGGTTGTAGCCGTCGGAGACGGTAGTGGCGGCGAAGGTCTCGGTCACCGAGTTGGTCGCGTGACCGGTCACACCGACGCGCCCGCCGTTCAAGATGAGCGTATTGCTTCCACCTAAACGCGCGGTCGAGGTCGTGGCATAATTGAGAGCGAGATTCGTGTTCCGCACGGTGAGGTTACCGGTGAAGGTGTTGGTCCCTTCGAGGCGGATGCTCCCGGTCTGACCCGCACCCCGCAGCACGAGATTGCCGGTATCGCCCGTGACGTTGCCGATGATACCGTTGAGCTGCCACGTGCCACTGGTCTGGCTCGTCGAGAGCGTGCCAGTATTAGCGCCGACAAGCATACCGCGTTTGGCGTCCCAGCTCGTTCCAGCGGCGGTGAAACGCATCTCGCCACCATTAAGGGTCGCCCAATCTGCTGTAGTCACAGCAGGCACGGCGCTGAAGATAGTTTCCACACCAGCCCGGACCGAGCCACCGGTGATGATATACTTCGTTGCCGCGCCGGGACCTGACGAGCCGCCAAGAATGAGATTGGAGCTGCCCGATTTGGTGATCGTGCTGCTTCCGGAGAAGCGATTGAGTGTTAACTGACCTGTTCCATTGCCGGTGACTGTCAGCGCGGCGGGAAGGGCGATGGTCGCATCCACAAACACGTTGCCGCCCCCGCTTTGGGTGATGGTGGGCGATGTGCCACTAAGGGTCAGCGTGTTGGCGCCGCTGGGCCCGATGAAAATGGCGTTGGTGCCGAGGTAGTTGATGTTGGCCGCGTTGCCCGTGTTGCCGAAGAATGACTGAGCTGAGGTATTAAAAGTGAGTCCGTTAATCGTGAAGTTGGCCGCTGTGTCCACGTTCCGGAGGTAGGGTGCAAGGACTGGGTCATTGAAAAGCGCGATCTCGGTGTTGGTGTCAGGAATGTTGGAACCCGACCAGTTCGCGGCGACGTTCCAGTCGTTGACGGTTGCAGCGGTGCCGACAGCGCCAGTCCAAGTAGTGGTGGTCTGAGCGGAAGCCGAAGAACTGAGCGCTGCAAAAATAGCGGCGGGGAGGGCAAGCGACAGGATGCGTTTTGGTTTCATGGGGAATCTGGGTTTTAGAAATGGGAGGAGTTTGAAAGCGGTCAAACGCCGGAGGTCCTGCGAGCAGGTTTAGCGGCGGCGGTCAAGGACATCGGTGGCATGGGTTTTGCGAACAGGTAGGCGCGCCAACGGGTCCGCAGCCTGTGGGTTTTCATGGAGATACCCTTGAAAATGGAGTAACTCCGTAAGGTTTGTCTATGAGACGTTCGTCCCATTCTTGTGCCTGGCACCCGACCGCCCTCAGACGCGCAAAGGGTATTTATGGAATCGGAAACGGCAGCGCACGAAGGACACCGTGACGCCTTCACCCTGATAGGGTAGCAAGCCCGAGCTGAAATGGGATGAGCAGTAGATAGGGTCAACGCGTGGCGACAACACGGGCGAATTTTTTCGCTGCGCCGAGTTTGGGAATGGTCACGACGATGGCATCGAGGGGACCGCTTTCATTCACGGTGTAGGTTACGCCGTTAGGACCGCTGCCGGCTGGACCGGTTCCGATGATGATGTCGTTGGCGGCATTCCAGGTGACGAGGTCATCGCTGACCTGGACCTTGACCGTGGTGGGCAGCGGAGAGCTTTCCGAAATGTCGGAACGGCTGAAGCTGACCACCAGGTTGGTGCCGGAGTCGGAGACGACGGGGCGGATCGATGGGGTGTCGTTGGTGGTGGGGTTGCCGCCGAGGACGAACTCCAGGAGGTTCGCGAGGCTATCGTTTTCAAAATCGACGCCCGGTGCGGTGTTGGTGAATCCCGGGAACATGGCGGCCCATGTGTCGTAGGCGTTGCCGCCGACGGGCGCGCCTTCGATCCGGATTTGCTTAAGTGCGGTGTCGTTGACGATCGCGTAGCCGGATGGCAGTCCGTTGACACTTGCAAAGGTATTCGCCGTGCCGGGATTGGTGTTGCCGGTGAAGGTGCCGGTGTAGGTGGCGATGATATAACTCGATGCTGACGCCGGGGCGAGTGAAGTGATGGCGAGAGTTGCTCCCGTTAGATCGAGGTTGGCTGTGAGATCGAGCCGATCGGAGGTTCCTCCATTCAATTCGATGGCGACCGTGCCGCCGATCACGCCGGATCCCGCGGTTAGGGTGCCGATGCCGTTGGAGCCGGGAGCCACGGTTCCAGCAGAAGTCACCGTACCGCTGACGGTTCCGGTTCCGCCAAGGGTGCCGGTGGTGTTCACGGTAATCGCCCCAGTACCTGTGGCCGAGCCGCTGCCGTTGTTGGCGAGCAAGGTGCCCTCCGTAACAGTGGTGCTGCCCGTGTAAGTATTGGCAGCCGTCAGCGACAGAGTCCCGGCACCCGTTTTGCGGATACCGTTATTGGTGCTGGTCGAGTTAGAGTTGGCAATCACACCGGAAAGGATGCCATCCACTGCGGCTGCGCCGTCGAGGGTGTTGATCGTGCGGGTGAGGTTGGACGAGGCAGAACCATTGCCGAGATTGAGCGCATTTTGGAAGTCTACTGTGCCCGCCACATTGGGAGAGCCCAGAGTAAGGTTTCCACCAGAGGAGAAGAATCCCGTGGTGCCGTAGGTGACGGCTGCAGTTCCGCCGTTGAGATTGATTATCGACGTACCTGTCACTGATGCAAAACCGCCGCTGTTCAAAGCGTTGCCCGAGGTGCCGCCAAGTCGGACGGTATCGACTCCGCTCACGCCCAAGGTGCGGCTGAAAGTTGTGTTACCCACTCCAAGTTCCAGCACCGCGTTCATGCCAAAGGAAAAATTCGCCTCTGCGATCAGCAGATTGCCTGTGCTGAGCGCGCCTGCCGCATCTGCCCGGAGGTAGCCTCCCTGGACTGCGGTGGATGCCGCCGAGCCACTGGGGAGGAAGCCGGTGTAAGTGTTGGCATTTTGCAGAATTAAAAGACCGGATCCCACCTTATTGACGCCCGTCGTCATAGTAGCCGCATTCGCGAAAGTTGGATCCGTGTTGCGAATCACACCGGTGACGATGGTAGTGCCCGAGCCGGTAAATTCGAGGGTGGAATTCACTGCAGAGGCGTTGTTCGAGCTGAATCCTTGGATGAAGCCACTGAAGGTGAGATTCGCCGTGGCATCATTCGACACGGGATAAAGCTGCGAAGAGTTGAGAACTCCTTGTGCCGTGCCGATAAACGTAATCGCCTGATCACCGGCGAAGTGACTCCCATTTTGGCCGCTTCCTTGCTGGGTGAAGTCAACCCGGTTGGAAAGGACCGCAGCAGTGTTGCGAGCGACAAGCGTGCCGCCGTTCATCCC
>JANODE010000084.1:0-23895 GCA_031412525.1 Akkermansiaceae bacterium | reverse complement strand
TAGGTCAGCGTGGCACCGCTGCCGGTGCTCGTCATGCCGCTGTGGCCGATGGTGAAAGTGGTGGCGGTGCCGCCATTGGTGCCACCACCGGGGGTGATGCCATTGGAAAACGTTCCACCGCTCTGATGCACCTTCGTGCCGATCGCGGTGCCGATGGAGTTTCCGCCATTCGCCTGTGCCAGATCGACATTCCCGCTGGTGACCGTCATCATCGCCGTGCCGCTGCTACCGACGGATCCGAGGGAAAACTTGCCGCCGTTCGAGTAGATCGAACCGGTGTTGGTGATTTTCAAACTCCCGCCGCTCACCGTGATGCTTCCGGCGGCGAGATAGCGCGCGCCATTGAAGGAAATTTCCCCACCCCTCACTTCCAGCGAGCCGGAGAAGTAGTCGCTTCCTCCGTTCTTTGCCAGATCGCCCAGATTCCACGTGCCGGAATTCACGCGCACCGCTCCACCGCCGGTGATGGCCATGGCTCCGTAGGTGCTGCCCGTGCTGTTGTTGACGATGGTGTTCACGCTCGTCGTCACGGGAGCGCTGACTCCATCACCTCCTAACACCAGCAAGCCGCCGCTGCGGGCGATAAGGAAGAAGTTGCTGTTGCTCGCACCTGTCAGACTGACGTTGTTGCCCGCCGCCGGACTGAGAATCACACTCCCGAGATTGCCGGTGGAATTTACGGTGAGGGGAAAACCGCCGATTCCCGTCACTGATCCGGTTATCAGCAAAGTGCCACCTGTGCCAGCCGCCCATGTCTGTGCCGCACCGATTGCTAGATTTCCGCTGAGGGAGTTGGTGCCGCTCGTCTGCCCGGTTGTGGAAATGCCACTGCCTCCAAGCGTCAGCACGTTCGCCCCGGAACCGCTTCCGAGCGTCCAGCCACCGGTGGAAGTGCTGAAAAGAAGCCCGCTGATACTGCGGCTGGCGGAGAGCTGTGGCTGGTATGTCGTTAGAACTCCGCTGAAGACGCCGATATCGGAAGTCAGGTTGTTCGAGGGCAGAGCGGTCCAGTTCGCGGGAGCCTCGAAATCAATGCTGTCGCTGCCGCCCCAAGTCCGGTTTACGGCAGACGCCTGTCCGGGAATGAACTGAAGCAGAGCCAACGCCGAGAGGCTTCGCAAGGTCGGCTGCAGCCGCGTGAAGGAACATTTTCCGGAAGAACAAGTATTCATGGGTTTGAAATGGACTTGAATCAGAGCGAGGTCCTCGTGGACTGAGTGACCCTTAAGATTCGAAATCAAACACAAGGTGTCCAACGGTCGAAAGGGGCGATTTTGCGGCGCTCATGGGTTGTTTTGCAGCGCCCGGCACCGGAATTCGATTTCATTTGCTTTCAAAGCTGTCGGACATCGCCACGCTGTTGCCACCACCTCACCAAAATTGGTGACTTTAAAAGTGAGAAGCGCCATGGCATTTTCAGGCTCAATGCCAACCCGTTGCAAGCATCACTTGGCTGCCTTCAGAGGAATCCGCCAATGGAAACGGCACATCATCTGGCAGACGGCTTGTTTCGTCTCCCTCGGTGCCACGCTGGCTTCCGCTGAGACCCTGACGGTTCTGAATTCACAAAACGGGACCACTCCGGCGCGGCTTGGATACAATCTGGGCCACTTCATGCCGAACTCAAATGCGGCGGACTGGTTCCGCTACTCGGGCGTGGATGCGGCCCGAGTCTTCATCAGTGTTTCTGAGATTGAACCTTCGGATGACATTTCCCCCGTGGGCGACGGCGTGAACAGCGAATCATCGTTTTTCAGCCGACGCTCACTATTGCGGGCCAATGCGGCATCAACCACCGCCACCCTGAGCACTTCGTATGTACGGTGGTCCACGTTCATCGGAAATTATGCGGATATCACCAATGGCACCAACCGGATCCAGTTGAGTTCCACCCTCGCAAACCTGCGCGACCGCGGGGTTTCCATTCTCGCTAACATCACCGCCAGCGATTCGCGTTTCCCCATCACCGGGGTCAATGACTGGGCGGGAAAATGGGAGTTGTGGCAGCATTTTTACGCACAGGCGTTCCTTCTCTCGCGCGATTACGGCGTGCGGAATTTCTCGATGTTCAATGAACCCAACCTGTGGGTCGGAATGACAGAGCAGGATTGGCTAATACGCCACCGCCTCTGTTCGGACGCGTTTCAAAGCGCCGTGGTGGATATGAATTCGCGCTACGGCAAAAGCCTCGTTCCGCAGGTGTTCGCCCCGAACACAGCCAACGGCGCTGAGAAATACAACACTCCCGGCATCGACCCGCCGTCCGCCGAAACCTGGGGCCGCGATGCGGTCAGCAACCGCCATCTCCGACTCGACGGCACCTCATCCCCCTCATGGATGAATCTCCATCTTTACAACTATCAGAAATACACCACCCGGACGAATGCCGGCAGTGGTTTCTCCGGCTACATCGAAGATTACAACGACCTCCGCAGCTTGATCGACGCCGACACACTCGGAGAGCCATCACTGCCAATTGTATTGACCGAGTTCAACGTCCGGACCGCGGCATCCTATGATGGCATGACGGCCACCCAGAATTCTCCAACAGACTACACCGCGCTGGGAGCCAACTGCATCGCCCTGACCGGACGCGGAGTGAATCAACTTTATCTGTTTAAATTCGGCCAGACGGTTGGCACCAACACGCCGGTTTATGGAGTCGTGAAAAACGGCACTCACTATGTGGAGAACACATCAGCCGGGGATAACAACTACGGCGGTGCCACCCAGTGCGCCGAAGTTTACCGGCTGTATAACAAGGCAGCCAAGGGTGCACGACCGCGCTTCAGTTCCACCGCGACATCCGGCGCGAGCCCGACGAATACCGCCGGGGTGTGGAGCCTTTTTACCTACGACGCAACGCGGGGCACCTACTCGGCTTTCATCGTGAACAAAGGCACCTCGGCCGTTCCGCTGGAAGTCGATTTCTCCGCCTGGCCACTGCCGGCTGATAATCCCGCCTACGTCGAGGAAGTCAGCGCAAGCTCGAATGGCGGCGTGGTGCGGATGACGCGGTTGGCCGCTGGAAAACTCACGCTCGCAGACATGCCCGCCCAGTCCGTGTGGTTGGTCACCGTTCCTGGACCTGCGCAAAACCTAGTGACCCGCAGTGCCACCGAAGACGCCCAACTCGGCGACGGGACCTCCAAGCTGCTCACCGGCGCAATCCACCAAACCCTGCAAGTCCGTGCGGATGGCACGGCCGATGGACGACGCGTCGCATTGGTGAAAATCCCAATCCCTGGCGGAAATTCGCCAAACGTGCGTTCCATCCTTCTCCAACTGAATGTGGCCACCAACTCAGGCACCGCGCCGGTGCAGGCCCATGTTTACGGCGTCACGAATCACAGTTGGCAGGAAGCCACCGCAACCTGGGCTAACAGCGCGGCCGTTCTCAAACAGAACGTTGTGTCGGGAAACCAGATTCAACATAATATCGTCGCTGCTCAGGGCACCACCAACCAAATGCTCGGGCAAATGGTGGCCGACTCACCGGTGTTTTCCCAGCATTCCCTCGATGTCACGGATTTCGTCAAATCCAGCAGCGGCGGCTTCGCCACTTTTCTCATCGTGCAGGAGCACCGCTGGGACATCGCGCAACCCGCGCTGACCGTGGGCGACACCCAGGCGGAAGGCCTTCTCATCACCTCGAAAGAATCCACCAGCGGTGGACCGCAGTTGGTCGCACTGACCGCAGACACTCCGCCGTCGATCAATAGCTCGCCGCAATCGCTCGCTGTGAATCCGGGTGCTCCCGCATCCTTCCAAGTCACCGCGACCGGGACCGCGCCACTGACCTATCAGTGGCGGAAAAATGGAAACAACATCCCGGGAGCGACGTCCGCCAATTTCACAATTCCCAATACCGTTGATACCGATGCCGGGAGTTATGATGTGGTGGTCGGCAACATCGCCAACAGCATTTCAAGCAATATCGCAGTTCTCACGATCCTCGGCGCGTCTCCTTTCATCAGCCTGCAACCCCAGTCCACCACCATCAGCGCCGGGGCGACGGTCTCACTAACTGTTACAGCGGCAGGCGCGGCTCCGCTCAGCTATCAATGGACCAGGAGCGGCATGGTCATTCCCGGTGCCGTCCTCAGTTCCCTGACGATTGCCTCGGCCACCGGGGCGGATGTGGGCGACTATCGGGTGACAGTCGCCAATCCCTTGGGCAGCGTGACCAGTGCGCCGGCCTCGCTCGCAGTGACCGCCGTCACTGTGGTGGCCCGCGAGGCGGTCATCCGGGGAGGAACCAGCGCCGCCCTTGACGTCGATGAAGCGGCTGCCGGCTATCTGATGGTAAAATTCAGTTCAAGTTTGAACACATCCCGGAAAGCCTACTTTCAGTTTGATCTACCGCTCTCCGGCGTGGACCTCGACGCTCCCGCGACGTTTTCCATCAATTTCACCGAAGGCTCCGAGCAAGCCGTGCAGTTGTGGGCCTTGAATGCGGATTATCCGGGGTTCACCGCGGGGGTCACCTGGAACAACGCCCAAGCCAACAACACCTCAACCAACGGCATGCTCAGTGGCGCGACACCCGTGGGCGCGCCGGTGCTGATCGATCCCGGACCAGGCTTGGCTTCTCTCAGTTTCACTCTTCCCCGCTTGGGCGATTTTGCGGGTTCTGGTCGAGTGACCTTGGTTCTATCCGGCGTGGACGATGCGCTCAACGACCCCCAAGGTCTGCGGGTCAGCCGGGCTTCAGCGAGTTTGATCCATGCGCTCGATACTGCGAACACGCCGCCGACGATCTCAGACATTTCCCACCGGACCGTCCCGGAGGACACCCCCACGAGCGTCATCGATTTCACAATCGGTGACGCGGAAACACCGACTGTAAATCTCGTATTGACCGTCACCTCTTCAAACACAAACAAAGTTCCGATTTCTAACATTCTTCTCGGCGGCAGCGGTGCCAACCGCACGATTCAGGTGTCTCCGGCAGCGAATCAGGTCGGGCAGTCCACCGTGACCCTCACGGTCACCGACGAAGGTGGCCTCAATGCGTCGGACTCACTCGTCGTTACGATCACCGCGGTGAACGACGCACCCACCATCAGCACAGTTCCTGATCTAACGATTCCAGAAGACCAATCAAGCGCAGCCATGCCCCTGACGGTGGGCGATGTCGAAACGCCTGCTGAAAGTCTGTCGCTCAGCGCCTCGTCTTCCAATCCGGTTCTTTTGCCGATGCCGGGGATCGTCCTTGGTGGAGCCGGGCAGTCGAGAATCGTCACCCTCACACCGGCGCCGGGACTGAATGGCAGTGCCACGGTGACGATGACGGTGAGTGATGGAACCCTTGAGACCTCGATCATTTTCGAGGTGACGGTTTTTCCGGACGTGCCATGGGTGGACTGGAAGCAGGCCCGATTCGGCAACGATTGGGAGAAGGAAACCATTGCCGGGCCATCAGCGGATCCTGATCGGGATGGTATTCGAAATCTGTTGGAATATGCGTTGGGCGGGTTGCCGCTCGCTTCGGATCCGGCGGTCCTGCCACGGGTAAACGTCCCCGGCGGTGCCACCGAACTTCGCTTCACAAGAAATCCCGCCATCACCGACCTGCGGCTGACGGTGCAAGTGGCCGAGCATCTATCAGGAAGCTGGACGGATGCCGCGGAGTCAGTGGCCGGCGCAGCATTCACTTCACTGACTGCGGGAGTGACCGTCTCAGAAATGGCTGTCGGTCTCGTGAATGAAGTCACCTTCGCCGAGACCATGATTCCAGAACGGCAGCGGAGGTTTTTGCGGCTGAAGGCGGAAATGTCAGATCCTTAAACAAAAATCAATCTGCCAGGCTGGAGGCGAGATGCGCCAACTATTTTGCGTCGTAGAGGCTCGCAATGCCGTGGACGTGCTGGTTCAGGGACTTCATCGGGCCGAGCAGATCAGTGAAAGGCTCGTAGCGGTTGCTTACGATTCCCTTGTTCGAGTCGCGATTGGACGGGTCCACTTTGGTATCCGCCGGATCGTTGTCCGCGTAGCGGTGCCAGCTCCAGCCAACGCAGACCCCGCTTTGAATGAGTCCCAGCGTAAAGTTTTGATAGAACGCACCCCGGTCTTTCTGGGTTTTCACCAGCCAGCCGGCACCGCCGGTGTTGGCAAGTCCGCTGTCTTCACCCTTTGCGTAGAACTCGGTCATCATCAGAGGCTTGCCGGACTCGCGGTGCCACATTCCCACAAGCTCTGGCTCCGGCGACCAAGCCCGGTAGTAATTCATGCACACGACATCGACATGCCGCCCGAGCGCGGCGAAGACTTCCGGCAAGTCGTTGACCGTCTCATGGAGACGCGGTCCAAGCACCAAATGATTCGGCGCATGCTTGCGGATGGCCGCAGAAGTCACCGCGAGGTAGCGGTCCAAGGCATAGCCGAGGAACTCGCTGCGGTCCTTGTCGGTGATCGCGGGGCGACCGTCGGCAGCACCATATCGCGCTAACAGCCACTGGGATGCGGCCACCTGGCCAGGATCGCCCGCGGGCAGCGAGAGGTAGCTCTCGAGCATCTTGCGTGACCATGGCATTTCGTTATCACTGAAATTTCCGATCACCCAGGGGTCATTTTTGGAAGCATCGAGGCGCTGGGCATATTCCTCACAGAAGGAGATGAAACCGGGGTCGAAGATGAACGGACAATCATTTGGATAGCCGGTGTGGCCGGCATCCTGGCGGGTACCGCCGCGCTGCTTGCCGTAGCTCGACATGAACGACCAGAGAACCGTGCGCGCGATCGGCAGCGTTTCACTTTTCAGGGCGTCGGCATCCGACCAAGCGCCCAGCGTGTTGAAGCCATTTTCGCGGAGCAGGCCGAGGGTCTCCCGGGCCCATCCCTCTGGGGTGCCGAACTTTTTCTTGAGGGCATCCTTGCCGCCCTTGGTTTTGATCTGGCTGACAGAGTTCATCCCGCGGCTGAGGAAGAGGCCGCCGTCTGGCGTGACGAGCCACCAGCGTTTACCAAGCTTTTCGATGCGGAAAAAGCCGGTGGCTTTGGCGAGTTTTGAAGGGCTCCCGCCGAATCGGTCGAGACCGGAATCTGGAGTGACCTCTGGCAAATCGGTGAGCAGGGTCGTGGGGCGCGATTTCCACTTACCACCCGGCTTGGCCGCGGCACTCACGGGCTCCGCCGCAAGGCCCGGCACGGCGAGGGCGAGTGTCAACAGGCCAAGCGGCAGGGTGAGAAAACCAGTCATCGTTAGGGACATCATCGTGGAATCAGTTCACTCCGGCTGTTTTTCCACCTCGGCGGGCGGACTTGTATTGACTGCGACAGCGGCTGCGGTGCTCGGATCATCCGCCTTGGGCGTGACCACGACTTTCCAGCCTTTTTTAAGTTCCGTCACCACCTTGACCTGACCGTTCAAAGTCACTCGGGTATCTGCCCCGAGCTTGAAGACTGTGGAATTCTCCACACCCTTGGCTTTGACGGAGACCTTGGCCTCGGACACAAACATGATCCGGCCGGTGTAGGGCTCCTTAGCGGTGTTAGGAACTGCCTCTCCCGCCATGACATGCGCGGCGAAGGTGAGGAAAAGGGCGAGTGGTCGTAGGGTCGATTTCATAAGTAGGATTGGATGATGATGGTTTGTTTTCGCGATTCGGCGGGTTTACTTCGGAGAGTTGTATTGATTCACCTTGCCCACGCTGCCGTCGAAATAGAGGGCGAGGCGATAGTCGCCGTGAATCATTTGGGGCGGGATCCTCGACTTCCAGTCTGCAGTGCCGATGTCAGGGTGCAACTGGTCGAGCTCAGTCATCGCCCAGGTGCGATCGGCCCTGGGCTGGGCAAGTACGCTTTGGAGTTTCATGGGAATGCGTTCTTCTGCAGCCGCGGGGGCGGGTTTGCCCCAAGGGTTCTGGAAAGTCGTTCCCTCACCCATGAGTAGCTTTTGCTGCATGTAGAAGGCTGGGGAATTCTGCTGCTCGGGCGTCTTTTGCCATGAACTTGTCATGCCGGTGATCACCTCGCCGCTCTTCGGGTCTTGTTTTCCCAAGTAGGGCGCGAAGCATTCCGCCAGCCGGCGGAACTCCTTGATGTTTGTGCTGAGGGTTTTGTTGAAAACCGGAGTCTGCCCGGTGAAAAGCGGTCCTGGCAGATAGTCGTTGTTGTCCGAGGCATACATGTTGATGCATCCCGAGATCTGCCTGAGGGTAGAGGCATCCTTGACGGCAGCGGCTCGTTTCATGAACAGCGACGCACCCGCGAATGACAAGACCGCCAGCACCACGATGATGGTGATGGTCACCAACAACTCGGCCAGCGTGAAGCCGCGGACCCGGGACAAGTGGGGTTTCATGATAGAAATCGATAGAGGATGTGGAACTCAGGGCACCACCACATTGAGGCGACCGAAGAGCCTGGACCCCACGGCGAGGGTCTTGGGGATGGTGACGACCACCTGTTTAATACCCGTTTCAAGCACGGTAGGGGCGCCGATAGTGACGCCGTTCACGCCGTTCAGCGCGGTAGTCCAGCCAGATAGGTTGGAACCGTATTGCACGGTAGGATTGAGGTAGGCGGAAAGGTCGCTAAGGCGGAAGGTGATGGTGAAATTGTTGGTATCGACGACCAGGGTCGGGAGCAGGCCGGTATTGGAAGCACCTGCCGGATTTCCGCCGATGACGAACTCGACTGAATTGCTGATGCCATCCTTGTCCGGATCTGCAGTTGGCGAAGCATCCACTCCCGCGAGGTTATAGGGCGCACCCGTGGCCCAGGCCTGATAGGGATCAGTGACGACTGCGGGAGCGTAGGAAAGCACCAGCGAGTTGCCCGACTGAGCGAGCGACCAAGTTCCGCTGCCGGCGAATCCAGTGCTGGTGAATGTCACGTTCGCTGGATTGAAGCCGGTGATGCCGCCGCTGGTATTGAGGACGGTGAAGGATTTGACGGACTCGGTGAAATTCGTTAGCCCGGTGGTATCGATCGCGACAGCCATGGGGCCGGAGATGGTGAGGCTTGTAACTGCTAAATCGTCATAGCCGGTGCCTGCGCTTCCGGTCCAGTTGGAGATCTTCGCGGCGAGTCCACCACCGGAGCTGAGAGTGACCGCCCCTCCGGTCAGGCCGTTGCCGCCGAGTGATCCTCCGCTCACCACGGCGACGGCTCCAGTGGTCGCCGGACTCACACCGTCAAGGCGAAGGATGCCGCCATTCACGGCCGTCGGGCCGGTGTAGGTGTGCACTCCGGTGGTGATCCAGGTGGAGGTGCCGTTTTTCGCGAACGAGGTTTTGTTAGGATTGAAAATGTTAGGATCGGCAGGTCCGTCGGCGACGGATGCGGCAATACTGTTGTTTCCCGTGCCCGAGCCACCGAGACGGAACGGGCGGAAATTGCCATTCGCATAGGCGATCGTACCGGATCCCGCGTTGAAGCCGGAGGCCGTGGCCACGAAGACCGTGTTGGCGAGATTATTTGCCGCTCCCAGCAAGGTGAAATCCGTGGTGCCGGGAGCGACGATCCGATAGGTGGTGCCGACGGTTAGGCCGGAAACGACGGTGCCGGTTCCCACTCCAGGTCCGGTGGCGGTGAATGCGGTGCCGATCGTGTTGCTGGCCGCACCGATGAGGGTGAAATCCGTATCGCCAACCGTGACGATTTGATAGCGAGTGCCGACGATCAATGCAGTGATGGTCGGTGTCGAGGAAACCGATGCCGTGGTGTCCGGGACTTGTCCTGCCAGCGTGATTGGATTGGTGCTGGTGTAGGTGATCGCACCCGCGTCGGTGGCGGATGGACCGCCACCGTTGATGCCGAGGGTGAAGTCGCGGTCGGTGCTGGCGGGACCTGCGCCGGAGTAGCTCAGGCTGCCGCCGTTGAAGACCAGATTGACCGCATCCGAAGTCGATTGGCCGATGCTGCTGGGAAGTCCGCCATTTCCCAGCAACGCAGCGCCAAGTCTTCCCTCCGTGACGGTGGTGATGCCGATGTAGGTGTTGGCCGCGCTGAGGGTAGCGGTGTGATCAAGCGACGAGCCGGTGACGTTTCCTGTCCCACTGATCAGGTTTGGAATCGTAACGTTGTCCTCGCGGTTGAGCTGCAAGGTGCCGCCGGCAAGGATGACGTTGCCGCTGCCGAGCGTGCCGACGACTCCGGTGCCGATCCGCAGAATACCCGCTGAAACGGTGGTGACGCCGGTGTAGCTGTTAGCTCCCTCGATGCGTACGACTCCGTTGCCGGTCTTGGTGATCCCGCCCTCGCCGGAAACGACACCGCTGACGGCCAGGGCATTGGTGCCGTTGGCGCTATCAAGGCTGAGGCTGATGCCGGAGGCGACGGAGATTGGGTTGGAAAAATTTGCCGTGCTGAAATTCAGGCGGGAGCTGATCGTCGAATTTACCGAAACCGAAACAGCTCCCGTGCCGTTCACCGCGCCGCCGTGAAGCATCAACGTGCCACCGGCGAGGGTGACTGGTCCATTCCAAGTGTTGGTGCCCCCGAGATTTCTTTGGCCAGTACCACTGAAAATCACTCCGCCGGCGGTGATGTCCAGCTCTACGGCGCCTCCCGTGGTGTTGAAGGACATCTGGTTGCCGAGGGCACTGCTGCCCGTGCGGGTGAACGTCAGGATGCCGGCGCCGGACTTTGTCAGGATACTGGACGCATTAGTCGCGGCACCGAGAGTGTTGAGCTGGCCGGAGAAAGTGACGTCGCCCGCAGTGCTCAGGGTGCTTCCTGCGGTTCCGAGTGAAAAGGTGTTGGCAACGGTGGTCGCGTTAACCGTGGTGGCGAGAGTGCCGCCATTGATGCTAACCGTATTACCACCCACCGCGTCGTTGCTGTCGATCAGAAGCGGGCCTCCGGTGAGGGACACGCCGCCCGAGAAGCTGTTGGACCCACCCAGCGAGGCAGTCCCGGCAGCGGTTTTCGTCAAAACGATTCCGGAAACATTACCACCTGATAGACCGACATTTCCCGTGGCATTTCCGATGGCCACATTGCCTGCGGTGACGCCAGCCGCGTCGACCGAGATACTTGCCGGGATGTTGATGGAAACATTATCATTCGAAGCGAAGGGTGACGCGGCGTTGCCGTTTCCGGTGTCCGCCCAGTTGGTGTTGGTCGGGGTGGTGTTCCAGTTGTTGCCGCCCGTTCCCGTCCACGCGAGGTTGCGGACGACGCTTGATGCATTGGCCGTCCCGGTCAGTGAGAAATCATTTCCAGAGACGCTGTTCCCATAGAAGATCGTGCCGCTTGTAGTGGTGGTGGCCCCCCAGTAAACCAGCCGGAAATAACCGGTGCTGCCGGAATTCAAGGTGATGGGTGTGGTGGACAGATCACCGGCGAGGGACGGACCAATGTTGGTTTGGGTAGCTGGGACCGTCACCGCGGCGGAAATGGTGCGGAAGTTACCAGGGGTCCATGTGTCGTCAGGGCTATAGAGCAGCGCCAGCGTGTTAGGCGCGGTACCCCCTTTCGAAAAATTTGCGGGTCCCAGGCCGTTGATCGTTAAATTGTAAACGTTCGATGCAGTGGCGTTGAAAGCGAAAAAGTTGTTCTGGGCCAGCGCGGTGGCCAAATCCGTTGCCGGGCCGCTCCCATCGAACCATCTCCAACCGGCGGTGCTTACCGTCCCTGTGACGCTGCCGGTCAAGGTGAATCCCGAGGCTGCTGCTACACCCGTCAACAGGGTGGGAGTGCCAGCCGTCGACCCGGCAGAGGGGCTGGCCGCACTCACTGGAATATCCCAGGTGACCAGATCGGCCGCAAAGCTGCCGGTAGTGGATAGAACAGTGGTTGCGAGGGTGACCGCGAGGGCAGCAGATCGAGAATTGAATTTCATGGGATTGGGTTTTTGTGGGTTGACGTGTAATCCCTGTTCGGGAAAACCGGATTTGCGAGGTATTTCAGCAGGGATAGCGTCCACGGTGGGACTCGCCTCATCCACTCACGAAGATTGGTGATGACGACGGCGACGCAGCAGGCCGACAGTGACCAACAGTCCGGTGAAGGCGCTGCTTGGTTCGGGAACGGCGGTCCAACTGAGGGTGTTGGAGGTGCTGCTCAGACTGAATTGTCCTTCCCCCGTCACCAAGCCAGCCGCATCAACGCCGCCAGAGGCTTCGAAACCACTGAACAAGGCAGCGAGATTCGCTGCTGAACCTGGACCACCCGTGAAAATGTCCGTCCAACTTTTATTGGTGTTCCAGAAGGCGTCTGTAAAAGTGTTAGTGCCAAGCACGATTCTAAAAATGGCTTTTACCGCAACCCCGCTTCCGGTGATCGCGCCCGATGCCACCACCCGGTCGTAAGTCGCCCCTCCCAGATTTCCCAAGCCAGGATCGGTGGGGCTGTTCGTGGCATTAAGATCCCACTCGAAGATCGAGCCGGACGCGTAATTCAAGGTGCTGGAGAAGGTCTGCGTGCCGACCGTGGTAGCGGCCGATCCGGCGCTGTGGGTACCACTGATGCTGGTCGCACCGCCGACCGTGCCGGAGCCGCCAAGAGTGGCACCGGACGACACCGTGACCGCTCCGGCGGCAGAACTGTTATCACCATTGATTCGCAGGGTTCCGGTGGAAACAAGGGTCGCTCCGGAGTAGCTATTGTTCGAGGTATTGAGGGTCAAGGTGCGGGTACCGCCAACGAGCGTCAGACCTCCATTGGAAATCACTCCTCCGAGGGTTGCTGAATTTCCCAATGTGATGGTCCGAGTGGCACCCCCCAGATCCATGGTGCCGTTCAGGGTGATGGATTGGCCCAGGCCTCCGAGCGTAAAGTTTCCGCCGACGGTGATGTTGTTGGTAATGGTTCGGGCGGAGGTAATGGAGGCCAGGGTTCCGCTGTTGATGGTGAGCCCGCCGCTACCGAGCGCTGAGGAACTGCCGATTCCGAGGGTACCGGCGTTGAGTACAACTCCGCCTGTGAACGTATTCGCGGCACCGAGATTCAATTGGCCAGCCCCGGTTTTGGTGAGCGTTTTTGCTCCACCCGACGATTCACTGATGATGGTTTGGATGTTAAGAACAGCGCCGGAATTCAAGACATTGAAATTCCCTGAGTTGTCCAAACGGAGGCGGAGCTGGGCAGTCCCAGTGGGGGTTGGAAGAGGGTTGAACAGGAAATTGGTCGAAGAGATTGTCAGCGTGTTGCCGATGGCGCTGGTCCCCATGACAACCAAGTCCCCTGCAGAGCCTCCAGCTGCCACGGCCGCGGTCGACCCAGCACCACCGGATAAACGAATAAAAGCGTCGCTATTACTCGTGGTGTTCATCTGCAGCGTTGATGAGGTATTGTTGTTCCAAATAAGGTTCCCCCACGTGGCATTTCCCCCGGCTGCGGTACTGATGCTTGTTGCGGGTATCACAGTCGTGTCGAACAAGACCTCGTCAGTAGTCGTGGGGGCGTTTATGGGTGACCAGCTGTTGTTTGCAGAGAGCGATCCGCTTGTAGTGTTCCACGTTTTAGTGGCTGCGGTAACAACAGGTGCCAGGCCGAGTGTGAGCGCCGAAAACAGCGGGATGCGGACAATGCGGCGGGAGGATGGGTTTGCTCTCATCAAACTCAAATTAAGAGTGCGCCGCCAAGTTGTATCCTCCCCAGAATTGGTGATGCCGCAAACACGGTGGATGCGGATCTGCGATTGCCGTCTTGAGGCGCCATGCATACGCTTTCTCCACAGTGGGCAGGCATATCATCAAGATCCGGGCAGCATTCGCCCTCATGACTCTCCCAGGTGTGTCGTCTGCTGCGGAGTCTCCCGCATGGGTGGAACGCCTTGCCTTCTGGGCGACTCCCGAGTTGCACGCCTTGAAAAGCGAGGTCGCGGGAATTGATCGGGACTTAAAAACCCTGCCGAGCATCGCCGGCGTCAACAGCGGCAACCGGGCGGGCTTCCAAAGCGCGGGGAAAGCAGACGAGCTGAGCTGGTGGGTGGAAGTGGAACTGGCGGAACCCACGCAGGTGGACAGCGTTGTGCTTGTCCCTCTGTTAGCTAAAGGTTCCAGCGGCCAGGTGGAAGGATTCGGGTTTCCCCGGCAGTTTCTGTTGGAAGGAATCGACACGGACGGAGATTCGGTGATCCTGCTGGATGAAACGGGCAAGGATTTTCCAAATCCGGGCCTGTATCCCGTATCGGTTACAGGTCCAGCGGGGATCGAGCTGCTGCGGATCCGGCTCACCGCCATCGAACCCTGGCAAGGCGAAGGCGCGGGGGTCCTCGCCCTGGCGGAAATGATGGTGCTGGCGGACAATCGCAACCTAACGGCGAACGGCAAGGTCAGGGCGTCGAGCTCGCGCGAGCTGCCGCCCACCTGGTCAAAGAACAATCTGATAGACATGATGACGCCTCTCGGTCTGCCCTTGGCTCCGGGCGAGGGAAAAATCATGGGCTGGCACGGGCCGGTGATGCCTAACATCGAACGCCAACAAGAGGTGACGGTTGATCTCGGAAAAGTCGTGCCACTCGATGAGGTCCGGCTGGTGCCAGCCGGGCGGGGTCGCACCGGCTGGAACTCGCACTACGGCTTCCCCACCCGCTTCAAGGTGGAGACGGCACTAACGGCGGATTTCGCGGAGGCCGCGATGGTTTACGACCGGACGACGAGCAACTTGCTCTCACCGGGCCAGAATCTACAGTCCTATCCCGCAAGGCTAGCGGGGCGCTACATCCGGGTGACCGCCACTCGCCTCCGTGACCGGGCGGGTGAGGCAGTGTTCGCCTTGGGAGAATTGCAGGCCTACTCGGACGGATTCAATGTGGCGCGCGGGGCGGCGATCCTGCCAGGCGTGTCGTTGGAGACAGGCGAGTGGAGCAGCGTGGGACTGACCGACGGTCTATCAGGAGGCGGAAAACTCTTGGAGCTGCCGGAGTGGATCGGGAAACTGGAAACGCGCCGGGAGTTGGAAAAACAGCGGGCTAACAGCATCCAGCGCCGCAGCGATGTATTCACCCGGGCGGAGCACACCCTGGTCGGGGCCAGCGTCGGTGGTGCAGGTGGAATCGTTCTGCTGGCGGCCGCGTTTTCATGGCGCGGCCGACGGCAGCGGGTGCTGGATCGCGAACGCCACCGGGAGCGACTCGCCCGCGATCTTCACGATGAACTCGGCTCGAATCTCGGCAGCATCGCGCTCATTTCCTCACTGGCTGTCCATGAGGAAGCACCCCAAATGCGTGCGGACCTCGCGCAAATCGAGCAGGTGGCCCGCGAAAGTGCCGACTCGATGCGCGACATGGTTTCCCTGCTCGGTGGAAAAAAAGGCGGCGTTGCCGCGGATTGGCTCAATGTCATGCATGGCCTCGCCGAGCGCCTGATGCGTGGCGCGGAACTGGAATGCCGACTGCCAACATCCCCACTCAACTGGGAACCAAATCTTGAAGCACGCCGCGAGATCTATCTGTTTTGCAAGGAGGTACTCCACAACGCCGCGAGACACGGGCACCCGACGCACTTGAAATTCCACCTCAGCCCCACCCACGATGGCCTCCGGATTGAAATCGCGGATGATGGCTGCGGATTCAACCCGGAACTGGTCCAGAGTGGTCACGGACTCGGCAACCTGCGCGAGCGTGCGAACATGATCCGGGCAGACATGAAGCTCACCACCTCTTCTGAACAGGGGACCACCGTCGTGCTCGATGTGCCGCGGGCCAAGCGGTGGACCAAACGCAAAAACTAACAACCATGCCCGATTCATCCACAGCCCACCCCATCGTCTGGATCGTCGAAGACCACGACATTCTCCGCAGAAACCTCCAGCGTCTCTGCTCACCCGCCCGCGAGCTCGACTGCACGGGAGCCTTCGCCAATGCAGAGGCGATGCTGGTGACCTTGCGGAAAACCCCACCCACCGATCAACCGGATGTGATGCTGATGGACGTGGGCTTGCCGGGCCGTAGCGGGCTTGAAGCGCTGGAAGACGTCATCACGCTGGCTCCCGAATGCCGGGTGGTGATTCTAACTGTCTTTGAGGATGAAAAGAAAATCTCCGCCGCGATCAGCGCCGGGGCGTGCGGCTACCTGGTGAAAACCGCACGCCCCGAACAAATCGTCGAGGCAATCCACGAAGCAGTGCGGGGTGGTTCACCCATGTCCCCGATGATTGCGGCGAGCGTGGTCAAGCTTCTCGCCAAGTTGACCAAGCCAATGCCCCCGGTGTCCCTGTCGCCACGCGAGCGGGAGATGTTGGTCCTGATTGTCGAAGGCCTAACTGCCAAGGAAATTGCCGACCGGCTTGGTGTCAGCATTCACACCACCGACACCCATACCCGCCACTTGTTCAAGAAGCTGGGTGTCAGGTCGCGGGCGGCGGCGGTGGCACGCGCCCTGCGGGAGCGGATGGTCTAACGTTCCGGCTTCAGGTGCCGGTCGAAAAAGCCGATCACTTCGCCGGTGTAGTCGAACTTCTCCGTCTTCAACGGCCAGGCATGGTTGGCACCCTCCACCATGATCAGCTTCGACTCCACGCCAGCCGCTTTGAGCGCGCGGTCGAGCTCCGTGGATTGATCTCGATCCACCGTCGTGTCGCGGGTTCCGTGGAGAGTGAGTGTGGGCGTTGAATCGTTGCGGATATAGTTCACCGGTGAGGCAGCTTTCCATTTTTCCGGTGCAGCCTCGCGGGACTCCTTTAGAAGCCGGGTATCGCTAAGCTTGCCATTTGGTTTGCCGACTGCATCCGTGCCTTGGCGGGTAAGCAGGTTGGATATGCCATACATGTTGACACAGGCTGATACCCGGTCCGAGACACCTGGATAGGGAGCCCCCGGGTCCAGTTCAAGCCGTCCAGCCGTGTAGGCCACCATCAGCGCGAGATGGCCACCGGCCGAGCCACCGATCACGCCGATCCGGTCGGGATCGATCTGGAGCCGCTCCGCATGGACCCGCAGCCAGCGGACGGCGTTTTTACAATCCTGGAGATTGGTCGGCCAGCGGCCTTTTTCTTTCTTCCAATACTCGATGCTGATGCAGACATATCCTGCCTTGGCCAAGGCAGTCCCGGTGATGACCTCGCGCTCCGCCGCCTTGTCGCCCTGAATCCAGCCACCACCGTGGATGATGACCACGGCGGGTGACCTCACCCCGGGTGCGCGGACGGCGGGCTGATAGAGATCCAGCTTCTCCACACGTCCAGGTGCGAGGTAGCTGATATCTTTTTCAAGAGTCACCCCGGCCGGAGCGGATTGTGCGATTGTCTGGCACAGGCCGCCAGCGATCAATGCGACGAGGACTGATGGAAAATTGAATCGCATGGTTTTGTTAGTGAGTGGCTCCGTCGCCCACTGCAGAGGGCGGCAGGTAAGCGCTCGTCCCGGTTAACGAGAGCAATCCCGCGGTCGTTGTCACCGCACCGGCATGGTTCGTGATGACGGCATCATAGTATCCAATACTGGCAGATGACGCTTCCACCGAGTAACTCGTGCCGGTCGCTCCATCAAGATTGACCCCGTTTTTCCGCCACTGAAAGGTGGGCGCCGGCGAGCCTGTGACCTGCACGCTGAAGGTGGCAATTGCACCTTGATGGGCAATGCGGCTCACGGGTTCCACGATGATCTCCGGCCGCAGGCTGGACTCGACGAGGTGTTTTTCCATGAAGCCAATGGTCTCAGGCCGGACATCGATCGGGTTGGGAAATCCATCGGCAATTTTCGAGGTCTCATACAGTCCAAACGAGTGCTCGCCGCCGGGAACCTGCAGATAGGGCTCCAAAGCAGCACCCAAACTCCGCTGCATCTGATAGGTGCTTTCCGTCTGACTCTGCCAGACGCCGTCATCTGCGGAACCATGTACGACCAGCATTGGTGCGGCATTGGGATTCGGATAGTTCACCGGCGATGCGCGGCGGTAAGTGGTGCGATCGCTCCACGCCGTCTTGTCGAGAAACTGATTCATCTGGTGATAGTTCGGCAGATCCGCCGCGCCGTAGAAGACGGCCGAGCATTGCACGGCGGTCGGGTAGCCGTCGTAGGAATCTCCTCGGCTGGGCGGCTCGATCCTGAGGGCGGAGGAATTCACGCCCACATCATCGGCCGGGCCCGTCATCGCCAGCATTGATCCCATGTTGCACCCCCAGGAAAACCCCACCACGCCGATCTTGTTTTTGTCGATCGCATAGGTGCCGGCATCCGCTCTCTGCCTGAGCCAGCGGACCGCCTGCTTGGCGTCCCAAAGATTGTAGGGCCAGCACTGCATGGACGAGGATGACATGGCATAATTGATGGAAATGACAAACCACCCGCGTGCCGCCAACTCCTCCGCGGCAGCCGATTCCCGCATGTCCTGCTTGTCGCCATTGTTACCGCCGCCGCCATGAATCACAACCACAGCGGGCACATCCGGCGAATCCGGGGTGAGCGTCGAGGGATAATACAAGTCGCCGAGGGTGCCGCCATCCGCCGCTTGAAGTTTGCGTATGCCTGAACTGTATGAATCAAAACTCACGTCTTTCACCGTCTTCACCGCCGCGCGGGCGTAGACGTTCACCTTCGCCGGCAAGCTGGTCACGCTGCCACCAGGCATACTGACAACACAGTCGTAAATCCCCTCCGCCGCGCCATTGACGTTCGTCGCAGTATGAAACGCACGGTTAGCACCTGCTAGATCAACACCGTCTTTGCGCCACTGATAGCTGGGCGACGAAGCTGCTCTTGCCTCGACGGAAAGCGTGAAGTCACGGGTGCCACCAGTGGCGACGGCCAGCGGGCGCGGATGGGTGGTGATCACCGGCTGGCCCGGCCGCCCCACGGTGAAATCGCAAACTCTGACGTTGTCGATTCCCGTCGTCGTGACCGGATCGTCAGCTCCTTGCTCGTCCTCCTTGCAGAGATGCCACGCGAGCCAGACTTCGTCGCCGGGACTCACAGCGAGATCCTTCAACGCGAACGCATGATGGTCCGTGCGGGTCGAACCCGACGCAGGCACAATGTCCTTCACCACACACGTCCATCCGCTGGTGCTGGAGGTCCGGCGGCCATATTCAGTCCGCATTGATTCGTCGTAGGTGCCGTCGTAAGGATTCTGATAGCGGTGGGTTTCGATGAAGTGGGTGGAAATGGTTCCGCTGTCTGCGCTGAACACCCGGTAGGCGAAGGCCACGGCGTTCTTGTTAGCGATGGACGTGGCGACGGTATCGTAGGCGACCTTCATGCCGGTGAGGACTCCGCCCGTGGAGTTCTTGAACCGAAGAACGACGTTCACTGCCTGGCTGGAAAAGATACTGGCCGCACCAGTGGTAAAAGCTCCGGGCGTGCCACCCAAGGCACAGCCGGTGGAGCCGCTGTCAGCCAGGCTGTTGAGTGTTGCACTGCCGCCCACCGCACCCACCGTCACCGCGCTGATCGAGTTGATGCCCGTGGCCACCATCCCCCCCCTGGAAACCTGACCCGCCGTTAGATTGGCATACCATCCGGGCAAGCTTGTGTTGTCCTTCCATGCCAATGAGCCGGTGGCGGGCAAGCGATTGAAATCCTGTAGATAACCCGCACCCAAAGCCACCTCATGGGCTCCCGGATTACTCGCGACGATGTGGATCTGGGCATGGGCATGGCCAATGACGCCTGCCCACAGGCAGATGCTTGCTGAAATGAAACGGATGATCGGAGGCATTGGGTTGGACACTGGGTATTTGCAAGAAGTGTTGGAAAAAGCCATGTGGTTTGATGGACGTCCGCCGTGAGACGCTGGAGTTCGTGCAGGATCGATCACACTTCCAATCATCGCCCGCACCGGTGAATGGCGTCGACTCACCAATTTACGGGATTGGGATAGATAGCCGGACCTGCACGATCTGACTTGAGAAACTTCCGCCTTTCGCCGAAACCTGTAGTCATGCGTTTGAACTCCTCCATTGCCGCCCGGGCTGCGAATTTCTCAGCGTTCGTTACTGTTAGCATCTTGATATGCCGTGCCGAAACGAGCACTTCGCCCAGGACGCACGAATATGTCGCAGACGTGGCAGAGCTGGCTGCCGCGCCTGCACCCGCACCAGGAGGAATCCTTCTGGTCGGCAGCAGCATCATCCGGAAATGGGCGACCCATGCCCGGGATCTAGCTCCCCTCCCGGTGACCAACCGCGGGTTTGGAGGCTCACGCACGGCAGATCAGTTGTTCTTTTTTGATCAGATCGTCCCATCGTCACGTGCCTCCCTCGTCGTTTGGTATTGCGGAAGCAACGATGTCAACGGCAACAAATCGTCCGAAGAAATCAACAGGAATACCAAGGTGTGGATCGAGCGCACGCAGACCGCACTACCTCAGGCACGCATACTGTTAGTATCGGTCATTCGTGCTCCCCAAAAGCGCGAGGAGGGAAAACTCCTGCCAGTGGATGAGGTAAACAAGGGCCTGCTCGCCCTCGCCGGATCGATCAAGGGAGTCACCTATGCCGATGTGAACCCAGCGATGGAAACTCCAGCCGGTGAAGCAGTGGCAGAGTGTTATTTACCCGACAAGCTTCATTTGACTGAAGAAGGCTACAGGCGGCTGGCCTTGGTTTTGAAACCCATCATCGAGAAAAACTGGCGGGCAGCTAGGGACCAGTCACCCTGACTCTCACAAGCCGTTTGCCTCCCGCACCCGCGGGCAAGGTCGAACGAATGCTCTCCCTGATAGCCGAGAGCGACACCGGCGGATCGGTGATGACATTCGCAGCCGACCAATCTTCTGCAAGGGTGTCCGACCACACGACCTGATAGCTGGCCTCACCGGGAGCGACCTTGCGGCGGGTGTAGGTGAAGTCGATGATTCCGCCGCTGAGGCTGAAGGTGGGGGTGAAAACGTCCGGCAGTTTGGGGTCGAGGAGCAGTGCCCATTCGAGCAGGTTGTTTCCACCATCTTGGTCGGGATCGGCGGCAGGGCCGATGGTTCCGGGATCGGTATTGCCGGGCCAGACGAGTTTTTGCCAATCGGTGAAAACACCGGGATCCAGCGACGGCGTGGGATCGGATAGAATCGTGCCGTTGTTGACGAGGCCGGGCGGCAGGGTTCCAGACCAGCCGCGGATGTCGATCACGCCATTATTCGTGAAGCTGCCGCCCACCGCAAGCTGGGCGGCTCCGGTGACGAGCAGGGTGCCGTCGTTGGTGATGTTTCCGGTGACGGTGAGTGAGCCAAGGTTTTCAAACCGTGCGCCGGCTCCGATGCTGAGGGCGCTGGTGTTGCCGAGGCTGCCGGTAAGGGTGAGCAAGCCGCCGGTGACACTGGTGGGGCCGGTGTAGGAACTAACACCGGATAGAACCTGGGTGGTGGCTCCGGTTTTGGTGAGGCCGGTTTTCAAATTCGGATTGGCGGTGGGAAACCGGGTGAGGTCGGTATCGACGATGCTGCCTGAAAAATCGGAGCTGCTCGTCTTGATGCCGCCGTCGATGGTGAACATGTCGGTGCGCGCGGCGGTGCCGCTGGTGTTGTTGAGCACGGTGCCGCCGCCAGCCAGCGAGAAGACCGAGTGGCCGCGACCGGAGCCGCCGTCGGATAGAGAAAGCAGTCCGCCCGATTCAAGGGTGACGGCGGGCCGTTGCGCCGCAGTCGAGCCAAAGGGAGTGCTGGAGAAGGAAGGCGAAATGCAAACCCGCGGACCGATGATCAGCCCGGCGTTGTCGGTGAAGCGGTTGCTGTTTCCAAAGGTGGCCATCACGAAATCAGTGGCGGCAACCGAGGTGGCGGCGGCGAGTCTCAAGGTTCCGTTGGTGAAGGTGTTCGTCGCGATTCCGCCGGTGACGGGGATGAAACGGATCGAGTTGTTACCGCCGGAGATCACGACGTTGGGTGCAGTGACGGGACGGGCCAGACTGAGCGTCCGGACTCCCCCGCCGAGATCGAACGCGCCGCTGGTATCGACGCGGGCGGAGGCGGTGGACCAGGTGAAATTGCCGAGAATGGAGACGCTGGGATTGAAGAAAAACCGGTTTCCCGCGACCAAGGTGCCGCCTTGGATCGTCAGCGGGCCGGTGCCAAAGGGGCTGTTGGTTAGAAGCCCGTCTGTCGCGGCGAAGGCTGCGGCTGCGGAATAATCGAGCACCGCGCCGCTACCGAGTGTGAGGCCGCCGCTGAAGGTGTTTGCGGCGGTGAGCGAGACGCCACGGCCAGCGCTTGCGGTGATTGCCAATGCTCCGGAACCCGAGATCACGCCGCCGGCAGAGACTTGGATGGAGCCTGCGAGTCCGGAGGTGCCGGTGGTCCACGTCTGTGCCGCGTCGAGACGGACAGGTGCGGATAGAGAGAGCGTGCGAATGGATGTGGCGGTATCGATTCCGGCGCTACCGAGGGCTAACAGCCCCGCGTTGCCGGGATTGATGGTGACGTTTCCGCCGGGATCGGTGATGGTGATTCCGGCGAGGTTTTTACCTTTTCCGACGTTGGTCGTAGTGGCTGCGGCGACGGTGGAGTTCCAAGTGGCGATGCTGCCATCAATGAGCGGGCTGGTGGTCCAACTGGACGATTGGTCGAGTGGATCGATGTTGTTCGCCTTGATGATGGGGATGCTTTGTTCGAGGACGATGTGGGCTTTCGGCTGGAGAGTTAGAACCTGTCCGCTGGTTAGATAGGAGGAAACCAGCGGGCCGCTGGGGTCCGGCAGCCAGTCCGGGCGATGGCGCGCGCCGCTGCGGTGGATACGGACGGGACCGGTCCATCCGAGGACAGGCGTATAGCTCGCAGCCACGGTTCCGGGATTGTAAACGACGCGGTATTTCCTCCCGGTGGCGGGATTCGTCACGTCCAAGCCGATCAAACCACCAGCTTCTGCGACCTCCGTCACTGTGACTTCTCCGGTGGTGGATGCAGGGCGGATCTCAGCGATGAATTTCCGAAGGGTTCCTGCAGTGTGCGCGACGGGCGTGATGTTGGTTTCACCATCGACCATGTCGCGAAGGGTGATCTCCGTGAAGGGTGCACTCGGATTGCGGAAAGCATAGATTTCCGGCGAGACCTCAGCATAGTTATGGGAGTGGAGTTTCACGCGTAGGTCGCCATAACCCCAGGTGTCGGAACCGGTCGAGGTGAGCGTTTTGACAGCGCTGAATGAGGTGCCGCCGAAGCCGAGTCGGATGACGCCCTGGACCTCAAAGGCGGTTAGATCGGCATTGGGCGCGATGTCTAGCAGACCGACAATCCGGTCCGGCAAATTGAGCCAAACCTGGCGGCCGGTCCAATCGTAAGTCGTCCCCTTCACCGAACTGTTATCCTGGTGCATTCCGTAAGACGCCCCGATCGCGCTGAAATCACGGCTCACGGTGGAGTCGCCGGTGAGGCCGGAGGTGATCCATGCGTGCCCTGCCTCGTTGAGTGTGCCATCGCCACTCCGCGCGGATGCGGCGGTCACCCGCAGGCGTGGATAGATTCCCATCAGCGAGGCGTTGACGCGGAAATCCGGATCGGGATCGGCCACCTGCGCACCGATGAGCGTGGTGTGTCCGGATTCGGAGAAGTTGATATTGCGAAGCGTGGCGGAGTAATTCCAGCGGCCATACCAAGCGCGTGGTCCTTGGGTGTTTCGGTCAAAGACGGTGTAGTCCGGGCGGCTGAGGGGCGAGGTGCCGGATTGATACCATGCGAGATCGACGCGGGCGCGGCCATACCAGTTGGTTAGATTGGCGGCACCGGCGATCCACGCGTCCAGCTCGGCACGGACGTAGGGATTGTTTCCGGCGACGGTCTCACCGCCCGAGAAGCTACTACGAATGTCGTTCCATGCGTGTTTCCAGGCCGGGGCAGTCCACCAGTCGCCGATGCGGCCGTTGATCGCACCATACCACTGCATTTTTTGGAGAATCAGGCCGGCATTGGCGTTGCCGGTGGTCTCGAAGTAGCGGGAGACGTATTCGGAAACGGTGGCCTGATAGTTGACGGTTTCGTTCTGGGTGCCGATGTAACCGACCGCGCCGTCCTCGAACATGCGGTTCATCGTTAGAACGGAGTCGATGAAATACTGTGCCTTGGCGAGCAGCTCGGGGCG
>JANODE010000083.1:0-40124 GCA_031412525.1 Akkermansiaceae bacterium | reverse complement strand
ATCCCGCGATCACCGATCCAGATCTGTTGGAAGCGCTCGCACCGCTCGGAAAAAATTTCCCCGACGGCTACCGCACCGAGGTCCGCACGAATTTCACCCGCTTTCTGGAACCGCTCACCCGCTGCCTTTCCACCGGCCTGCTCCTCTGGGCAGACTATGGTTTTGCGCGGCCGGAATATTACTTGCCGGAACGCCACCAAGGCACCTTGCGGACGTTCTCCAACCACCGCGCCGCCGAGGATCCGCTGGCCACCCCCGGCGAAATCGACATCACGGCCCACGTCGATTTCACCGTCGTCGCCGAAGCCGCGCTCGCCCTCGGCTGCCACGTCCGTGCCTTCAGAAACCAAGGCGCATGGCTCACCGAAACCGGCCGCGACTGGCTGCTCTCCCTCGAAGGCATGGCACCGACCGACCTGCTCCGCCAATTTCAAACGCTCACCCATCCATCCCACCTCGGCGGGAGTTTCCACATCCTTGAGCTCGCTTGGAAAAACCCGACCGCCGCGACGCTGAGCGAGAATGATTCCCACCGACTCGCATTGTGCGCTTGCCCCGTGCCCGATGGCCGGTAATGTCGCCCCCGAAAGCCGAGATGGCGGAATTGGTAGACGCGCCAGATTTAGGTTCTGGTATCGCAAGGTGTGCAGGTTCGAGTCCTGTTCTCGGTATTTTTTGAAAAAAACCCATCAAGCCGGGTCCTCCGGCGCGGGGGGATCGGTCGGCGGAGGAGGCGTCGCGGGTTTTGAGAAAAGTGACAGGACTGTTTTCAGCTTGTCGGAAAACCCAGGCGCCCGAGCGGGCGCTTCGGTAGCGGGAGGCGGTGTGGTTTCCGTGGTTTCCTCGATCGGTTCCTCCGGATGGAAAACATCAAACTCGTAGGGCGGGATGAAGAGCGTGGACGGGAGATCGAGTCGTTGTGAAATCGTCTCGTCGAGGCCTGCCAGATAGAGTCGGCCATCGTGGAAGCGACCGATGATGCACGAGAAGGGGGGAATGCCGCCGAGAGGAAGGGTGATTTCCGATTTGGGCGATGCGCCGATTTTTGCATGGGTGCCGGGGGGAAGATCGAATTCGATCAGCAGATCGGGGATCTCCGAGCGGATGTGGATCGTGTGGATGGACATTAAAGCAGACCATAGCCGCTTCGATCCCATGTGCAAGCCAGTGGAAGAGAGGCAAAATGGCGGGCTTGACCGGTGTCGGATTTGGTGACGTGATTCCCTCAGGTTCCGCTAGAACAGGGATTCCAACCAACAATCAGACCATGAACGAACTGAAGGCAAAACTGATGGCACTCGGACTCAGCGAGGAAATGACCGAGAAGGCGATCGTCACCGTGGCGGAGTTCGTAAAATCGAAAGTCCCGGCATCCTATCACTCGATGATCGATGACGTGCTCGCCGGAAAATCTCCTGAGCTCGGCGGCCTTCTGGGCGGGCTGGGCGGATTATTCGGCAAATAAAACCCGTTATTTTACGACGATCACGCGGCTGCCGGAGAGCGGCTGAGTGAGGAAAAGCCGCGTGCCTTTTCGTGTAGTGGTAGCGTCGTTTCCATCGACAGAAACGCGGCTGGTTGCACTTGCGGCGGGCAGATCTAACAGCGCGGTCATGCCTGGTGGGAGATCGAGTTTCAGATTGAAGCCGCTGTTTTTGATCCAGTGAATGGAAATCGGTCCGCGCGGGGTCGGGATTTTTCCTTTCGCCTCGGTGAGTCCTGATGGAAACGGCCGGATGCGTGCGGTTTCCCAACCGGCGGCCAGGGGTTCCACGCCGAGCACGAAGCGAGGCAGCAGGTTGGCGGGAGCGGCTCCCCAGGCGTGGTTCCAGTCTTGGTTCGGTTTGTATTTTTGGTCCCAGGCTTCCCAGGTGATGGTCGTGCCGCTATCGAGCATGTGCCGCCAGCTGCGGTCGTTTTTCGCGAGGATCAGATTCATCGCCGCCACGTCTGCGCCATTTTGGAGAAGGCCTTCGAGTAGATATTGTGCGGCGTAAACGGAGCAGGTCATGCCCCGCTTCGTAAGGTTTGCGGCAACGGCGGGAGCGGATTCCTCCGGCACCAGCCCGAAGGCGAGGGGAAACAAGCTGGCATGTGAGGACGCGTGGTCGCTGCCAATCCCATCGCGGTAGGCGGACTTTTTTTCCATGAAAAGTGCGGTGTGGAACCGAGTCCTGGCTGATTCGAAGCGCGCCGTGTAGTCGTCCGCTTCGTTGCTTTTGCCCACGGCGCGGGCGAGGTCGGCCATTTTTCTGAGAGCGGCGAGATGGAAAGCATTCACCACGGTATTCACCTCGCGGAATTCGTAGCCATCCCGCTCTGCCTTCGGCCAGTCCACGATGTCATTCCATTCCCGCTGTTTTTTGTTGCTGCGGACCCAGCCATCACGGTCCACCCGCTCCATCAGGAGTTTGGTTTTCAACGACTCGTAACGGGGCGTAAGCCATTTTGCATCGCCAGTGTGCATCCAGTCGGCATGGGCCATGAACACCATGTGCGGTGCCCACTCCGACGGCCAGGTGGGCTGTTTCATGAGCCAATCGAAGCTGTCGCGGGTCATCTCAAGGTCATTGTCGGTGGTGTAATGACTGATCTGGTTCAAGTAAGCGTCTGCTTCGTAGGGAATGCGTTCACGGTCGCCATCGACGTAGATTCCAGCGAATGTGGTCGCTTTGATCGAGTAGCGGCAAAGTTCCCAGATGCGGTCCAGTGTAGGATCCGATGAGCTGAAACTGGCTGCGTCGTCGCTCCAGGCCGTCAGGTATCCCGCCTGACGGATGGCATTCGCAGCATGAAAATCTCCCTGCCAGCCTTCGATTTCCACCCATCGGAACGGCAGCACCACGCCCCATTCCGGCGGCGCGAGGACGGCGGCGGGTGGTTTTGTATTGCGCGCGTCGGCAAGCGGGGCAGCAACGATGGATTTTCCGTCGATTTCCACCTCAACCGCGGCGTAACGCACCGAGCCAGGTGGTGTGCGGTCGATCCTGCCGCCTTTGGATGCCTCGCCGAAGTGAACGCGCAACTTCCCCTTTGCCCCCGCGGGTGGAATGAGACGGAGATTTCCAAATGCCACCCGACCGAAATCCACGAGGATCACACCGGTTCCGAGTTTTGAGACAACCACCGGCGCTTCGTCGGTGAGACGGACCGGAGCGCTTTCCAACAGCGACCCGCCCGCGAAGGCAAACCCGTAGAGCAGGCACCTGAAATTCCGGGAAAACATCCGCGTGGTGAGTTTCATCGTTCCCGCCAGCATCACGCGATTCTACCCGATAGATCAATGCTTTTGGTCGGCCCACCCGAAATGGGGATGGCACGCGGACTCATGAAATCTCGTGAAGCTTTCGGGCACCCTTCCACGTATAGGTCGCTCCGCCCATGAATCCAAAAACCTGCCTCATTGTCTGCTGTGCCGTTCTAAGTCCCGTCCTGCGGGCTGAGCTAATCCTCCCCGCCATCATCAGCGACCACATGGTGCTTCAGCAGAAGCAGGAAAACCCGATTTGGGGCTGGGACACGCCGGGAACCAAGGTTTCCGTTTTTTTCGCCGCGCAAAACCTCACCACCACTGCAGGTGCCGACGGGAAATGGGCGGTGAAACTCGCCCCTCTCCCTGCCAATGCGAACCCGCAATCCATCACGGTATCCGGGACCTCGAAGCGTGAAATCGCCGACGTGCTCATCGGCGAAGTCTGGATGTGCTCCGGCCAATCCAACATGGGATACACGCTCGCCCGCGAAACGAATGGCGACATCGAAGCCGCCGCTTCCGATCTACCGAACGTCCGGCTGCTCAAAATCCCGCTCAAAGGCACCCAGGAACTGCAGACCGATTTTAAAAGCAAATGGCAGCCGTCCAATGCCGCCTCCTCCGCGGGCTTCAGCGCAGTGGGCCTGCTTTACGGGCGGTATCTGCATGAGATTTTGAAAGTCCCAGTCGGCCTGATCGACAATGCCTGGGGCGGTTCATCCGCCGAAGCATGGGTCCGGCGCGAGACGATCGAGAAAGAGCCACTTTTCAAAACGCTGATGGAAAACACGGTGAAACAGGAGGAAAAACTCCTCTCTGAACAGGGCAAGGCCGAGTTCAAACTCGCAATGACCCAGTGGAAAGCCGACAACGAGAAAGCCAAGGCCGAAGGTAAGGCCCTGCCGAAACCACCCAGCGACTGGCTCACCACCCAATACCGCCCGGGCAACATTTTCGCGGGTGTGCTCAATGCCACTCTCGGCTATGGCATCAAGGGCGTGATCTGGTATCAGGGTGAAACGAACGCCGAACGGGCCGCCGAATACCGTGATCTTTTCCCCTTCATGATCACCCAATGGCGCAAGGAATGGGGCCAGGGCGACTTCCCTTTTTACTGGGTTCAGCTCGCCGATTTCAAGGCGGAGAATCCAGTTCCGGGAAACAGTTCATGGGCGGAACTTCGTGAGGCTCAGACACTGGCGATGAAACTTCCGAATACGGGCCAGGCCGTCATCATCGACGTGGGTGAAGGCCGGGACATCCATCCGCGCAACAAACAAGCTGTCGCCGCCCGCCTCGTCCGCTGGGCGCTCGTGAAGGATTACGGTTTGGATTTCCCCTACCGCAGCCCGGAATTCAAGACCCTCTCGGTTAATGGAAACACCGCCACTGTCACCCTCGACTGCTTCGGCAGCAAGTTGCGCGCGTTCGATGTCAACGAGACGAAGGGCTTCGCGATCTGCGGGGAGGACAAGGTCTGGCATCCGGCGGTCGGGAAAATCAAAGGTGCGGACGCCGTCGAAGTCACCAGCCCGAACGTGGCCACCCCGGTCGCCGTTCGTTACGCCTGGGCGGACAATCCTGTTTGCAATCTTTACACCGAAACCAACCTGCCGGTCACCCCATTCCGCACCGATGATTTCCCAATGATCACCGCGCCGAAACCACCGGCGCCGGCAACTGCGAAGTGATCGAATTGCGTCCGTGGTTGCGGCGTCTCGCAGCAGCGTTTGGGAGATCTAGCCGATGTCTTGGAAGCAATGAGACGTTGCTGCGAGTCGCAGCAACCACTTCAACAACTACGCCTCAGCCGCGCCGGATCTTCGAGCCGGCGAACATGATGGTGATTCGATAGACCTTCTTTTCCCGTGTCTCAATCTTGCCGGTGGTGAGGTCGAAGCGTTCGGGAATTTCGATGCGGTGGATGTCCACGCTGGCTCGGAAGCCACGCTCGGAAAAGATGTCGATCATGATCGGGATGGCGATGCCCTGATGGAAAATCGTGTCCTCGGTGTTGATCATCGTCCGTCCGCTGATGGCGTGGCGCTTGATGATGGGCATCATTTTCACCTGAATGAAATCGACCATCGCCTGCATCACCTGCGGGTGCTCGACCTGATAGCTGTCGAGGCGGTTGACGAGTTCCTGGCGCGCGTTGAGCACGATTTCATCTGCCAGTGGAATGTGCCGAAGCGTGTCGAAAGTCCGTGGGTCGAGCTCGAGTGAGCTTTGGTATTCCAGCTCGGAAATGATGTTCTGTTGGACGACATCGATCGGTGCCTGGGCGTTGATGAAGTGATAGTGGAAGATCTGTTTGAGCGAGACGAGCGCGTCATAGGTTTTCTCTTTGAACGTGCGGTAGCGGTTGCGCGCGAGCTCCGGATCGAAATCGGTGTTGCGCTCCTCCTCCAGCTCGCCGACACCGGATTGGCGGACTTCGGCGTTTCTAACGATTGCCTCGCGTCCGCGCTTGAGCTGCCGCACGATGCTTTCCGCCTCATCCACGAACAGCACCATGATGTGGAACGTCGGCTGGCGGAAATGATGGGCTTTGGGCGTATCCGAAAACTCGCGGCGCAGCTGGACCATCTGGTCGTAGAACATTTTCAGGCACTCCACCTGCACCGTTGTGCGGGGAAATCCATCGAGCACCGCGCTGTCGCGAAACACGGGTTTCATCAATTCGCACAGGAGCAGCCGCAGCACTTCCTCGTCGCCCACCATGCCACCGTTAGCCTTGATTTTCCTGGCTTCCGGCGAGTTCAGCAACTGGCTGATGATGATGGGCGGCGCGGAAATCCCGCGCACCTGGCAGATGAAGGCGGTGTTGGTCCCTTTGCCCGAGCCCGGCGCTCCGCCTAGCAGAATGAGCTCTTTCGGAAACAGCAGTTTTTCCCGGCCGAAATCGCGCTCCAGCTCGCCCCAGACACGTTTGAAAATCAATTGTGCGTCCTTGATTTCAAGGTCGGGATTCTGAGAGGGAGAGGATGGCCGGGCGTTCACTGCGCGCAGACTGACTGGAATGACGAGTTTGGTCCAGAGCCTCCGGGGAAAATTTCACACCAGCCCGTCCTTCCGCGCTTGTTTCCAATACGCGTATTCGGAGCGGTTGAAATCGACGTATTCGGGCGAGAGGTCGCTGGAATACATGACGTAATCGGCATCGCCTTGGTTGAGGTCGATGACGATTTCAAATTCAGGATGGGCGACGATTTGGCGCAGCTCGTCCATTGGCGTGTCTGCCTGGAGGCCACCGATGCAGGCGGCCTTTCCGCCGATGTGGATGTCCACGAGCTCCTCGCGGATACGGGCGCGCGAGTAGCCGACGGCATGGATGATGCGGCCCCAATTCGGATCGCCGCCGTTCCACGAGGATTTCACGAGAGCGGATTTGCAGACGGCCTCGGCGACTTTTTTCGCATCCAGATAAGTGCGCGCGCTCCTCACCCGCACGGTGACGAACTTGGTCACCCGCTCGCCGTCGCGGACGACGGCCTTGGCCAGTTCCAACATCAGCCAGCGCAGGGCGCGGCGAAATTGTTTGCAGTTCGCGCTGTTGCGGCGGATGGCGGGCATCCGGGACGCGCCGTTGGCAAGGACGATGACGGTGTCGTTGGTGGACATGTCGCCGTCGATGGTGATGCGGTTGAAACTCTCCTCGACGCATTCCAGCACGGCTTTCCGGAGATTTTCCGTCGGCATGTTCGCATCGGTGGTGATGAAACAGAGCATCGTGGCCATGCTGGGTGAGATCATGCCAGCGCCCTTCACGCAGCCACCGAGGCGGACGCGGTGCTCGCCAATATCGAATGAGATGGCGACCTCCTTCGCATGGGTGTCGCTGGTAATGATGGCCGCAGCGACGTCGGGGCCATTCTTTGGGCCGAGACGTTCGATCAGGTCGTCGTATCGCGGAGTGAAGCGGACCATCGGCATGGGCAATCCGATGACGCCGGTAGAGGCGACGCCAATTTCCGAGCGCTTGAGTTTGAGCGGCTTTGCGACGGCATCGCACATCGAATTTGCGTCGCGAATGCCTTGGACGCCGGTGCAGGCGTTGGCATTTCCCGAATTTGCGATGATGGCTCGCAGGTCACCCTTGCGCAGGTTCGATTGGGAAACTTTGACCGGCGCGGCTTTGACGCGGTTGGTGGTGAAGGCACCGGCCGAGCTGCACGGTTTTTCCGAATAAATCAGCGCCAGATCGAGCCGCTTGCTGTCCGGGTTCTTGATCCCGCAACTGACGGCACTGGTGAGGAAACCTTTCGGGGCACCGACACCGCCGGCGATACGGGAAAATGGGAAGTCCATGGGAATAGTTGGGAAACAGCGGGGCAGACTGGCCGACTGTTAAAAATTATGCAACCCATCAATCTCCTGCAGGCCGAACATCAGGTTGAAACTCTGAACCGCCTGGCCGCCCGCGCCTTTTCCGAGGTTGTCTTCGGCGCTCATCAGGATGACGCGGCCGGTGCGTGGGTCGTGCTGCCAGCCGATGTCGATAAAGTTCGTGCGGGTGACGTTTTTGGTGTCAGCGCACCCACCTTTGCCCAGCAAACGGACGAAAGGCGCGCTGCCGTAAGCTTTTTCCAACGCCTTACCGACGGCTTCGGGAGCGACTCCTTCACGCAGCATCGCCGTAGTCGTGGTGACGATGCCGGAGTTCACCGGAATGAGGTGGGGGAGGAAGGAAATCGTCACTTTTTCGCCGGCAGCGGCGAGGCTGAGTTCCTGCTCGATTTCTGATAGGTGCCGGTGCTTCGGCAGTCCGTAGGCGCGCGCGCTTTCGTTGCACTCGCAGAAAAGCAACGTGAGGTCGGCTTTCCGGCCGGCACCGCTGACGCCGCTCATGGAATTGGCCACGATCGTCGAGTGATCGATGAGATTCTCCCGCAGCAGCGGGAGGAGCGGCAGCAGGATGCTCGTCGGGTAACAACCGGGCGACGCCACCAGTCGCGCCGCCTGAATCGCCGGCGTGCGGACTTCCGGCAGGCCGTAAACCGCCTCGCCTAACAAATCCGGAGCCGGATGCGGGTGTCCGTAAAATTCCTCATACACCGCCGCATCGCGCAGGCGGAAATCCGCGCTCAGGTCGACGACCTTGAGCCCACGCTCCAGCAACGCACGCGCGATTTCCGCCGCAACGCCGTGAGGGAGCGCGAGGAAGGCCGCCTTCGCGCCGGTGGCGGCGATGGCGTCCGGGTCAGGCTCAATGAAGCAGAGCTCAGCGCCCGGTGCGTTTTTGAACCGTGGGAAAACCGCGCCGAGGGATTTCCCTGCTTCCTGCCGCGAAGTCACGGCCGTCAGTTCCACCGCCGGGTGGACGAGGAGCAGACGGAGCAATTCCATCCCGGTGTAGCCGCTGGCTCCGACGATGGCGGTCTTGATGCGATTCATGCGGGGGGAAATGTCATGGATTCCGGGTTTTGCCAATCGGCATTTGGATCAGTGCGGCCCGTTGGCACGCAAAAATGCCCGATCCATCCAAATGGGCCTTGGTGCATCTGCCGCTGGTGTTACTAGTTGTCATAACCCATGAGTTCCCAGGCCGCGCACAAGCATCTTTTCTATCTGGAGATGGCAAAACTGTTGGAAGCGGGCTTCGGCATCCGCGAGGCCGCCGCAGTGCTCCTCGACACGAAACTCCCGCCGGTGCAGGCCAGTCTGCTCAAGGACCTCAACCGCGGACTCGAGGCCGGGCAATCCATCGCCGCAGCGTTTGGCAGGGATGCATCGAGGGTTTCGGAAATCGAGCGCAGCATGATCGGCGCGGGTGAGCGTGGCGGAAATCTTGCTCCGGCATTCCAGCACCTTTCGGATTATTTCGGCATGCTGGCCTCCGCGAGGCGGGAGGCGGTGAAGAGCATGATCTATCCGCTCATCGTGCTGCACATGGGGATTTTCATCGGCATTGTCCCGGCGGCCATGATGAGAGGGGAGGGGTTTTCGGAAATCCTCGGGCAGCTCGCGGTCACCCTGATCATTTTCTATGCGGCCATTTTCGTGCTCGCCATTCTGATCAGAGCGGTGCTGAGGGCGGCACCGGATCACGCGGGGATCGACCGATTTCTGCTACGAATTCCGTTTCTCGGCAAGGCCCGCCGGAACATGGCGATGGCACGGTTTTGCAAAGTCTACCATGCGTGCCTGCTGGCCGGAATCTCAATGAGCGAGACGGTTCGGGTCGCCGCCTCCGCCTCCCAAAGCGGGGTGATCCGTGAAGCAGGCAAACTCTTGGTGAAAGCCGCCAATACCGGAAACTCACTGGGTCCACAGTTCGTCAAGGACCCGGCGTTTCCTGACGCATTTGCAAGGTCTTACAAGACCGGCGAGGAGGCCGGAACGCTCGATACCGACTTGGCCCGATGGGCGAAATGGTTCCAATCGGAGGCAGAGGCTGGCACGAAAACGCTGTCGGTCGTCATCCCCAAGCTGCTGTATTTTTTCATCATAGGCTTTGTCGCGTGGAAGATTCTCGGGTTTTTCAATGGTTATTATAGTAGCTTGGATCAGATCGGTTCGTGACCGTATGGCGCACCCCGGTCCGCGTCCATTTAAGTAAAATTTTACTTAAATTTAACTTTAGAGATGGATTTTTTCAGCTGCTTCCGATAATCCCCACCGTCTTCGGAGGATTTTACAAAAATTCCAGTTTGCGATCCGCCTAGCGCGTCGTTCATTTCAACTTCCAAACCCATGTTTCCTTCATCCATTCCGTTTTATGCACATGTGGTGTCTTCCATCCGTGTAATCCCAGCAATCGGTGCGCTCCTAGCCGGTTTTTCCACCGCCGATGCCCAGGTGGACACCACCATCAACCGGGAAGTCTGGAAGCAGAAGTATGGCGTGTTGGACGCACAGTTCGACCAGCAGTCACCCTACACCGGATGGCTCGATCAGGACGCTGACGGCGATGGCGTGATGAACCGCACCGAGTTCATCGCGGGAACCAATCCGTTTCGGAAATCGCCCACCCAGTCCCACTTTCATCCGCCCTCCGTCGCCATGGAGCCGACGAGCCTCTCACTCACGTTTCCCACTGAAATCGGGAAATTCTACACGGTGCAAAGCAATGCCACGCTGATGGATGCCTGGTCACAGACAGGGCTTCCCTCGGTCATCGGCGACGGAACTAACAAAACACTCGTCGTTCCAAAAAGTGCTGGAAATTTCTTTCACATTGGAGTGAGTGATCAGGCGACTCAGGGCGACCAGGTGAGCGATTGGGCGAAGCACTCGCTCGGCCTCTCGATGGCAGCTCCCATTCAGAACCAAACGAGTTTTGATCACAACTCGCTCGCGGCGAACCTGCAATCGGAGAACGTCGTCACCCTATCAGTTTCCGATGGCGCGGGAACCCAGCCGCCGGACGCATCGGTCCCCGCAGGTGACTTTGCCATTATTCAGGTCACCCGCTCGGGGGCCATCCTGATCGGCGACATCACCGTGCCGCTGACTAAAAGCGGAACCGCGGTAGAAGGCATCGACTACGCCCCACTTCCTGCAGCCGTGACGTTTCCTTCGGGAGTGAGTTCCCTCGATGTGAAAATCATTCCGCGGCCCAATGCCGGTCGCACTTCAAGCGCCACCGTCTTTCTATCAGCCGCCGCTCCGGATGCTTCTGCGGCGGTGGGAAACTACACGCTTGGCAGCCCTTCATCCGCCGGGGTGACCCTCTATCCCGCATCTGCTCCGACGGGAACGGGCCTCACGGCGAACTACTATTCGGGTTCGAGCTCCAACTACGCCAGCCCGCTCAACTTCGGTGGGAAGACCGCCAGCTATGGTTATGGCAAATCCGGGTCCACCGTCACGGCGACCATCACCTATTCCGGCACATCCGCCATTCCTCTAACCGCAGGGAACCCGGTGAGGCTGCGCTTCTCGTCGAACAACCTCAACATCAATCCTCACAACACGGAGAAGACCTACACCATCACCAGTGGGAACGGTTCAACCAGTTTTGTTATCACCTTCGACTCCACAGTGAGTCAGGCTTCCGGGACAGGAAGTTGTGAGGTGGGAAACTTTTTTGCACCCTTCACCCGTGTCGATCCGGTGGTGGATTTCGCATGGGGCAATGGCTCGCCCAACCCTTCAATTCCCGTCGATAACTTTAGCAGCCGGTGGACGGGTCAGGTGTTGCCCCAGTATTCCCAAAAATATTACTTCATCGTGAATGGCGATGATGGAATCAAACTATGGATCAACGGCCAACCACAGGTGCTTCGCAGGCTCACCAGTGATAACCCGAGCGTCACTTATAATTATACCCAGAACTCCTCTACCAACGGCACGGTGGTTCTAACCTATAACAGCGCTCCGATCTCCGTGGGCGACGTCATTCCCCTGCGTTTCACCACTGGAACGCTCAATACTTCACAGTTCAACACCAGCAAGCCCTACACGGTCACTGCCGTCACTGCCACCACGTTCACGGTGATTTTGACGGGAACAAACATGCCCGCATCCGACCTTACCAATGGCAGCAAGTGCACGATTGATACGATCAATCTTCCCATCGACTGGATCTACTCCAGCGTCGACCGCTACTGCACCCTGCCGCTTCAGGCCGGTGTCTATTACGATATCAAACTGGAGCATTACGATGGCAGCGGCGGCGCCCAGTCGCGCCTTTGGTGGTATAGCGATGATCAAGCGAGACAAATCATCCCGAGCAACCGTCTCTTTCCGACGATCACCGGTGGCACTCCGTTCGGCGGTGCGCCAACACCAGCCGCACCCACGATTACCAGTCCGACGGAAGTGGTCACCATTCTCGGCTCGGATACGCCATTTTCACTGGACGTCACTTCAAGCAATGGTGGCGCTGTTACTGCCAGCGACCTGCCTTCGTGGCTGACGCTCGTGAACGGCGTCCTGAGCGGAACTCCACCCGCCGCGGGCATCTATCAATTTACCCTTACCACGACCAACAGCGCCGGTACCGGCAGCTCGGTGATGACCATCGAAGTGCTCGCCACTCCCAACCACCTCACCCGCGAGACCTGGACCTCCGGCGTGAGTGGCACGACTTTGGCGAGCGTTCCATGGACAAATCCGCCTGCCACTAACAGTACCGTGGCGAATGCGGAAAGCAACGCTTCGGATGGTGGCGCCAATACCGGTGAACGCCTGCGCGGCTTTTTCATCGCACCGAACACCGGCAATTACTATTTCTGGATCGCCGCCAGCAATGTCGCCGAGCTTCATATATCAAACGACGGCGAACCAGTGAACAAAGTCCTTCGTGCCTCGGTAAATGCTAACAGTACTGTCCCGCCGAAAAACTGGAACGTTCAATCCAATCAGAAATCCGCCTGGCTCGCACTCGTTGCGGGACGGAAATACTACCTCGAAGTTCTCCATAATACCGGTGCCACTGGCGCAGCAAACCATCTGGCAGTGGCTTGGTATCTTGATCCCACGGGCAACGCCGTGAATCCAGTCCCTAACAGCGCTTCTCCCGCCGCACCCACACCCGGAGGAGTGATCCCCGGTTACGCACTTTCTCCTTGGGACAATCCTCCGACCACTTCGGTCCCTGGAACGCTTTATGTTACCAACCTCCAGGGTGCCGACGGTCTGAGTGGAATCACTGGCACCGGCGGGGCATTCCTTCGCGTGAATGGAAACTCCGCCATCCTCCAGCTTGATTACAGCGGCCTCACCTCGGGTGCGACTTCCCGCTCTATCAAAAACAGCTCCGGAACCGTTCTGTTTGACGTCAATTCACAGGAGAAAAATTATCCCAACCTCAAGTCTTCTGACGGCGGCTACACCTGGAACCTCAGCCCGACCGATCTAACGGCGCTGCAGAACGGCGAAGTGCGCATCGAGATCGCGACCTTGAACAACCCCACCGGCGAACTCACCGGCACCTTCGGCGTCACCGCCGGATCACAAACTCCGCCGCCCGTTCCGTCCTATTCCGTGCCGGATTCACATCCTTCCAGCGATGCCGCGGCTTCCCGCTTCCTCACCCAGGCGACATTCGGCCCGAGTCCCTCGGACATCGCCTCCGTAAAAAGCAGCGGATACCGCGCATGGATTGAAAACCAGTTCACCCAGCCTGCCACCAAGAACGTTCCCTACATTCTATCAAATCTCAGCAACGATCCGCAAAACGCCTATGGCAGCACGCTGATGTTCAATTCCTGGTGGAAAAACTCCGTCACTGCGCCTGATCAATTGCGCCAGCGCGCGGCGTTTGCCCTCAGCCAGATTCTCGTCGTGTCCGATGTCGGCCCGCTCAACAACAACGGCCGCGTGCTTGCGGATTATTATGACACCCTGCTCGATCAGAGTTTCGGCAACTTCCGCGACATCCTCAAACAAGTCACCCTCAGCCCGGCCATGGGCGTCTATCTGGATATGCGTGGCAACACGGCCGGTAACATTTCCACTGGCCAGATTCCCAACGAAAACTATGCCCGGGAAATCCTGCAACTGTTCTCTGCCGGGCTCTACCGCATCTGGCCGGATGGCTCGCTCGTGCTGAACTCCTCCGGACAGGCGGTCCCCACCTACGACCAAAGTGTCATCACCGGATACGCCCGTGTGTTCACCGGCTGGAACTGGGGCCAAGCGATGTCCGGTGGACGTCTGCCCACGGGTTTCAGTCCATCGGCCAACTACCTTGATCCAATGGTGCTCGTGCCCACTCGGCATGAACTCGGCACGAAGACCCTGCTGGACAATGTCATGCTTCCCGCGGCCACCATTATCAACCAGTCGGACACTTCCACCGATCCTGCATCGACCTTCACCGTGCAATCGACCGACCCCGCACTCGGTGCCGGAAATCTCGTCATCACCCCGATCACAAACCGTTACGACCTCAATGGCGTTAAAGACCTCGAAGCCGCGTTGGACAAGATCATGGAAAATTCCGCGGTCGCTCCTTACATCTGCCGCCAGCTCATCCAGCGCCTTGTCACCAGCGATCCTAAACCCGAATACGTCCACCGCGTCGTCCGCGCCTATCATGGCGAGCGGAATGTCGATGGCGTTGCCACCGGCTTGCGTGGTGACATGAAGGAGGTTTTCCGCGCCATTCTGTTGGATTACGAAGCGCGTGATCCAGCAGCCGCGGCGGATCCCCGTTACGGGAAACAGCGCGAACCCCTGCTCAGGGTAACAGGTCCGGCGCGTTCCTTCCCCGTGGCCGATATCCCTAACTGCACCTACCGCCAGATTGGGTTCCAGAACATCCTCGTCACCACTCCGATACCCCATCGCCTTGCGGGGGAAACCGTCAGGCTCTCGGATTTCGTGGATGAAGGGGGTTCCGTTGCCGCGCACAGGGTTCCGACGACACAGCCCTACGGCACCGCAGACAGCTCGCCATCCTACAGCTTGGCCGGCTCAACTGGCATCGTTACGGTGACTTCACCCGGCTATCGGCCCGGAGACGTGGTGCAAATCCGGTTCTCGACGGGAACGTTAGGCTCCACCGCACCTTACAATACACTCCGGTCCTACACCGTTGTTAGCGTGACCCCTGCCAATTTCACGGTTAATCTCGGAACTACCGCACTCGGGAATACTTCGGGCACCGCGCTGCTGCCCTATCAGTTTACCATCCGGAACAACGCCACTCTGGTACCCAACTACACTTCTGTTGGAAATACCGTTACACTCACCCACAGCCAGTTGACCTCTGGTATCCAGGCGGCGGCCACCGGTATTCCGGCCAGCCAGGTTTTCATCCGCTTTGCCAGTGGCGGGCTTGTTGGAGCCGGATATGATCGCGTTTATACCGTGGAATCGGCCACCGCTACAGAGTTCACCATCACACTCACCGCAACCACTCCTCCCGCCAATACCAATGGCACCGCACTCATTCCGAGTGTGAGCGGGGGATACAACGTCACCACCAGCGGCAGCGCTTCCACCATCCTCATCCAGCACTCCGGCAACCACAATCTGGTAGCTGGCGACCCGGTCTTCGTCCGGTTCCTCGTCACCAATCCCGGCACTCCCGCGCCGAGCGGGCTGTATTCGGTGGCCAGCGTCAACGGCCCTAACTCATTCCGGATCACCACCACCCCCGCGGTCACTAACGGGTCACAGGGCACTGGCGGAATGGTCGGTTATCCACTCAAGCTGGACGCCACGCAGTGGACGCGAAGCGGCACCGTCACCCTTGGATTCAGCACCTGGAATCTCAGCCGAACGGACAACTCGTTGAACCAGACTCCCCTCAACTCCACCACGGTTTTCAATTTCTTCTACCCTGACTACCGCTTCCCCGGTGACATTGCCAAAGCGGGAATGACCACGCCGGAATTCCAGCTCACCAACGACTCCAGCACCATGGTTCTCACGAACACGATCACTCAGGGCACGCTGACGAATAACGGTGGAAACAACACTGGCTACGTCAGTTTCCTCGGCAACGGAGTCACCCTCGACCTTGCTCCCTATCTAACCGCGGAGCAAACGAGCAACACCGGTGTTCCCATCCTGATCGATAACCTCAACGCGCTGCTCACTTCCGGAAATCTAACCGGTGCCACCAAGACCCACATCAGGAACTACGTGGCCAACACGAGCAATTTCCCTCTCGACGCGACACCCACCGCCGCGCAGATCCGCAATCGCGTGCGCGCCATCGTGCATCTAATCGTCACCTCCGCCGAATACGCCATCCAGAGATAAGCCCGCCATGAAAAACGAATTCCACGTCCCTTACATTTCACGCCGCCACTTTCTCCAGCGCTTCGGTGCGGCGGCCCTCGGCACCACGGTTCTCTCCCGGACCATCGGCGAGCTGAAGCTGCTCAACTCCGCCGTGGCGCAGGGAGCTCCGCCTTCGGATTACAAGGCACTCATCTGCGTGTTTCTCAACGGCGGCAATGATTCGAACAACATGATCATTCCCACCCTGCCATCGGAGTGGGCGAACTACGCAGCCATCCGCTCGGCGGTCCTTGCCATTCCCAACACGGTCGGGGGTGACCCGGCGACGGCGCTGGGCATGACCTCCAGAAACGGCACCACCGGCTATCCTAACAGCGACGGCCGCACCTACGGATTCCACCCCGCGATGCCGGAAATCCGGTCGCTTTACGATCAGGGACTCGTTGCCCCGGTCTTCAACGTCGGCACGCTGAGTTTTCCTCTAACAAAAACCCAGTGGAGCGCGAACAGCGTGCCGCGCCCGCCCCAGCTTTTTTCCCACAGCGACCAGCAGACCCAGTGGCAGACCTCCCTGCCGGACCAGCCCTACACCAGCGGCTGGGGCGGCCGCATCGCCGACCTGTTCACGGCAGCGAACTATAACAGTGGCGGCGGCGTTTCGATGTCGGTGAGCCTCGCCGGCTCGAATATCTTTGAAGTCAGCAACGGCAACCTCGCTCCACCGTATTCCATCACCACCGGTGGCGCCGTCCAGCTCAGCGGCTTTGGTTCACCGCCACCGGCCGCCAAGGATCAACGCAGGATCGCGCTCGACAACATCCTTGCCACCGACATGGCTTCGTCTAACAAGCAAACCAAGGCCTATGCGGAGATTTTCGATCATTCCATCGATCAGGCGGAATCCCTGACGATCGCCCTGACTGCCAATGCCAACGCGCCGTGGCTGGGAAATTTTCATCCGAACAACCCGGCCAATTTCACCATCACCACGCCGAACGGTGGACCTACCTTCAATTCCGGCCTGCTGAGCCAGATGAAAATGGTCGCCCGCCTCATTGATCTCGGCAGCAAGTCCATCGCCAACGGCGGTCTCGGAATGAAGCGGCAGATTTTCTTCATCCAGGTGGGCGGCTACGACACCCACACGAATCAGACGAACAACGCCGGGCAAACCACCGAAGACAACGCCAAGGTGATCCTCGGATCCCATGCGAACCTCCTGGCCGACCTGAGCAAGAGCATGAACGCGCTCTATCAGGCGATGTCCGCCATCGACTCCCTCCGCAACGACGGGAACAGTCTGAAAAATTCCGTCACCGCCTTCACCGCCAGCGATTTTTCCCGCACGTTCCCCGCGAATGGCTACGGCAGCGACCACGGCTGGGGCGGTCACCAACTCGTCATGGGCGGTGCCGTCAAAGGCGGTGCGACGTATGGAAGATTCCCGACCCTCGCGGTGAACGGCCCGGACGACACCAGCACCGGGCGATGGATCCCGACGACTGCCGTCGATCAATACGCCGCCACCCTCGCCAGCTGGTTCGGCGTGGACGGCAATGGCATGGACACGGTGTTCCCTAATCTCGGTCGCTTCGCCACGCCGAATCTCGGGTTTATCTAACATGAGATCATGGAAATTCATCGCCATCGCGATCATTGCGTTGGTGCTCGTTGGGAACTGGCTCGTCCGCCGGTCTAACGAAGTCCCGACTCTTCCACCGGACGCTTCGAATGCCCGTACCGAGGTGGTGAAAAGCCCGTCACCCGCTGCCCCGCCGCCCAGTCCTCCTATGCCCGCGCCGGCTCGTCCGGAACCTCTCGCTGCCGCACCACGGACCGAAGCCTCACGCGCTTCCAGCCGGCGGGATCTGGTGAATCCTCTCGTGTCCTCCTACGAGTCGGCCTCTCCTCCGCCAAGGCGCGCCGGAAATGCAGACCCCGAAGTGGCCGCGGATTTTGACAAGATTGCCCTCATGTTTCGCAGCTACCATGACATCACCGGGGAGAATCCGGTGGGCACCAATGCGGAGATCATGAAATCCATCATGGGTGGCAATCCAAAGAGCGCGCAACTTGGCCCCCCTGAAGGTCAGACGATCAATGGACAGGGCGAACTAACCGATCGTTGGGGGACGCCCTATTTTTTCCATCAGCTCAGCAAGGATCTGATGGAAATCCACTCTGCCGGGCCCGACCGACGCATGGGAACCGTTGACGATCTTGTTAGTGATTGATCCGCCGCACGCGGCGCAGCGCCAGCCCAGCCACGGTGAGCACGCAGAGCCCCGCAACTGATGGCTCCGGCACCAACGAGTAGGTCACCGTGAGTTGCGCCGGCAGGGCGGATCCTCCCGGTTGCTCTTTCGAAGCAAACCGCCTGCCCGTGCCGGGTGCCACCTCATCTTCACTCACGAGGATATAACCGAAATTCTGAGATGGATCCGCCTGCCATGCCTGCACGTCTTCCACCAGGCTTGGGTTCGATCCCCATGCATAATTTCCCACTCCACCGACGAAGGATGTCGCACTCGGACTTCCGGCATAATCCAAGCCGCGTTGGCCCCCCGGATTTCCCCAAGAAATTGCTCCCGCGTGCCGTTGGTTCCAGGTCGCCGAGCCCGCCGCCGCCACCGAGCCGGTGGCATTGATGCCCGTGCCCTCGCCCCAGCTCACCAGTAGCCGGTAAATGCTGAAGTCCGTATTCACCGGACCCAGATGTTGATCCGGATCCGGCTTGCGCGTGACAACCAACGATACCTGGGCTGCCGTTACCACCGCCCCGGCTGGCATAGTGCTCAGATCAAATCGGAACAACGCCCGGGTCCTCGAGTACATCTGGTTTGTGCCGGATACCAGCGTGGTTCCTCCCAGATCGAAGTCCGGATTGCTTTCAAAAAGGGACGTATCCGCCACCGCGGAAAAGGTAATCGTTGCCGCCGACGCTGCGGAAACCATCGCGGAAAAAACGAACGCCCCTCGCATCAGGGAAGTCATTCGGCCGTTCGTTTTCATTGCCTGCAACCTGACCACGGATCCCCGGTTTTTCAAGATGGACTTCAGCGATGGGGAATTCCGCTTCAATCCTTGAACACCCTGCGAACGATGCTACGAGTTACGACTATCGATGGATCGTCTCAGCCATTCCGACTATGCGCGCCTGCTCGATTTCATCGCAGTGCTGCAGGAGCCTGTCGCTCTTGTTGATTTCGGCCCCATGATCGTGCGGTTGACATCCGAGCTTCTTCCAGGAGCCACTATTGCATTCGACCAGATCGACGAGCGGAACGGCAGCTATCAGGGCTTTGATCACAACATCCCGCTCGATGCCGCGGATCAGGTAAGAGTGCATGCCCGCCTCCAGCAGCTCTACAAACAAAACCCCATCTATCACTACATCCAGTCCGGCGGCAAAGGACCTGTCGTGGATCTCGACGACCTGATGCCGAAGCGCCTGTTCCAGCGCACGGATTTCTATCAGGACATCTTCCGCCCCTATGACATTGCCCACCAGGTGAGCGTGATGTTGTCGCGCGAAGGCTGGATCAGCACGCTTACACTGAATCACGAAAAACCGGTCGCCGGGAGAATGAAAACGCTGCTGAGCCTCGCCTCGCGGCACATCCAGATCGCTCATCGCAATGCCTGTCAGGGGGCAGTTGCCGAAGATTCGCGGGAAATCATCGATGTCTGCCTTACGCCCCGTGAAGCGGAAGTCTTCGGCTGGCTCCGCGAGGGTAAACGCAATAACGAGATTTCCGTCATCCTCGGCTGTGCCAGGCGCACCGTCGACAAGCACGTGGAAAACATCCTCCGCAAAACCGGTGCCGAAACCCGCACCGGGGCCGCGAGGCTCGGGTCGGATTCGTGAATCCGGTGAAGTCCGCCTTGCCTGCGGAAACATGGGCGACTGGCCGCACGCGGATTTTCACCACTGTTCCGATAGACTCTAATCCTTCGCCGATTTCGGGTCCAGCGCGTCTCGCAAGCCGTCGCCGAGGAAGTTGAGGGCGAACAGGGTGGTGGCGAAGAAGAGGGTGGGGAAAAAGAGCAGCCAGGGGTTGGAGAGCATGCGGTTGGCGCCTTCGTCAATGAGAATACCCCACGAGCTGTAGGGTGGTTTTACGCCCAGGCCGAGGAAGGAGAGCGTGGCCTCTAGCAGCATGACGCCGGGGATGGTGAGAGTGGTATAAACAATGATGGGGCCGAGGGTGTTAGGCAGGATGTGGCGGAAGAGGATGCGGGAATGGCCGAGGCCGAGCGAGCGCGCGGCTTCGACGAATTCCTGCTTGGCGACGCTCTGGACCTGCGCGCGGACGATGCGGGAAACCGTGAGCCAGGACAGCGTGCCGATGGCGATGAACAAGGGCACCAGCGTGGTGATGGGCTCAACCCAGGCGGTGGTTTTGTTGATGGCCGCGCTGTCGCTACCGGGGGGATTGAGCCAGCCGACGACGAGGGTGGTGAGCTCGGTGGTGAGCGGTTCCAGGGTTTTTCCCAGCAGGATCACGACGATGAGGAAAGGCAGCGCGTAAAGGATATCGACGATGCGCATCATGAGCGCATCGGTTTTTCCCCCGGCGTATCCTGATAGAGCGCCCCAACAGACGCCAATGGTGACGGATACCAGCGTGGTGATGAGGCCGACGGCGATGGAGATGCGGCCGCCTGATAGAACACGTGAGAGGATGTCCCGGCCGAGGTGATCGGTGCCGAACCAATGGGCGGCGGAAGGTCCGAGGTTTTTGGCCGGCAGGTTCTGGAGATCCGGATCCTGAATCAGGCCGGGGATGGCCGGCAGGATCAGACAGACGGCGATGATGAGAAACAACGCGACCACGCTGACCATCGCCGCGCGGTTGCGGGAGAGCCGGTGGGCGGCGTCTTGCCAGAGGGAGCTGCCTTTGTCCATGAAGAGGTTGATGGTTGGGAGTTGATGGTTGATAGGAAGAGAAGTAGTGGAGATGGCGATGTGATTTCTGTCTATCAACCACCTACTTTCGACCATCAACTTTTCCTCAGCCGTGGATTGAGCCACAGGCCGAGGAGGTCGGTGAGGAAGTTGGCGATGATGATGAGGGTGCCGTAGAGCATGACGATCCCGAGGATGACCGGAGCATCGCCGACCTCGATGGCTTTGACAAAATGCAGGCCGAGTCCGGGCATGGCAAAGATGCTCTCGATGACGACTGATCCGGAAATGATGGCCGCGAAGGCGGGTCCGATGAAAGCGACGGCCGGAATGATGCCGCCGCGCAGGCTGTGGCGGACGAGCATGCGGAAACTGCCGACGCCCTTGGCCTTGGCGGTGCGGATGTAGTCCTGGCTGAGGATTTCCAACATCCCGGCGCGGGTGAGGCGGGACAGATAAGCAGCGGTGGCGAGGCCGAGGGTGATGGACGGCAGCACCCAGGACGAGGGCGAGATGGGGTTCCAGCCCATCGCAGGGAGCAGGTTCAGCCGACGGCCAAACTGGTCGGCTAACAGCGGCCCGATGACAAAAGCGGGGATGCAAATGCCGATCATCGCCACGGCCATGGCGGAGTAATCGAGCAGCGTGTTTTTTTTCCAAGCTGCGATGACGCCCAGTGGAATGCCAATGCAGATCGCAATGGACATGGCGGCAAGCCCCAACCTAACTGATACTGGAAATGCCTGGGAAATGATCTCCGTGACTTCACGCCCTTCGAGACGCAGGCTCAGTCCGGGATCGCCCCGGACGAGGTTTCTCAACTGGCGGAAATACTGGACCTGCACGGGTTGATCGAGTCCGTAGTAGGCTTCGATTTTCTCCCGAATGTGTTCTGGAATCGCTTTTTCAGCGGATTTGAAAGGGCCACCCGGTAGCGCTTTGATCAGGAAAAACGTGATCGTGAAGAGCACGAAGAGCACGAGGATTCCCTGGGAAAAGCGCTGGAGGAGGTTTGCTAACATGGATCAGTTGGAATTCTTGCTTTCGAGGCGGATGGCTTTCCAGGAGTGATTGTCTAGCAGCATCGGATGCCAGCCTTTCACTTCGGGCCGCAGCAGGTAGTTCCGGGTGTAGTGGGAGATCGGCAGGATTGGCTGCGCGTCCATCAGAATTCCCTCGGCCTGGCGGAACAGGGCGAAGCGCTCGGCAGGATCCGATTTCATGGCGGCTTCACGCAGCAGCGCCTCGAATCGGGGCTCGCTCCAGCCGGTGTTGTTATTGCCGTTACCGGTGGTCCACATGTTGAGGAAGGTGGTGGGATCGAGGTAGTCGCCGATCCAGCCGGCGGAGGCCATGTCGAAATTCAACGATTGCTGGGCACTGACGTAGGAGCCCCAGTCGCGGTTCTGAATATTCACGCGGATATTGAGGTGCTGTTTCCACATTGCCTGGATGGCTTCGGCGCTGGCCCGGGCGGAGGGGCGGGCGATCATCAGGGAGAAGATCGGGAAACCATCACCATTCGGGAAACCAGCGTCGGCGAGCAAAGCGCGGGCTTTTTCCGGATCGAATGTTAGTTTTGGCTCGGGCTCGTAGGCTCCCATTTTCGGAGTGAGCGAGACGGTGGGAAAAAATCCTTCCATGATGTGCTCGCAGATTTGCTCCCGGTCTAACGTGAGCGAGAGAGCCTGGCGCACCCGTGGATCGGATAGAGCGGGGCGGGTGGTGTTCAGGCGGATGAACGTGGTGCCGACGTAAGGTTCCTGGCGGAGATAGGGAGCGTCGTTTTTTTTCACCGTCTTGATCAGGTCGGATGGAAGCTGATAGGTGGTGTGAAGTTGACCTGATAGAAATGCACGGGTCTCGGTGTATGGGTTTTCGACCGGATGGAACCGGATGCCGTTCAGCCCCACGTTGGCCGCGTCCCAGTAGTGGGGATTGCGCGTAACCTCGATGAAATCATGGAACCTCCACTGGGTGATCTTGAATGGCCCGTTGCCTACCAGGTGGTCGAGCGAGCTCCATTTGGTGAAGCGGTCGGTCATTTTTCCATGCTGCAGCACCACATGCCGCGGCACGGGAAACCACGTGTAATGGCGGGTAAGCGACGGCAGGTAGGGCACGGGTTCGCGGAGTTTTACCCGCAATGTGAAGTCGTCCACCGCGGTGACGCCGACTTGGGAGAAATCGGTAATTTTCCCTTTGTTGTAGTCCTCAGCTTTTTCGATGAAATAGAGCATTTCGGCATACGGCCCGGCGAAATCCGGGTGGAGCAGGCGTTGGTAAGCGAACACGAAGTCCAGCGCCGTGACCGGTGCGCCATCCGACCATTTTCCCTCGGGCTGGAGTGCGAAAGTCCACTCGGTCATCTCGGCGTTGTGAGTCCACGAGGCGGCCGCGCCGGGCGGCGAGGCGTCGTCCCGCGAGGCATCGTCCGCGACGAGGCCCTCGAACAACGAGGTGATGATCTTGCTCTCGATCACGCCGGTCACCAGCTGGTGGTCCAGCGCCTTGGGTTCCGCGGAATTTCCGACCAGCAGGATGCCCTCCCGGTTGGCCTTTTCGACCTGGGTTTCCTTCTGACAGGAGGCGAGCAGCAACACACCGGTGATGGAAAAAAGGGCGCAACGTCGGAGCATCGGCGGGAACATGCCGATTTGCGGCCCGGAATGCAGCGGAATTTTTTCGCCGACAGTGGTTTTACATCGCCCGGCTGACTGATGGGATTGCGAATCACCCGTCTCATCACGGTCCAGATTTTCCGGATTCGGCCAAGGAACGGCAAGGGATTTGCTCACTGCGCACACCGCCTGAGGGCTTGCCAGAACGCTCCAGCGCGCTAGAAATACCGCCACCTCCCCTTGAAAAGCTATTTCCTCCGACGCCTGCTTTTGATTCCGCCGACTTTGCTCGGGATCACTTTGCTCGTTTTCACCATCACCCGGTTTGTCCCCGGCGGGCCGATGGAGCGGATGCTGCAGGAAGCCGCCCGCGGTGCGGATCAGGGAGGAAAACAATCGTCGTCGGCCGCGAATCGCGCTCAGGGTGGACTCAGCGAAGAACAGATGGAGGAGCTGGAAGAGCAGTTCGGTCTGGATAAAAACGTGCTCGTCGCTTACGGCCAATGGCTAGGCATCGCGCCCCGCGAGGTGCGCGTATCCAAAAGCGAATTCGGCGATCAGGGGGATGAAAAAATCGGTGGTGAAATCGATGCCGCCACCACCACCGAGGTCGTGCTCCGCCGGGATGGCCGGGCGGTGCTGGTGAAACAGGCGGACGGGCAGGTGAAATCGGCTGTTTTCAAAATCTCCGGAACCCCAATCGAAAAAGAAGGCTGGAACGTCCGCTATGAAACGGAAAAGGACCGCCAGAAGCGCTACGCCCGGCGGGGCTCCGGCAATGAGAAGCCCCCCGGCTATCGTCCGCGAGCGGTGATCTATCAGACGCGATTCTCGGGGCTGCTGCAAGGCGATCTCGGCCGCTCGACGGTCTATAACGATCCGGTCGGCGAAATGATGATGTCGCGGGTGCCGGTCGCCACCTATTTCGGTCTGCTCACCGCGTTCATCACCTATGCGGTCTGCCTTCCGTTAGGCGTGCTGAAGGCGTTGAAACACCGCACGTTCATCGACAGTGCGAGCTCGGTGCTGATTTTCCTCGGCTACTCGATTCCCGGCTTCGCGCTGGGGGCGATCCTACTCGTCCACCTCGGCGCGCGTATGAACCTTTTCCCGCTTTTCGGCCTCACCAGCCCGGATTTCGATCAGATGAATGATTGGGAAAAATTCAAGGATCTCGCCCATCATACCGTGCTGCCGCTCATCTGTTATATCGTCGGCTCCTTCGCCATGCTGACGATGATGACGAAGAACAACCTGATGGACAATCTCGCCGCCGACTACGTGCGCACCGCGGTGGCCAAGGGTGCGAGTTTCCGCCAGGCGGTCTTTGGCCATGCGTTCCGGAATTCGATGATCCCGATCGCCACCAGCCTCGGCAGCCTCATCAATGTCTTCATCGGCGGTTCGATGTTGATTGAAACCGCGTTCGACATTCAGGGCTTTGGCTTGCTGCAATATCAATCCGTTATCGCCCGGGACGTGCCGTTGATCATGGGCACGCTGACAGTCGCCGCGTTCCTCATGTTGTTAGGGCATGTCATCTCCGACTTCATCGTCGCCATCGTGGATCCGAGAATCAAATTTGAGTAAATGATGCGATTCTCCGGACTGCTTTTTCTGCTGGTTGGAACGCTCGCCGCGACGGGTGAGGTGATGGACATTGATTTCCCCACGGCGCGCTGGTTTTTCGATGTGAGCCGGCAGATGCCTGGATTGAAGGTCGGAAACTTTCCATGGTTTGGCTGGCTAAGTGTGGTGGTGCTGGTCCTTTGCGGGCTGGCGATGGTCGTCCGCTCGTTCACCTCCGGCCCGCGCAACCCGGTCACCGCGCGGCGCATCCGGCGATTCTGCGAGATCAAGCGCGGCTACTACTCGCTCATCATCCTGATTCTGCTAGGCGGTGTCGCGGCGCTCGACCAAGTCGTTGTCGGCAAGCGCGCGCTGGCCGTGAAATACGAAAACAAGTGGAGTTTCCCCGCCTTTCTGCCGACGGATCTCAAGAACAAGGATTTCGGCATCACCGACAAGGACGCCGAAGGCCCTGCCGACTATCGGAAACTCAAACGCACTTGGACGAAGGAAAGCGACAACCGCGTGATCATGCCTTTGATCCCTTATGATCCCACCGGCGACACCCTCCCGCCCCGTTCAAGGCCGCTCGATCTGCGTGATGGCGTGTGGTTTGAAAAAGGCAGCGGCAAGCCCTACTTCGGCCTGGCCGCGAAATACCACGACGTCGTCGAGGCGAAGATGCACCTCCGCTTCACCATGCGCAAAGGCGTGCTGAACGGCCCCGTCGATGGCTGGAACGAGCTCGGCATGCCGGTCTACACCGCGGACTATCAGAATGGCATCCTCGTTTCGGACCGCTACAACGGAGAAGGTGAAAAAGAGGAATTCCTCAAGGCTGCCAGCAGCGATTTCCGTGCGGTGAAATACCACCCGGCGCCGCCCATTCCCGAGGAAGGGAACTGGCTGGGCACCACCTCGCAGGGCTATGACGTGCTCGCCTATCTTTACGGCGGCTTGCAGGTGAATTTCAAGGCGGGGCTGATTTTCCTACCCATCGTCTATCTGATAGGAATCACCATCGGCCTGCTGATGGGATACTTCGGCGGATGGTTCGACCTGATGGCCCAGCGCATCATCGAGGTCCTTTCCAACATGCCTTTCCTCTTCATCGTCATCATCCTCTCCAGCATGGTGCCGGAGAAATTCAAAGGGCTTCCGGTCATCCTCACCATCCTGATTGCATTTGGCTGGATCGGCATGACCTATCTCATGCGGACCGCCGCCTACCGCGACAAGGAGCGCGACTATGTTTCCGCCGCCAAGGTCCTCGGAGCGACCACTCCGCGCATCCTTTTCCGCCACCTGCTGCCTAACACCGTTGCCATCATTGTGACGGTCGTGCCGTTCACGATGTCGGAACTGGTGTTTTCCCTCACCGCGCTGGATTACCTCGGCTTCGGACTGCCGCCGGAATACGCGACGTGGGGACGCCTCCTCAACGACGGACTTTCCAATCTATCAGCTCCCTGGCTGGTCTCCTCCACCTTCGCCGTGCTCGTCAGCATGCTGATCCTCATCACCTTCATCGGTGAGGCGGTGCGCGAGGCGTTTGATCCGAAAAAATTCACCTACTACCGCTGATGCGCCGTTTGATTTCCATCCTGACCTGCCTCCCGCTGGCCGCCCTCGTGCTGGCCAGCGGGGGTTGCCGTCGTGAGACCACGGAGATCTCGCGCAAGCTGGGCTTCGATGATTTCGTCCCCGTTTACAACCGCTACATCAACCAATGGCTGATCGCCCAACAGGCGGAGACCGAGAAGGAAATCGCCCGCCTCGATGCGGACATCGCTGCTGCCACCGGTGACGCGAAAACTGCGTTGGAACTTCGCGCGCAGGCACTGAAGCTCGATCAGGAGAAATGGAAGTTCCGCCTCGGACTCGTCGATTTTCTTAAAATCGGAAATGCCTCCGAAGTTCCGCAGAACCTCGTTTGGCAGAATGGCATGGAGCAACCGGAGATCGGTGATCCAGCTTCGAAAAAGGGCGGGGTTTTCCGCAAGTACATCCCGACGTTTCCTCCCACCATCCGCCCCTTCGGCGAGAATTCTAACAACTCATTCCGCGGTGATCTTTACGACAACATCGACCTGCCCCTGGTAAGCCTGCATCCGGCGACGATGGAAATGATCCCGGGACTCGCCAGGGAATGGGCCGTGTCTGAAGACGGGCGGACGATCTATTTCCGCATCGATCCCGAGGCCCGTTACTCCGACGGCGTTCCGGTGAGTGCTCGCGACTTTCTGGTCACCGTTTTCCTGAGGGTCTCCGACAACGTCGTCAATCCGTACGGCAAACAGTATTACCGTGAGAACATTGCCCAAGTCGCAATGTATGATGAAAAGACCGTCTCCATCTCGCTGCCGGAGGCCAAGATCTTTGCGGCTGCCATCGCCGGCTCCCTCACGCCTGATCCCGCCCACTTTTATTCGGAATACGGACCGGATTACAAGGAACGCTATCAATGGCGTTTTCCGCCCACCACCGGGGCCTACGAGGTCCGGCCGCAGGACATCAACAAGGGCGTTTCCATCACCCAGACCCGTGTGAAAAACTGGTGGGCGAAGGACCGGAAATACTATCAGCACCGCTACAATGCGGACAAGATCGTGCACACCGTCGTCCGCGACGAATCGAAAGCCTTCGAGCTCTTCCGCGCCGGCGAGCTGGACACCGCCCTTCTAACGGCACCCGAACTGTGGTATGAAAAATCCGAGATCGATCCGGTTTACAACGGCTACATCGACCGCGTCACGTTCTTCCGGAACTATCCGAAAGTCCCGCGCGGCCTCTATCTGAATGTCACAAAGGCTCCGCTCAACGACCGCAACGTGCGCATCGGCATCCAGCATGCGATCAACTGGCAGAAGGTCATCGACGTGATGTTCCGCGGCGACTACCAGCGGCTCAACGCATTCAACTCGGGCTACGTGACCTTCAGCGATCCATCGATCACCGCGCGGCCGTTTTCCATCGACTCCGCCCGCGCCGCCTTCCGCGAAGCGGGCTTCACGCAGGAAGGACGCGATGGCATTCTTGTGAAACCCGACGGCACGCGTCTATCAGTTTCCGTCACCTATCCGAATCTCCCCATCATCGACCGCATCTTCGCCATCCTCCGCGAGGAGGCGAAGTCCTGCGGCTTCGAGCTGCGGTTGGACGGCCAGGAAGCCACTGTGGCTTACAAAAAGGAGATGCTCAAACAGCACGAAATGGCGCTCGGCAGCTGGTTGATTCAGCCGCCCGTGCCGGATTTCCATCAGTTCCTTCACTCCACCAACGCCTTCGACGAAAAGGGAAATCCCAAGCCGCAGACAAACAACGTTTTCGTGTGGGGCCGGCCGGACACCGATATTCTCAGCGAGAAAGTCCGCACCGCCAGCACCGCTGAGGAGCTGAAGGACGCGGCATGGAAGCTCCAGCGCATCATGCATGACGAGGCGATCTTCGTGCCCGGATACTCGGTGGATTTTGTCCGCATCGGCTCGTGGCGCTGGGTGAAATGGCCTGATAGCGAAACGACGCATTTCTCGCCGCCTGTCGTTTATGATCCGCATGATGTCTTTGTGTATTGGATCGACGACACCATCAAATCCGAGACTCAGGCCGCACGACGCAGTGGCAAGGTGTTTCCAGAATCCAACAAAGTCGTGTCTGACCACCGCTTGGAACCCACGGAGCAAACTGAACCCGCACCCGCCGACACGCCATGAGCCTACCTCCGGAAAACATCCTGCAGGTGGACAAGCTCATCACCTCGTTCGAAACCGACCGCGGCCTGTTGCGAGCGGTCGATCAGGTTTCTTTCTCAGTGCCAGAGGGGAAAACCGTTGGCATCGTCGGCGAGTCCGGCTGCGGGAAAAGCGTGACCGCGATGTCGATTGTTAGATTGTTGCCGCAGCCGTCCGGAAAAATCCTCGGCGGCCACGTCTATTTCAAAGGCCGCGACCTCGTCCGCGCCACCGATGCGGAGATCCGCCGTGTCCGGGGCGGCGAGATCGGCGTGATTTTCCAGGAACCGATGGCCGCGTTGAACCCGGTGCACCGCATCGGCAAGCAGGTGTCCGAAGTGTTCCGCCTGCATAAGAACATCTCGAAAAAGGATGCCTGGACCGCCGCCACCGACATGCTGCACATGGTCCGCATCCCCGCTCCCGAAAAACGGATGATGGACTACCCGCATCATCTATCAGGCGGAATGCGCCAGCGCATCGTCATCGCCATGGCCCTCGCCTGCCGCCCGTCCCTCGTCATCGCGGACGAGCCGACCACCGCTCTCGACGTCACCGTTCAGGCTCAGATCCTCGATCTGATGAAGCGCCTTCAAGTCGAGATGGGCATGTCCACCATACTCATCACCCACGACCTCGGCGTGATCGCGGAAACCTGCGATGAAGTCGTCGTCATGTATGCCGGCCGCGTCGTGGAAAAGGCCAGCGCCACGGAGCTGTTTGAAAATCCCCTTCATGCCTACACCAAAGGCCTGCTCGACTCCATCCCGCGCCTCGACACCCCATCGAAGTCCGTGCTCAACACCATCCCCGGCATGGTCGCCTCGCTGGCCGACTACACCCACGGATGCCGTTTCTGCCAGCGCATGGGCCGCACCACCCCGATCACCCGCGAGCGCCCACGGTTCGCCGAGGTTTCGCCCGGCCACTGGGTGGAGCTTTGCGTCGAATGCTATCAGCCGTAGGGAACATCCAACATCCAACATCGAGGGTCGAACGTCGAAGTGAAGAGAAAGAGGAAATGAAGAAGCGGAACAATTCGAACCTCGAAGTAACAGAAATGTATCACCAAGAACGAAATGAAGAAAATGAACAACGAAGATGCACCGGTTTATGATTTGGAAGAGCGCTTGTTGGATTATGGCGCTGCTATCATCACACTCACCCGCAGCTTGAATTCCGACTACGCGGAGCGGCACATCGGGAATCAGTTGCTGCGTTCCGGCACTGCGCCCTTATCCTATCATGGCGAGGCCCTGGCCGCCGAATCTCCCGCCGATTTCATTCACAAACTCCGCATCGCCCTCAAGGAACTGCGGGAATCCGAGCGATGGCTCAAACTCGTCTCCCGCGCCAAGCTGATCGCCCTTGCCGACCTCGCCTTCCTCCTCAAGGAAACCGACGAACTCATCCGCATCTTCGTCGCCAGCATCGCCACCGCCGAAAAACGCCGGAAATGATTCTTAATTCTCTTCATTTCTTCACTTCTCTTCTCTGTCCTTCGACGTTCGATGTTGGATGTTCGATGTTCGATGTTCCTTCTTCCCACCCCGCATGAGCTCCTCCCCGATCCTCACCTGCAAGGACCTCCGCGTCCACTTCCCCGTGCGCGGCGGCGTCATGCTCCGCCAAACCGGTTCGGTCCACGCGGTGGACGGTGTTTCCCTCTCCATCAGACCAGGCGAAACCCTCGGCCTGGTCGGCGAATCCGGCTGCGGGAAATCCACCATCGGCAAGGCGCTCGTTAGATTGCTCAAACCCACTTCCGGCAGCATCCACTTTCAACACACGGACATCACCCATCTGAACCAACGCGCGCTCCGTCCGCTCCGCCGCGACATCCAGATGATTTTCCAGGACCCCGCTGAATCGCTTGATCCACGCATGAGTGTTAGGGCGATCATTGAAGAGCCCTTCGTTATTCACGGCATGGGCACCCGGGCCGAACGCATCCAATGGGTGAATGAAATGCTTGACCGCGTCGGCCTGCCCGCATCATCGGCGGAGCGTTATTCTTTTGAGTTTTCCGGCGGCCAGCGCCAGCGCATCGGCATTGCCCGCGCTCTCGCCCTGAAGCCAAAACTCATCGTCTGCGACGAACCGGTCTCCGCGCTCGACGTCTCGGTGCAGTCACAGATCCTCAATCTCCTCGTTGAACTCCAAAACGACTTCGGCCTCGCCTATCTGTTCATTGCCCACGACCTTTCCGTGGTGAAGCACGTGAGCGATCGCGTGGCCGTCATGTACCTCGGGAAAATCGTCGAACTCGCTTCCTCCGACGCCATCTATCAGGACGCGCGCCACACCTACACCAAGGCGCTGCTCTCCGCCATTCCCTCCACCGATCCCACTGAACGCCGCGAAAAAATCCTGCTGGAAGGCGACGTCCCTTCCCCCATTGATCCCCCCGCCGGCAGTGCCTTCGGCCACCGCATGCACCACCCGCTCTACGAATCCACCATCGGCGAGGACCTCTCACTCAAGGAAATCGCCCCGGACCACTGGGTCGCCGCCGACCCCTGCTGCGTCTCCGCCGAGGATTGGAACAAGCTCCGACCGAAAGTGGTTTCATTGAAGTGAGTGGGGAACCGCCGGGTCATGCCAATCGGAGCCTCATGCAGAAATTAAAATCCTAGCAGCGGGAAGTTGCGCACACGTGATTACGTGATGGCGTCAGCGGATTCCACAGGCATGATTGTCAGGTTGTCCCCCTCCTCCATCCCTTGCCAGGCAAAGACCGGTTCTTTCCGACCGATTCGAAATCGTTCGGACGTATCCGCTTGAACGACTTGAGTGACGTCTCTAAGCAAGTATTCCACTGCGTACGGAAAAGGAGGCTCAAGACCCGATGGCCTGCAAAAACCCAACCTCGAATCCCAACCACGCGATCCTCAAGCGGATCGTGAGACGGCTCCGTGCCTCTGGCCGGAGGTTGTGTGCGGAGCGCGATGCCGGTCCGGTGCAGCTCGCCATCGTCATCCCTCTGCCGGACGAGATCGCGCATGAGGTGGTCAAGCTTCAGTTGTCGATCTTCCAGCGATACGGCACTCACGATGGGCTGGAGTCTCAGCCGCACGTCACGCTCAAGATGGGATTTCCCGCCACCCACATCGAATCAGCGGTGACCTTTCTCGAACAACAGGCAGCGAGGATGAATTCCATATCGTTAGAAATTGATGGCTTCGACACCTTCGACGAGGGAATCCTGTTTCTGGATGTAAAACCGAATCCCGCGCTGGAAACGATGCGGCAAGGACTTCTGCGCGATCTCAAGGCCGCGCTCGGGTTCGCTCCCTTGCCAATCGAGGGTCCGGGTTTCCGCTTCCATGTCACGGTAGCTGCCGGGCTGCCCGCGCGGGAGTTCGGGCGACTTCGCGATGAGTTCAAGACCCGGCAGATGAGCTTTCAGTTCATGGCGCGTCACATGGATCTGATCTGCCACACGGGTTCTCACTGGGTGCTTTGTCGGCGCCTGAGCCTAACCACAACCGACGAGCGATCATGACGGAATCCAGCATGAAACTTCCGCCCGGTCTGGATGGGTTGCTTTTCCGCCGTCAGTTCGTGTTGACTTCGGATCCGGCGCTTTTGTTAGCGGATGGCCCGCAGCTCCGCATCGCGCCGGGCTACCATCTCAGCGCGCATCCGGATCTTGAAATGACCCATGTCGGCGATGAGTCCGCGTCACTTACACTCATGGGCTTCGCGCTCGATCCGGAACACCCGCAGGACGGAAACGCGGAGATTCTTCATCGCCTGGCCGCTTCTGCGGATCTTCATGCTGCTGCCATCCGAGCGGCGGGGAAACTTGGAGGCCGCTGGGTGCTCATCGTTCATCACAACGGACAAACGGTGGTGCTGCACGACGCCTGCGCTCAACGCCAAGTCTTTTTCACCGCGAGCGATTACGACGGGCCGTTCATGTGTGCTTCCGAACCCGCCGTGATGGCGGAAAAACTCGGCCTCGAGATGAACCCGGAGGCGGTTGATTTTATCCGCTCGCGCAAGGTGGATGACTTCGAGATCTACTGGATGCCGGGCGACACCACTCTTTATGCGGAAATCACCGCCTTGTTGCCGAACCATTTGCTGAGCCTGCATGACCGCAAGCCATCCCGCTATTGGCCGCGGGCGCGCCCGCCGGAAGTGGATCAGGAAAGTGCGCTTCATCAGTCCATCGGCATGCTGGGTGGCATCATGGAGAGCGCCGCACATCGATTCCCCATGTCGATTCCCATGACCGCCGGATGGGACAGCCGCCTGGTGCTGGCTCTCAACCGGTCTCGTGCGTCCACGCTTCATACCTTCACCATCTGTTATCCCGGTGACTCCGCAAAATCGCCTGACATCGCCGTGCCGCGTCGTTTGTTAGGCAAACTCGGCATGAATCATGACCTGGTCCCCTACCCGGTGACGGTGGACGCAGAGTTCAAGGAACTCGTGCGGCGCAACAACTCTTCTGCCAATGCCGCCTACAGTGCGGACATCCAGGCGCTTCACGAGTCCCACCCACAGGACCATGTGTGTGTCACCGGAGACGTGGCGGAGATCGTCAAACGCTACTTCCATGGCAGGCGCAAGAATCCGGGGACCGTCACGCCGGAAGAGCTTGCCAGACTGAGCCGCTTTGGCACCCATCCATTTGCGAGAAAGGCGTTGTCGCGCTGGCTGGAAGACGCCGCACGCCAGCCGCTGGACGTGCTTGATCTCTTCTGCTGGGAGCAGATGGCGGGACGCTGGCAGGGCAAGGTGCGCAGCGAGTTTGACATCGTGCAGGAAAGCTTTGCGCCGCTGAACTGCCGCGCCCTGTTGGAAGTGATCCTTGGGGTCGACCCCCGCAAGCGCCGCACGCCACACTTCGAGTTCTTCCGCCTCCTGATCGAACGGCTGTGGCCCGAGACCCTGACGGAGCCGATCAATCCTCCGGAAAAAGGTTTTCCCCGGCGCGTCGTGTCCGGAATCAAGAGGCGCGTGCTAGCCCGAATGCATCGTTTGAAAAAAAGCGAAACCCATTCATGAAGACCGAACCCGAGATCATGCTTTTGCCGAAGCCATGGCGTTTCATTCCGCCGGGCGAACTGCGGATTCTCGACGTCCGCTCGGCCGGTGATCTGGTGGAACATGAACAAGCATGGAACCAGTTGCTGCTGGATTCCTCGACCGCGTCGCCGATGATGTCGTATGCGCACATCAGTGCGTTTATGGAAACGCAGGTCAAGGAGTCGGAATCATGGCTCTGCCTGTTCGGTTACGAGCGGGATCAATTGATCGGAGTCCTGCCGGTCATCGCGGCTCGTTCAATCGGCGCGCTGGGTTTCAGGCTGCTGATGATGAAGACGCCGTTCGACCTCATGCACACGGGATCGGTCGATTGCCTCACACTGCCGGGACGCGAAGGGTTGATGGAAATTTTTGTCGATTACCTCTCGCGCATGCCTCGGACCTGGCCGGTCATCCGCATCCGCGAAATCCCTGAACGTTCAACGACCATGGTGCGTCTAGCGGATCCGGGCAGGCGGTTGGCAGCCATCACGTTCCAGTCGGGCGCTGAGAACTACATTGAAGTTCCCTCGAGTCTGCCGGTCTTTCATGATCGCCTGTCATCGAAATTCAAGTCTCAGTTGAGACGCGGTTTGAAGAAGCTTCAGGAGTTTCCGGACCTGAAGTTTCTCTGTCGCGATGAAAGCCGTCCAGTCCATGAAAACATGCGGCGGTTCGAGTCGGTCGAGGATGCCGGATGGAAGGGGCGGGAAAGCACTTCCGTCAAGGCCATGCCCGCCAATGCGCGGTTTCTCCAGATTGCGGCGGAACGCTACGCCACCGCAGGGTGGATGGAATGGAATTTCATGGAAGGTGATGGAGCGACGATCGGAGCGCACTACGCGGTGCGGGTCCGGCGAACTGTCTATCTGCTAAAAATCGGTTACGATGAACGCTATTCCAAAACCACGCCCGGGAACGTCCTGCTGGAAAAAGTCGTGGAACACGCCATCGCTGCGGGTGATGTGGATGAAATCAGCCTGGTGGCCGATTGCGAATGGCACCGTCACTGGGCGATGACACGGCGGGAACTGCACGATGTCATCATCCTTCCGCCCGTGCCGTTCATCTCGTCATGGCTCGCGCGGTTCATGGTGACGGGTACGGGAAGGAAACTGCTCGATCGTTTGAGGAAGAGAGAGGGGGAGGCATCATGACGCCGGAGAGCTCACCGATCAGCCCGCTCCAGGCAGCGATGCTGCGCGACACGCTCGCGTACGGCGGCAGGAACATCGAACAGGTGGAGATCGTGTTTTCCGCGGCGGCCGCGCTCGACCGGGTGCTCCCCGCCTGGTTGGAAACGGTTAGGGAAACCGCCGCGCTGCGAATGATGTTCTTGTTTCAGGACGGAGAGCCGGTGGAAATGCGTGAAACTTCCGCAGCACCGCAAATCCGAAAGCTGGATGGGTTCCCATCATCGTTCGACGAGTGGCTTGCCTGCGACCGCGAGAAAGCGCTGGAGCTTGAGGGCGGACTCCCGTGGCGGGTGACGTTTTGTCCGTCCGAGCGGCGCTTCGTCTGGACTTTTCACCACGCGCTGTTGGATGGACGCTCGATCACGAAAATTTTTCGCGCGTTCCAAGCCCGTCTCACTGGAAATCATGTTCCCGAAGCGCTGGAGCTCGCTGTTTCCCAATTACCAACCGCGACCGAGATCGAAACAGCGGCTGCATTTCACCGCCGGGAGTTTGCGAGAATCGAGCCTGCGCTGCCGGAGTTCTATCAGGATCAAGGCGGCGGGCCCGTACGCTTGCAGCGCTCCCTCGGCGCGGAAGCAGTCATCCTGCTAGATCATGCCGCGCTTGCGATGGATGTCACCGCTGCGGCGCTGCTGACATGGGCGTGGGGCCAGGCCGTCTCGTGTGCCGCAGGCGTGGATGCCGTGCTGGTGGGTCAGGTCCGCTCGGGGCCGCCGCAGCCCTCCCGGGTCGGATTTTCCATGAATACGGTGCCGCTCGTGATCGACCGGGCGGCAGAAGTTTTACTGAAACCCGTGCTGCAGGATTTCCGCAAAAAGCTGTTGGAGATGCGTGCGCTGGAGACCGTGTCACCGCCGGATCTTCCGCCGGAATTGTTTCATGAAACCGGCGGTCCCTGGCCCGGCGGGGTGGTGATGGTGGAACGCGGAAGCCTGCATCATCAGTTAGGCGGAACGGACTGTATCGAGTCCATCCGCCTGCACGAATTCAGCGGCGAGCCGCTGCTCGCCAGCGCATGGATCCAACCGGAGCTGCAACTGGAGGTCGAGACCAGCGGTAAGAGCTTCGGTCGGGACACGGCGCAATCACTGCTCGATCACTGGGCGTCCATCGTGTTGGCGATCACGACTGATGCCGGAGATCCTACGGCGCTTCCCGTTTCAAACCGGGAAACTCTAACATGCTGGGAGTCCGGTGGCGAGCCTGCGGCCCATCTGCACCTCGCTCAGGCATGGCGGGCTGCGGTGGCTCTTCATGGTCCGGCCTGTGCGCTGTGGACGCCGGCGGAAGCGATCACTTACGATCAATTGGACGCGCAGGTGGAACATCTGGCCGCCTGTTTGCAGGAAGCCGGTGTCAGTCACGGGCAGACCGTTGCGAGCATTCTCTGGTCCAGGAAACACCTCGCAGTCGTCCTGCTGGCGATGGCCCGCATCGGTGCCATCAACGTCCCGCTGGATCCGGCCCTGCCGAAAAACCGCCAACTCACCATCCTCGAAGACGCGTCGCCGCTGCTCATCGTTAGCGACGATCCTGCAGACTGTGCGGATTTCTCGCTGCCATGTGTGACCGTGAATGGCGCATCCGGAAAATCCTGTTCGGCGGAAATTCCCTGTGACCCGCGTGATACCTTGTCGATCCTCTACACCTCAGGTTCCACCGGCAAACCCAAGGGCGTGATGATGGTCCATGGCGGCGTGAGCAATGAAGCGCGCGGAATCGCGGGCATGGCGGGCATCGTGCGGGGTGACAGGCTACTCCAGTTCGCATCGCCCGGTTTCGACGCATCGCTGGAAGAACTCCTTTCCACCTTGCTGAGCGGAGCCACGCTGGTGCCGCGTCCGGAGAACCTGGCGGCGGACCTTGATGAGTTTCAGCGATTCGTGCGCACGGCGGGCATCACTGTCCTTGATCTATCCACCGCGCACTGGGCCGCATGGTGTGCGTGGATGGCATCCGAGCAGGAAACCATTCCTAACAACGTGCGCACCACCATCATCGGCGGTGAACGGGCATCCGCCGCCGCACTCAAGGATTGGTTTGCGGCGGGAGGCCGCGAACATCTCCTCATCAACACCTATGGCCCGACCGAGGCTTCCATCGTCGGCACTGCCGAATTGATCCGGGGCGATTGGAACGAAGCGGGCGATCCGGCGATCGGCCGTCCCTTGCCAGGAGTCTTCGCCCGTGTCGGAGATTCCGCAGGACGGCGCTTGCCACCGGGTGCCGCAGGCGAACTCTGGCTCGGCGGCATCTGCGTGGGTCCGGGATACTGGAAGCAACCGGACCGGACCGCGGCCTCGTTTCATTTCATCGATGACTGCTGGTGGTACCGCACGGGCGACCGTGTCTGCTGGGACTCTAACGGCAAGCTGCGTTTCCTCGGTCGTCAGGACGATCAACTCAAGATCCGCGGCAACCGCATCGAGCCTAACGAAGTCATCCGCGTATTGGAATCGTTCCCCGGTGTTTCCGCCGCTCACGCGGGCCCGGTGCCAGGCCATGGTGGAGGGAGCCAACTGGCCGCATGGGTCCGCTGGAATAAAATGCCTGAGGACGGATGGCCCGGCAAACTTGCAGCGTTCGCCGCAGTCCACCTTCCCGCCGCCGCCATCCCGACGCGCTGGGCCGCCGTCGAGGAATTCAAACTTACCGAACGCGGGAAACTCGACCGCCGCCAGTTACCGGAGCCGCTGCTCACCGGCAGCAGCCATGTTTTCTCGGAACCGCCTGCCACGCCGACCGAGAAGTGGCTTGCCGAAGTTTGGTCCGGGTTGTTAGGCGTGGGGACGATTGGTCGTGACGAATCGTTTTTCGAACTTGGCGGGCATTCGCTTGCCGCGCTGCGGCTCTTCGCAAGCATCGCGAAGGAGTGGAAAGTCAGGATACCGATGGCCGTCCTGATTCAGGCTCCCACCCCAAGATTGTTAGGCGGTGTGATTGATCGTGAGAGGGATTGCCAAAACGGAAGCCGGCCCGTTCGATCCATCGTCGTGCCCGTTAGGGCGGAAGGAGACTTGCCACCCCTGTTCTGCATCCACGGCGGTGACGGAGGTGTGTTCTTTTATCGAGATCTGGCGGGAAAGCTTCCTCCGGGCAGGCCGTTGCTGGCCATCGAGTCTCCTGCACTCTCCGCGGATGAGGAAGCGGTGCCCGTTCCCGTGGAGGAGACTGCGGCTGCCTATGTCGAAGCGCTCCGGCAGCACCAGCCGAGCGGGCCATACCTTCTCGCCGGATATTCCTACGGCGGCCTGCTCGTCATCGAAATCGCGCGCAAGCTGCTGGCTGAGGGTGAATCCATCGCGTTTGCAGGACTCTTCGATTCCATCAATCCGGCCGCTCCCATCAGGCAATACACCCTGCTCGAACGCGCGGAGGTTTTCTGGGATGCTCAGGAGCATCCGGGATTGTTAGGTAAAATCGGCCGCATGTTGGTGAGAGCCCGCGAAGGGATCGCCACTCATTTCAGGGTGAAGCAGGAGATCCGCGCGGCATGCAGCAACGGGATTTCCGAACCTCACAGCCACCTCCGGATGCTCAAGGTCCGCGAGACCCATTGGGAGTCGATGAAGGTCTATCAGCCTGCTCCGGTCGGCTGCCACATCACGCTCTTCAAGTCGCGCGCGACCGACGACAAGTTTGATATCCCCGACGACTATGGTTGGCGGCCACTGGTGGATTCCATCGAAATCGTGAACGTCGAGGGCAAGCACCTGACGATGTTTGCTCCCCAGCATGTCGCCGGTCTGGCCCGCGAGATCAGCAAGCGACTGCCTGTCGGATGAGGACGGAAGGAGTGGGATGATCCAATCCTCGCTGGGTTGGTGGGAGTCGGGTGTCGGCAGGGCTGCCAACCTACCACTTCGCTAAATTAATGTGACCTCGATGGTTTGTTAGAATCGTTTATTTGATCGAGGAGTCAACTTCGACCTACTGATCGCCGCACTGCTGCGGCGTCATCCCAGTAGTGTCGCAGGGCGGGCAAGATCACTTCCCTCAATTCCTCAAAGGTTTTAAAGGGCACCGCGTTTCCCACACACTTCTTATGCGGCGGAACTTTCCCATTGACACCGGCATTTGCTGTCAAGAACCTACCTTAGAAGCCCGGCTTTCCGCAATAGCGCCGGAAGCGTTTATCGAACTCGCAAACCCTTCCCCTGCGTGCGCCCTCCCTCTTTTTTACCTAACGTCATTGGATCGATAGCCATCTGCCTCGGGCTGAATCTCCCGCTTTGGGCCGCAGGCGATCCGGCCGCCGATTTTTCACCCACCTCCAATCCCAACGGCGTTTGGAGATATGGATATGCTCCGACGTTAGGTGGAGCCATGACGGTTCATGCCAACAACGGCTTCACCACCGGTGGCTTGAACTTTTGGCGGACTAATCCAGTCGGGGCGGTTCCTTGGTTCGCTCACAACCCGACCGGGGCTACGATCACCGAAGGGACGCGGGTGGTCGGTGCGGGAAAATTGAGCCTGCATCCCGGGGCCGCAGGACAGCTTGCACAGCTCCGGTTCGCTGTGCCAGTGGCGGGCGATTATCGGGTGACCGGAGGATTTTTCGGTCAGGACAATGGCCCGGGGACATCGACCGACGTGCATGTCCTGCGAAATGGCGTGGCTGTATTTAGCGGTGCCGTGGCTGGATTTGGATCGGGATCGAACGTGCCTTTCAGTCTCACTCTCACGCTGCCGGTTGGCGGCAACATCGATTTTGCGGTCGGCTACGGTCCAGGCTTGAGCAATGCCAACGATTCCACCGGCCTGAATGCCACGGTCGTGGCGATTCCGACCATTAATTCGTCCACCATCACAAATTACACGGGGTACATCATCCCATCCGACGCGACCGACGCGGATCCTTCCACCAATCGCCACCGGATCCGCACCGAGGCGGGAATCTATTTCCCGGTCGCTGGAAATTACCGCGTCGATTGGGCATTGTTGGATTCCACCGATGCGGTCGTCGCTACCGATACGACGACGGTCCCAGCAGGTGCGACCGGAGTGCTCACTTTAAATGGCTCGGTCGTCCCCGCGACCGCAACTCCACTTGCGCCGGATTCCCTCTATCGGATTAAAACCACCGTGGTCGATGTGCCCTCGGGTGCGCCGCTGGCCAGCACAACGGAAATCGGCGGACGCTCCTACATTCAT
>JANODE010000082.1:0-10765 GCA_031412525.1 Akkermansiaceae bacterium | reverse complement strand
CACCGGCAATACCACCGTCAATGCCGGCACCCTAGAACTCGCCGCCACCACTGGCGGCCTGACGTTTGTTCCCACCACCAACGGCGTCTCCAACAAAATCACTGGAACCGGCACGCTCGCATTGAAAGGAATTTTTAACATCGACCTCACCGGCGCGGTTGCCACGCCCGGCAATGCGTGGACACTCGTCGATGTCGCCACTCTCGCGGAAACCTTCGATGCGTCTTTCTCCGTCGCCGGATTTACCGAAAGTTCCAACGTCTGGACCAAACCTGATGGCGCGAATATCTGGAAGTTCGACGAATCCACCGGCGTGCTTTCCTACACGAGCCCGTCCGGGTACGCCTCGTGGATTGATACCCCTGCATTCGGTCTAACCGCCGGACAAAAGGGTCAGACGGCGGATCCGGACAACGACGGCATGCAAAACCTGCTGGAGTTCGTCCTCAATGGAAACCCCTCACTTTCCGATTTATCGATCCAGCCTTCCCTCGTAGTCACCGCCACTCATTTTGAGTTCACCTATACGCGACGCGACGACTCGCTCAGCCCGGAAACCACTCAGATATTCCAATACGGAACCAATCTGAGCACATGGACCTCCATCGTGGTTCCCGCAGCCACGGGAACTGTCGGAGCGGCGACCATCACGGTAACTAACGGCACCCCGGCGGACAGCGTCAAGATCAGCATCCCGAAATCCACGGTCGTTCCGGAAACCAAGCTCTTCGGCCGACTTCAAGTCGTCAAATAACCATCACCCCATTTTGCCTCTGGAGGGAGGCAAATCCCAAGGCGGAGTCTGGTTATTGGGTTTTCCAGGCTCCGCCCACCTCTCCGAGATTTCGCGCTCCAAGGATGGCGCGCTCTCGCTGAGAGCACATGCGAATGGAAAGTGAACGAAAAGCCCAACCGAGGCCGAACTCGTCTTCATGTCCCGGCCTTCTGCCCCTTTTCCACCGCCCTACTAACCATTCCGTTTCCGCCAGAAAAAATCCCCCCTGCGGGGGATAGCCAAATTCTTCATGTTTTATAGTTTGGAATGCTCCGAAGTAGCGATGCCCGATGGATATCATTTCTTCTGCATTTCAAACCCAGCGCCCCCTAAGATTCAACCCCGATATCCGCCATGAAATTCAAGCCCAACCACTTCGCCCGACTCTCATTCGGATACATCGCCACGCTTACGCTCTGCCTCTCAACCTCCCATGTCCAAGCGCAAAGCTTGTGGACTGGTACAACCAACTCCGTGTTTTCCATCGGGACTAATTTTTCTCCGAATATCGCGAGCACCACAGCCAGCGGGTTGAACATCACGTTCAACGGCACTGACACCACCACCACTGATCTCACCCTGGCCGCTGCGTTCGGCGGCGGTGCCGGTGGCGCGGGGAGCGCCGTAAGTGTCCTGACCGCACAAAGTAACCCGCTTACCATCACCGGCAGCACAGGCGCGGCGATCCGGCTGAACTCAAGCGGCCTGAGCGTGCAGACGGGTGCGGGTGCAGTTACCTTCGCTGGCACCGGCACCATCAACATCGGCGGTCTGGGCTCGACGACCAGCCACGCGATCAGCAACCAATCAGCCAGCCTCCTCGACTTCGGTTCGTGGGCGTTCATCGCGGGCGGTGGCGGAACGCGAAACCTCACGGTTGAAGCCGCCGGTGACATCGTAAGTAACGGAAACTGGAGCGGCACCATGACGCTCGCCAAAACCGGCGCGGGCACCCTCACGCTGGGAGGAACCAACACCCATACTGGAGCGACCACGGTCAGCGCTGGCGTGCTTAAGCTCACCAATGCATCCGCCCTCTCCACCAGCGCCCTCGACACTTCGGGCGCCGGAACCGTTACCGTCGTCGGCCCCACAACGCTGACCGTCGGCGGCCTCACCGGCAGCACCAATTTGGCATCAGTCATCACCACCGGATACTCCACCCTCACCGACCTGACCCTCAATCCTCTGTCCGGCACCCAGACCTACACCGGTAACATCACTAACGGTGCCAGCGGCATGAACGTGGTGAAAAGCGGCGCGGGTACCCAAGTCCTCTCCGGAACCAACACCTACAACGGCACAACCTCCGTAAATGGTGGCATCTTCAGACTCGGCTCGGCAGACGCCTTGGGCACGACAACGAAGGTCATTGTTAGCGGCGCCAGCGGTGCAATCGGCAATACAATTGGAAGCCTCGACCTCGCAGGCATCTCACCGTCTGCGGCTACACCGCTCGAACTCAACAGCGGCGCGAACAACAACGACGTGGGCGCCCTTCAAAACTCATCTGGAACCGCAGTCACCTATTCCGGCGCGGTGGAACTTAAACGCGGCACAATTTTAGGCACCGGCAACATCGCGGTCACCGGCGGCTTCACCGGCGGAGGTTTTGCCCTAAACAAAAACGGCACGGGCACTTTCTCAATCACCAACGGCGGGACCACTAGTCTCGGCACGCTGCAAGCAAATCGTGGCACGGTTCAGGTCAACTCCGGCACCACCCTCGCTGTCAGCAGCATAACAGTAGGCTCCGGGAGCAGTGTTGGATCAGGCCTCACTCTTAACGGTGGCAACGTCACGTCCAGCGGAGCGGCCTTATTTGGCACGGCGACTTCCGGCACTGCTTCCGGCACACTCACTCTTACCAATGGCACGTTGACGGTTCCCAGCATTAACAAGGGCGGAACCGCAGGCGGCAGTGTAGTATTTAACGCCAACTTCAACGGCGGCACCCTCAAGGCGAACGCCGACAGCGGCACATTTTTCAGTGGTGCCAACAACGCGAAGATTCAGGCCGGTGGTGCCTTCATCGACGACGGCGGCTTTGCCATCACCATCGCACAACCCCTCATCGAAGATACCGCCTCCACCGGCGGCAGCCTCACCAAGTCGGGCCTCGGCACCCTGACCTTCACCGGCGCCAACCAATACACCGGCGCGACGACCATTAACGCCGGCACTTTGAAAGCAGGTAACGCGGCGGCTCTCGGCTTCGGCGGCCCGCAAAAGACCACGACCGGGATCACCACGGTCTCCAGCGGTGCCACGCTCGATCTTAATGGCGCCACCCTTAACGAGCCCATTACGCTTAGCGGCACCGGCGTCGGCGGAAACGGAGCCTTGATCAACAGCTCCGGCACTCCCGCCATCATCGGCAGTGGCCTCGCGGGCATCCAGTTACTGACAGGAACCACTGGCACCGCCTACTCGGCAGTCCCGACTATTACAATCGTCGGCACCGGCACCGGCGCGACTGCGACAGCGACTCTGGGCGTCACTGCGGCTAGCTTCACGGGATTTGCAGCGGGCGATAAAGTTTATACAGTGGCCCCGACCGTAACCATTTCTGGCGGTGGCGGATCAGGTGCCACCGCGACGGCGGTTCTGAGCGGCGGGACGACCGGCACTCTGACCGGTTTTACGATCACCAATCCGGGCTCCGGGTTCACCACGACTCCAACCATCGCTTTTGGAGCAGGCACATTTTCTTCTGGAACGACCAACGGCAGCGCTACCCCCAATGCCACGCAGTTCACCGTCTCCGGCGTGAGCATGACGGCCGCCGGTAGCGGCTACGTTGGAACGCCAACCTACACCTTCGGCAGCGGTGACGCGGTCCCCGGATCAACTGCTCTTTCGTCGTTAGTTCTCGCCGCAGACGGCAGCGCCGGCGGTTCGGGAGATATCACCATCAATGCCGTCGTTTCTGAATCGGGCGGTGCGAGAGCCTTGACCAAGGTAGGCGCGGGCTCCTTGACCCTCTCCGGCGCGAACACCTACACCGGTGTCACCACCGTCAAGGCTGGCACTCTGGCTCTCGACAGCACCGGTTCCATCGCCAATTCCTCGCAGATCATTCTCGGTGCCACCACGACCTTTGACGTGAGCGCCGCCTCCGGTTTTACCGTGGGTGCGTCGAATGCCCAGTCACTGGGTGGAACAGGCTCGATAAACGGAAACCTAACGGTGGGAGCCAATGGCACGCTGGCCATTGGCAATTCGCCGGGCACCATGACCTATGCCGGCGACCTAACTCTCGGCCTTGGCAGCATCTCGAACTTTGAGATCAACGCGTTCAATTCCGGAAACTACGATCTGGCCCTCGCAGCCGTCGCCGGCAGCCAGACCGTCAAGTTCAACGGCGGCACGCTGAACCTGCTCTTCCAATCCGGCTTCAACACCGAGGGTAACGTCAAAATCTTCGACTTCGATGCCTACGACGGCTCCGGATTCACCACCGTCAGCACCACCGGTCTCGCGAGCGGATACACCGCCACCTTCAATGCATCGAACGGCCTTGTAACCGTCGTCCCCGAGCCGAATGCCGCGGTCGTGATCGTCTCGTTCGGGTTCCTCGCCCTGCTCCGCCGCCGCCGCGCCGGCTGAACGGACCCCGGCGGGGAACCGAATACGGCCACGACGATTTGCCACGAGCGAAGATGGTGCATCGCTTTTCCGAATCCCGCCCAATTCTCAAATCCTCATCCACACATGAAATCCCCAAATCCTCGAAATGGCTTCACGCTAACGGAACTATTGGTCGTGATTCTCATCATTGTCGTCCTTGCCACCCTGTCGATTTCGGCATTCTCCAGAATGAGAAACTCGGCGGACAAGGTGACAGTCACTCGCAACCTCTCCCAACTTCAGCTTGCCAATGTTGCATACGCCTCGGATCACAACGGGCAGTTTGTCCCCGTCCGCGCGTTCGATGACAAGGGCTCGGCTTATATCGCGTGGATGCAGCATCAGGATTTCATGGATAATCTCAAAGGCTATTCCGCCGATCTGCTAGCGGGCGGCAAAGTGGACACCACGCTTCCGCCCGGCATGCTGGATCCCGCCGTGGTGAGGGCGAAAAAGAAGAATTACTCGAGCATTGCTTCAAACTATGGCTACAACTGCGAAGGCCAGCCCAATACCGGCGGATGGGGCTCCCCGAGCTCGACGAGCTTTTTCCGGATGCACCAATTGACGGCACCGGAAAGGTCCGCCGCATTCTTCACCGCCACGGACTGGCAGGCCAAATACAGCGGGCGATTCCTTTGGAAAGGCGCTGCCGCGGTCGAGGGCGGCACTCCGGACGGTAAAATCGCCTATCGCTACAACAAGAAGGCCATGGTCGCCTATTACGATGGACATGTCGGGGAGATCGGCATGGAAGACATGAAGCGATTCGACCAGCAGGGCGGTATTGGAAACATCTTCTGGGATGCCGATGCAAAATAGCATGCTTTGTTGTCGCAAGCGCGGATGAGGCCATAATGTATTCAAGTTCATCTCAAACTACTCCGGGAATTTACGAATGAACCCCCTTGGAAACCCTGCGCCAGCCATTTCCGGTCTGGTGGCTTTTCTGTTTGGCTTGGGTTCCATCGCTCTAGCAGCCGATGGAACATGGACCAGTCCCACCGGCGGAAACTGGAGTGATACCACGAAATGGTCCGCCGCCACCGTCGCGGACGGTTCGGGATCGACGGCGAATTTCAACAACCTCAACCCGAGCGCCGATGTCACGGTGCGACTCGATGCCGACCGTACGCTTGCGAACTTGATCTTCGGCGATACGGACATCGCCAGTCCTGCCTCATGGATCCTGGACAACAACGGGAACTCTGCGAATAACCTGATTCTATCAGGCACTGCGACGACCATCACGGTCAATGCCCTCGGTTCGGGAAAAACCGCCACCGTTTCCGCGGTGATTCAAGGCAGCGCCGGTCTCGCGAAGGCTGGTGTCGGCGTGCTCGCTCTCAGCGCCGCAAACACCTACACCGGCACCACCGACGTCAACGCGGGGATTCTGAACGTGGCGTCCCTAACCGACTACGGCGTGGCAGGCAGCCTGGGGGCTCGGACGGCCGTTTCTGAAACCGCCACCGGCAACGGCATCGGCATCCACCTGAATGGAGGCACCCTGCAATACACCGGCACCACCGCCCAGAGCACCAACCGACAGATCCGCATCATTAACGGCACGTCGCCTGCCATTGACGCTTCTGGCACCGGTTCCGGAACCATCAGCTTCACCTACAATGGCGCTAACACGAATCTTTTTGATATACCCGGCACCCGCACTCTCAACCTGATCGGCTCGAATACGGGCAACAACCTGTTCGCCATCGGATTGACCGATCAAAGCGTCAACGCTACCAGTCTCGTGAAAGACGGCGGCGGCACCTGGGTGATTTCAGGTAACAACACCTACACCGGAACGACCGAAGTCCGGGCGGGCAGGCTCAAGTTAGGTTCTGCCGGTGCATTGGGAAATGCCGTTAACAAAACATCCGGCCTCACCGTCACCGGTGGAGGCATTCTTGATCTCGGTGGTTTTTCTCCCACTGCGATTGTCCCTCTCACCCTGAACAGCAATGCCAACGGCTTCGATGTCGGGGCTTTCCTCAACAGCGGCGCATCAGCCGTCACCTACGGTGGAGCCGTCACCCTGATGCAGCAGACGAGGTTCGGCGGCACGAGCGCGATGCTGCTAACCGGTGCCATCACCGGAAACGGGGTCAAAATCATCAAGGACAGCACGGGCCTGCTCGAACTCCAGAACAGCGGCACGGTGAACCTCGGCGCGTTTCAAGCAAACCGCGGCACGCTTCAAGTGGACGCCGGCACGACGCTCAACGTCACCAGCATCGACGTCGGAACCGGCAACAGCGTCGGTGCCGGCCTCACCTTGGACGGCGGCTCGGTATCTTCCACGGGACTGTCCCGTTTTGGGCAGGGCATTGGATCAGCTTCCGGCACGCTCAACCTGAACGGCGGCACGCTGACGGTCCCGGCCCTCACCAAGGGTTCGCTCACGTTCAACGTGAACTTCAACGGAGGCACTCTGAAGGCCAACGGGAACAGCGCCACATTCCTGGCAGCCGCCACCAACGCGAAGGTGAAATCGGGTGGCGCGATCATCGACGACGGCGGGTTCGCCATCACCATCGCCCAGTCATTGATCGAGGACACCACTTCCACAGGCGGCGGCTTCACCAAATCCGGCAACGGAACCCTCATGCTCAATGGAACGAACACTTGGTCCGGCCCCACTCTCATTAACGGCGGCACATTGGCACTGGGAGCGTCCGGCTCGTTGGCGGCGACCCAGAGCATCAGCATCGCATCCGGCGCGCGCTTCGATCTATCGGCAAAAGCCAACTACGTCTGGCCCGCCGGCATCCCGCTTGTGACGGGTGGCGGCGATCTCGAAAGCGGCGTGTCCATCGATCTCGGAACAACGCCTGTCACCCTGAATTTCATGCCCGCCAGTTTCACGGGCGATTCCAGCCACCCGGCGCTAACGGTTTCCTCCGGCGTCCTGACACTCAATGGCGAGCTCACCATCAGCAACAACTCCGCCACGCCGCTTGGCGATGGCACTTACGTGATCATTTCACAGGCATCCGGCACGATCTCCGGTTCTCCGACATTCAGCGGAACAGTAACAGGGCAGGGGATTCAAGCGGGCAAATCCTGCGAGATCCGGATCAACGGCGGAAACCTCGAACTCGTCGTCGCAGGGCCGCAGACGACCACCGCCACGCTTTCCCGGAACCTGGGCACCACGGCGTCGTCGGTTTACGGAGATACCCTCCAGTTCGTCGTCAATGTGAGTCCGCCTGCCGCCAACGGCACGGTTCAATTGTTTGACGGCGGTCTCGGAGGAACACTCATCGGCACGGCTGAACTTTCGGGCGGTAGTTGTATCATCACTCCGGCGGATACCGCACTTGCGCCCGGGCCCCATTCCAACCTTGTCGCCCGCTATCTTGGGACTCCCCTGTTTTTTGCGAGCACGTCCGCGGCGCTTTCCCCGGCGCAGTCGGTTTCCAGCAAAACGCTGACACTCGCCAGTGCGGTCGCGCTCGACAAATATTTCGACACCACGAATGCCGCCACCCTCTCGGGCACGCTGATCGGAGTGGAAAGCAGCGACTCCGTGACGCTCAATCCGACTGGCACTTTCACCAGCGTCAACCCCGGCATCAACATCGCGGTCACCTCCACCGCCACTCTCGCCGGCGTGTCCGCCGCGAAATATTCCCTCACCCAGCCCGTCGGTCTATCAGCCGACATCATCGCCGCCAGCGTCTGGACCGGCGGTGCGGGCAATACCGGCACCAACGTCGCTACCGGCACCAACTACAATCCGGTGGCGAGCACCGCCAATGTTTACAACGCCATCTTCAACGGCATCGATCCCGCCACCACCGATCTAACACTCGGCTCCGTGATCGGCGGTGCGGTCGGGACCAACGGCATGGTGTTCGGCTTCGCGGGAAATCAAACCAACCCTGTGACCCTCACCGGCTCCACCGGTGCGTCGGCCCGGGTTGACTTGGTGAGCGTCGCCTCCGGCGCGGGAGCTATCACGTTTCAAAGCGCCTTGCCCTTCACCATCGGCGGCACCACGGCCAACACGAACCACTTTTTCACCAATGAATCCGCCAACCCGCTGCTCTTCGACATCGGCTGCAACTGGATCCCCGGCGGCTCTGGCAATCGCTCGCTGTCATTCGGCGGAGCCGGAAACATCACCATGCGCGGGAATATTGCTCCATCTCCAACTTCGCGGATGTCGCTCGCCAAGTCGGGAGCCGGAACGCTGACCCTGTCGGGCACCAACACCTTCTCCGGCGGCACCACCATCAACGCGGGGAAAATCACCACCACCACCACCACCGCCCTCGGCGCGGGAGCGATTGCCAACAACGGCACGCTCGATCTAACCGCAGGGGCCGTCACCTACACCGGCCTGTCGTCATCTCTGTCAGGAAACGGCACGATCAACGTCACTCTCGGCACCGGCACCACCACCACGATCCTCAACGGAAACTACTCTGCCTACACCGGTACCTGGAACATCGGCATCGGAGCGTCCGCCGGCGCGGGCAAGGCCCAGATGAACGGCTTGGACAACGCCTCAGCCACGATTCATATCCTTGAAAACGCCACCCTCTACACCTCTGCGGGCACGCACAACGCCACGCTCTATCTGCATGGTGGAAACACCGGCGAATCGCTCGGCCAGCTCCGCATCGAGGGGGGAGCCACTTGGGCCGGCAATGTCATCATTGCGGAAGCAATCACCGGACCCGGCGACGGCCACATCGGAACCAATTCCGGCACCGGAACCATCAGCGGAAGCATCGGCGAAACCGGCGGCCCGCAAGGCCTCGTTAAGGATGGCGACGGGACCACCGTTCTATCTGGAGCCAACACCTACGCCGGTCCCACCAGCGCGAACGACGGCACACTCCTCATCAACAGCCCGGGCACCATCGCCGCGGGCAGCGCCGTCACCGTGAACACCGGCGCGAAACTCGCAGGCAGCGGAACCATCCACGGACCCGTGAACGTCGCATCCGGCGGCACGCTCGGCGGTTCGCTCACCTTGAATGGACCTGTGACCGTGGCCGCCGGCGGCACGCTCGATGCGACCGACGTTTTACTTCCCTCGGTGAACGCAACCAGCACCCTCACTCTCGGCGGCTACCTCGACCTGAGCATCGACCGCACCCGTTCGCCCAGCGCCAGCAACCTGACAATCACCGGAAGTCTGATTCGTGGCGGCACCTTGCGAGTGATCAACACCGGGCCGGAGCTTCAGTTAGGAGATGCGTTCATCGTCACACTCTCCGCCGGGAGTGTCAGTGGTGCGTTCTCTTCCACACTGCTTCCCGCCCTTGGCTACGGCCTTGCTTGGAATACCAGCCAGTTTGCCACAAATGGCACCATCACCGTCGTCGCCAACACGGGTTTCACCACCTCCACCACCACTCTCACGCCGGCCACCACTTACCAGCAGATCCACGGCATCGGTGCGAATTTCTGTCTCGGCCCGCAGGGCATTGCGTGGAACAACTCGCAATTCAACCTCGCGTTCTCCCCGGCCAATCTGAACATCTCGTTTGTCCGCCTGGCCAACTCCTTCGAGTGTGCTCTGGATGAGCCGGGCATCTTCTGGTCGGGGTGGGATTCGGACAACGTCCGCTTCATTCAAATGTACCGGGCCATTCAGCCCACCGGCTTGATCACGATGTCGGCGTGGTCGCCGCCGGGCAGTTTGAAGAGCACTGGCAGCGCCATGGGGGGGACGCTCGCGAAAACGGGCTCGGCCTACCGGTACGCGGATTACGCCGATTGGTGGCTGCGTTCGCTCCAATATTTGCGCGACAACTCGACCTTGCCGGCGGACAAGGCGATTCCCGATTTCATCTCGATTCAGAACGAGTGCGATTTTACGCCCGGCGGGACGTTTTATGCCGCATGGCAGGCCGGTTGTTATCTCAACAGCACCGAAACCAGCACCAAGGCCGGTTATCCCCAGGCGTTCGCGGCGGTCAAAAACGCTTTCCAGGCGAACGGATTCGGCTTCGTTAAATTCATCGGACCCGACACCACCACCGCCAGCCCGAGCGTCATCACCAGCTACCTGAACCAGCTCCCGGCCAACGCCTTCGCCGCCATCGCCCACCACCCCTACCAGGGCTCGACCAACAACGTCGGCAACAACACCTCGTCCCTCTCCGGCCTGCGCGCGGCGTATCCGACCTCGACCATCTACATGACCGAATTCTTCGGCGATGACAGCTACGGCGCGGGGGTTCCCGATTGGATGATGCATGCTCTCCCCATGCACAACATTTTCACCATCGAACAGGCCAATACCTATCTAATGTGGGGGCTTTCGCTTTCGCCGACCAGCGGCAGTTATTGCGCCTTGGGACAGTACAGCAAGTTCATCAACCCCGGCGACCGGCGCGC
>JANODE010000081.1:0-52008 GCA_031412525.1 Akkermansiaceae bacterium | reverse complement strand
ATCGTCCTGCCTTCCGACCGTAGTGCCCCGATCCGATACCGCTCCTCCTCGCTCAATTGTGTGTAATTCATATGTTGCAGTTTCTCGCGCCAGCCCTTATTCCTTCAAGCCGAACCTTTGCACTTACTTTCTGAATTCACGTGCAGGGATCGGCCTGTTAATCAGTGTCTTAAAACTAACAGAAAAGAAATTCTTTAAGCTAACAATGAAACGAAAACTGCTTTCGTTCATGCTGCTTTTGGGGTTCTTGGTTGGTGCTTTGCTCGTCGGAAATTGGGAATACAAATTCTATCCTCGAAACCGTAGTGAAGTAGTCCACCCAACTAGTAAGAACCGTGCTTTCACGCACGTTTACGGCTTTGGCGATATCTCCATTACTCTCTGTGTTGCTGACTGGCCGTACACATTTGCGAAACCCGCAATTCTCGGTGATGTTTACGCGGAAGGCTATCCGGTGCATCATGTCCACTGGAGCAATGACGGCTCGGTGTTGGCGCTTCGCGTCAAGCGCACCACAGAAGAAGAGTGGCTTTTTTTATCTGCTTATGACTTCAAGCAGCATTCGCTTATCCAGCAATTTCAATCCGCCAGCTTGTCTCACAACAATTCACGCATCAGTCAGCTTTTAGAAGAGCGAGGCGGGATGTCTCCTGTTCTATCCGGCATAGATGACGGTAAGCTCATGGAATACCATGAGGGGTTTCCAGCATGGCGGTGGCTCGCTCCTTTGTTGCTTGCTTCCACTGGACTTTTCGTAGCCGGAAAGATTTGCGCCAGGGTCAGTAGTATCAGATCGAAACCGGGTGTTTTTTGAATTTTGTCTGAATGAATGGGGTCATTGCTCTCAAATTAACATTCATAAATGGGCTCATTGCTCCCGCGTGCCTCCATGATTGGGGCCGTTCATTCCACTGGGCTGGAATAAACGCGCCGCGTGAACGGGGTCGGGCCATGCGGATTCACATGTCTCGGTCCGATTGGCGAGTAGACGCCACTTGAGGAGTATGTCGGGCGGTTTGCATACGGTGCTTGTGAAAGAACAGACTGGAATGTCTGACCTACCCTTTTTGCGGCACCCGCATATCCTGCGAACTTTTCTGCAAACCTTCTGATCAACTGCTTGATGCTTGTTCGCACGATGACGGGGGGAGACCCTGCGATCAATCAAAAAGGACACGGCGGAAGTTCTCCATCAGGTTTTCGCCGTCTTCCGATTCCCCATCGCCATGATCACAATTCCAGACTCCGTGGAGGGTGCCGTCATCATCAGCATCGTCGATTTCATTTTGAGCTTTTTCATTATTTCCGGCATCGGTGTCATCCTCGCACTGCTGCCCTTGGTCAACCGCTTCTGGTCCATCGATGACAAGGATTTGAAAAGCGGCCACTGAGAACCCACCACGCGACACCATGATCGACCAAGTGATTTCCCTGTTTGACTCCTTGTTCAAACAAACCGGCCTCGCCCAGCTTTATTGGGGAAACCTCGTCATGATCGCCGTCGGCTTCGTGATGATCTATCTGGCGGTGGTGAAAAAATGCGAGCCCTTCCTGCTGATAGGCATCGGCTTTGCGTGCATCGTCGTGAACATCCCCGGCTCCGATCTCGCGCTCGAAGGCGGGCTTTTCAACTATGCCTACAAGGGTGTTTCCCTGCTGATCGTCCCGCCGCTCATCTTCCTCGGTGTGGGTGCCATCACGGACTTCGGCCCGATGATCGCCAACCCGAAACTCGTGCTTCTCGGCGCCGGCGCGCACCTAGGAATTTTCGTCGCGCTGATCCTCGCCAAGCTGATGGGATTCACCCTATCAGAAGCCGGGGCTATCGGCATCATCGGAGGCGCCGACGGACCGATGGCCATCTTCGTGACGATGAAACTCGCGCCGCACCTGCTCTCGCCCGTTTCCGTGGCAGCCTATTCCTACATGGCGCTCATGCCCATCATCCAGCCGCCGGTGATGCGGCTGCTCACCACCAAGGCCGAGCGCAACATCCAGATGGCGCAGGTCCGCAAGGTCACTCGCCTGGAGAAAATCATCTTCCCGCTCGTCATCGCCGCAATTGTGAATCTGTTTTTTCCGCCCGTCGCCCCGCTGGTGACGATGCTGATGTTAGGAAACCTGCTGCGCGAGACGCTCGTCGTCGGCCGCCTCGCGGAAACCGCCGGGGGAGCCATTCTCAACGTGGTCACCATCGTGCTAACGGTCGCCATCGGCTCCACCATGCAGGCGCACACCTTCCTCTCGTTCCAGACGCTGCAGATCGTCGGGCTCGGCCTCGTCGCCTTCGTCTGCGGCACCGCCTCGGGGGTGATCACGGCGAAGATCATGAACCTATTCCTGAAAACCAAGATCAACCCGCTGATCGGCTCCGCCGGCATCGCCTCCGTGCCCATCGCCGCGCGTGTCTCCCACATCGTGGCGAACAAAGAAAACCCGAAATTGTTCCTCATCTATCATGCCATGGGCCCGAATCTGGCAGGCGTCTTCGGCACGGCGATTTCCGGCGGCATTCTTCTCGCACTGCTGGGTGTGAAATGACCCGGTTCTAACATTCTCCACCAACCCCACCAACCAATGAACCCATCATCCACATCAGACGACACCTGCGGCTCCATCATGGCCACCGAATACCCGGTGCTCACCTCGCGGATGACGCTCACCGAATGCGTGCAGACCCTTTTGAAAAACCGCGTGCTTGCGATGCCGGTGGTCGATGACACGGGCCGCTACATCGGGCAATTCCGGAAAAACCTGCTGATCGCGGCGATCCTCCCACAGGTCGCCGTGCACGACCCGCGTTTCGATCGAATCGCCAATACGCTCGATGGCGGGATCTTCGCGGAGACCATGGACGACGTGCGTGAGCGGTTCGCCGCTATCAAGGACAAGCAGGTCAGCCGCTATCTCGACACGGACACGCCGGTCCTGCATCCAGACCAGCCGCAAGTGGCCGCCATGTTCTATCTGTTCCACGGGCGGAACTTCCTGCCGGTGGTAGAACCGGCCAGCGGACTGTTAGTCGGCGTGATTTCGCCGTGGGACATCCTCGCAAGCATGATCAAGTGAGGCACCACACAGGTTGTGCTACTTTTGCACAGGGAGCTCTGCACTGCTTGGCACACCATAGGGCTTGATTTCCAATGGAGGTGAGCTTGGAGCCGGCGTGACCGGCTTCTCCGCAGGAGCAGGCACCGCTTTGGGGGCATCAGGCGCAGGGGTGGTCGCAGGCGCAACAGCAGGTGTGGCAGGTGGTGCAGGAGAGGCAGTGGCGGGAGGTGTCAGGATGACAGGTGCGCCATCGAGGCGGACGGCCTGGAACAGCAAATTGTAATTGTGGCGGAGTGCGGACGGGAATGAAACACGCCCGGCCTCGACGATGTTTTCACGCAACATCTTGGCGGATAGATTCGCCACCAGATCGACGCCGATCTGTACGGCGCGCTCGGTGTCGCCGACGATTTGTTTGTTCGCATCATTTCCACCGAGGATGAGGTCACTGGTGATCGACTGGCCTTGGATCGCGATATTCGATTGGGCGGAGGCGATGTTGCCTTTCGAATTCACGGTGATTTCCAGAATCGCATGATCATCGGAGGCCAGCCAGCCACGGACGTGATCGATGCGGATCGAAACAAAAATACCGCCATCCGGCGTGGGGCTGATTTCCGGCTTGTAGGTGCGGTAACTGGAGCCGGACAGCGTGTATTCCGCAGAGGAATTTCCGCGCTTGGTCCACCCGCCGAGGTTTTTTCCGAAAGCCTCCATATCGATCGTCACGACGGCCAATGAGAGCAGAGTGGTGAAAAAAAACACCTGGAGAGAGAGGATGATCGATTTCATGAAGCTAAGAGTTCGTGGCCGCCGGGTAATACTTCCCGAGCTGTGCCTTTATTCGAAAAATTCTGGCGGTGCGACTGCGTTGTTCGAGCCGAAAAGCCGCTCGACCTGGTCCTGCGCCTTCGTTTTGTGCACGTCCTTGATGTAAGCCGCGACGGTGCCAAGTGCGGCGACCAACGCGCCCCAATCGTCGCCGTAGCCAACCCCCGGAAGGATGTCTGGGATCAGATCCGCTGGCAGGACCAGATAGCCGAGCGCCCCGATGATCACGCCTTTCGCCCACGTCGGTGTGTCTTTGTCTTGGAGGCAGTAAAACAAGGTGAGAGCCGTCAGCAGGGTTTTGCGCCCGGCGCTGAGCGTGGCTTTTTTCAAGGTCCGCCAAAGCCTCGGCCCGGAATACCACTGTGGGGCCGAGAGGCGGCCGGGCTGCTTTGGAACGTATGACATGGGCGGAAACTGCACGCGTTTTCCCCTATCGGCAAGCACAAGCCGGATTCAGCGAATCCAGCGATTGCACGCGGACGAGCGGGTCGCTAGCGTCACGCCGTGATCCGTCCTGTCGATGTGCTGCTGGAATTTCTCGAAGCCGAACAAGCCCGTGGCGTGAGCCATGTGCACCTCGACGAAGGCGCGCGCGACGGCCTCAGAGAGCTTTTCGAAAAATCCCGTCCCGGAGCGAAACCCGCCCCAGCGACCGTCGAAATGCCAGCCGAAACCCCTTCCGCGCCGCCGTCCTCGGAAATTACGATGGAAAGCACCACCCGCGTCGGGAAACTCTCCGAATTGCGGCATCAGGCGGAAACCTGGGCACCGGCCAAAGCACTTGGCACCTTGCGCGAGACCATGGTGTTCGCCACAGGAAACCCGGAAGCGAGGGTCATGTTGATCGGCGAGGCACCGGGCTATCAGGAGGAAAAGGAACGCGAGCCGTTCGTCGGCCCGGCCGGGCAGAAGCTCAACGACATTCTCAAGGCGATGGGGATTTCCCGGGAGGAAGTCTATATTTCCAACATCGTTAAATTTCGGCCAGCGACACCAAAGCAGACGACGAACAACCGGAAACCGTCCCCCGAGGAAATGGCGGCGTGCATGCCATTCGTGCGGGCGGAAATCGGCATCGTGCAGCCGGAAATCATCATCGCCCTCGGCGGCACGGCGGCGGAAGGCCTGCTAGGGCTCGAAGGCACCGTCACCTCGATGCGCGGCGCCTGGCACGACTTCGAAGGCACGCCCGTGCGCGTCACCTATCACCCGAGCTACCTCCTGCAAAGCGGCGGCAGCGCCCCCGTCAAGCGCCAGGTCTGGGAGGACATGCTCGCCGCGATGGAGAAACTCGGCCTGCCGATCACCGAAAAACAGCGCGGATTCTTCCTGCCCAAGGCATAACAACTGGACCGCGAAATTCATTTCGCCCGTCTAACCCTTGGAGAAAAAGCCAACCGCAGATGAACGCAGATAAACATTGATCAAGAGAAGAACATCCCAGGTTCTCTTCAAATCAAAATCTTATCTGCGTTCATCAACGTTCATCTGCGGTTGCTATCTCCTTTTCTACTCATCCACTTCAGACCTTTTTCTCCCCCAGAATCTTGATCGGCTGCGGCTGCTTTTTCCTTCGCAGGCCGAACTGCCTCACCGCATGCCGTTGCAGATGCGCCTTCGCATCCTCGATGTCGTCAGTGAAGAAAATCAACTCCGGATCGTCCGGGCTGATCGTCCCCTCCTCCGCCATTCGATAGACAAAATCCATCAGCGGCTGCCAGTAATCCTTCCCCATCAGAATGATCGGAAACGACCTCAGCTTCCCCGTCTGGATCAGCGTCATCGTCTCAAACATCTCATCTAACGTCCCCGCCCCGCCGGGCAGCACGACGAACGCGTAAGAGTATTTCACCAGCACCACCTTGCGGGTGAAAAAGTAACGCATCGTCACCGATCCATGCACGAAACGATTGAGCGCCTGCTCGAACGGCAGCTCGATGTTCACCCCTAACGAGCGCCCGCCCGCTTCAAATGCCCCCTGGTTCCCCGCCTGCATGATGCCCGGCCCGCCGCCCGTCACCACCGTAAATCCGAGCTGCGCGCACGCCTCCCCCATTTTGCGCGCCATTTCATAATACTGGCTGCCGGGCTTTGTCCGGGCGGAGCCGAAGATCGTCACACAAGGCCCCGCGAAGTGCAAAGCACGAAACCCTCGAAACAGATCCAGCGCCACCCTGAACAACGTCGCTAGATTGTGAATGCGCGAATTCGGTCCTGATAGAAGGGAGTGATCCGGCGACTCCAGCTCGAAAATCGCCTGCTCGGCAATGTCCTCCTCACTGATCTGATCCTGCCGGACCTGCGGGCTATCGGGGCATGGGCTCTTACTCACGGCCGTTTTTTAGCACCGATTTCATGGCAGGAACAAAAAGAAAACGGGGCCGCCTCACTACTCGAAATTCCCCGAGAAAACTAACAACCTACCACGCTCAGCAAACGAATGATGCGGCTGCCAGGAGGATCAGGAAAAAAGTTGATTTCATGGATGACGCGATGAGTGATTCAGGGGGCGGTGACCTCGCGGATTCGATAGAAACGAGTGGGTTTCCCGGCAGGATGGGAGTCGGTGCGCGGCGGGCCGCTATCGGTCCATCGGACAGTGGTCCCAGTGGCTTGCTCGGGTGTCGGGCAGTCAACCCAACGAACGAGATCCGAGGTGTAGCTGATGGAATACCAGCGTCCCGGTGCAGCAGGAAACTCCAACTGTATGCTGCGATCCTGCATGACGGAGACACGCGGAGTTACTGGAGTTAGAGGAATTCCGCTGATGCTGGACGCGGACCGAGAAGTGGAGGCGGATCTAACAATATCACTTTCCGGTTGTGTGGTGAGCCGAAGGCCTTCGGCACGGCAGAGGGGTGCGAAACGTTTCGGGAATCTCCGATCTCGCGAATAGAAGGACAGCGTGAAGGTAACGGCGGCATCAACAGCGACGGGGTTCCGGTAGTCCACATAGACGTCTTTCGATTTCGAAGGACTGCTTGCGTTCTGGAGACGGAGGTTCGGATAAGCGGCCGTGTAGGCGCTGAAATCCACATGGAGGCGGAAGCCACCTACTGGATAAGGGGAGGTGTTAGTCACCTTGACGACGACGTCGAACAAGCCAGTGCGGGGGTTGACCTTGATGTTTTTTTGGATCGGCTGAACGGTGGCGAGGGTAATGACGCCGGCGACATTGTCGTTGATGTCGGCCGAGGCGGCCGGAGATGCCCCGAGCGTCACCTCAGGATCACCGGCGCTGAAACCGGTCAAGGTGATGGAAACGGTTTCAGTAGGCTCGACGAGGTGTTCATCTAACACGACCACACTGATGTCGGCGATTGTCTGACCCGCGGGAATCGTCACGGAGCCGCTCAGGGCTGTGAAATCGGAGCCGGAGCTGGCCGTACCGCCGACGGTGTAATTCACCACGGTGTCCACGCTGGCCGCAGCCGTCTGGGTGAGGCGGAAATGCGCGTTCGTCGGGACGGCGGCTTCCACCCCATCCTTGATTTTCTCCACGCTCACGGTGGCCCTGTCATCATCGTGGATCATCGCGGTGGTGCTGGCGGCGGAGCCGGAAATGACGTTGCCGCCAGAAGCGCTGATGGTCACCGTGAATGTTTCATGCGGTTCCACCAGCAGGTCCGCACTCACAGGGATCATAAGGTCCATGCTGCCCAATCCGTCCGCCATGGTGACTGTGCCCGAGGGGAGAACGCCGCCGAAGTCGGCGGCGGTGACGGATTTGCCGCTGACGGCATAGGCGACGTCGACGCTGCCCACCTTGCTCCCCGTTCTGGAAACCGTGAAGCTGAAGTTCTTAATGCCAGAGTTCCCCTCAAGAGAATTGGAGGAATTCGCGACAATCCGAACGCCTCCCAGCTCCAGGCCATCCCGCCGGAAGCTCAAGACGCGTCCGAGATCGATCCCTTTTCCCCACGGGGCACCCACGACCACATGGCTGTCGGTGAGAATCACGTTCTGTAGGTAGCCATACCTCACGAAAAAGCTTGGAATCGTAAAGTGCAGCAACGAATGACCGGTCGGGATGTCCACCAGATCCACTCCCGCGTTCCCGCCGGTCACTGCCAGAACCCTGCCCATCAGCGAGACCGAGTTTCCGAAATTGGAATTCGCGACCTCAAAGCGGGTCCGGACCGTGTTGATAAGGGCCCCGTTGGCCGCGTCGTAAATCAGCACCGAGCCCGAGTTGTCGATGAACGAATCGTCCCCCGGATTGCCCGCCACGATGTAGGATTCGTTGGCATGGAACCACTTGCCGAAGTCCAGGTTGATGTGGGAGGTGTCCCGCGTATCGCGCTCCACTTCGAATAGCAGTCGGTTTTTGTCTTCGAGATCGAAGCAAAACACCCGGCCGTTGCCCCCGATCACGGCGCGATTGCCGCTGAAAGTGACCGAGAGCCCGAACTGGCCGCCGAGAATCCGAGTCGGAGCCTCGATCCGGCTCAGAAACGCCCCCGTCGCCCGATCATAAACCAGCACATCACCCACCTGGAAGCCCCGGCGAGGCTCATATGGCAACCCGACGAGGATGTGGCTCGCCCCCAAGGCGATCTTTGTCCCAAACCCGGAGAAATCCGCAGTGGGAGGACGAAGCACCATCCGCTCGGCGAGCGTTTCACGATCATAAAGGTAGATCGCCGGCTCGGCAGGATTCTCACGTGACTTGAAGGCTCCCACCGCTAACAGATCCTCGTCCACTGCCAGTCCCTGCCCGAATGCCGCGCCGTCCACGAAACCGGTCGGCTTGATCGTTGCCTTCACCTTACGGGTTTGCAGGTCGACGGCAAAGACGCCACCTCGGAGCAGACCGCTGCCATCGAAATCCCGACTCCCGACAAACGCGGAGCTGCCGAAAGCGGCGATCGTTCCCCCCAACTTATCCCCTGTGAACGAGGGCAGCGGCACCTCCACCCCTGTGCCAATCGACCGGGTGACCGGCGTGTCATTGTCGGTGATCCCCACTTCCACTTCGGTCGGGGTGACGATGGCTCCCGTGCCGCCGAGTAGATCGAGAAAAAATCGTTCGGTCGGTTCGCTGCCGTTGTCGTCCACCACTTCCAGCCGGAGAGTGCCACTGGCCTTCCCTGCCGGAATGATGACGCTGCCGGTGCGGGCGATGAAATCCATCCCAGCACGCGCCGAGTCCTGCCGGGTCCGGTATTTGACGATCACCTCCGTGGAGGACGGAGGAGTCACCCGGAACGTCACCGTCACCCCCCGGTCTTTTTCGGACCCCCTGGCATCAGAAACCTCCACCAACGGCTCGCTAGCGAGGCGGGTGAATGCCAGCAGGGCACCCACCTTCGTCCCCGGATCGGTCCCGCCCGATGCTCCTGTCAGCAGGATGTCCCCGCGCGCCTTCATTTCCCCGGCATGGGTGGTAGACGTTCCGGTATCGAGCGGGCTACGCAGGGCGACGATTTGCTGCCGCGTCCCCAGGTCAAACTGATAGAGCGTGCTGTCCGACCACACCGCGAGAAGAGCGTCCCCTACGATCTCCACATCGGAGCCAAACCAGTCATAATACCCCGCCGCCGGCGCTGGATTGAATTTCCCCAGGAAATTCCCCGTCGCCGCCTCATACTCCCAGACGGCGCTGCGGCTCGTCACATAGAGCTTCCCATTTCGGAGCATCACGGACGTCCCATACCACCCATCGACGACGTCCCCCGGGATTTTCGCGATCAAAGCCCGCGTGGTGGCGTCGAACAAATAGACGGCCCCTTGAAATGAACTGCCCTTCCGGTTCGCGCCCACCGCCAGGATGTTTCCTTCCGCGGCGATCGAGACTCCGAAACCATCAAACCGCTCGCCGTCCGGCGGCCGGAACATCTGCGGCTCGCGGGACCAGTCCCGGATGTCGTAAACATAGACCCCGCCGAACGCGGTTGTCCCCCCCTCCGGCGTGTTGCCCAGGATGGAAACGAACAGCCGGTTTCCGTTCAACGCGAAGGCCGACCCGAAACCCGGTTCCTGCACCGATCCCGCCGGCGTTGGAATCGTCCGTTCCAGCCCCCCGTCGCTTCGGCGGAAAACATAGAGCGTCTGTTGCCGGTTCACCCTCGTGGAAACCGTGAGAAAATGGTCCGGCGTCATCACCACCTTGGAGCCGAAAGCAAACCCGTCCACCAGCGTCACACTCTCCCCGAGGCGGTACTTGTATTCCCTCGTTTGGGAATCGAACACATACACCGATGGGTAGGCACCGATGATGATCTCCTTGTCGTCCCAGTCCAACGACCGCCCGAACGAGATCTCCCCGGCTGCCGCACCCGGATTCGGAATGATATCGATCAGCCGCAGAGGATCCGCACTAGCAGGCCGCACCAGCCCGGCCAGCAAGAGCATAGAGTAGAGAAAAAGTCGCATGAAATTCAGGTCATAGCCGGACTCCGTTGTTCTGACAACCCCTCAATGAATCGCAAACGGGGTTGAATGGGGAGTTTCAATAGCGAATCGAGGATTTCCTTCAGAGTGCGGTGCGAATGCTTTTTCGGCGCATACTCTTCACTGCGTATCTCCTTGCCGCCAATACGTCCCGCACAATCCAAGGGGTGTTCAATTAGAAGGGCACAATTCGGTGGAACCCTGCCATCGTCACCAGATCCCCCTCGCTTTCCAACAGAAAACAGATAGACCGCGCCGCCATGGAATCGAAGACAATCGTCCGTGGCTTCGCATGGACCACCTGGGCCGCCGGCACCATTTTCAGCGGCGGGAAACTCGCCCCCGCCCCCCCCTCCGGATAATCGGATTCCCGCCAGCTTCAGCCCATGAAAAGCCGATGTTCCGAGAGACGTTCAATTCTACCACGTGCTCATATCAGCCCAGCCCGCCACCCTCCATCACCCACCCGGAACTTGCCTGATATACACACTCCGGTTCGGGAAAATCCCTGTCAGATCAAGTTTCTAGCGTGCAGTCTCTCCAGCAACCCTCGCCCGATATCATCGCCGGAGGGCATACGAATACAACTGTTCTCTCAATAACTCATGAATAAAACCGCGAAAGGCGCATTTATCGGATGCGGTGGAGTTCTGGCTCTGTTGGGGATCGCAATCATTGCCCTGACGGTTTTCTCTGCACCCGGTGAGGCTCCACCTCACAAGTATGATTCATTTCGCAAGGATCCTGATTGATGTATTGCGGCGTTCGATGGCCGAAGATCCCCTGCGTTCAGCCACATTTGGGTCCTTCACTCACCTGATTTGACGGCTTGGTGGGGGCCGAATGGACTTCAAGCGAAAGCTGATATGATATTAGATTCTGCTGATCAAGTGATCATTGAAGAGTTATTGGCGCATACTGGTGCAACGTCTCGATCGCCAAATCACGCTAGGACGCTACCGGAGGGGCGAATCTACCATGTGCTGCTTTTCAACGAATCTCAGAGGGTTTACGCCCACCTTAGGTTCTCGTACAGGTCGGAGCAGTCGGATGGAACCACGACTTTCAACTTGGTTACGGATTTTAACTGAGCAAGCCCAGTGAAGGATTGCCCTGGCTTCTTGGAATTCGAAAAGCGCCGCCTCAATACGAAGAAAAACAGCCGAATCAGAACAAGTCGGCACATCCAACGGCGCTTAGCGTCCTTCTTTGAGTTCGGGCTTCCCTCCGCCGGTGCCACCACTCTATCGTTGGGCAAGAATTAAAGACCCCTTCAAGTTCGCCAATATGAAAACACTGCGCATTGTATTCTCTGTCGTTCTTGCCTTGGTGGCCTTCACCGACGCGGAAACCAAAATTGGACTCGATGATACCACCGGTCGAATTGTCGACACGGCAATTCCGGGTAGCTTCACGAGTCCTGAGGGCGTAGTAGCAGCTCTCTTTTCGCTCTCAGATCAAGCCTCGAACAAGAATCTCAAGGTGCCTTTCACGAAAGACCAGCCACCTGGGGCGCGAGCCAAGCGAGATTTGATCGCGTTCTACCGGGGAGCTCGTTGGGACGAAACGACAATCATAGTTTCGTTCGATGGTGGTGCCATGGATTACCTCAATAATTCAGCGTCATTCCAACAGAGTGTTAAGGGCTCCATCGAGCGGACCCTAAAGTTGAACTTTCCCAAGATGATACGGGTCGCCTATGAGGTTGATGGTAAGATTGTAGAGGGGTGGGACGCCTGATATGAGGTCGATCCTAAGAATCCAACGCTCATAAAAGTCACAATTTTTCTATTGGCGTCATCAAATCACCGATTCACGTTACGCCGCTTTAAAAATGCCAATCCTTAGCATTACCCCAATGAAAAAACTAATTCTGCCCCTCGTGGTGTCACTCGTTGCATCCAATGCACAAGCGGCGCTGTTTTCCTTCAACCTCATCGGCACTGCCGGTGCCGGACTCTTGCCCGGTAACGAACCCGGCGCCATCACTGGTGGCTCCGGCGGCGAGATTGCCAATACCACCGGTATCACTTACGACACCGACACCAACATTCTCGACCTGACCAACGTCGGATGGGGAAGTAGTCAAGGATTCACTGACATGTCGAGCCTGGTCACCGTGCAGCATATTCACGCCACTGGTGGTGCGAACGGCAACAACGGACTCGGCAACTTCACAGGTACCGGTGGCGTGGTTTTTGACCTGACCCGTTCGACAAACGCGGTGACTGGCGGTGTCTTCACCAACCCAGTGATTGATTTTGACACGGCGACGTTCAATGGCGCGTTTGCGTCGTTGACGGTGGATCAAAGGGAAGCGCTGCTCCTCGACGGGAAGATGTATATCAACATCCACACTCAAAACAACGGTGGTGGCGAAATCCGTGGATTCCTCGTTGTGCCTGAGCCATCCACTTCGCTACTTGGAGTTGTAGCCATGGGTGCCTTGGCGATCCGCCGTCGTCGCGCTTGATGACTCGCGGAAACTAATCGTTCACCCAGCCCGGTATTTCGCGAGAAATGCCGGGTTTTTTGTTTCATGCTTCATGCTTCGGGGTCCCAGTCCCAAATAACAGACTTTCAGCATGGTTTTGCCCGGCGACAGGGCCCGGCGAGAAAGTCTTGAACGATGCTCAGGGTGAAAGGATTTCCGGATCTCCGGAGCGGTGGAAGGAGTGTGCTTCGGGGTCAGTGCTTCGGTACCCGTCCTAAATAACAGACATGCTTCGGGGTCTCATGAGGATTTCCGGGACCAGATTGGATAAGGGTTGGGCTACAGGGAAGTCTGACACCGCCGCAATCGTCACTTTTTCGAAAGCGATTCGAGATAATCCAACAGACTGGCGAATTCGCGGGTGGTCAGGGTGCTGACAAGACCGGGTGGCATCAGTGAATTCGGCAGCTTGTCGCGCTTGGCGATGGCTGCGGGTTTCAGGACGAATTCCTGCGCGGCGATGTTGCGGATGCGGACTTCTTCCGTGCTCTCGAGCGTGACGAAGCCCATCTGTGAGGTGCCATCCTTCATGGTGAAGATTTCGGTGGCGAATCCCTGGGCGATGGTCTTGCCAGGGTCCACGATGTTTTCCGCCAGAACGCCGCGGGTGTAGGTCTGGGCGATGGTGCCGAGGTAGGGACCTTTTTGCGGTTCATCGGCACTCACGGCATGGCAGGTTACGCAGCTTTGTCGGGTGTAAAGTTGCTTCCCGAGTTCGATGTCCCCTTTGGTTTCCATGATGGCAGAGATGACCTGCTCCGGCTTCAGCGTTCCGATGACGGGCGATTGATCCTCACCTGTTTTCTCCAGCTTGAGGCTCTTCGCGGTTTTGCTGGCGGCGGAGGCGATGGTTGGGTTTGCATCGCTCACTGAAGCGAGGACTTGATCATCGAGGCCGTGGAAACCGGTGAGTTCGATGGCCTGGAGGATTTGCACGCGCCGCTTGGCATCGGCCCAGCCACGGTCGAGCGCGAGTTGTGAGAGTTCGCGGGACTCCGGGCTCCCGGTCTTGCGCGCGCTGAGGGCGAGCAGCGCGGCATCGGCCCAGCGGGAGTCCGCGCCATTCAGTTTTACGGCGATTCCTTCCAACAGCTGATGGTGGTTTTCCAGCTTCGGTGCTTCCAGAAAGGCCTTGCGGGCAATCTCAGCGGCTTTTTCCGCGCCTATCGTCTGGTGAAGCTTTTCAAGTGCCTCGAGCGAGGCCAGGCAGCCGTCGGGGGAGTCGGTTTTTGATAGAACCAGGATCGCCTTGGCCAGCATGTCCGGCGGACCTGCGCTTTTCGCCGCCTGGATGAGGAAAGGAAGCCCGGAATCCGGAATTACCTTGGCCTGCGAAAGTTGGTTGACGACTTCCGGCAGCATTTCCGCGCGATCCTTGACGAGGGTGAGGAGGCGATCGCGCGCTTCATCGAACTCGATGCGATTCCGTTGAAGCTCACGCACGAGGAAGGAGGCCTCTACCGGAGATGCTTCGGCCAGCGCGGCTTTCAGCACGAAAACGATCTTCTCCGTTCCGCTCCACGCTTCCGGCTGATAGTAGGGGCCACGGGTGTCCGGCCGGGTCCCCCATGAGTTTCCTTTCCATTTGCCCTCGATGAAATGCAAGCGGCAGAGGGCTGATAGAATTCCTTCGCGCGCGGCAGGTTCCCTGGTGCGGCCGAGGCGGCTGAGAAGACCATCCACCACTTCCGGCTGGTGCATGCGCATCAGCGCACGCAAGGCACCGAGGCGTTGTTCCTGCGAAGCTTTCGGGTTGTCCAGAATCGCAAAACACGGCGCGGGCGTTCCTAACATCGAGACCCCGCGGATGGCGGTGTGGGCGACGACCGGGTCCGGGTCACCTAACAGCGTCGCCATTTGTGGTGCGAGTTTTTTCATGTTCTGCCGGGTGGCACCGACCAGCGCTTCAAGCCGCGTGCGTGGATCACTGGTTTGAAAACCCGCAGTGTAAAGTTCCTCGGGTGCCGAGGTTTTCCCGCTGGCGAATCCATCGAGTCCGGCATCACCAAGCGCGCGGAGCACGAAGCGGTTCAGCTTTTCATCCGCAGCCAGCGGTCGCACCACGCTGATGATGGCGGCGGCGGAGTCGCTTTTGGTGGCACGTTGCGTGAGAGCATACAATGCAGCGACACGCGCGGGCAGCGGCTTTGTCGCATCGCCGGCCAATGTCACCAGACCAGCGCGCATGCTGGCGGTTCCCGGCCGGCGGAGCAGCGCGCGCTGGGCTTCCATCGTGCGCACCTGGCTGGGAGATTCCAACAAACCGATCAGCTCGGCTTCCGTGGATTTTTCGAAATCCGGCAACGGCTCGGGCGTGTATCCTTTCGGCGAAACCCGGACGATGTAGCCGACGTTAGGTCCATCCCATTTGAAAGTCGCGCCCTTCCAGCTTGCCTGATAGATCGCGCTCATGCCATCCACGTCGGCATCGGTCGGGCGGGTCATTCTGATCAAAGGTGCGGGCTTGGTCGTTTCCACAAAAGTCGCTCCCTGCGGCTTCACGCTATGGTGCCAGAGCGCGCCGGTGCCCCAGTCGCACGTCAGCGGCGCATCGTTCCATTTCGCTGGAAATCCAGGCTCTGATAGATAAACCGAGCCGCAGCCGGAACCGCCGCCGTAGTCGGCGAGAGGCTTGATGATCTCGTCGGTGAAATTGACATACATCCGTGGATAACCGTGGTCCTCAAGGCCGGTGAAATGATGGAACCGAGTGTCCCAGCCACCGCCATCGTTGGTGTTGTCCCGCGCAAAAAGCTCCAGCAGCGGGCTGATCGGCGTGCCCAGGATGTTGCGGGTGCCTGAGCTGAAAAGCTCCAATCCGGAACCGTCCGGACGGAAACGGATGACCCCGCCGCCGCGGTTCTGGAGGTGTTTTCCATCAGTGCCGACCGCATCGAGAATTCCGAAATCACCGCCCGCGATGTAGAGCCAGCCGTCGATTCCGATGCTCAGGCCGTTCGTCGTATGATCGGCGGGACGATCCTTGAAACCGAAAGCAATGCCCTTGATGAGCGTCTTTTTTTCATCCGAAACACCGTCGCCATCCTTGTCGATGAACACGCTGACGTCCGGTGGATGAATCAGATAGAGACGGTCGTGATCCCAAACGAGCCCGCGGGGAGAATCGACGTCGCTTACAAACTCGGTCACCTGGTCGGCGCTGCCATCCTTGTCGGTGTCCCTCAGCCGCAGGATCCGCCCGCGGTTGGGATCGCGACCGAGCGAGCCGTTTCCATCCGAGGAAACATAGAGATCGCCGTTAGGAGCGGCGGCGACATAAACCGGGTAGTTCGCGGCGGCAGAGTTGGCGAAAAGACTGACATCGAAGCCGTCCGGCACCTTCACATCCTTGAGGATCTCCGCCTCTTGGGCAGCCGTGAGCTTCTCGATCGCGGGAATCGTGTTGCCAGCCTTGCTCAGGTCAGAGCTTACTTTTTTTTTACCGGATCCGCCTGGGCTCCGGTAGCCTTTGTGGGCACGGTTTCAAATTTTCCGTTAGGTCCGGAGTAGGGTTTCAGCCAGGTCGGGTTAAGCTTGTCACAGCTCCAAAGAACGCCGCGGGCGATCAAATCCAGATAGCGGCCGTCGGCGACGGTTTCGTTTTGATGGCCAAGCGTCGTGCTGAAGGTGCGCGTTCCGTGGTAGTCGTTCGTCCACGCAACGACGCCCGTTTCCACGTTGCCTTTCTGATTGGCCTGACTGCCCATCACGATCGGCTTCGCGGTGTCAAAAATCTTCACGTTGTTATAAAGTTCCTCGTCGATCGTGGTCCAGTTAGAGAAACCCTTGGTGATGGGATGCTCGGCCGCGGAGAAATCGATATCGATCGGTTTTTTCCACCCGTGTCCACTGGATTGCAGGCCGAGATAGGAGAACCAGATGTCCGTGCCGGTCCGGTAGCTGTGCATCGCGCAGTGCACGTTCACGGCAGGAATGCCGCTCTTGTGGGCGTCCACGATGTTCTGGACGTAGGGCATTTCCTTGATGTCGGCGGCGCACTCGTCGTGGATGACGACATCGTAGCCTTTTGCCCAATCCTTGTTTTCATACATCGGGAAATACGGCTTTGTCCCGCTATCAGAGCTGAGCACCACGTCCACCTGGATATTTGCCCGCGCCTGAATGCCGTCGCGGAGGATGACGGACTGCTTGGCATAATCGTGGCAGCAGCCGCCGCAAATGAGCAGGGCGCGGAGTGGCGCATCGGCGGCGTGGGTGAGGGAAACACCGAGGAGCAGGAGGGCGATGATCGGACGCATGGGAGGGCTAGTTGGGTTGTGGGTGCTGGTAGAACAGCAGGAGGTTCGGTGCATACGAAGGCCAAAGGGCGTTTCGTTCGCGGAATAGGGTTTTATCAACATTTTCACACAATTGGGAAAGAGGATTGAAAGCCCCCATTTCGGAGGATACTCATCGAATCTGAAACTGCCTTCCCGAAGGGCGGTCTGAATCTCGAATCCTGAAACCGATGACGAAAACCCACTTGATCGCCCGCCTGAGCGCCGCGGCAGGAATGTTCCTGACCACAGCCCTGTGTCTGACCGCCGCTCCGCCGGCGCTGCTCAACGAACCGGTGGATGTCAGCACGGATTTCAAAAACCCTTCCAACAGCTACTTTCTGGCAGACAAGCTCATCGAATTCGACCCGGCCACCCGCAGCGGCAAGCTTGTCTATCAGCGCAACAGGCTGGGTTACAAACAAGCGTTCGCCAACACGCTATCCGCCGTTTACCCCGCTCAGGGCAACGAGTTTCCCGCCGATGAATATGCTGCCAATCCCGAGCTGCCGTTTTCCATCGAGTTCATTTCTCCCCGTGTTGTCCGCATCCGGGCCAACACCGGTCCACAAATCGATCAGGAGGAGTCATTGATGTTAGCCGGTCCACTGACACGCGATGAATCGTGGAAGTTTTCCGAGATCCCCGAAGGATACCGCTACACCGGCGAGTTTGGATCGGTCACCATCACCAGGGACCCGTGGCACGTGGAGTTCCGCGATGCGGCCGGGCGACTCCTCACCAAGACCGACCACCTCAAGGATCATGGCAGTTTCACGCCGATGCTGCCATTTTCGTTCGTCCGCCGCGCCTCGGACTACTCGCGAAGTTTCTCCGCCGTTTTCACCTCCTCTCCTGGGGAGAAAATTTTCGGTTGCGGCGAGTCGTTTACCGGACTCGACAAGCGCGGTCAGAAGGTCGTGCTCTACGCGGATGATGCGAATGGCGTGCAGACTCCCGGCATGTACAAGCCCATCCCGTTTTTCATGAGCAGCGCCGGCTACGGCATGTTCATGCACACCACCGCACCGGTCACCTGTGATTTCGGCCAATCCTTCCATAGCCTCAATTCCCTGATGCTTGGAGATGACGCGTTGGACCTTTTCGTCTTCCTCGGTTCACCGAAGGAAATCCTGGACGAATACACGAAAATCACCGGCAAGGCCCCCATGCCGCCGCTGTGGTCCTTCGGCCTTTGGATGAGCCGCTGCACTTATGATGGTGAAGAGCAAACACGGGAAGTCGCAACAAAACTCCGTGCCAACAACATTCCCGCGGACGTCCTGCATCTGGATACCGGTTGGTTCGAGACCGAATGGCGCTGCGACTATCAGTTTTCAAAAACCCGCTTTCCGGACCCGGCCAAGCTGATCACCGACTTGAAAAACGACGGCTTCCGCGTCTCGCTCTGGCAGGTCCCCTATTTTGTCCCGAAAAACGAGCTCTTCCCTGAAATCCTGGCGAAGGGCCTCGCCGTGCGCGACGCGAAGGGCAACATCCCCGGTGAAGACGCTGTTCTGGATTTTTCCAACCCGGTCACCATCGGCTGGTATCAGGCGAAACTCGCCACGCTCCTCAAACTGGGAGTCGGTGCCATCAAAGTCGATTTCGGCGAGGCCGCCCCAGCAAACGGAAGCTATGCCTCGGGACGCGGCGGATTCTATGAGCACAATCTCTATCCGCTACGTTACAACAAGGCTGTCGCCGACATCAGCCAGAAAATCACCGGCGACACCATCATCTGGGCGCGCAGCGCCTGGGCCGGCAGCCAGCGCTACCCACTCCACTGGGGTGGCGACGCCGAAAGCACGGACAATGGCATGGCCTCCCAACTTCGCGGCGGACTTTCGCTCGGGCTTTCCGGGTTTTCCTTCTGGAGCCACGACGCGGGCGGCTTCGTCGGCAAGGAGTCCCCCGATCTCTATCTGCGCTGGCTCGCCCTCAGCATGCTCACGTCGCACAGCCGTTGTCATGGAGTGACGCCCAAGGAACCATGGAACTATGACACCGCATTCGTGGACCGATTCCGCGAAATTGATGAAATGAGGTACAAACTCATGCCCTACATCTACGCTCAGGCCAAGGACAGCTCCGAGCGCGGCCTGCCGATGCTGCGCGCTCTGTTAGTCGAGTATCCGGAAGATCCAGGAAGTTGGAAAATCGAGGACGAATACCTCTTTGGATCCAGCCTGCTGGTCGCTCCGCTGCTGCATGAGGGCTCCAACAGCCGCGACGTCTATCTGCCGCCGGGCTCGTGGATCGACTATCAGAACGGCAGGTCTTACAACGGCGGCTGGCACAAGATCGAAGCGGGAAAGATCCCCATCATCATGCTGGTGAAAGACGGCACCATTCTCCCCCACATCGGCCTCGCTCAATCGACTTCACAAATGGACTGGAGCAAACTCGAGCTCGTCGTTTACTCGAAGGACTCGCAGTCTGCACAAGGGCTCGTCTGCCTTCCTTCCGACAACAAGCTTCACCCTCTCGCCGTTGAAAAACAGGAGGAAGGATTCAAGCTCACCGCGGATCCGCTTGTGGGACCGGTGACATGGACCATCCGCCCGGCTGCTAGTGTTAGATAAAGCCGTTTGAGCCAGCCGCCTTTTGCTGACGGCACCCGCGCTATTTCCAAAATCGGGTTAATTTTCCAGCAATGACCATTCGCATTGCCATCCACCGAATCGCGGCAAGATTTGCACCTGCAAGTAAATGATCACGACCCAAGAATCTCAGGCCAGCGAGGTCGAAGTCCTCGAAATCGATGGAGTCGTGTCGCCCGCAAAAATCGACACGGAAAGCGACCGATCCCAGCGAATACCTTGGGAAAACTGGCAGGGCCGCGTCCGCCAGCTCGACAGTCGTTGGTGGCCCGTTTGGGTATTTCTCGGAATCATCGCGCTCGTACTAATGCTCACGGTGGGCATCGTCCTCGGGGCGATTTTCCTCGTTTTCAGCATCATCCGGGGATTCCTTCGCATGCTCTTGCGCTGATGTGATCAGTGGATTGACACCCACCCCGTCCGGTGGCCACGCTTTGCGCATGTCAAGGTTTGCAAACAAAGTCGCCGTCGTCACTGGAGGTGGCCGCGGGATCGGTCAGGAAATTGCCCGCGCCTTTGCGGCGGAAGGAGCGAAGGTAGCCGTGGTCAGCCGCAGTGCGTCGAGCTGCGGCAAAGCGGCCGAGGAAATCAACGCCCTGTTCCCCGGGACCGCCACCGCTTACGCCGTCGATGTGGCGGATCACGCAGCGGTGCAGGAACTCGCTAAAAAAATCGGCGAGGATCTCGGCAGCGTGAACATCCTCGTCAACAACGCCGGCGTCACCCGCGACGGCTTGCTCATGCGGATGAAGGAAGAGGACTGGGACACCGTGCTCGACACCAATTTGAAAGGTGCCTTCAACACCGTGAAAGCCTTCATGCGCGTGCTCATGAAAGCCGAGGATCCACGCATCATCAACATCGCCTCCGTCATCGGACTCATCGGAAACGCCGGCCAAACCAACTATTCCGCCAGCAAGGCCGGCCTTATCGGTTTCACCAAGGCCGTCGCCCGCGAACTCGCCGGACGCAGCGTCACCTGCAACGCGGTGGCACCCGGCTTCATCACCACCGACATGACCGAGGAACTTCCCCAGGCGATCAAGGATGCGGTCATTGCTAAAATTCCGTTAGCCACCTTCGGGGAAACCCAAGACATTGCCGAAACGGTGGCTTTCCTCGCCAGTCCGGCCGCCCGCTACATCACCGGCCAGGTCATCGCGGTCGATGGCGGCATGACCATGTGAGATCACGCTTTCGAAGCCATGATGGAACTCGTCCTACTGCGCCACGGCAAAGCCGAAAATTTCAATCCTGAGGGAGATTTCCAGCGGGTCTTGGTCGAAAAAGGCCGTGAACAGGCACGCCGCGCTGCACGGAACTTAAAAGCCGCCGGACTGCTGCCGGAGATCGTGCTCACCAGCCCGCTGCTCCGTGCCCGCCAGACGGCGGACGAATTCTGCCAGACCGCGGACATGCCGGGCCCCGTGATCCAAGGCTGGCTTGCAAGTGGCATGCTGCCGGACACAGCAGTGGTTGAACTTGCCACATTCCGGGATTTCAAGCGCGTTGCGATTGTCGGCCACGAACCGGATTTCTCCGTGCTCGTCGAGTGGGTGCTCGGCGTGACCGGCGGTGGCGTGGAATTCAAAAAAGGCGCGATCGCCTGCCTGCGTCTGACACCACCCGCCCGCTTTGGAAACCTCATCTATCTGGTCCCACCGAAACTCGCGGGCGAGACCGGGCCGGAGGAATGAGGGCTCGTTCGGGGTGCGGAGTCCTTCGATCGCAGTCAACCCTAACAAACCGCCTGCCCGCGTGACAGGGCTTGCACGGCGAGCACGCCTTGCAGGAGGCGCTTGACCGGTTTCGACACGTTCATTGAAGGCGGCTCGCAGCGCGGGAGGGAGAATTTTGGATTCTGAATTTTGGATTTTGAAAGGGTCATGGGTCGCCTCCACCAGCGCGAAATCTTTCCACGGCGCGGAGGGGTTGTCCGCGAAGGGTTACGGCTGCGCAGGTCGGACAGGGGTCCATCCGGTTGCAAGAAACATGCCATACTACTCCAGCCGTCAAGACAGCTTGTCTGCAAGGAGTTGATCTAACATTAGATGGTTTTCCGCGATGCGCCTTGCACCCGCGCATGTGCGTTTTGTCTCGGAAAATTGCCTGCCATGACGGGGCGCGTGAGATGGGGGCATCGGTGCACGAGGCAGAGGATGGAGGGGACTCGTCAGACGGGCACGGGCGCGTGCTCCGCGATGAGTTTTTCCTGTTTCATTTCCGCCCAGAAGGCGGCGGGGATGGTGGCCTTCATGGAGGCGATATTTTCCCGCGCCTGGGCAGCGGTCCGCGCACCGGGGATGGTGGCGGCGACCACTGAGGGTGCGGCAGTGAATTGGAGGGCGGCGGTGCGCAGGTCGGTGCCATGCTTTTCCGTAAGGTCTTTCATCTTTGCGCGCTTTTCCTTGAAGCCGGCGGGGATGGTGCCGCCGTAATCGTATCGATCAAGACCGGCGAGGAACCCGGCATTGAGCGGAGCGCCCACGACGATGGATGCGCCGCGCTTTTCACAGGCGGGGAACAGACGGTTGAGGGAGTCCTCGTGCTTCATCAGCGAATACTGTGTGGCGGCCAGGAAGATGTCGGGATCGGCGACTTCGAGGGCTTTGAGGATGGGCTCGATGGTGTTTACACCGAAGCCCCAACCCTTGATGATGCCCTCGTCGCGCATGCGGGTGAGCTCGGGCATTGCACCCTTGGCGGCGATGTCGAAAAAGTCCGTCCACTTGTCCTTCATGTCGCCATTGTCCGGGGAAAGATCGTGGATGAACACGATGTCGATGCTGGATAAGCCGAGCCGCTGGAGGCTGTCCTCGATGGACCGGCGGGTGCCGCCGGCAGTGTAATCGTATCGGTAGTTGAACCCGAGCCCGCCCTTCCACATGCCGTGCTTGAAGTCACGGTCCGGCACGAGGAGGCGGCCGATCTTGGTGGAGATGATGAAATCCTCGCGCTTCTGGTCGTCGAGAAAATGGCCGAAGCGCCGCTCGCTGAGTCCGAGGCCATACCACGGCGAGGTGTCGAAATAACGGACGCCGTCGTTCCAAGCGGCGGCCAGCGCCTGCGCGGCATCGTCATCCGGCGTCACGCGGAAACCATTACCGATAGCGACGCCACCGATGCCGAAGCGCACGGGAGGACGATAGTGCCCGCCCTTTTTTTTCCGGTTCAGCATTGGCGGCGGGAGTCTCCGCAGCGAAAGCCTTGGAAGTCGAGGCAATGGAGCCGGCCAGGCTGGCGGCAAGGATGAAGTCGCGGCGTGTGGTCATGGCTGGAACGTTAGAGCATGATATTCCAATCTGCATCCGGCTTTTTGGAGGGATTTCGGATGGTGGATTCAGCGATCGGAAAGATGCTGGACTCCGGGTTGTCTGGAAACCTGCGACGGAGCTGAGCATCTTCTGGAGAAGCATCCGGAGAGTCGCGAAATGTATTGGATTTCTCAGGCGAGGTCAGGCAGTCCATCGAGCAGCTTTTCGAGTTTGATCGGATAGTCCCGGATGCGGACTCCGGTTGCATGGTAGATTGCATTGGCGACGGCGGCAGCGGCCCCGCAGATGCCGAGTTCACCCACGCCCTTTGCCTTCATGGGCGATGACATGGGATCTGTCTCGTCCAGGAAAATCACTTCCTGATGTGGGATGTCGGCGTGCACAGGTATTTCGTAGCCAGCAAGATCATGATTGACGAAGAAGCCTTTCCCCTTGTCCACCGCCAGTTCTTCCATCAGCGCGGCACCCACGGCCATCGTCATTGCGCCGATCACCTGGCTGCGTGCGGTTTTCGGATTGAGGATGCGTCCTGCGGCACAGACGGCGAGCATGCGGCGCACGCGCGTTTCGCCGGTATAGGCATCGACGCCAACCTCGACGAAGTGTGCGCCGAAAGTGGATTGCTGGAATTTCTTGTCCAGATCTCCATACTCGATGAAGTCTTCCGCCATCAGTCCTTTTTCCCCGGCAGCTTCGCCTAACTGCATGCGGCGGTCACCGGAGCGCACCTCACTGTCGGCGAAGACGATTTCACTTTCCTCGAATCCCGCATTCTTCGCCACCAGGTCGCGTAGTTTCATGCAAGCGGCATAGACGCCGGCGGTTGAGTTGTTGCCACCCCACTGGCCGCCCGAGCCGCAGGAGACAGGGAAGTTAGAGTCACCCAACCGTACCACCACTTTTTCCAGCGGCACCCCCATCATCTCTGCGGCGGTTTGGGCGATGATCGTATAGCTGCCAGTGCCGATGTCCGTCATGTCGGTCTCCACAGTCACCACGCCCTTCGCATCCAGGCGCACGCGCGCCGCGGATTTCATGAGCAGGTTGTTCCGGAAAGCCACGGCAACCCCCATCCCGACGAGCCAGCGTCCATCGCGCACCTGGCCGGGCTTCGGATTGCGTTTTTCCCAACCGAAGCGCTGCGCACCTTCCTTCAAACATTTGATCAACTGACGCTGAGAGAATGGAGGATTGGGATTCGGTTTCTCCGCGGGTTGCTTCGTTTCAGTCTCTCCGGAAGGCGGTGGAGCCGGATTGTCCGGGACGAACTGGGTATCGTTGATGATTCGGAAATCGACCGGATCCATGTCGAGCTTCCAAGCCATCTCGTCCATGGCGATCTCTAACGCCGCGAGTCCGGGCGCTTCACCGGGAGCCCGCATCGCATTTGCTTCGGGTAGGTCCAGCACCGCCAATCGATTCGCGGTCATCCGGTGTTCGCCGCCATAAAGCGCTCTCGTTTGAATCGCACCTGCCTCCGGATTGCCACCGGGCAAGTCGCCCGACCAGCATTCGTGGCCGACGGCGGTGATTTTTCCGTCCTTGGTTGCACCCAGCCGGATGCGTTGAATGGTGGCGGCGCGATGGGTCGTGTTGTTAGCTATCAGATGCCGCTGCAAGGTCACCTTGACCGGGCGCTTCGCCGCTTTCGCGCCGAGCGCGGCCATCAGCGCGTCCGTGCGCAGGAACAATTTTCCGCCGAATCCGCCGCCGATGTAGGGTGATATGAGACGCACGTTTTCTTTGGGGATGCCGAGCGTCTTCGCCAAGTCGCCGACGCTCCAGGCAATCATCTGGTTGGAGGTCCAGAGTGTTAGCTGGTCGCCCTCCCACGCCGCGATCGTCGCGTGCGGCTCCATCATCGAGTGCGATTCGTTCGACGTCGTGTAGGTCGCATCAAGCTGGACGGGCGCTGAGTCGAATGCCCCGGCGAAGTCGCCGACCTTGCTTTCCATAATGCCACCGGCACCACTGCTTTTCGCCATCGGTGCCGTATCCTTCACCGCCACCAGGTCGAAGCTGCCTTTTTCTTCCGCGTAATCCACCCGCACCAGACTGGCGGCCGCTCGCGCCTGCTCGAAGGTTTCCGCCACCACCAGCGCGATGGCCTGGTGATAGTGCTGGATTCCGGGGCCGCCTAGCAGCATTGCCGTATTGTAATCCCCCTTCCCGAGCTTGCCGGCATTTTCCGCCGTGACGATGGCGATGACCCCGGGAGAGGCCTTCGCGGCGGCAAGGTTCATCGAACGGATGCGACCCTTGGCAATGGCCGCGCCGACGATGTAGCCATAGGCCTGGTTGGCCGCCACGTCATGCCGTTCGTAGGCGTAGGGCGCGGTGCCTGTTGTTTTCAACGGGCCGTCGATGCGATCAACGGGCTTGCCGACGACCTTGAGTTGGTCGATGGGATTGTTCTTCGCGGGAGTGTCGAATTTCATGGTTCAGGCTTCTTTGATTTCCGCCAGCACCGAGGCGAGCGTGCGTTCCACGAGTTTGAGTTTGAATGCGTTTTCGGGCGTCGTCCGCGCATCCGCTAACAGCTTGGCAATAACCGCCTTGGCACCCTTGGGCAGCTCCGCTTCCGCGGCCTCGACACGCCACGGCTTGTGAGCCACGCCGCCGAGGGCGATACGGCCGGCTCCGTCCTTCTGAATGATGGCGGCCACTGAAATCAGTGCGAAGGCGTAGGACGCCCGATCACGTACCTTCCGATAGACCTGCGTGCCGCCCACCGGCTTGGGCAAGGTCACTGCGGTGATCAATTCGCCCGGCACCAGGACGGTCTCGATGTTAGGCTGGTCTCCCGGCAAGCGATGAAACTCGGCAATCGGGATTGCCCGTGTCGTGCCGTCGGGACGGATCGTTTCGACCATCGCATCGAGGACGCGCAGGGCAACGGCCATGTCGCTGGGATGCGTTGCGATGCAAGCCTCGCTCACACCGATGATCGCAAGTTGCCGACTGACCCCGCCGATCGCCGCGCAGCCGCTGCCTGGCTGGCGTTTGTTGCAGGCTTGGTTGGTATCGTAGAAATAGGGGCACCGGGTCCGCTGCAGGAGGTTTCCCGCGGTGGTGGCCATGTTGCGCAATTGACCGGAAGCCCCCGCCACCAAGGCGCGTGAGAGCACTCCGTAGTCGCGCATCACCCGATCGTTGGCTGCCAGGTCGGTATTTCGAACCATCGCGCCGATGCGCAGCCCTCCCTCGGTAGTCTCCTCGATGGTGTCCAGCTTGAGGCCGTTCACGTCGATCAGGTGCGTCGGAGTTTCGATCTCGAGCTTCATCAGATCGAGAAGGTTGGTGCCGCCCGCGATGAAGCGGGCGCCGGGATGGCGGACTGCGGCGGCAGCGGCCTCCGCGGGCGTTGCCGCTCGTTCGTAGGTAAAAGGTTTCATGCGTTCCTCCCTGCCACTTCGGTGATGGCTTCGGCGATGTTGGAATAGGCCCCGCACCGGCAGAGGTTGCCGCTCATCCGCTCCCGCAGCTCGGCGGCGTCCAGCACCGGTGCCACGGTTAGATCGGCGGTGGCATGACTGGGGATGCCGGCCTTGATTTCCTGCAGCATTGCCACTGCCGAGCAGATCTGGCCGGGAGTGCAATAGCCGCACTGGTAGCCATCGCATTTCACGAAGGCTTGCTGCATCGGATGCATGTTCTCAGGCGTTCCGAGACCTTCGATGGTGGTGATGTCATCGCCCTCGTGCATCACCGCCAGAGTCAAACAGGAATTGATCCGGCGTCCGCCGGAAATCACGGTGCACGCACCGCACTGGCCGTGATCGCAGCCCTTCTTGGTTCCCGTTAGTTTCAAATGCTCGCGCAAGGCGTCAAGCAGTGTGGTCCGGGTATCGACCTGTAGCTCGACGGGCTTCCCGTTTACGTTGAACGCCACCTTGGATACAACGGGTGGCCCTGCGGCAGTGGAAGGTACTTGTCCCATCGCCAGTCCGGGAAGCATCGATGTGGCAGCGGTGGCGCTTCCGATTACCATGAATTCTCGTCGGGTGAGTTCGTGTTTTTGAGGGCCTTGCATGGAATGTCGGAGGTTGGGATATCTACATCGTTCGGATGGGGGGTCCTGCAGCGGCCAGTCAGATCGCACTCCGTGTGCCATTTCAGCTTATCGGGGTTCCTGGTGAGAATTCAGTCGTTGTCCAACCGCCAGTCTATGGTTTCAGATGCCCGGAAGCATGCGCAGATGAGATTCGGCAAGGAAGCGGCCGAAGATCGGGTGAATGCCGTCGTCCGCGACGACGGAGGCCTCATTTATAATCCTGGAAGGCCGAGGATTGCAGAATGCATTCCCCTAACCACGGAGCGATGCAAATTTCCATCTCTTGGGATAGGTCAATTCGAGCTATTCCGTTAGGGTCTGACCGATATCAGGTGATGAGACGTGGCGATTGCACGTATGAAATCCGCGGGGTGTACCGGTTTCGGGCAATGCCTCCCGTTGCTGCTAGAAAGTCGCCAGATCTTCAATTCTCTAAGTCGCTTGTTTCAAAAGAATACCGCTGGCCGGACTCGAACCGGCACGGGATTACTCCCAACAGATTTTAAGTCTGCGATGTCTACCATTCCATCACAGCGGCTTTTTGGCGGTCGCACGGGGCGAAGGCGGCGAGAGTAAGAACGATCCATCCAGCGGCGTCCAGCCCTGCCTTCGGCGCTTTCGGAAATTTCCGGAATCAAGCAAGCCAGTCGCCGTGATGAAGGCGCTGGCTCTCGTCGAAAATCCCGCGCCATTCCCAAACATACGCCGTGAGGTTTTCGCCGTCCGGGCGGGTGACGGTGGCGGGCACCCGGCGGTATTCGCTGTCTTCAGTTTCACCGGCGGAAATTCCTTCGAAGCTGTCGAGGCTTCCTAACATTTCCTGATCGACCGAATAGACCTCGCCGATAATATCGTCACCTTCGTCATCAAGAACGAGTCCAGGATACCATGAAATTTTATACATCCGCCCGACGATGCGTCCTGTGGTGATGAACTCCGCGCCGTCCATGCGGAAATGGTTGGAGCCACCCCGACGGAGCGTGCCGTAAACGAAAACGAGTTCGCGAGATGGGGACATGGAAAGATCTTTACTTGTCCGAACGGTGGCCGATTTCGTTGTCGAGAGCCTGCTTCAGATCATCGATGCCTTCTCCCAGATCAGCGGAAATCGGGATGATTTCGATTTTCGGGAAACGGGCGCGGAAGATTTCGAGATTTTCGGCGGCTCCTTCAAGGTCCATTTTGTTAGCGATGATCTTCCACGGGAAACGGGCGAGTTCGTCGTCGTATTCCTTGATCTCGCGGCGGAGGATTTCCAAATCCGAGATGGGATCGCGGCCTTCGCTGCCAGCCATGTCGATGACGAACAACAGGACGCGGCAGCGCGTGATGTGGCGGAGGAATTCGTGGCCGAGACCGCGGTTTTCGTGCGCTCCTTCGATCAGACCGGGAATGTCGGCGATGGTGCAGCGGCGGAAACCGGGAAATTCCACAACTCCGACGACCGGCTGCAGCGTGGTGAACGGATAGGAAGCGACCTTCGGCTTTGCGTGCGAAAGTTTTCCTAGCAGCGTGGATTTTCCGGCGTTGGGGAAACCCACGAGTCCGGCATCGGCGATGCGGCGGAGTTCGAGGTAAAAAACCGCCTGGTCACCGGGCGTGCCGAGCGTGTGCTCGACCGGCGTGCGGTTGGTGGCGGTTTTGAAATTCCAGTTGCCCTGACCGGGTTCGCCGCCCTTGCAGAGGATGAATTCCTGGCCGTTTTCCGTGAGGTCGGCGATGGGTTCGAGGTCGATGCCTTCGTCACCGCGTTCGTATTCCACCGCCTCCTGCACGGTCACCGCGTTGCTGCGGTAAACGACGGTGCCCGGGGGAACTTTGCCGATGACTTGTTTGCCGCTTTTGCCGGTTTTGCGACCGCCCGCACCGTTTTTCCCGTCCTCGGCGATGAGCTTGGGATCGTAGTGATAGGCGCGAAGATTGTCGGTGGAGGGGTCTACGATGAGCACGATATCGCCACCGCTTCCGCCGTCGCCGCCGTCCGGTCCGCCACGGGGGACGAACTTTTCACGGCGCCAGGAAACAACGCCGTTTCCGCCATCGCCAGCCTTCGCGAAAATCCGTATGTGGTCGATAAACATGGGCGCAGAGTTGCCACCCCCGGCCCGCCCGGTCAACGGCAATGGTGAAGGAAATGGCGATTGGGTCGCCGTCTCAAAATTGATCCTTGTCATAACAAACCAATCTCTTTTCGATGCACACGTCCGCTCAGGTGGATGGGGACTTCAAAAGCCCAAGCAATAGCGGTTGGCATCGACCGCACAACGATGCCGCCAAACCGACCCAAGGGCCGGGGGGGCGGCGGCGCATGTCCAGGCCACTTCCTCGGGGGTGGCTAAAGGCCGTTGCGGCTGACTATTGCCAGCTTTTGAACTCCCCGTCCACCAGGAAGGACTTTTCGTTCCCTAATAAGGCCTTTTCGTTCCCTAATCCTTCCCTATGAAATCGGTTTCACTAATGTTTCTCGTCGCGCCCACGATCGCATCCCTCGTCTTCTCCCAGGACGAAAAGCCGGCTCCTGATCTCGAAGCTGCCCGCACCTACATCCCGGAGGTCCTGGAATTCCCGGAATTCAGCCCACGCGCACCGCTCGTCGTAAAGGTGCTTCCGCAGGTCCGTATTGAGGCCTCCGTCACCGTCCCCGCGAAGAATTCTCGCACCACCATCACCATCCAGCGCGGCGAAGCATCCACCGTCCCTGACCTCCCACCTCCTGCCAAGCCCGTCCCCTCAGAGCAGCCGCAGGAACTCACATTGGACCAAATCGCGGAAATCAAGTGGCAGCGTCAGCACAGCCTTAGCCTCGGAGCCACCGTCTTCAATCACAAGATCAGCCAAGTCCAGTGGACCGATCAGGAAACCGGTAGGAGCTATCAGGCGTGGTGCGGATTCGACGTAAGCCTGCTCGCAGGACTCGGTGGATTCGTCCACAAAGGCGAAGACTATCAGTTTTTCCTGATGCATTCATCCGTTGAAACCGAGAAACTCGACAAAGCTACCATTAAAGAACTCGGTATTCCTGAAATCACCTCTGGACAAATTCTCATCACCCAAGGAAACGCAACCGATCCCGCAGCCACAGCCCCCCTCCGAGTCATTCAGGACGTCATCACTGCGGATAAACAACGCCTTCTAACCTATCAAGAGGCCAGGGAGAAATACCAACAGAAATGCGCCGAGTGGCACAAAGCTCACCCACCCGTTCCGCGTGATGAAACTTTCATCTTCCGCCCTCATCGAGGCAGCCGCTACCTCGCCAATTCGAAGCCGGAGCAAAAAGGAGGAATCCGATGAAACGTAGTTTCTTTCTTTACTCGCTCCTCTGCCTCACCACGCTGCAAGCGCAAGAAAACGGCATCGAACAGCCCTCAGAGATCACGATTGCCCCCACGGGCGAGCCCTTTCTCCACTGGCATGGCAAACCCGGCCGAACCTATTTTATCCAGATTTCCAACTCCAGCGATCACCTCGCCAAATGGAACTGGGCACCCCTCATCGAGAGCGGAAATGACGAAGAAATCAGTTATCAACTCGTTGGGACTCCCGACAAAGGATTCTTCCGCCTGAAATATACCGATCAAGTCCCGATTCCGGGTGAGACCCTCGAAAATGCTGATTTTGACGGCGACTTCATTAGTAACTGGGATGAAATTACAGGCTATCTGACTGATCCCCTGAATCCTGACACGGATGGAGACGGCTTGGGTGATGGATACGAAGTGTTCGGCTACAGCACAGATCCTAACAATGTTGATACAGACGGCGACGGACTGAGTGATGGAGATGAAGTGTTCATTTACGGGACTGATCCTTACTTTACGGACGGTGATGACGACGGCTTGACCGACAGTGTCGAAATCAATCTGCATGGCACGAATCCGAACTCCGCTGACACGGATGGTGACGGTATGCCGGACGGATTCGAGCTGGCCCATTTTCTCGACCCGCTGGACGCCACTGACGGACCAGACGACTTGGATTCTGACGGAATGCCGAATAGTTGGGAATATCTCAACGGACTCCGTATCGCGCTTAACGATTCTGCCGACGATTTCGACCGTGACGGGTTAGTCAATCTCTTCGAATATCTTAATGGGACCAAAGCAGATAACTTCGACACCGACGGTGACTTACTGGGTGATGGTTGGGAGGTGCAATGGTATCTCGACCCGTTATCCTCCCAAGGAGATGACGGAGCTTCGGGTGACCCCGACCTAGACGCCCTGACTAATTTCCAGGAGCAGGTGTATGGAACGAATCCAAAATCTGGGGATAGTGATGGAGATGACGTTTCAGACGGGGAAGAAGTGACTCAAGGAAGTGATCCAACTGATATGAGTGATGGCGGGAATCCGCCGTCTGAAGACGAAAAAATGATCGTCAAGATCATTGTTGGCGATCCGAGTGGCAGTTATTCCGAGCGGTGGGCAGTAAAGGTAAAGGATTTGAAAACGGGAAAAGTAATCCTCAATCATCAGTCCGAGCAATTTGGCGAGCTGAGCCCCGAATCCAGTTCCGTATTCAGAATGTTCCGCCGGGATCGGCCTTATGAAATCAATCTGGTGCACATTGGCACTAAGCCCCAATTGCTTGAAGACGACCCCGATTTTTTTCCTGATTACGATTGGGCTTTGGAAGTGAGTATTGATGATGGCCAAGGTAATTTCATCGACGTCAAAGACCCTGATCAAAAGGATCACTTGGTTCTCGATCCATGGGACCCGTCTGAAATGAGGATTTCGGATACCGTTTCGCTTCTCGTTAAAAGAGGCGAGTTGGGGTATCCTTGGGAAGGCGATGCGGACCGCACCGCACAATACGAGAGCCAGATTGTGCCGAACCGGGTAATTCTCCTGCCGGTGCAAACCGTCGTGGGTGCACCCGGCACTCCCTCTGAAGCGCCAGGGGATTTTATGATAGCTGAGGCGACGCCTAGGCCGTCGGTCGAGGCATCTGTGACATCGGCCACTCTGCAAGAAGAAACCTTGAGCGTGCGTTTGCAGGGCACCGTCCGGGACGCGGTTTCGCGTTATGCCAACAGTGCTGCCGAACGGCCTCAGACACTCAAATTTTATCATCAGGACGAGTTGATCCATTCGATAGCCATCAATGATACCGTTGGCACGGGATTTGCGTTTGACGAGACGGTGGAAATCACCGGAGCCAAGCCGATGACTTACGTGATCCGGGCGGAAACCACCGCCAACATTGCTGGGGAAAAGGGATACGACGAATCGGCCGTTTCTCTGACTTGGAAAGAGGACTTGTCAGCATTTCCTGCTTTATCGGCACCGCTGTCGATTTCGTTTTCCGTTGCACCCGGTGGCAGTGTGGAGGATCAAGCGACTGTGTTTGTCGGAAACGGCGTGCCGGAGGCCGGGGACACGGCATTGAACGAATCCGCAGCGGATTCCTGGATCTTCGAAGGCAGTCTCCAGATACCAGCAACACCGGCCGCGATCACCGCTCCGTGCAAGCTGAAGTTTGCCAAGCCTCTGAATCTCTCCACAACCCAAGCGGATTCGATCGCGGTGCACTTGCAATATACTGCTCCGGGTTTTGCCGGAAACTCGCACTATGGACGCTGGCAGGAAACTGGGCCGAATACGCTCGTTTTCCGCCCATCCGGGTGGGTCTTTGGGAACCGCGTTCTCAAGGTTTCCCAAACTTCCGATCTCAAAGGCAGCCCTGTCTCTGTCGTCGAGCCGGTCACGTTGCGCTTTCCATCACTTCCCACTGCTTATGCTCAAGCGGGCCTCCAGATACTATCAGGCGGAGTGGCCTACGATCTCGTCAAGAAAGCAGACGCTTGGTACCCAGGAGACCCGGAAGAATCAGGTGAAGTGAAGCTATTCCTCCCATCGGCAACGACGGTGCCCACACGCCTATCATCTGCTGGATACGACGAAAACGAAGGTGAGCTGAAATTCAGTGTTCGGATTCCCGATATGCCGGACTGGGAGGCTCCTGAGATCCTGGTTGTTCCCGGTGCCGAGGAACCAGTCATGCCACCCGCCATAATGGGGGCGCCATTTCCGCCACAGCAGTTGCAGAGTTCACCGCCACAAAACGCACCCAACGCAGTGGCAATCCCACCGTGGGAACCCGGTCAGCCATTGCTCGAGGAGCATGTCATCTGGGCCTATCGATTCCTCCACGCTGATAGCACTTTTGCCATCGAGCTTTTGGATGGATATCTGCGAGGCGGTCATCAGATCGCAACGGGCGACGTGTCAGGCGATCTCGATCTGGACGTTCAACTCGGCGACCTCAATACGGATGCCGACAACATCTGGACCATCCAGATTGAAGAGGACTACAATCCCGTTTTTGGTGCGAACCTTCTTTTTGAGGGGCTCAAGCAAGCCTCCGTCAATAAGGAGGTGTATGACAATTACGTTTTTGCCGACCCTATCGACGACATCATCGCATTTAAAACGGCGATGAATGCCGCAGTCCAACAAACCCAAGAAACCGCCATTGCCGCCACTGAGCTTTATCTTTCCGGCCTTGGAATCGTCAATGAGGGGCTGGACTGGATCATCGTCGTCAATGATGTAAGCGAGGGGCATTACGAGTCTCTTGCCGGCGCTCTCCCATTCATTCCGACAGGTCTTGTCAAGTCTGGCGGGCATCTGATCCTGCGTAAGGGCGCAACTGAGGTTCTGGACACGTTGGAAACCGCTGGGGTTGCCACGCTTAAGGAGGTGGCGGTTACCCGAAAGCTAGCAACGATCGGGACGGTCTACGATGACGAGGGTTACTCGATGTTCCTCCGTAAGGTTCTGAGTAGCGACTCCGGCCCGATCACGCCTCCGACCAGACGTGCGACTTTGAAAGACCGAATGGCAGTTATTTCTCCACGACCCGGTGGCTTGTTTGGTTGGTTGAAATACGAGGCACATCATGACTTGCCTTGGGAGATGAAAAAGTGGTTTTCAGACCATGGCATTGACGTCAATGACGCGGCGTATGGCCGTTGGGCCAACAAAGCAGATCATAAGGTATGGCATCAGGGGGACGGACGAGGCGGACCTTTTAATGCATGGTGGCGTGAAGTCGAATCCGCTGAAGAACTGGGTATCTTGAATGGAGGTGTCCCACTCAACAAACTCCAGATCATTGAGAAGCTTGAGGAATGCAGGAGTATCTTCACCCAGGAAGCGATACCATAAAATCAAGAAGACCATGCAGTTTTACAAGTTTACATACGACCATGCTGGCGGGAAAAAATATCCCTGGTCCAGCGGATTCGGACCATTAAGGGAAATGCCCTTCTTTGACAGCCTTCCTAAAGCTCTGATTGAACGCAACTTGCGATCTTGGGAGGTAAATCCAATGCCTCCTGGAATGGAGATTGATCTAAACGGTAAGTCATGGGCCGATATGATCGGGTGTGGCGCAGGAAGTTATGTTAATTTTGTAAGCGAAAAATTACTAGGTGATTTGAGTGAGAATAGCATTTCAATACTAAGGGCAACTGAAATGCCAATTTCCAAGATTGCGGCAAAGGCTCTCCAAAAAATTCCGGCTCCGAAATATTTTGTTTTAGAGGCAGCTCCCGGAATTATGGTTTGGAGCGAAACTGTCAGCGTTCAGGATCAAGTTGCCGCAAGAAGCGAGGTGCCTAGCCGCTATCTGCCTCCGTATCGTTGGAAGTGTAAGACCGACAGTTGGAATGGAATGGATCTTTTCAGTCCGTCCAGTCCAACTGGTAATACGCTGACCGCTTCCTTATACTGCACGGATCGCATTAAGGAACTGGCGGAGCAAAAGGGGTGGACCAACGTCAAGTTTGTGCCATTGGAAATGGTAGATTGAACGAAGATGAAACCATCTATTCTGCAATCATGAAAATTGATCATGCCATTAATCTGATCGTCGTTTTACCGTATTTGACTACGGCAGCCATGGGGGTAGTCGTTCTCCCCAACGGGCATTTGCCGATCGTTTCCCAGACTTCGATTACCAATCAAAGCGATTTTCCTACTGGCTACGGGCAAACATTCACCGTGACAACTGCTGTTTCAATCGATGCGCTGGCGCTTGCAGTGCGAGGTGGGTCGGGAGGCGCGGATTTTGACGTTGAACTTTATCGGTTCGATCCGTTGACCAGTTCTGTGGACACGTTGGTTTTGGGCAAAGCGTCAGTGTCAAAATCATCATTCGGAAGCTTAGATGTGTCATGGATCTCGATTTATTTCGATAGGCCCACTTACGCGGTGGCTGGAGAGACGTTTGCATTCGCAATCAAACACACATCGGATGGTTTGGGATACAACCGTTACGGGAACTCTCAAGATAATCCATACTCAGGAGGGAGTCGCCTCGGTGGATATGATTTCCAATCGAGCGGGAAGGATCAGGTTTCGTTGCTTCCCGGCACCGATTTCGCATTTGAAATCATTACGATTCCCGAGCCGGCTGTTCCCGTTCTTTCCAGTTTGGGTGTTTTGTGTCTATTCTTCCGGAAGCGATGAATTGTCGCCAATAGTTCAGAGGCGGATTTCTTCTGGCAAGTGCATTACTGGGAAATTTCGTAGCGCCTCTGACAATACGCCCGCTCCGGCGATTAGACCGGACCCGGCGTTTCTATTTTGGGAAATGATGATTGCGGGGTAATCAGGGAGCAGGCGGGACCGGGGTTGGGGCAGGTGTTGCTTCGGCTTTGCGGTGGGCGATGGCGATGGGATCGCGTGTGAGGAGGTAATCCTGATGGAATGTGATACTGGTGAACTGGAGGGGGAGCTTGTCGAGGCCTTTTTCGAAGAGGCGCTCGATCTCGTCCGACATTTGCTGAAGGTTGCCGGTGGCGGCGGTTCTTTCGCTGCGCGGGGTGCCGAGGAGGAGGTTGTAGGTCTCGATGGCGGTTTCGAGGAGATCAAATTTGCCCTCGGTTAGGCCTGTGTCGGCCATGCAGTGTTCGCTTCTGCCGGGAGCGGGGATGGGATTGGAGCGGGCGAGTTCGAGTGTGAGCAAGACCTGCCGCCGCCCGATTTTCCTTCCGGCACCGGCGGTTTCTGTTTCACTCCGCGCATGAGATTGGTCCTTGCCGCATTCGTGATGATGTTCGTCACCGCCCTCGCCCCGCACGCTTTGGCGGGCGGGAAAAAGGAAATCAAAACGTCGATTTCCTTCCATCTTGAGACCGATGCCACGGACAACCCGAAGATGATTTTCCCGCAGCTCACGAACGGCCAGACGCGCTATTTCCGCCGCCTACCGGAAGTCACCACCAAGGATGTGGTCTCGTTCAGCCCGTTTCCGTCCGACGTGGGCGACGGCTATGGGGTGGTTTTCAAACTCAAACCGAGCGCCACCAATCGCATCGCCGCCCTCACCGCCGCCAATCAAGGGAGATGGCTCATTTCTCAAGTCAACGGCCGGGTGGTGGACGGTGTGCTCATCGACAAGCAGATCGGCGACGGGTTCATCGTCATCTGGAAGGGCGTAACGCTCGAGGATGTGGCGGTTTTCGACAAGTCGATGCCGCGCATGGGCGCCGAGAACAAAAAGAAGTAACTGCCCATGATCCGGATTTTTTTCGCGCTCATCCTCTCGCTGGTGGCCTGCGTGCGAGCCAGCCCGATCGACCTTCGCTTGCCGACGGAAAACCACCATCTGTTCACCGGCGAACTGGACCGGTTTTACATGTATGTGGACCGCACGTTCGAGGGCGTGGCGTCAAAGCCGTGGGACGCGGGATCGTTCGGATTGGTCCGCAATGAGATGCGCATCGGCGATCAGGTGATCCGCACGAAATTCCATGAAGGCATCGACATCATGCCGGTGAAACGCGACCAGGCAGGCAATCCTCTGGACCTTGTTTCCAGCATCGCCGATGGCCGCGTCGTCCACGTCAGCCCGCTCGCCGGACGGAGCAACTACGGCAAATACGTGGTCGTGGAGCACCACTGGGAAAACTCGCTCATTTACTCGCTCTACGCCCACTTCGCGGAAATCACCTGCATCCCGGGCGATGTGGTGAAAGCGGGCTCCGTGCTCGGGCGCATGGGTTACACCGGTGCCGGGATCGACCGCGTCCGCGCGCACTGTCACCTCGAGCTGGGCATGATGATGAGCGCGCGCTACGAAGACTGGCACAAGGCATCCGGCGGTGGCGTGAATTTCCAAGGACTATTCAACGGCATGAATCTCACTGGCTGCGATGTCGCCCGGTTTTTCGTCGAGCAGAAGGCGAACCCTGAGCTCCAGTTCAGCGAGTTCATCGCCTCGACGCCGGTTTATTTCAAGGTCACCGTGCCGCTCACCGAGACGCCCGATTTTGTCAAACGCCACCCGTGGATCAGCCATGGCAGCAGCGAGGGAGCCGTCTCGTGGGAAATCAGTTTCAGCGCCACCGGCATGCCCGTCGCGTTCGCCCCGAGCAAACGGGAAATGGCCACACCTGCGGTCACCTCCGTCCGCCCGTCCACCCTGCCCCACCGCTACCTCACCCGCGGACTTGTTAGCGGCGAGGGAAACCAAGCCACTCTAACGAAAGGTGGCCTGCAGCTCGTTTCCCTGCTCACCGACACATTCCCCATCACCAAGTAATCATGTCCAACGTCATCCTCGACAAGATCGCCTCGCTCGGCCTCGCCCTCCCCGCCGTCCCTGCCCCCGTCGCCGCCTATGTGAATTGCGTGCGCAGCGGCAACCTGCTTTTCCTCTCCGGCGGACTGCCGATCGATGGGGAAAAGAAAGTCATCGGCAAGGTTCCGTCCGTGGTCTCGATCAACGAAGCAAAAGAAGGTGCGCGCATCATCATTCTCAACCGCCTCGCCGTCATTCAGGATGAGATCGGCTCGCTGGACAACGTGAAACAGATCGTTGCCCTCACCGGGTTCGTCAATTCCGAGCCCGATTTTCACGGCCACCCGCAGGTGATCAACGGCGCTTCCGAGTTGTTAGTAGAAATTTTCGGAGACAAGGGAAAACACTCGCGCACTGCCCTCGGGGCCGCCGCGCTGCCGCTCAACGTCGCCGTCGAAATCAATCTCATCGTCGAAGTGGAAGGCTAAGGATTCTGACGCGTTTTGTCGCCTAGACACTTGCCGTCGATGGGTCCAACGTGGTCCCACAAACCATGGCTGTTGAATTCCAAGACTACTACGACATCCTCGGTGTTGCCCGCGACGCCACCACTTCGGACATCAAGAAGGCCTTCCGCAAACTCGCCCGAAAATTCCATCCGGACGTCGCGAAGGACAAAAAAACCGCTGAGGCGAAATTCAAGGAAATCAACGAGGCCAACGAAGTCCTCAGCGATCCAGAAAAGCGCAGGAAATACGATGAGCTGGGTGCCGATTGGCAAAACCCGCATGCTGGCCAGCGTCGGGGGCCCGCGTCCGCAAATCAGGAGTTCAACTTCGGCGGCACTGGCTTCAGCGACTTCTTTGAACAATACTTCAGCGGAGCAAGCCGCCACGGCTTCCCCGGTTCATCTGCTGCGCCGGAACGCGGCCGACAAGGGAGTGACATCGAGGGCGACATCCTCGTCACGCTGGAGGAAATCATGTCTGGGGCCGTCCGACCCATTACTCTCCAAACGACCGATCCACGTTCCGGGAAATCCACCACCCACACATTCCAGGTCCGCATTCCACTGGGCGTGACGGATGGCAAACGCATCCGCGTTCCCGGCCAGGGCGCGCCCGGTTCTGGCAGCGCATTGGCAGGCGATCTCTATCTGCGCGTCCGCCATACCGCCCATCCGGATTTCCACACCGATGGCCACGATCTCTATCATGATCTGGACATTGCCCCGTGGGAAGCCGTGCTCGGCGCGGAGCTGAGCGTCCCAACCCTAGACGGCTCCATTAAACTGCGCATCCCACCGGGCAGTGAAAACGGCCAGCAACTCCGAGTCCGCGGTCGTGGTCTGCCGATCGGAAAATCCGGCGAGCGCGGCGATTACCACGCCACGATCGCCATCCACCTGCCATCCAAAGTCACCGACGAGGAAAAGGCACTCTGGGAAAAACTCCGCTCCGTCTCTTCATTCAACCCCCGCAACCCATCCGCCTGATGAGCACCGATCTCCCACTCTACGAGCCGGACGAGGAAGCCACCTATCATCTGGAAATCCTTGCGCAGCTCACCGGCATCTCCTCCAGCACCATCCTCCACTATCAGGAAAACGGCCTCATTCGTCCGCGCGTGGCATCCGGCGAATATGACGATGAGACGCTGCACACCCTCCGCCGCATCGAGCACCTTCGCACCAACTGCGAGACAAATCTATCAGGCCTAAAGCTCATCCTTGATCTATTGGATCAGGTCGAGCAGCTCCAGCTATCGCTCCGTGCCCGCCGCTAAATCATTGCAGCACTCACCCAATCCCAAGGACCACGACTGTCAGTGTCGCCGCCGAGATCACAAATCCTAGCAGCGCCATCAGCCCGTCATTGGCGACAAGGGAAATCCCGTATGACACCAGTCCCAGGCTCAGCAGATTCGTGCTGAGCGGCACGAGTTCGGTCAATGGCAGCGCGAGCGCCATGACCGTGCAGGCGACTGCGATGGCATAAGTCGCCTTGGGTCCCGTTAGGAATTCCAAACGTTCCTTCACCACGTGATCGATCCACTTCGCCGGCTTCCTCAGCCACTTGCTCGCGGCCATTTTCTTCAGCTTTTCCCCCTTCGCCTTCCGGTTCAAAATCCATTTCGGCAGCCAGAAATCCTTGCGGCCAAAGAGCAGCTGCACGGAAACCGTTAGAACAAAGATCCCCAGCACTGTTGCGACTCCCGGGATATCTCCCACGCCGGGGGCCACCGCGATCACTCCGACCAGCAGCAACAGCGGCCCGAACGACCGCCTGCCCACCGCCTCCATGACCTGATCCATCGTAACCTCACCATGCTCCTCGGCCACCTCGTCGATTCGGTCTAGCAGTTCATTCAAACTTTTCGGCGGTTTCTTATCTTCCATGGTTCTCAATCTTGCATTTCTCACAACGCATCATGAAATTCAAAGCCGCGCGAAGAACAACGATCTCCGAATCGCCATGACCATGAGATGCCAATGGCTTGAATCTAACTTCATCCCATTAGCCCCCATGACCACAGCTTCGAAGGCTGCCACTCTTTGAATTCAACGCCCATCTCTATCAGCATCGCCCGGCAGCGCGCGCTCGACGCGGTGCCAACCGTCACGGACCGCATCGCGCGCTTTGTCCCAGCCCAGTCGCGAGCCACCACGTGATTCCTCCCACTCGCGGGAAAGTTCGGGCTCTGTTTCATCAAACGACCGGCCTTGATTGCGGCCGTAGCCTTCATAGCCCATGCGATAAGCAGGACCGTAGTCGTTGTAATCATAGTCGCCGATGTAGTAGGGCTGGAGCTGATGCCTTTCATTCCAGTAGGCATCCTCCGCAGTAGGATCAATCCCTTCTGCTACCGAATGTCCGGCCGCTGCACCGGCGATGGCACCCACCAAGCCGCCGACTGCGGTGCCGATCGGGCCAGCAAGTGATCCGAGTGCCGCTCCCGTGGCGGCACCGCCTGCCGCACCCACTCCAGTTCCCACCGGATGGCTGCCTGGCTCCCCTGTGATCGGATCCCTGTTTGCACTTTTTTCTAAGTCTGTGTTGGTTTTCATAGCTCTCTTCTTCCAGCAACCCGTTTGCCACTTTCCCAGGAGGCTCCCGATCCTATTGCAAAGCCTAGAAAACAAAGGAAGGGGTCGGTTTTCGAATCACTTCCCCAAAGCGTTGAAAACGGTCTTTTTAATGCACTTCGCACCGATTCATTGCAGTTCGCTCCGGCCACTCGAATCAGTTGCGCCCAGACCAAACCGGCCCGAGTCTATCCGACCATGATTGATGCAGAAACCGAAGCCACCCCATCGCCCGCCCCTGCGCCGGAACCTGCACCATTGCCTCAAGCGGAAGGCTCCGTCAGGCGATTCTTCCGTGATATTGAATCCGCGGGAAATCTCGAAGACGGAATGGAGTTCCACGCTGCCGGCATTGTCACAGGCACCCCTTCTGATAGTGGAACCGAATCATCAGGCCTCATTGTCCTCTACATCAACCCTTTCACCGCCAGGGTGGAAAAACGCACCCGTGATCTCCCGCAGGTTGTGCTTTATGAATTTCCGCAAGACGACGGGGTTTACTGGCAGTTGTGGGAGAAAACCCGCACGAAGCTCGAAAAGCTGCGGTCCGAGCAATGACACCAGTCATTTCCCTGAATTTCCAGCTGGACGAAACCACTGACCGGCACGAACGCTGAAAGATGAATGATCCATCCAACCGCACCGTCAGCCTCAATCTAACTGACGACGAATTTCTTCGTCTCCACGCCACAGCTTCTGCGGAAGGAGTGGAAGTTAATGATTTCATCGTGGCAACACTGAGACGGCACGCACGGATCGAGGCGGATCTCGAAATCCAGCAGCTCGATGCCGATCCCGACCCGGCGACTGAGATCTAACTGTCGCTCGATTCTTCTCTGGTTGACTTGAGCCCCATCGGCGGACTGAGGCCCCGTCGCTCCGCATCGATCGCCAGGTAATCGACGCCTGCCTCACGGTTGGTAGCCTTGGTGCCAGCCGCCGCCACGCGATGGAGAAATGCGAGCCGGCTTTCCTCCGCGATTTCCTTGAACTCGGGACGCAATCGCAGATCGAGACGCTGCCCGTCCCTGACCAACAGTCCCCAGCCTAACGGAATTTCATGATCCGCCACCAGGCCAGGCTCCACGACCAGATAGTGAAGGTTCGCGGCATTCCATTTGAACAAATTTTCCATTTTTGTCTGTCCGTGGAGCTGTCGGGAAATCGTTGCCAGCGATTTCACCACCTTTCGATAGGGCGGATGATCCGAGCGCTCGAACGCCGCGGTCTCATATTCCGGCCACAAGCCGTCGCCCTTCAGCAGGGACGGGCAATTGATCCTCAGGTAGCGCTCCAGTTCGCTCCTTGCTTCCGTGAGTTCCTTCATCCGGGCGAGCAGATGGATGGATTTCCGGCAGTCCCTCACCAGATCCGCCCGGCTGGCCTTGCATTCAAAAATCGCGGACAACCCCAGTGCCGCCGCGGCCGACGCACAGCTAACACCCCGCCGCTCGTCGCGTTTCATCACCCTAACGGACGCTGGCCGGTAAGCGGCGACATCCAGCCGGAAGCGCAGGTTGGGAAGGGAAACCTCGCGCGCTGCGATGGAAAAGCCGTTCGCCTGCGCCCAGATCAGCGCCAGTCGTTTCAGTTCCAAATGTGCTGCTGATTCCCCCGCCGGCATTTGCTGTCAACGTAGCGGCTTCCCCATCGTTCGCGACCGCAAATTTCCCCCAATCCATGGCTCTGTTGCGATCTTGCGGATTGCTGCAAGCGCTGCCCAAGGCTATGTCTGTGGCCATGAAACGACGCGCTTGGCTGGGTCTCACAGGACGTGCGGGACTTACCGCCATCCTTCCGGGCTGCGCGGCTTCGTCGAGCAGCCTCACCATCGATCGCGCGGCCGTTGATCGTGCTGGAGGCGATGCGTATGGCATTTGGCAAAACGGCCGATGGATCGCAGGGCGGAATCCCGCAATGCGCTTGCCATCCCTTAGCATCACGAAATCGCTGGCCGCCCTTCTGATCGTCCGCGCCATCGGTGAGGGCTGGCTCGATCCGGACGCACCGCTCACCGGCATCCTCCCGGAATGGCGAAACGATCCGCAGAAACGCCAGGTAACCGTGCGCCTGCTGGTCAATCAAACCGCCGGATTTTCCGCTGGAGTGGCGGCTCTCTATCGGGGCCGCATCACCGACAAGGGCAGGATTGCCATTTCGCTGCCCATCACCGATCCGCCGGGCACACGGTTTCGCTACGGGCCGGCATCCGATGAAATCCTCGCCGAAGTGCTGCGCCGTCACCTGCGGAAACGCGGCACCACGATGGAAGACCTGCTGGGCGATCTGATGGAGAAAATCGGCCTTCTCAGCCCGGATTGGCGCAAGGATCTATCAGGGAATTTCTATCTGTCCACCGGCGCGCGGTTCAGCGTGGGTGACCTTGGCAAGCTTGGCAACGTCGTTGCCGAACTCGCCAGCGGAAAAAACGCCGCTGGCTTGCAAGCACGTCATTTTATAGATCTCGCCTCTCCCCGCGCAGCAAATCCAATGGTCGCCGCCGGCATTTGGTGGAATCGGAACGCTGTCGGTTCCAGCGCGTTTTCCATCCAGCCGGAAAGCCATATCGACGCCGTTCGTCCGCCATCATTTTGGAGCCGCGCCTGCCTCAGCCCTGGCATCGATCCCGGCTGGCTGGCGATGGTCGGATCCGGCGGAAAGCGTGTCTACGTTCTGCCATCCAGCAGGCTCGTCGTTGTCCGCCTCGCCCGCGACACAAGTTTCAACGACGGTGCATTCCTGCGGTCGATCACCTAACGGAGCGCGTTCATTCTGAACGCTGTTTCAAGCGGACATCCTGTCCGCCGCCTGCCATCTAACGTTTGATCGCCAGCAGCAGGTTCGCCTCGTTGTAATTCGTGCGATAGCCCGAGCCAAACGCAAGCGACCCCCGCGGACTGGCGGCGAAGGCCTGCCTCAGGTCCTCCTGTTGGTATTCCTTGAAGAGATCGATCGGCCTCTCATAGTTGCCGTAGAATTTGAAACTCCATCGGTCCTGAGCGAAGAGCCGGAAGGGAATGCCCGAGTCGTCCTGCAGCACCACCCGCGATTGATTGAGGAAAAATTCACGAGCCTTGGTGAAGCGGTCGTCGTACATCAGATAGGATGCGGCTTTGAAATAAGTCGCCTTTCCGCCGAGTCCCGCGACCCATTGCTGATAGCCGCCCTTGAATCCACTGTTGGACAAATCGCCCGAAACATACACCGCCGTGTGCCGGTTCCCCACCGAGTCATAATATTGCAGCTCCACGCCGGGATTTCCACCCGCGGAAATGGCGCTAACAGACTCCACCTCGCCTCCCAGCATCGCGACGGTGCTGAGCAGAATGGGCGTCACGCCGCGCAGGACGCTGCGCTCCAGATCGGACCGCATGTCCTTGGTGATGAAAAATCCCGCCTGAAGCTGCGTTTTCGTCGCCAGTCGGAATGCCTCCAGCGCCGCCAGCACGTCGCCCGGCGGCATCGTTTCCAATGCAGGAACCTCGCCCACGGGTTCCAGTCCCATCAATGCATACGTCCGCGCCTGCGGAAACATGCCGCTCACGTGCAGCAGATCGGGACCGCCGAAGGGATAGTAAATCGTGCCACCTCCGCCGACTGCGGGAGTGACCTCCGCGCCCGACCATTGTTCCATCAGATTGATCCGCACCCGCACGTTCCGCCGCAGGAGCTGACTCATTTCCTGCTGGTGCGCCTGATATTCGACGGACTGTTGGAGGCGTGATAGCACCGCGCCGCGGCGCACCGGTTTGCCGGCGAGGAAGAGCCCGATGTCGTCCGGTCCGGCTTCTCCCGTCACGATGGGGAAATTCGCAGGCGGAGTTTCGGCATACTGGGGTTGCCGGGCCGCGGGTTTTGATGGTACACAGGCAGAGAGAAACATCGCGAGGGGCAGGAGCAGGCAGATCGGTTTCATGGGAGCGCCCCGAATGAATCGCATTCGTCGGGAAAATGCATTTTCAAAACACGGCTTGCGCGAAATTGCTCATTTCCCATCCGCGGATGCCCCCGCACGACGCAGCGGGAAATAGCACAACCACGCCACTAGCACTGTCGCCATGCCTGCCAGCGTGGGCACCGGTTCCGCCACCAGCGAGCGGACCATCACGAATCCAGTCATCGCCAGAAACACCAACGGCGGCAGTGGAAAAAGCGGACAGCGGAAAGCCCCCGGCACCGGCGGACTCCGGCGCACGATGAAGATTCCCAACACGGTTAGAAAAGCGCACAGGGTCAGCGCGAACTGCGTGTAAGTGAGCAATTGGGAGAAACTTCCCGCATGCACGAGCACCAGCGCCAGCCCTGATAGAATGAGCGTCGCGGGAACGGGGATGCCATGACGATTCCGTGCTGCGAGGAGACGCAGGAAATGAAAATCCCTCCCCATCACGTGCAGCACCCGCGGGCCGGCCCAGACCAGCGCACTCACGGTTGCCACCAGCCCCAGCGCGAGCAGCCCGCTGAACCATCGTGCTGCATCCGCGCCGAAGAGCGACTCCGCCGCCACGTGCCCCACCTCCGTCACCCCTGCCAGATCTGCCACCGGCGCGGCTCTCAGAAACGCTGCGTTTAACAGCACATACAGCACCATCACGAACAAGGTTCCGCAGACCAACGACCGGGAAACCGCGCGCCGCCTGTCGTCGAGTTCTTCCAACAGATAGACCGCCGCATTCCATCCCGAGTAGGCGTAGAAAACAAACAGCAGCGCCACGGCGAACGCCGGCCGCGCGATGATGGACAGATCCTCGCGCGGGCGGATTTCCCACCGCATGTCGCCATGGCCCGGAGTCAGGAACGCCACGAGGATGAAGCCGAGAATCAAAAAAAGTTTCAGCGCCGTGGAAATCGTCTGCAGCCGCGCGCTGGTTTTCAACGTCATGAGATGCCCGCCCGTCACCGCCACGAGCGCCACCACCGAGGCCAACGCCGCCGGCACCTGCGGGACCGCCCGGTGCGCGTAGCTGCCCAGCGCAAGCGCGGCCAGCGCCGTGGGTGCGGCAAACCCCACCACCGCCGAGAGCAGGCCCGCCGTCCATCCCAGCGACGGGTGATAGAGACGTCCGATGAAATGATATTCACCACCCGACCTCGGCAGCGCACCCGCCATCTCGGCATACGACAGGGCTCCACACAATGCCACCAATCCTCCCAACACCCACACTAACAAAATCCCCGGCCCCGAGGGAATATCCCCCACCTGATAGCCCAGACTCGTGAACACGCCCGTCCCGACCATGCTCGACACCACCAGCGCCGCCGCAGGCAGCGTGCCGATTTTTGAAGAAGCGGAATCACTCATGTTTCGCCACGATCCATACCCGGCCATCCGCCTGAGATCGAGTACGAACCCGCGCCCGGTCCGATGCCGCGTAAGCGAGCGGCCAAAACTCACGGAAAAATCTTCTTCCCCCGCAGCGTAGGGAATCGTGGGTTCATCCACCCCATCTTTCCTCATGCGTCCCTTTTTCATTTCCGCGCTTTTTCTCGTCCCGCTGTCCGCAGCTCCGCTCGTCATCCGCTTCGACAGCCCGCCACGCTCCCGGACCGACGAATCCGGTTTCCCCTCTTCTAACTGGGAAAGCCAGGCCCAGCCGATCGGTAACGGGCGGATTGGCGCGATGATTTTCGGAAACCCCGACAAGGAGCATATCCAGTTCAATGACATCACCCTCTGGACCGGCGGTGACAATCCATCCGGTGGCTACAAGGTGGAGGAATTCGGCTCCTATCAGAATTTCGGCGGTCTCTATCTGGAAATGACACCAGGCGGGAAAACGTCGGATTTTTCCCGCAGCCTGGACCTCTCGACCGGCATCCACACCACCACCTGGAAACAGGACGGCACCACCTTCACCCGCGAGGCTTTCGCCAGCAAGCCGGACGACGCCATCATCATTCGCATTTACGCGGACCAACCCGGCAAGATCTCCGGCGTCGTGCAGCTTACCGGCGCTCATCACGAAACCACAACCGCCGCAGACGGCCAGCTCACGTTCTCAGGCAGCCTCTCTAACGGCTTGCGCAAGGCTGCAAAACTCCGACTGATTTCCAGCAAAGTCGAAAGCACTGGCGGCAAGCTCACCTTCAGCGGGGATTCCGCCACGCTGATCCTTGCCGCTGCCACGGACTACACGCTCGATCCTGCCAAGGCCTTCCGCAGCGGCGTGGATCCCGCGCAGACCGTGGACCGGCAAATCGCCGCCGCGTCCGCCAAGACCTACGAAGACCTGCGCAAGACCCATCTCGCGGATTTTCAAAACCTGATGGGCCGCGTGGATCTCGACATCGGCCCGCCGCCCGCCGATCCCTCGATTAAAAAGCGCTTGGAAGCGTACAAAACCGGCGTCGAGGATCCGCATCTCGAAGCGTTGATGTTTCAATACGGCCGTTATCTGCTCATTTCCAGCTCGCGCGACCTCCTGCCCGCCAACCTACAGGGACTCTGGAACAACGAAAACAAACCGGCATGGTATGCGGACTATCACACGAACATCAACATCCAGATGAACTACTGGCTCGCCGAGCCGGCCAATCTATCGGAATGCGCGCTGCCACTCTTCAACTGGACTACCGCCATGATCCCCGGCAGCCGCGCGGCCACGGTCAAAGCCTTCGGTGAAAAAACTCCCGGCTGGACGATGCGCACTTCCGTGAACATCTACGGCGGCAACGGCTGGCAATGGAATCTCCCCTCCTCCGCCTGGCTCGCCCAACACTTCTGGGAACACTACGCGTTCACCGGAGACCGCAAGTTTCTCGCAGAATCCGCCTGGCCGGTCTTCAGCGATGTCTGCGCTTATTGGCTCGATCACCTCGTCGAGAGAGATGGCAAGCTTGTCGTCCCGAAAGGTTGGTCGCCTGAGCACGGCCCACGCGAGGATGGAGTCGCCCACGACCAGCAGATCGTCTGGGATCTGTTCACGAATACCATCGAAGCCGCCAAGGTCCTCGGGAAATCCGATCCGTTGATCGGGCAAATCACCGCCGCCCGCGAGAAGCTGCTAGGGCCACAAATCGGCTCGTGGGGACAAATCATGGAATGGACCACCGAGCGGCCGGAGCTGGAAAAATCCGGTCACCGCCACACTTCGCAATTGTTCGCGCTCCACCCTGGCCGCCAGTTCACCCTTCAAGGCACGCCGGATCTCGCCAAGGCGGCCGCCATCTCACTTGAAGCCCGCGGCACGTCTGGTGATTCCCGCCGCTCGTGGACATGGGCCTGGCGCACCGCCATGTGGGGACGCCTCGGCCGACCGGAAAAAGCCGCTGAAATGATCCGTGGCCTGCTCACCCACAACACGCTGGACAATCTGTTCACCACTCATCCGCCGTTTCAGATCGATGGCAATCTGGGCATCACCGCCGGAATCTGTGAGATGTTAGTCCAGTCCCACGCTGGCGAAGTCTCGATCCTCCCCGCCGTCTCGCCGAGATGGAAAGACGGCAGCGTGCGCGGCCTCAAGGCCCGCGGCGGATTCGAAATCGACGCGGTTTGGAAAGAAGGAAAACTCATCTCCGCCGGCGTGGTTTCACGACTCGGCAATCCCGCAGTGCTACGCCTCCAAGGCGACCCCAAGGAAGTCACCGTTCAGCAAACCGAGGGCACTGCCACCAAAATCACCGCGGACAAGCAGGGCCTTTTCCGTTTCCCTACAAAGGCCGGCGCCCGCTATCAGATCCGTCTTTGAAGCTTCTCAGGGTTGAGAGCCAGCCCTCGATGGACTTCTTCCGGACGATCAGGAATGCTGGGATTTCTCGAGCGCGGCGGCGACGAAGCCTGCGAAGAGCGGATGCGGGTGGTTTGGCTTCGACTGGAACTCGGGGTGGAACTGGGCTCCGATGTAAAACGGGTGACCAGGCAGCTCGACGATTTCCACCAGGCCTTCGTTCGCGGAGACGGAGGAGATGACAAGACCGGCTTCCTGGAGGCGTTCCTGATAGTCGGAGTTGAATTCGTAGCGGTGGCGGTGGCGTTCGTGGATGCGCTCGAGGTTGTTATACAGGTCGGCGGCCTGGGTTCCGGTGAAGAGAATGGATTCGGACGAACCGAGGCGCATGGTGGCTCCCATGTCCTCGATGCCTTTCTGCTCTTCCTGAAGACAGATCACGGGATGCCGGGTGGCCTTGTCGAACTCGGTGGAATTCGCATGCTCGAGACCACAGACGTTTCTCGCATACTCGATGGTGGCGATCTGCATTCCCAAACAGATGCCGAAATACGGGATTTTCTGCTCGCGGGCATACTGGGCTGCTAGAATTTTGCCTTCGATGCCACGGTCGCCGAAACCGCCGGGGACGAGGATGCCATCGACATCGCCGATGACGGATTTCGCGCCGTGATCCTCGATGGCCTCCGCTTCGACACGGACGATCTGGACCTTCGTATCGTGGTGGGCACCGGCGTGGATGAGGGATTCGTAAATCGATTTATAGGCGTCCTGAAGCTCGATGTACTTTCCGGCGACGGCGATGGTGACCTTGTTTTTCGGATGGATCACGCGCTGGACAAAACGCTCCCAATCCTCGAGCGCGGGCGATGGCGTGTGGCCGAGACCGAGCTTGTCCACCACGAGTCGATCAATCTTGTCGCGCCGGAGATCGAGCGGGCATTCGTAAATTGTGTGCGCCACATCGCGGAAGGCGACGACGTTCTTGCGCTCGACGTTGCAGAACATGGCGATCTTCTTGCGGTTGTCCTCATCGAGGTCCGCCTCGGTGCGGCAGATGATGATGTCCGGCTGGATGCCGAGTTCGCGGAGTTTCGCGACGGACTGCTGGGTGGGTTTGGTTTTCACCTCCCCGGCCGCCTTGATGTAGGGCAGCAGCGTGACATGGATGAAACAGACGTTTTCCTTGCCGACTTCGAGCGCGAACTGACGCAGCGCCTCGATGAACAACAGGCCTTCCATGTCGCCCACGGTGCCGCCGATCTCGGTGATAAGAACGTCGGTCTTCGGATTATCCACCGTCACCTGGTGCATGCGGGACTTGATCTCATCGGTGACGTGCGGGATGAACTGCACGGTTTTTCCGAGATACTCGCCGCGGCGCTCCTTCTTGATGACGGAATCGAACACCTGTCCGGATGTTAGGTTGTTCATCCTTGATAGAACGCCGGAGGTGAAGCGCTCGTAGTGGCCGAGATCGAGGTCGGTTTCCGCGCCGTCATCGAGCACGTAAACCTCGCCATGCTGATAGGGCGACATGGTGCCGGGGTCGACATTCAGATAGGGATCGAATTTCTGCATCAGCGTGGCAAGCCCGCGGTGTTCGAGCAGGGTGCCAATGGATGCGGCGGCAAGCCCCTTGCCGAGTGAGGAGACGACGCCGCCGGTAACGAAGATGTATTTCATAAAAGTGATGAGGGATCAGAAAGGAGACGTTCGATTTCGCGCGCCTGTTCGGGCGTATCGACGCCGGGTGAGGTGTCGGTGGTGAGGAGGACCTTGATGGACGCGCCGTTTTCAAGAGCGCGGAGCTGTTCGAGCGACTCGGCTTGTTCCAGAGGCGAGGGCGGCCAAGTGACGAAGCGTTCGAGAAACGAACGCTGATAGGCGTAGATGCCCTTGTGGCGGAGGACGGGCAGTCCCTCGACAGGATTGCGGAAAAACGGCAGCGGCGAACGGGAAAAATACAGTGCGCGGCCATCGATGGCGGTGGCCACTTTCACCACGTTAGGGTCCTGCACGGCGGGGTCTGCGGGATCGAGCGGGTTGGCGGCGGTGGCCATGTCGAGCGTCGGATCCGCAGCCATGGTGGCGGCGAGCTCATCGATGAGCGCCGGATCGATGAGCGGCTCGTCGCCCTGGATGTTGATGATGTGCGTGGCGTGGGGGACAGCTCGGGCGGCCTCGGCGATGCGATCGGTGCCGGTCGGGTGGTCGGCGGAGGTCATTGCGACTTTTCCACCGAAGGCGATGACGGCGTCGCGGATACGGAGATCGTCCGTGGCGACGATGATTTCATCGAGTCGGGAGCACAGCTGACAGCGCTCCCAGACGTGTTGGATCAGGGGTTTTCCAGCGATGAGATGAAGCGGTTTTCCGGGGAAGCGGGTGGATCCCCAGCGGGATGGGAGGATGCCTAGGATGTAGGTCGGGTAGGAAATTTCGGACACGCTTGCGGAAGGTTGGGCGAGCGTAAGGCACGGACAACACGGCGGACAAGAGCGGTTTCGGAAAAAGATTCCGCGGCGATAAAATGCTTCAGGGACTGACGTTCGCACGCGCTGATGGGCTCGCCAGTCTGTTGCCCGTCAATGATTCGGGCGTTGTCATGTTAACTGTGGGCGTTTGTGAGTCCCGAGGATTCAAACATGCTTTCGGTCGCATACCGGCAGAACGCCTGCTCGTTGCTGGTAGAGCGGGCGAGTCCCATGAATGTCTGTTTCGCGGCATTTTCCTCGGCGAGAATATCCGCGATGATTTCGGCTGCTTCGGGGTAGCCGAGCATCAGCGCCCATTCTTCCAGGCAGGTGTAGGCGGCAATTTCGTAGTGTTCGACTTTCTGCAGGAACGCGATCAACGCCGCATTGATGGCGGGCGAACCGGCGAAGTCTGCGGCGATTTCCGCACCTTGTTCCACGAGACCCATGGTGGCCTTGGAGGTTTTTCCGGTGACATGGCCCTGGAAGAAGGCGAACACCTGTTCCAGCTTCATCACGTGGCCTTCGGTCTCGAGCAGGTGTTCGAGAATCGCCCTTTTTAAATCCCAGCAGCTCGCCGCCGCCGCGGTGGTCGAGAGCATTTTGATGATGCGGCTCTCGGCGTCATACATGCCTTCAAGCTCCTTGAGAAAAAGGTCCTCAAGGGTTTTCATGGCGGTTGTCGTTTCGTTGGTCATGGCAGTTTCCTATCAGTGGTTAGTCAGTGGAAATCTTCCGGTCTATCGGACGCCTCCCAAGGCCATGTGAGCTGCGGTGGTTCGCGTCGCCCGGATGTCGGAGGCTTCGGCGTTGTGGAAAATGTCTGAAACCCGAGGGAGATCTCCGGAGCGGTCCGTGTGGACGGACAGCAGGATGTTGCCCTTGAGGATTTTTCCCTCGTAGCGCTTCGCCTCCAGTTCAGGGATTCCCATCCCTATCAGTCCACCGCAAATACCACCCAGGGTCGCACCGATTGTCGCACCGCTCATCGCGGCAATGATCGGGCCGGCAGCAATGAACAAGCCGGCACCTGGAATGGCGAGCGCACCAATTCCGGCGATCCAGCCCCAGGCCACCCCGATGATGACACCCGTGCCCGCCCCTGCAGCCGCGGCTTCAAAGGCATTACTCGATGTTCCATTGATGAGATCATGGTTCGCGCCTTGGTCCGCCAGCAGGGCGGAGATATGGTCATTGTTGATGTTCGCGATCTTGAGTTGATCGACGATGTAGTTCGCTTGGAAATGAGACGTAGCGATGCA
>JANODE010000080.1:0-12985 GCA_031412525.1 Akkermansiaceae bacterium | reverse complement strand
CAGTTTGTCGAGCAGCCATTCCTTGCCGATGGGCAACTCCACTTCATCTTCATGGCCAATGAGCACCTTCATTTCGGTCTGTCGCGTGATAAGCGTAATCGCTTCTAGCAGCGGGGCGTGATCATGCTCCTTCATTGCTTCGTTGCGCGCGTGCGTCTTCTCATTGAAGGGCTGGGCTTTCAACTTGTGCAACCACATCGGGGTAATGCGTTGCTTGGGAATGCAGACGAGAAATTTTCCGTCTTCGAGTCCCACAGACTGGAGATACGCGGCGGCGCGGGCATCATCCCTAACATCGATCGCGAAAACCGCATCCGGGCCGAACTCCATGATGGGCGATTTGATTCCATCCTGCTTCGCCTTTTCCAGCGACACGGAGTCGCGGAAATACACAAACGCAGCGTCGCTGAGGAGCGCCTTTTCCGGCTTGCCATAGAGGCCATAGGTGACCCCATAGACCCCGAAGGGTTTACCAGTCCGCTCTTGAAATGCCCTGATCTCCCGCCAGCCGACCGTGGATGGGCCGGAGCCGTGCAGGAAAAAATCCGCCGAATCCATGACCGCCGCCACCTCGGTGGGCGGCATGCTCTTGTCATCGAGCTTGCCCTCCACGATGCGCAGCTTCGGAAAGCGTCGTTTAAGCATCATCACTTCCTCCGCCGGCAAATGATGATAGAACGGCCAAAACGTGATCTCCGCTTCCGGCAGATGTTTCTCCAGCAGAGCTAACAGGCCGGGCGTGTGAGCGACATCGCCGATGTTCTCCACCTGCCAGCCATTGCGCAGCAGGATGCGCGGCGGTCCTTTTTTTCGGCCGCGCTAACAGACCCAGCAATGGCGGTGAAGATGGTGGTGTGGATAAAGGTTCGGCGTTTCATTCAAGGTAGTGATTTTAGATTTGCAGCGTCGTGCAGCTTCGCAATTTCCAGGTCCGTTAGGGCACGATTGAAAACGGCAAGTCCGGCGAAGCGGCCGATGGTGAGTTCCTGCGCCAGAGAGCCTTTGGCAAAACGTCCACCAACGATGAAGTCCGATCCCCCGCCAGGTTTGGTCAGGGAATGCAGTGCGGGATCATATTTGAAAATCCCGCGTCCGTGGAAGAACGGGTTCATCCCGCGATCCTTGCCGTCCGGGCCTTCCACCGTAAAGTATGGGTCATCCCGACGATGCCTCGTGGGATCCATCTTGAGCGCATCGAGCTTTCCATCAATATAAGCGGAGATGAATTTCCCGTCGTAGGTGAAGGCGAGCGAGCACCATTTTTCCACCGGTACTTCCGAGTTCGTGACGGCATAGTCCGCGCACCAAGGGAGAGGGCTGCCATCGGCGCGGCGGGTGACGCCACCTTCGCTGGAGATGTGTGGCACGAGCTTGTTAGGAGCGCCGTAGGTAGGCATGTTCATGAGAAGGGCATACTGGCGGGTGCCGGTGTCGTCGTTCTTGCCTTTGCCCTCGCTCCACATGCCGGCGATGGTACGGCTCTGATCGAGATTCTGGATGCGGACAACCGCAAACATGCTGACCTGGGCGGCGTTTCCGGAAATATTCAGATCGCCCGTTTCGTCATACGGAATCTTGAAGTACTGCTTGCCGTTGAGGTCTGCCGAGTAGCCGGAGAACGATCCACCCTCGACGCGTGCGATCGGACCGCCGACTTCCGAAAGCGGGTGTTTGTTCTCTGTGCCACTGGAAATCCGTGGCTGGCCGGCTTCCTCGCCAAAAGTCCAGAATGCCACAAGGCCCGGTGTTTTCATGACATGGGAAGAGTCGCCCGCAACGGCGGTAAGGGTCGTGAGGAGCAGCAGTTTCAGCGGGTTCATCTGTTGTCTTTTGGGGGTGAAATTATTCTGGCAGCGCCACTTGGCTTTTGCCCATCAGGTATGAGATGAGATCCCGTGACTGCTTTTCGCTCAGATTCTCTAGCAGGCCCTCGGGCATGATCGATAGCGCGGATTCCTGGATACCCGTGATTTCCGAGCGTTCGAGGGTCACGCTTTCCACCATGGTCCGAACGGTGAGTGTGCGCTCGGTTCTCGCCGAAATGAAGCCGTTGAGCACGCGACCGTCCTTCAGGTTCACGACGGTCATTCGGAAATCCGCGCCCACGACCGCGCTGGGATCCGCAATGTTGTCCAGAAGGTAGTCAAGGTTGTCACGACCGGCTCCCGTTAGATCAGGGCCAAGCGTGCCACCGGTGCCATACAGGACATGACACGCCGCGCAAACTGCGGAGAAAAGCACCCGGCCCTGGCGCGGATCGGCCGTCGCGAGTGCCTCGGGTGTGAGTTGTTTCCTGAGCCTGGCGATGAGTTCCTTCTTCGCCGCGGGGCTGTCGCGCAGTTCGCCCCAGACTTCGGTTAGCTGGCGGGTGAGCGACTTGTCTTCGAGGCTGCGGATTTGCCGCGCATGGAAGGGAGTGATATCCGCGCGGGCGATCTCACCAGCGGCCACCCTGGCTAACAGCGATCGGGCGAATGCGTTGCGCGAAACGAGGATATCAATGATCGCAGGCCGCTCGGAGTTGGAAAAGTTCGCATAGCTCTTCGCGATTTTCTCACCGATCGCCGGATCGTCATATCGGGCGAGGCCACGGATGGCAATGGTGTTGAGCGAACCCGTGGCCAGCAGGCGCTCGCAGAGTTCCCGCAAATCCGGCGGCCCGCTCTCGATGAGAGTTTGCAGCGCGGCTTTGCGTTTAGCGAGGTCTGCGTGTTCGTCCAAAACGAGACGTTTCACCTCGTCCAGCGCACGGCCATCACCGAAGGTCACGCCGAGATCGCGGGCTGCGACAACGTTACGACTTCCGGCGAGTTTCCCGACGAACAGGTCCCAAGCACTTGGTTTCCGCGCCTTCCGCCAACCGGCAAGCCCGTCGGATAGACCAGCGAGGATGTCGCTTTGGAAAACTTCCGGTTTGTCCGCAGTCACAATCAACAAGGCGTTCAAGGGGGTGGGATTCCTTTCGATATCCTCTGCCAAACGTCGCGCAATGAACCGACGCGTCATCGGCAGTTCGCACACGGAGGCCAGTTTTACCAACGCCGCCGGGTCGTGATCGGCAACCGGAATCAGCCCATACCATAGCATCAGCGGGAGATTGTGATCCTTTGCGTCTTCAACCCGAGCCAGCAAGGGAGCTGCGAGCGCGGGCCGATGTGAGACCGGCAAGCGCTGGAGCATCGAAGCGATGGCAAGTCGGACCAGACCGGATTCATCCTCCCGGGCGATTTGAGAAAATCGGGCGAGAAGCGCTTCTGCGATTTCAGGTTCAGCTCTGCCTGACGGACGCAGGCCCAGCGCGGTGTCGAGTGGCCAGGCATCGGATAGAAGGCGGATTGCCCAAGTGCGGATATGCTCGTCGGGATCATTCAAGCGGGCAGTGAGGAATTCTTCATTCAATGCTCCCATGGCATGAAGCGTCCTAAGTGCGCTCAACCGATGGACGATGCTCCCATCCCCACCGCACACTTCCAACAGTCCGTTGACGGCGTCCTTTGTGTTTCGAGCAGCAAGTTCGAGCCGGGCCTGACGAACCCACCATTCGTTCGCATGGGTGTGGAGTTTTACCAAATCCTGCGCATCGAGCGTTGTGAGATCGAACACACCAGCGGGTTTCGGTTCGCCGTAACTGAACTTGAAAACCCTCCCGGATCCGCGATGCACGCCGGTGCTGTCGTGGCACTCGCCGGTGTCGCTCCAGTCCAGCGCAAAGACCGCGCCATCCGGGCCGGTGGATAGGTCGATGCCGCGGAACCATTTATCCTCCGCGAGCATCACGTCCGCGCCGTGGCGGCCCACATAGCCGGAGCCCGAGCGGGACAGGATTTCCTGGTTCAACCGCCGCCCGTGCATGTTCCAGGTGAAAAGTTTCCCCCGGTATTCGGCAGGCCAATTGTCGCCCTGATAGATCATCATGCCGACGTGCGCGTGGCCGCCTCCCAGATCGTTCGCCGCGCCGTCGCGGGATTTTGTCCAGTCTTGCGATGTGTCGAAATGCCAGTGGTCCGCATGCTGGTCGATCAGTGCATAAGCGCGAGGGTTCGGATCGATCGTGTGCGAGCGGACGTAATGCGCTCCGGTGATGCCGTGCCAGAGATGGCCGTTGACGGTGTTGATGAAAAACAATTCACCATGCTCATCCCAATCGTGGCCCCAGGGGTTGGTCGTGCCGCTTGATAGCGCTTCGAAAATCTTTCGCTTCGGGTGATAGCGCCACAGCGTGCCACGCATCGGAATACGATCGCCGCCGGGTGCGCCCACCTCGCCGGGCGCGGATGCCCCGCAACGTCCGTAAAGCCATCCGTCCGGCCCAAAGCGGAGGCCGTTGGCAAAGCCGTGATAATTGCTCTCAGGGATGGTGAATCCATCTAACACGATCACCGGATTACCGTCCGGCACCGCGTCGCCGTTTCCATCAGGGATGAACAACAACCGCGGTGGGCAAAGCAACCACACGCCGCCATGCCCGACTTCGATGCTCGACGCAACCTGCACGTCATCCGTGAAAACCTTGCGGGAACTGAATCGGCCATCGCCATTTCCATCCTCAAAAACTAACACCCGGTCGCGAAGTTGAAGGTCGAATTTCTTCGCCCGCTCGGCATAGGTGAAATTTTCCACCACCCACAATCGGCCGCGTGCGTCCCAGGTCATGGCGACCGGATTGCGCAGCTCAGGTTCAGCCGCGAAGAGGGTGACCTTGAAACCGGGCGGCACCTTGAACCCCGCCGCCGCCTCGCTGGCAGGCATCGGGATTCCGGCCTCTGAATCGTAGGGCGCGGGAAATTCCGTACCGGCGACCAGTGGTAAAGTCAACAGAATGAACTGAAGTTTCATATTGGGAAGAATGGTTGAGAATGAAAACGCGAAGGGGCGCAGGTGGCTTTCCAATCAGCTCGACAATAAGGTCTAGCCTTTGCCTTACCCGATCTGGATACCGGCCTTGAACATGTCCTTGCCGCGGGATTTTGGCAGCCGCGCTTACGGTGGATTCGCGTCATCATGGAGTGGAAAATGTTATTTACCGGGCATCGCGCGGGCGAACAGCAGGTCCGCGTGGTCGAGGTAGTGATTCCAGTCGGTGATAGTTAGATCGTGCCCGCCCTCGCGGAGGTGATAGGCGAGAGGACCGTCCATCCGCATTTCACCAACCGGCGGCATCTTGTCACTCCACGGCGCAGACTTTTTCAACAGGTTCCACACCTTGGATGCTTCGGCCAGCGAAAGGTAGGAGCCGAGCGGGTCGGCCCAACTATCTTTCACGCCATCGCCGCCATGGTAACCACGTGGAGCCACGAGGGCAACGAGCTGGTGCTGGTCAATCGGCAGCGTGTTCTCCTTATCGGCATAGCCCGCATATTTTGGCGTAAACCAATGAGGGAAGGTCGTCGTGATCTGTGCGAGTGTTTCGCCGAAATTTCGACGAGCGAGCGCCGGACCGCCTTCTCCCGCACCGTTTACGCAGGCAAGAGCAAATCGCGTGTCCTGCGCCGCTGCCCACAACGCGGCCTTGCCGCTTCGCGAGTGGCCGATGACCGCGACTTGCCCGGCGTGGATGTCGGGATCCGTGTAAAAATAATCCATCGCCCGCGATCCGGCCCATGCCCAGGCGGCGAGCGCTCCCCAAGTGAACTCGGGCTGCTTCCGATAGAGAGCGCGGACGCCGGTAGTCGCGTTCGGTTTGTCGGGCTCGACCTCGGCACTGACATTGATGACGGCAGCGGCATAACCACGTTTCACCACTTCCTCGGCGGGCCAGAAGTCCGACCGCGTCCTGCGCGTGGGATCGGCGACTTCCGGAGGACGGTGATTGAGCAGCAGGAACACCGGAGCAGGCGCGCTTCGCTTGTTAGGAATCAAGATCGTGAGTTGAAACGAGAACTTTTGGCCATCGGTTTCAAATTCAATCGACACCTGTTTGAGTGTCGCCTCCCCGTCCATCGCCGCCGAATCGGACAATTTCGTCCGAAACGTCAGCGTCAGCGGTTTCGGTGGTGATACTCCGTAAACCTCGCGGCTGAAAATCTCCAGCAGCTCTGCTCTCCTCTCGTTCTCCCATTGGGCACCAGTCGTGACCACCCCGCCATCGGCAAGCGTGAAAAGAGCAGGCAGCGTGTACGGCACGATCTTGCCTTCATCGTAATTCGCCGGCGGGGCAGCGACGGCCAGTGAAGCGACGCAAACGGATCCTACGAGCAATCTGGGGAACATGGGCAGCAGTTAGGGTTTGGGGTTTTTATCAGTCCACACCGCTAGCCCGCCGGTCTCCGCAAGATAGTCGAAAGTCGCGGTGAAAAGCACGAGGTGAGCATCGAGCAGCAGCAATGGATCTGCCGGAGTGGGTGAACCATCGCTGCGCTTGCCAATAAAGCTGTGGGAGGGTGACTCGACAAGGACGCAGAGCGTGGCGGCGTGGAGATTGATGGCTGTATCAAGATTTGGGCCGATAGGGCCGACTCTCGATGGGTTCGCCTCGACGGCAGGGTCCGTGGTGCTCTTGAGTCCGGCGGCCGCCAGCGCGGTGTGGGATTTTCGATAGAGCCCGGCCCACGCGGCCTCGACGCTGCGGCTGAGGTCGGTGTGGAGCATACCCATGAAGTAGTTGTCGCCGCTGGCTCCGGTGTGGAGGTTCAGTGCGAGGTCGGGCTTTTCACTGGCGCAGAGATCGAGCAAGGCGCGGGTCTCGGGCTGTGGGTGGCCGAGGAAATCGTCCTGCTGGCAGTTCACTCCGGCGTCGTTGAAGTAGCCGCCGGCGAACTGGAGGCGGGCGAAATCGATAGGGACGAACTCCTTGTTAGCCGGCCAGCCGATGAGAGAACCATCCGCCCAGGCCCCGGTGTTGAAATACTCGGCGGCGCGGTTTGACGTGCCGTAGAACCGCAACATGCGTGTTGGGATGCGTGCGCGGCCATCGGGATTCGCGATTGGAATCACGATGATCCGGTCCAGCCGGGCTACCGCTGCTGCAAGTGCGGGTTGTGGCCTACCTACGAGATCCGCGCCCGTTTCCAGAACTGATAGAAGGTTCATCGTACCAACGATGCCCTCGAACTCGCCACCATGAATCGCCGAGAAAACGAGCGCGACCTTTTTCCCATGATCCGGTCCAAGCCACGCGCGGAGATCGCCGTAACTGAGCGCGCCATTGGCCGTGGTGGTGCCGTGATCCGCGCGCGGCTTGCCATAGGCGACTGCGACGAGCGGGCGGCCGCCGGCGCTTTTTCCGTATGTGAGCAGTTCACCCTTCTTTACCCGGCCGCCGATAAACGCATCCCGATCGCCCAATGAACTTTGCCACCAGGCGGGAATGTCGGAGCGGTCCCTTGCCAGCTCGCGATTCATGTTAGGAAACGATTGGATTGCCAGATTCGCCCGCTGGATTTCCAAGGCACTTCGCGGATCGGCGCGGTGCGCGGCGACGATCGGCTGCATCGGAGATTCCGCCTTGGTAGATCCCGCCAGGAAGGCGGCGAAGAAAGCCGGAATGAACCATTTCACGTCAGTTACGGGTTGAGGTCAGTGGTAGGATCTTCACATTGCGGAAGGCGACAGTGTGGCTGTGATCCTGAAAACAGATGCGGCCCTTCGTTTCGAGGCTGTAGCGTGGGTAACTCGTGAACTTGCTTTTCGAGATGCGGCTCTGCCAATCCTCGCCACCCATTTCAAACTTCGCAGCAAGCTCGCCGTTCAACCAATGCTCAACCATTTTGCCTCGGACCAGGATGCGGGCGCTGTTCCATTCTCCGGAAGGCTTTGCGAGATCGCGGGGCGGCGCGTACATGCCGTAACAGGCGCTTGACCACTTGAGCGGGGTCTTTTTTCCATCGGGATGCAGTTTGGCATCGGCGAGCTGATACTCGAGCCCAGTTTCGTGCGGTTTCGCCAAGTCCTCGCTGACCCGATAGATGACCCCGCTGTTGCCGCCCAAGGCGAGCTTCCATTCCCAGCGGAGGTCAAAGTCGGTGAATTCATCCACCGTGACGAGGCCGGTACCTTCAGCACCGGGAGCCCCGACGGGTGAGGATTTCGTCAAGGTGAGCGCGCCGTCGATGATCTCCCACTTTGACGGCGTTTCCTGGCTGCGGTAGCCGCGCCAGCCGGCGGTGCTCTTGCCGTCGAAGAGCAAGCGCCAGCCTTGGGCTTTTTCTTCGGTCGTGAGTCGGTTGAGATTCGAGTCAGGCTTTTTTACTGGCGTGCTTGGCGCGGAGGTTAGACCTAAAACGAATGGCTTCGTGGGTTGTTTTCCTAGCAGTTGGAGGTCGAACCACTCGGTCATGCGGGTGGTGTCATCGCCCATTTCCTGCCAGCCCCCATGGCCGGCCCCTTCGCGGATGAGCACCTCGCATTTCGCGCCGACCTCGCCGCAGCGTTTGAAAAACCGCTGCGCCTGAGTCACGGAAACCTGCGGGTCCGCATCGCCATGCACGATGAAGACCGGCGGCTGATCCTGGTTCACCCAATAGATGGGCGACAGTTCGCGGCCGAGCTTCTCACGTCCTTCCGGGGTAACGGCTTTCGGACCAAACGCACCCGCATAGTCAGCCAGCCGCCCGATGCCCACCGCATTGTCCCCGTCGGCAAACCAATTGAGATAATCCGTGGGTGGATAGAAACAAGCCACCGTCTGCACGGCGCTGCTTTCGCGATCGACGGGATCCGCGGCGTTCGCGTCGCCAGGGCCGCCGCGGGTCGCCAACATCAGGCTGAGATGGCCTCCCGCGCTGCTTCCGGTGACGCCGAGCTTCTGAGGATCCACGCCGAATTTGTTAGCGTTTGTCCGGATGAACCGCACGGCCCGGTTCAGATCGGCAACGATTTCCTCCACTTGGAAGCGAGGCTGCGATCCGTGGACGACGACGAAAGTGGTGTAGCCGGACTTGGGCCAGCCCCCGTCGCCGATGCCTTGATGACTGGATTTCCAACCACCGCTGACGATCTTGACGACGGCAGCGCCGTTAGGTTTGGCCGGCTTGAAGATGTCCATGGTCAGCGCCACGCCATCGTGCTTCGCGTAGATGACATCACGGATGCGTTCGGTGTCTTGGGCATGGAGCTGAGCCAGTGCGACGATTGAGAGTAACAGGCAGATCAATTCTGATTTCATAAGGCAGCTGGCAGGGTTGATGTCATCTTGGTAGCGGAGAATTTGCAGTTGGTGGAGGATCAGGCTGCATCCGCTCATGGGACGATGACCGGAAGCCAACGCTCGATCCAGCCATAGGCGCTGGCGCGCACTTCATCGACGGTGTCGTGTCCGTCGCCATGGATGAGCATGGAAACCTTCTTGGGCTCGCCCAGCAGGTGCCAGACCATCCATGCGTTGCGGACGGCGGAGAAGGTCGCGCCCACATCGGGGTTGTAGGGATCGTCGAACGGCTCCAGCACCATCAGTGCGCGCGGCGCGCAGCGTGCTAGCAGGTCGGTGATTTCGTACGGCGGGCGACCGGTCTTTTTCACGATGTCATCGAAGGTCGCGCGTGCGCCCTTCTGCTTGCCGATGAGCCGATAGATATTGGTGGCCTGCGGACTGTTGCCGGTTGAGGCGACGCAAACCTTGATCCGCTGGTCCGCGGACATCAGGCGCATGGCTTCCGCACCTCCGAGGGAATTGCCCATCGCACCGTAGGCGCCAGCGCGGACCATCGGCAGCTTGTCGAGCAGGTCGAGGCCGCATTGCAGGCCGAACACCGTGCGGTCGGCCTGCGACCATTTCGGATATTTCCGGTCGAAGGCGTCCCACATGCCGTAGCGGTTGGTAGAGTCGTAGGGTTTTCCATAACCGAACAGGTCGGGCGAGAACGTGATATAGCCGCGGCGCGCAAGTTCGGTCGCATACGCGCGGCGACCGGTGCCGGATTCGGTGACCGTGGCCTCCTTGCCGAGGTCGATGGTGCCGTGGATGACGACCACCACCGGCCGGCGTTCGCCTTCTTTCCAATCCGGCGGGAGGATCAGGAAGGCATCGTTCCAATAGTCGTCCATGACCTGATAGCGATAGCGGATCCGGGTAAGCCCGGCGATCTGATCACGCCCGGTTTCCTCGAACTTTGTCTCATGATTGAGGGCCTCGGGCGGGCGCTCTCCCAGATAGAGTTTCAGCCGGGCTTCGATGCGGTTGCGCAGATCCGGCCATTCATCCGGGCGCGTGTCCCGCAGCACGAGCGGCGGCATCTCCGTGGACGGCCAGTCGGTCCGCTGGGCGAGACCGCTGGAGGCTAGCAGGACGGGAAAGGCGAGGGTGAATACTGATTTCATGTGGAAGGACTAGGGTTGGATCACGCGCAGGCGGAGATAGCGGCCCGTGACGTTCGGCGGCGTCGTGTCGGCGACACTTACGATTTCGCCGACGTTGCCCGGGTTGCTCACAATCGTGGTCCAGTCGAAGAGATCCGACGACGCTTCAACTTGATAGATCAGATCAGCCCGGGCGCGCAGAAAGGATAGGCTGGCGACGCCCGCCGGATCGAGCGTCATGGTGACACCGGGGCCGGATTCCGGAACATTCGGATCAAGATCGAGGGCGTATTCGAGAAGATGGACGAGGCCGTCGTGATCGAAATCCGCGGTGATGCCCGAGAGGGCGGCGGCGTCCAGCTGTGTGGGAGTGAAATGGCTCACGCGCCAGGCGTCGTAAGGAGTCACGGAATAAAGTTCCAAGCCGTTGATCAGCGCGTTGGGATCGGGACTGCCTGCGGCAGAGGCGAAGTTGATGAGTAACTGGCCTGAGCCGTTGGCGGCAGCTGAGAGCTCACGGACCACAGCACTGCTAGGTGTTCCTGCCGCGGCAAAGATATCGAAGCCGGCGAGCCGCTGCACTCCATTGATCGAGACATTGATGAGGCGCCTGCCGACCGTATTGGCGACTCCGCCCCGCCCGGCCACGCCCCACCAGTTTTCGCTGAAATGCAGACGCACTTGATAGGCCGCCGAGGGCATGAGTCCGTCGAGGGCATAGGTGAATGAGGTGCCATAACGTTCCGTTTGATAGACCCCCTGTGGTGCGGGATCACTTGCGCCGCTGAGATTGATGGGATTGGTGGTGCTCGTGATCGTGCCGCCGGCGAAATCGGCGTCGGCCTGGAAACCGGATCCTACCATGGCGGGACCGCCTGCGTTTGTCGCTACCAGGCGGATGGTTCCATCGCTCCGCTGGACGGTCTGGAGGAGTGGTGCGGACGTACTGGCGGAGGTGATAGCATTGCCGTCATAAACTGCGGATAGGGAATGCTGGCCGACGCTCAGTGCCGATGTGGTTAGCGTTGCGATTCCGAAAGAATCGAGAGTATCGGATCCCAGGACCGTGGCGCCATCGAGAAAGGTCACGCTACCGGCCGGCACCCCCACTTCGCCCTCGACGGTTGCGGAAAGTGTTACCGATCCGCCGAGGAGCGTGGGATTCGAGCTGGAGACCAGCGTGGTCGTGGTCGCCGCGCGGATGGTCTGGCTGAGTGCCGGCGAGGTGCTGCCCGTCCAACTCTCCGACGCGGCAAAAGAAGCCATGATGGCATGGATGCCGGGCGTCAGGGCCGGGGTGCTGAGCTTCGCCAGGTTGGAACCTGCGAGAGTATCGGTGCCGAGGACGGTGGTGCCATCCAGGAACGTGACCGTGCCGCTCGGCAACGGAGCGCCCGCCAGCACGGGTCCGCTAACCACATTGGCGGTGAAGGTCACCAACTCGCCGGAATCCGCCGGATTCAAGCTTGAAAGCAGAGGCTCCATCAGAGTTAGACCTGTCATTTCAAAGGAATCCGCCGAGAACGTGAGGTTGTCGGTGGCGACGTCCTGCTGGGTGTAGAAGGAAAGGTAGTCACCCGTGGAATAGGCGGTGGTCGAGCGGAAGCGCGAGCCAGCTATCGTCGTGGAGATCCCCGTGGTGCGGTTGGTGATGGTCACATCATAGGTGCCGTGGGCTTTGCCGCCGGTGGTGCCGGCTGCCGGTGCGCCGTAGAGGTTGATCGTGAACGTGTAGGTGACGCCAGGTTGGCAGATCTGGCCAGTGGGCACGAAGCGATTGACGTTATAAGCGGAGCTGACCCCATCACCACTGTAAACGCCCCATTCCCGGGGCTGCAACGAACCCGCCGTACCTCCGAAAGCTCGGATGAAGAAACTGGATTGGTCGCTGGAAGCCGCCCCCGGTATCGGACGTGCGGTGATGGAAAGGTTGTCATTGCTGGAATTGAAAACCGACGTCGTGGAATCGAGACGCACATCGAAGCTCATTCGGGTAAACTGGTTGGTCGGCCGGGTGGCGCCCGACCACTGGCGATAGACGCCCTCCAGGCCGCTTGTGCCCGCGATGCGCGCGACATTCAGATGGTTTCCCGCACCGGGGACGAGCGGGATGGTGTTAGACACCGTCACGTTGGGTGTGCCCGAGACAACCCAGGCGCCCGCCCAGCCGTCTCCGGTGACTCCCGGATATTGCTGCGGCCAGATCGAGCCCGCGCCATCGGTGAACCGTGCGGGCACCACCCCGGCCGGCGGGCTAGGATCCAAGGCGCTGCCGCCTGTGCCGACTCCGATGGTGATCTCGTCGCTCGCGCTGAGCAGGGCATCCCGCGCAGTTAGCCTCAGCACGTAATAACCGGTGGCGGAAAACGTCGCCGTCGTCGCAGCGGACGTGGGATTGGCAAAAGTCACGGTGCCGGGACCGCTGGAGACGCTCCAGACGCTGGTCACCGTGCCCGCTGCCAGCGGGACGCCGTCGTCCGTCACCGTGCCGCCGAGCGTGGATGTGCCGCCGCTAGGGGTGCTTTGGTCGATGCCAGCGTTCACCACGGGCGCGAGGTTCGGCGGTTGGTTCGTCGCATAAATGGCGTAGTTCTCCGTGCCAGCGAGGGGAGTGCTGGTGCCGGCGGGATTCGGCCAGGTGGAGGAAAAGATACTCGCCAGCTCGCGGACAGTGCCGCCAGTGCTGGTGGCGTAGACGCCCGCACCGGCATTGTCGGACCAGATCGCCAACCAGTAGTAGAGATCGAGATTG
>JANODE010000079.1:0-7477 GCA_031412525.1 Akkermansiaceae bacterium | reverse complement strand
GTCTTCGACTTCGCCGTGGTGCTGATCTGCGTGTTGCCGATGGATTCACAATTCGCCGCGGTGCTGAGATTAGGCCGCACGCTCCGCCTGCTCCGCCTCGTTTCCGCCCTGCCGAAGCTCCAGGTCCTCGTCGGTGCCCTGATCAGGAGTTTCAGCTCCATGGGCTATGTCAGCCTGCTGTTAGGATTGATGTTTTATATCTACGCCATCACTGGGGTTCACCTCTTCGGCGGGCATGACCCGCAGCACTTCGGCAGCCTTGCGCGGGCGTTTTTCACGCTCTTTCAGACCATCACCCTCGACGATTGGAAATTCCTGTTCGACAGCGCGCAAGGCTCCGCTCCTGCCATCGCGGCCGTTTATTTCATCAGCTTCATCCTGCTGGGTACCATGATCATGCTTAATCTGTTCATCGGCATCATCATGAACAGCATGGAGGAAATGCATGTGGAACTTGCGGAGCAGAATGCCGCAAAGCGCGACGTCGCCGAAAAAGGCAGCGTTCTTGCGGATCTCACGACCCTCGATCAGCAGCTTGCCGCTGTGAAAAACCAGCTCACCGATCTGCGTGCCCGGTTGGAGAAAGACCCCTGATCCGGGTCTGTTTTCCGCCACGTCAGACTGCGGAAAAGTGCCCGGTGCGCAGGGCGTTTGATTATCGGATGAAAGCCTGGTCAAATGGCGCTACGTAGGGATGTCGCGCCGATTGAAATCCAATCCCTTCTTACCCTTTATGAGCACTCAGATCACCCGCCGCAGCTTCCTCAAAACCACCGCCGTCGCCATCGGCATGCCCACGATCATTCCCGGTTCCGCCTTGGGAAAAAACGGGGCGGTCGCACCGAGCAACCGCATCGTCATGGGCGGCATCGGGATTGGCCCGCGCGGGCGGCAGGTGCTTTCCTGTTTCCTTTCCCAGCCGGATGTCCAGTTCGTCGCCATCGCCGATGTCCAGGAAACCCGCCGGGAAATCGTCCGGCGCATGGCAAACAAGCAGTATGAAAACGAGGACTGTTATAAATGCCGCGACATGATGGAAATCCTCGGCCGGGAGGACATTGATGCGGTTCAAATCACCACCGGCGACCGTTGGCACGCGCTCGGCATCATGCGCGCATCAAAAGCAGGGAAGGACATCTACGCGGAAAAGCCCTGTAGCATGACGGTTCATGAAACGCAGGAACTGGCGGACGCAGTCACGCAGCACGGCCGGGTATTCCAAGCCGGCACTCAGCGCCGAAATGTGGATAATTTCCGTTTCGCCGCCGAGCTCGCCCGCAGTGGGAAGCTGGGTAAAATCCACACGGTCCATGCATCGATCCTCCTGCTGGTGCCAAACCTCGCCCCACTGCCTGCCGAGCCCGAACCCGATCCGGCTCTAATCGACTGGGACCGCTGGCTGGGACCCGCCCCGTTGCGTCCTTACAATCGCAAATACGTCGAAGGACGCTGGCGTGGACACTACGATTTTCATGGTGGTGCCGGCCTGCCCGAATGGGGCGTGCACACGCTCGACCTTTGCCAATGGGCGGCGGGTGCGGATGGCACCGTGCCCGTCGAGTTCGAAAGCACGGGAGACACCCGGATCGAAGGCCGCTATGGGAACGGAGTGAAACTCGTGATGCGTCTCGCTGGCTTCAAGGGAGAAGGCGATTGGGTCGCTCCGGGCACTTGTCCTGTGCGTTTTGAGGGCGACGAAGGATGGGTCGAGACGGCTGATTTCGGGAAAATCGTTGCCAGCAAGCCGTCGCTGCTAGAGGGAATGCCCGCGTCCGAAATGTCCGGCACCGATCCCATCAAGCACGTGCGTGAGTTTCTGGACAGCGTGAAATCCCGCGGACCAACGGCGGCCAATGCCACAGTCACCCGCCATGGTCACATCGCTTGTCATGCCGCCGCCATCGGCTGGCAGCTCGGGCGGAAAGTGCGCTTCGATCCCGCCACCGAGAAATTCATCGACGACGATGCCGCGAACCGGATGTGCAGCCATCCGCGCCGTGCACCGTGGGACGCCTGAAACACAGGAATCGACACTCGTCAGCGCCGCGCTAGATTTCCGCCGGATGACCTTGAAGGAACTCGGCTGGAACGACGATTTGGAAAAAGCCTCCGCGGCCTTCGCGGGGAAAGGCTGGATCCCCGCGCGGCTGATCCGCGAGACGGTGATCAATTATGGCGCGTTCATCAAAGGCGGCGACGAAATCGACGTCATCCTCTGCGGCCGCGTCTGGCACGAAGCCGCCTGCGACGCGGACCTGCCGGCGGTCGGCGACTGGGTGATGATCGAGCTGGGCGATGATAACCAGCCGTCCGTCATCCGCGCGATGCTGCCGCGGCGCACGTGTTTTTCCCGGAAAATGCCCGGCAACAGCAGCCAGGCGCAGGTCATCGGCGCGAACATCGACATCGTCGCCGTCGTCACCGATGCGGGGCCGGATTTCAACATCCGCCGGATGGAACGCTACTTCATGCTCATCGGCCGCAGCGGCGCAACCGCGCTGGTGCTGGTGAACAAATCCGATCTTTTTCCCATCGAGCAAAGCCAGGCCGCTGCTGCGGAAATCGCCGCGCTGTGGGATGGTGCCAGTGTCCATGTCACCAGTGCGGTGAGTGGGCAGGGCCTCAAGGTGCTGAAAAAATACATCAAGAAGGGCATCACCATGTGCATCGTCGGCTCCAGCGGTGTCGGGAAATCCACTCTTGTGAACCAGCTCTACGGCGAGGACTGGCAGTGGACCAGCGAGGTGAATGAGATCACCGGAAAAGGCCGGCATACCACCACCTCCCGCGAACTCGTGCCGCTGAGAAATGGCGGCATGCTCATCGACAATCCCGGCATGCGCGAGATCCAGATGTGGACGGACGAGGCCACGCTGCGCGACAGTTTCGCCGATGTGGAGGCTCTAACCGCCGAGTGCAAGTTTTCCGATTGCAGCCACCGCAAGGACGCGAAGTGCGCCATTCGCGCCGCTGTCGAAGCAGGCACGCTCGATCCCGCTCGCTACGAAAATTTCCTCAACCTCGAAAACGAAATCGCAGCGCTGAAAAAACGCTCGGAAAAACGCCAGATGGCCGTCGAGCGCTGGGCCAAGCGCAACAGCGTGAAAGCACGCAATCTGGCCGATCGAATCCAGCTCGAAAAGGACGACCGAGGCGATGTTTGATCTATCTGCTATGAAAATCATGTTGGCAGCCCGCAATACTGGACCGCGGAATTCATCCCGCCTGTCGGACACCGCAATATTTTTTTTCAGGGCTCTAACCAACTCTGCAGTGGTCGTGTTCGCCGCAGGTGCATTCTTGGTGCCTCCGCCAGCGTCCGCCCAGGTCCAGACCCTGAAAAAGGTCCTCGACAGTCAGCAGCCGCCACCCCCGGCCCCCGCTGAAAAACCCGACGAAGCGAAAACGCGGTTGCAGCAGTGGCTCAAGGAAGCCCGCGAAACGCTCGGGCGACTCGAAGATCCAGCTGCGGCGGGCTCACAACCGGCCGGCATCACTGCCGCGGATCTTGAGGAACGCCGCCGCGATGCCGAGCAGACGGTTCTCACCATCGGCCGCTACATCACGACTCTGGATAACGTCGCGGCGGCGGGTAAATCCGTGACAGCGGCTCGCGATACCGGCACCGCCTGGGTGGGCTTCAAGGAACAGCCTCCGTATTCCATCACCCTGGTGGACGACCTCCGCAACGAGCAGGATGCCGTTCAGGGAAAACTCGCGTCCTATGAATCCTCGCTGGTAGTCTATCAACGCACGCTCGATGAAGTGCTTGCGGAAACCAAGGCGCAGGAGGAACTGGCCAACCAAATTCCCGTTGGTGGTGACGAGGTGGCGAAATGGCGGATGGAGGCCGCGCGCACCAAGTCCCGGCTGCTCGCGGCGCGGGCGGGCCTCATCCAGTCGAACTGCGACGCAACTGCCTATCAGATCGAGGTGGCGAAACTTGAGCTGGCATTACTCGATCGGAAGGTCAAGGCGGCGAAGGCGGGTGCACGATTCAGCCAGGAAGACCTTGCCAAAATCGAGGCCGCTTCGGATGAGAGGAAATCTGCCTACCGCAAAGAGCTGGAAAGCATCGCGAAACGCCAGAAGCTGGCACAACCGGCCCGCAAGCAAGAGCGCGCTGCGTTCGAAGCGTTAGTGGCATCCGTGGACGAAGGAACGCAGCCGCCGGGCGCGGAACTTGCGAAGCTGCGCATGGAAGTGGCCGACGAACGGTCCGACACGCTGCAGACCATTTCCGAAGGGCTGGAAAACCAAATCCAGCTCGAAAACCTAATTGTCCAGGCCTATCAGAGCCGGAAGGCGTTCCTCGATGCGTCAGACCAGGCGTCGCGTGACAAGGCGTTGGCCACTCTTCGGTCGCTGCTCGACCGCATCAAGGCCTGGGAAATTTTCAGCTCTAACGAGATACCTGGGGTGGAAGCTGACATCAACCGCCTGGATTCGCGGGCGGCGTCGATTCCTGCGGACGACCCTCGTGCGGCCTTGTTGGTGGAACAGCGCAAGATCAAGTCCGAGAAACTGGCGGTTTTCCAACGGATCTCCCAGGGAGTGGTGGTGCAGCGGCGGCTGCTGGAACGGTGGGTGGGGGATTTCACGCCGAAGCAGGAAGAGGAAAAGAATATCTATCAGGGCGTCTCGACGCTGACCTCGAACACATGGGCGCTGATGAAGAGCATCTGGTCCTTCGAGGTGACCAGCACCGAAGAGAAGTTCGAAGTGGACGGCCAGGTCTTCACCAAAAAGACCCCGGTTAGGCTTGGTGTGCTGCTGCGCGCGTTGTTTTTCTTCGCTCTCGCTTATGCGGTGCTGTCGAGAGTCGCTAACAAAATCCAGCGCGGCATTGTTAACCGCGGCCACATTGCGGATGCGCAGGCGAAGACGCTGAGGAACTGGGCGATGATCCTGGTGAGCGTTTTCCTGGCGATCGGGACTCTATCACTTTTGAAGATTCCCATCACCGTGTTCGCTTTTTTCGGCGGCGCGTTGGCGATCGGATTGGGTTTCGGATCTCAGACGCTGATTAAGAATTTTATCTGCGGCATCATCGTGCTCTTCGAGCGGAAGATCCGAGTGGGGGACATTGTGGACGTCGGCGGGCTTTCCGGCACGGTCACCGAAATCAATACCCGCTCTTCAGTACTGCGCGGTGCCGATGGCAAGGAGACACTGATCCCCAACTCGTATTTCCTCGATAACCGGATCACCAATCTCACTCTGTCCAACCGCCGCGTGCGCCGATTGCTGTTAGTTCGAGTGCCGCTGAAGGCGCCCGTGCAGTTGGTCATCACCATCCTCAAGGAATGCGTCGAGCGGCACGGACTTATCCTGAAGGATCCCGCGCCATTCGTGACGCTGGAAGACATCGTGGAGAACGCGAACATCTTCGGCATCTATTATTGGACGGAATTCAACGACAAGACCAACTCGGATGTGGTAGCCAGCGATCTCCGTTTGATGGCAGAGAAAAAAATCGGTGAGATCATCCCGCAGGAGATTAAGGCGGAGGAAACTGCCCCGGCCAACCCACCCGCAGAGGCCGCCGCTGAGACAGGCACCCATGAGGATTTGAAATCAACTCCCCTTGACGAATGAACGATGACTTCGGCTGGATGGAGCTCGCACTGGACGAGGCAAGGAAAGGCGTCGGCCGCACCGCGCCGAACCCGCCGGTGGGCGCGGTAATCGTCAAGAACGGCTTGGTGTTAGGAAAAGGCTGGCACCGTGCCGCGGGACAACCGCATGCAGAACGGGAAGCGCTGGCGGATGCCGACGGCAAGGATGTTAGGGATGCGACCCTTTATGTGACTCTCGAACCCTGCTCCACCCACGGCCGCACGCCGCCGTGCACTTCGGGGATCATCGAAGCGGGAATTTCGCGGGTCGTTTATGCCTGTGTGGATCGGAATCCAGACCACGCCGGACGCGCGGATGATTTGCTGAAAGCCGCGGGAATCGAAGTGGTTTCCGGCGTTCTGTCTAACGAATCGGAGAAGATCCTGCGGCCGTTTTTCAAAGTGCGTGAAACTGGACTGCCCTGGGTGATCTGGAAAACCGCGATGAGCCTCGATGGCCGCATCACCCGCCCGCCCGGCGAAGGTCAATGGCTAACAGGAGAGCGGGCGCGGGCGGATGTGCAAAAACTCCGCTCCACCGTGGACGCCATTCTAACCAGCGGTGAGACCGTGCGACGCGACAACCCTGCACTGACGATCCGCGTGCCGGAACTGTTGGAAGGACGCCAACAGCCGTGGCGTGTGATTGTTTCAGATTTCCCGGAAACGCTGCCGGACGATGAGCCCCGAGACCGTACCCTGATCCGCCCGCGCGCCGATCTTGAAGGAACGCTGCGCGGACTGGTGAAAGATCAGGGGGTGCTCACCGTGATGGTGGAAGCAGGCGGAGTTTTTTCAGCGGCCTTGTTTGAAGCAGGGCTGATCGATGAGGTCGTCGTTTATTACGCGCCAATGCTTTGTGGCGGACCGTCGCCGGGGCTAAGTGGCGTGGGATTGAAAGAGTCGCTGCATTTGGATGAGGTGGATTTCCAACAGTTTGGGAATGATGTCCGGCTGCGGGGAGTGGTTAGGCGATGAACGGATCGTGAAATTCATTTCGCCCGTTTCAAAAGCAACTGGCGAAATGAATTTCGCGGTCCGTTAAGAGAGGGTGGCGTCAAGGGCTTGGACGGCGTGGTCGATTTCCTTGAGGCTCGTGGAGAGCGGTAGCATCAGGACGATGGTGTCGAGGATGGGGCGGGTGAGCAGGCCGTGGGCGCGGGCAGCGAGGCAGATGGATTCGCCGAGGCGTTCGGTAGGTGGGAATTTTTCGCCGTCGGGGCGGCGGAGTTCGATGCCGGCGATGAATCCGCATTGGCGGATCTCATGGACGATGGGGTGGCGGGATTTCAGGGCGGCGAGGTTTTCGCGGAAGTGGGCGATTTTTTCCGGGAGTTTTTCGAGGGTTTGTTCGGTGTCGAAAAGATCCAGGCTGGCGAGGGCGGCGGCGCAGGCGAGGGGATTGGCGGTGTAACTATGACCATAGTAGAACGCGCGGTCGGCAGTGCCGAGGAAGGCGTCGTAGATTTTCCCGGTGGTCAGCGTAGCGGCCATTGGCAGGTAGCCGCCGGTGAGGCCTTTGGCGAGGCAGAGGAAGTCCGGCACCACGCCTTCGTGTTCGCAGGCAAACATCCGACCGGTGCGGCCGAATCCGGTCATCACCTCATCGCAGATCAGGAGGACGCCCCGCGCATCGCACCACGCCCGCAGTGCCGCCAGCATCCCGGTCGGCCAGGTTTGCATGCCCGCACTGCCTTGGATAAGCGGCTCGATAATGATCGCCGCGAGGGTGGCCACGGATTCCTCCGGCAGGGCTTCCAGTGCGGCCAGACCGGGGAAATGGTGCGTGGTCAGGCCAAACCGGCGGAACCGTCCGGCAAACGTCCCGATACCTCCAAGGCTGGCCGCCGCCATGGTGG
>JANODE010000078.1:0-30990 GCA_031412525.1 Akkermansiaceae bacterium | reverse complement strand
GAATGTTTTTTCCACGCCGAATTCATACCGCCCGCGATCAACCGGATTTTGAAACCACACCATCACGGCAGTCACCAAGGGGATGAATGCGGCCAGTAAGAAAGCAGTCATCCGCATCCCGCGGGCGAGTCCAGGAGCCATGGTGGATTGCCAGCCGATATAAAATTCAGAAGGCCTGGCAGCGACTGTATTTGGTAGAACAACTCCTTCGGACTTCGTTTCGAGGGGCAATGGTAACGGTGATAGAAAAACAGAACCATCCATGATTCTAACTCGGTAAGTTTCCAAAATCTCGTTGAAAGGCGGAGGGCTGCAACCGTCTTCTGCCCTGTACTGAAAGCCATGCCATGGGCAGGTGATGCAGCCGTTGACGATGCGGCCTTCACCAATCGGACCACCTTGATGCCGACAAACATTGGAAAGCGCAAAAAGACGACCGTTCTGGACGAACAATGAAAATCGTTTGCCACCGGCTACCACCACTTTTCCAATATTCTCCGTGAGTTCGGCGACCCTGGCGACTTCTTCAAAACCATCCGCAGTGAGCTTGTTGCGCCGGAGATCGATGTTCCTATCTCTAGCAGCGGCCAGCAGATGGAGCGAGACGATCGCGACAAATCCCGTTCCTAACAAGATTGGAAAAACCAGACTTCTCTCCGACTGCACGATCCCCAGGAGCACGTGGGCAAGCAGCAGACCATAGGCAACGTAAACCAGCTGGTGCAGACATTTCCATGTTCGAGGTCCTAGATTGCGCAGCCAGAAATCATGGCTGGTGGCCGCCATCAGGACGAGAATGATCAGGGCTGCAAACCCGAAGATTTCAAACGGGAAGCGCGAGATGGAACGGAGGCTCGTGAAAGGCGTTAGGTAGTCGTTGCCATAAGCAGTGAATACACTCACCAGCGGATTTCTATCACCCAGCGCGTGAAACTGGATGATCGCGAAGATTCCATGCACCAGAGCCAGCATTGCCAAGGTGACGCCGAGGTGTCTCCGGTTGTAGAGCAATGGCAGAAACCGGGGCGAAAGTCGTGCCAGCGGACCAATGGCGAGTGTTAGATTCAGGAGCAAAAAGGCAGTGGTCGACGTGAAGCGAATGATGAAGGTTTCAGCCGTTGTCTCGGGATGTCGCAGCGCGGTGACAGCGCCGAACATGCTCACTCCCAGCAGGACAAGTGCGAGCAGTGTGTAATCGTAACAGCGCTTCTGCCGGTTCCACCCGACGGCTTGATAGGCATGTGACATGAATTTATGGGACGGGGGATTCGATCGCGGGGAGATCGGCGAATGCCGGCGCCCGCCAGACAAGAGCCACCGTGAACAGCAGCACTCCAACGACGGCAAGGACCATGATGGCGAGCCGGTGGTTCCGCCTGAGTGCTTCGGCTCCATCGGTTCTAACGCTTGATTTCTGACAGAAAACCTTCATCACGATTACCGGCCAGAGCATCACCACGCCAGGTGCGACAAGAATCCTGAAGCCGCGACTGCCCGCGACGGCTGAGGGATCGATCACCTTCATCCAGCGGGAGAAGAACAAGAGCGCCACCACCATTCCTGCCAGGAGATAGGCACCGGCGAGTTGCACCAGAATGGAAAACAGCTGCTCAGTCATGAGTGTGATGTTGCAGGGCTTTTTTCAACCTGACCTTCGCATCATCGGTGAGCTGGCTGGCACCCTGCTCGCAGGATTCCACCGCGAACATCCGGCTGAGTTTTCCTAGCAGCCCGAGTTGGTCGTGGTAGCGCTTGCACCAGATGCAGATTCCATAATGCCAGCGCATCCTGAGCCGGGTCATGGGAGAAAGCGGCGTTTCCTTTTCCGCAGAGATCAAACGCGTCATCTCATGGCAACGCGGAGTGACCAGGCAGATCAATGCAATGCGGGTCCTGTTGCACCATGATTGGATTTTCGTGATCAAAATTTTGGAATAAGTTGGAATCGCAAAGCTCTTGTTGAGGATGAGTCGCGCCAATGTCTCAAACCTTACGCGACATTTTTAAAAAAACGCCGAATCACGAAAACTCACGTGGGTGCCTTGCCGAACCAGTTCATTTCCAGACATTCCCGCAACGCCATTCGTGCCCGGTGCAGCATGACCCAAAGGTTGCTTTGTGAAATCTTCAGCGTCTCACAAATTTCCGGGGAATCGGTTCCGTCCATTTCCCGCATCATGAAGACATCGGCCACGCGGGGCGGCAGCTTGTCCAAGCAGCTGCGCATGGTTTGCCAGAACTCACCCCGGTAGGTGACCGCCTCAGATTCCTGCCAGTCCTTCGGTCCGATGTCGTGGTTCCAGAAACCATTTTCAAATTTATGAGACATCTCGTCATCGAGAAACTGCATGTCAGTGAATGATGTCTCGCGGCCCGCTTTGCGGAAATGATCGGAGATCTTGTTTTTCAGAATCCCCACGAGCCAACTCCGCTCTGCAGAACGTCCGGAAAAATTATCAACCGTCCGCACGGCGGCGAGCAGCGACTCCTGCACCAGATCCTCGGCGATCTCCGGCTTGCGAACCCGCAGAAGAGCAAACCGATAAAGACACTCGCCGTGCTCATCCACCCAACGCTCGGGGTCCGCCTGCGGTGCAGACTTGGGAGGGCAACCATCGTCGGTCATTGCCGCGATAGGTAGGTGGCGGGTGACGAAATCGCAACGCCAAAATCATTGTCCCGAATATTCCGTGTAAGGAAATTGTGCTTCATCCGACCAACCCAGTGCATGTCCCATTCCACATGCGCGGAAACATGAAAATTACCTATCAAATCTGTAGGATCGCCGCGGCGGTGATCCTCGTGCAAACGCTCTACTTCAAATTCACCGGCGCCGAGGAGTCCGTTTATATCTTCACCAAAGTCGGTGCAGAGCCGCTAGGCAGGATCGGCAGCGGTATCTTGGAACTCATCGCAGCGATCCTGCTTTTCATTCCACGCCTTACCTGGCTCGGGGCGACACTGGCGTGCGGAGTCATGGCCGGAGCGATTCTCAGCCATCTAACGATTCTTGGAATTGTCGTTCAAGGTGACGGTGGTCTGCTCTTCACGCTGGCCTGCGTGGTGTTTGCCTCCGCTTCCTTCATTCTTTGGACAAAACGATCGGATGTTCCGATCGTAGGACCTATCCTTTTAGCCAAACTCGGATGAAAGCGCTGATCACCAGCAACGAGCTGCTTCTCAATCAGGCGATATTTCTGATCCGCCAGCAGACAGAGGACAACTACCTGCACTGCTGTGAAATGGTTTTCTCAAGCAGCACCGGCCAGCACATCCGCCATTGTATTGAACACTACGAGGAGTTCCTGCAAGCCATTGAAGAGCAGCGCGAGCTCGACTACGAAAAACGCCCGCGGGAACTCAGAGTCGAGACTGATCCGCTAGAAGCGATCAGAAGGTTGGAAGCGATCAGATTCTCCCTCGTAACAAAACTCGTCGATTGTCATGAGGTCGGCGTGAGGGACAACGGAGCGCTCTCTCCGGCATCCTCTTCGATCTCGCGCGAACTTCAGTTTCTGTTATCCCACACCGTCCATCATTTTGCGCTGATCTCCGTGATCGCCTCGATCTGCGGGTGGCGGGTGCCTCGCGATTTCGGAATTGCCCCTTCCACCCTTAAATTCCGCGACTCCGCCTGATGTGCAGCATGGCATGGGCATTCCGCGACGGCGGCTACGAACTGCGTTTCAATCGCGACGAAAACTGGGCGCGTCCTGTTTCGGCCGATCCGTCCTTCGAAATGGATCATCCTGTTCCGGGTGCCTGCGCTCGTGATCTAGCAGCCACTGGAACGTGGCTGTTTACAAACGAAAATGGCCTCACACTCGCGGTGCTGAACGCTTATCCTGCTGCGCGGATTCCTATTCCAGGGCGGCGTTCGCGGGGGCTCATCCCGCTCATCGCGGCGTCGGCAAGAACGGTCGAGGAGGTTGAATCATCTCTGGAAGAACTGGAGCGTGAGGATTTTTCACCCTTCGAGGCGGTGCTTGTCGCGCAGGATCAGATTCGCCGCTACGCTTGGGACGGCGAGCTTTTCAGCAGACTTCCGGTCCCTGACAGGAATTTCCTAACCACCTCCTCCGTTGACGGAGAAAGAGTCAGATTGGAAAGAAACGCTCGTTTCGACGTGCTCTGCTACTCGTTCATTTCCACGGCGCTCAATGATTCATTTTTCTCCACCAGCCCCTCATCCGCCATCTACGTGACTCGGGAGGACGGGGGAACGGTGAGCCAGACCTGCGTTCTAGTCCGGTCTAATCACATCTATTTTTCCGTCCAGCGGCGCGGCGGAGCACTTCAGGAACTCAACTTCGCGCGCCTGCCATGAGGATCTCCAGGCGGAAGCTGGCTTTTGTCTATCTATTTCTACTCGTGATTTCATGGTGGATGATGAGTCGGCGGGTGGAGTCGTTGCCTGAGGGCATGGAATGGCGTGAGACAACCCTAGCGGGCAGCAAGCGGAGCTTCCGCTATCGAAAGATTTCAGGAAGTAATCCATCACTTGCCCCACTCATACTGGTTCACGGCAGCCCGATGGCATCATCCTGTTTTGATCCGTTGCTGGCAAAACTGCCACGTGAAAGGACCATTCTGGTGCCTGACCTCCCCGGCTTCGGAGCCTCCTCCACCGGCTTCTCGGATTTCTCATTCACGGGCCATGCCGCGGCGCTGCGCCGTTTGATGGAGGCTGAGAATTTCCGTTCAGCGCACTGGGTGGCCTACAGCCAGGGAGGTGGCCCGGTCCTGCAAATGGCTGCATCCCACCCTGCGGCGTTTGAATCCCTCGCCCTTCTATCAAGCATCGGAGTGCAGGAATACGAGCTCACGGGTGACTATTTCCTGAATCATGCACTGCACGGCGCCCAATGGATCACGCTGGAAGCACTGCGTTGGGGAATGCCCCACTTCGGGTTGTTAGATCGATTCCTCATCAACACCCGCTATGCGAAGAATTTTTTCTACGGTGACTTGCGCCCCCTGCGTGGTTTCCTCGAATCTTTCCAACAGCCGACCTTGATCATTCATGGAGATGTGGACGGACTGGTGATGCCGGCTTCGGCGCGAGAGCACTTTCGAATTGTTCCGCAAAGCAGCTTGATCTGGCTTGAAGGGGGTCACATGGCCTTGATGTCACAAGCCAGCAAAGTGGCGGATGAGCTGGATCAATTCACGAAGGATGTGGAATCCGGCAAGGCGCTGCGGAGGGACAATGCCAAGGCCGCGCGAATCAGAGTGGCTGAGAGACCGTTCGATCCCGCGTCGATCATGGCGTTGCAAGGGACGGCATTATGGCTGACGTTGTTAGGAATCGGGCTCGCCACACTTGCCAGTGAGGATCTCGCCTGTCTGACCGCGGGTCTGTTAGTCGCGCGAGGTCTGATCCCGCTGCCTGCTGGAATTTTCGCGAGTTTCAGTGGGATCTGGTTGGGCGACATGGCACTCTACGCGGCCGGCCGATATGGCGGTGGTTGGTGCGTCAAGCGGGCTCCTCTGCGTTGGGTAATGAGTGGAAAAAGCCTTGAAACAGGGCGTTCCTTCCTTTTGCGCAAGGGAGCAGTTGCGATTTTCATCAGCCGCTTCACTCCGGGGATGCGCCTTCCGTTATACGTCGCCGCTGGTATTGTGAAAATGCCTGCTTTGAGACTGGGACTTTGGTTTCTTCTAGCAGGTCTCGCCTGGACCATCCCCGTCGTCACGCTTGCTGCGACCTTCGGCCAACGTGCCAGCGACTGGTTGCTGCAGAAGGGAACCGCGGTGTTTCCGGCGACCGTGATTTTGCTGGTCCTTACCTGGTGGTTGCTAAGACTCGGAAGCTTGTTAGCGACGCATCCTGGCAGGCGTGTCATACGCTCGAAATGGCAACGCCTCATTCGCTGGGAATTCTGGCCACCCCTGGTTTTCTATCCGCCCGTCGTCCTGGCCGTCATTCTGATGGGCCTGCGCCGCCGGAATTTGCTCGCTTTCACAGCGGTGAACCCTGCGATTCCACATGGAGGCATCGCCGGCGAGTCAAAGGCGGATATCCTGAAGCATCTCGAGAAATCAGGATGCGTAGCGCCTTTCGTCGGCCTGCCACCAGCAACGGCGGATCGATTGAATGTCGTCCTCTCGGTATTCAAAACTTTCCCGCTGGTGGTAAAACCCGACGTGGGTGAGCGAGGAACCGGGGTGGTCATCGTCCATGGCCCGGCTGAACTCGCCGCGGAACTTGAGGGTCGGAAAGAAAACACCATCGTCCAAGCCTACGTGGCGGGCGCGGAGTTTGGCGTGTTTTACCTCCGTCATCCCCATGAATCCAGCGGCCGGATTTTTTCCATCACTACCAAGGTCATGACCGCCGTCATGGGTGATGGATTCCGGACGCTGGACGAGCTCATTCTGGATGACGTCCGGGCAAGTCTATCAGAAAAACACTTCCGCAGGATCTATCAGTCGAGGCTGGCGACGGTTCCGGCTGCTGGCGAAAGGGTCACCCTCGCTCAACTTGGATCGCACTGTCGTGGCGCTTTGTTCCTGGACGGCAAGGCTCTGATCACGCCTGAGCTTGAGGCGGAAATCGAGCGCATCGCCCGGTGTTTTGAAGGTTTCTACTTTGGAAGATTCGATCTTCGCTGCCCGGATGAAGCGTCGCTGCGGCGTGGCGAAGGCATCCGCGTGATCGAATTGAACGGCGTCACTTCCGAAGCCACCCACATCTATCATCCCCACACGCCGCTGATGACAGGCTACCGCACGCTGATTCAGCAATGGCGACATGCCTACGACATCGGTGTCGCTAATGCCGCCAACGGCGCGCCGGTCTCCACTTGGCGCGAATTCTCCACGATTCTCACTCAACACTTCAACCGGAAATCCCACTGATATGTTTTCCCTCTTCAGCAGCACGGGCTACAAGGTCCGCACCACCCGCGCGAGCGACGACATCGAAGCGGCACAACGGTTGCGGTATGAAATTTTCAATCTTGAACTTGGCGAAGGACTCGCCGAATCACGCGAACGTGGCCTTGATTCGGATCCCTTCGACCTGCAGTGTGATCACTTGATCATCGAGGATTCCAGCAGCCGAGCCGTCGTGGGAACCTATCGACTTCAAACCGGCGCGATGGCCAAGGCGGGTCTTGGTTACTACAGCGCGCAGGAATTCAACTTCTCGCCCTATGAACCGCTGCGTCAGGAGATCCTCGAGCTTGGGCGCGCATGCATTCACAAGGACCACCGGAAGCGTGCCGTGCTTGATCTGTTATGGCGTGGAATCGCAGGTTATGCCTCGGCAAAAAAATGCCGCTATCTGCTAGGTTGCAGCTCGCTCACTTCGCAGGATCCCGCAGAAGGCTGGGGACTCTATCGACAGCTTGAAAAGGCGCATCTCGCTCCGCCGGCGCTGAGGACTTCGCCGATTGGAAAATTTGTATCGCCTGAGCCCGATGACATCCACCGGAACGCGAAAACTCCAAAACTCTTTGCCGCCTATCTTGGTGTCGGTGCGGTGATTGCTGGACCGCCTGCGCTGGACCGGGAATTTCAGACGATTGATTTCTTGACCATACTCGATCTTGCAAAAACCTCGGTGGCGGGAAAAAAACATTTCCTCAAGGAGCATGCATGATGATTTCAGAGCCGTAGCAAGACTTTTCCGGTTAGGCCGAGCGATCTTCGCAGCGCGTCGGGAAGGAAAGGGACTGGAGACCATTTCCCAGCGGGCGGCTTGGCAACAAAGGCAGGCGCTTCGGATGTTGTCGGCGCTGGGAGTGAAAGCCTCAGTCACCGGGATCCTGCCAAGAGAGGGAATGGTGGTCTGCAATCATCTGAGCTATCTCGACGTGCTGCTCATCGCCGCCCAGGGGCCGGTAGTGTTCGTGGCAAAATCCGATGTCCTGCAATGGCCTGCCATTGGTGCCTTGTTGGAGTCCGCCGGCACCATTCTAGCAGAGCGGGGGCGGCCACTCACGGCCAGCCAAACCGCCACAGAAATCCGGCGGGTGTTGGATGCCGGAGTTCCTGTGGTCCTCTTCCCGGAAGGAACGAGTTCCGATGGCTCGGCAGTGCTTCCATTCAAACCGACCCTGTTGCAGACTGCTCTCGATGCAAGTGCACCCATCACGCCTGCGGCGGTTTCCTATCAGGCATCCGGCGGCATTGCTGCCCACGATGTTTGTTACTGGGGTGATGCGACGTTTTGTCCTCATCTCATCCGTCTCGCCCGACTGCGGGAAGTCATTGGAGAATTGAAATTCGGTGAGCCGGTAGCATTGCCGGCAGACCGGAAAAAAGCCGCGATCATTCTACAGGCCGAGGTAATCCGGCTGAAAGAAACGAGTTCTATCAATAGCAAGAAGCCATGACACGAATGTCATGGCTTCCGGTCTCAGTCGTACGGACGATATGAGAATGTGATGGGAGAGCGCTTAGGCTTTTGCTGCCACTGCAATGAATGCGCAGGGTTCACCCTTGTCGTTTTCGTAGCTAATTTCCTTGTGGGTCGGTGGCTGGTTACGTGATGTTTTCACCACGATTTTGGTGACCTGTTTGCATGACGGGCAGGAAACATGGCCACCTTCCTTGCAAAGTTCCATGGCGTGGTCCGCTGACTTGATGGGCATCTCGGAGATGCTTTTGCAGGTGTTGCAGGAATACATCACCGAGCTACCGGCGGCGAGTTCTTTGAATTGCGATTCGCTGGTGAGAGCCTTCCAATGTTGTGGTCCGGGACCAGCGAATGCTACGGAGGTAAACATTCCGATAGCGGCGGTGGCGATCAGAAGGCGGAGTGTGGTAGTGATGGTTTTCATGATTGTTATTGATTTGGTAGTTGAGAAAAGCCGCGTTGAATCAGCAGCTATTGGTTGGTCGCCGCCGAGCGCCAATCCTTACAAAATTCTTCAGGAAATTTTAATCCATCACGATTTAGGAGAACGCGATCATGAAGGGAATGAACGACACACCCATTCAAAAATCAGGTTCCGCAATAGGTCTGATAGGCAGGAACACCGGCTGGTGGTGGCTCCGTGAATCCTGCTGGAGCGTTGGGGCCGTAGGGATCAACGATAATGTCTAGCAGACGATGCATCACGGTCAGGTCACCAGCCACTGCGGCGTCAAGGGCCTCCTCGACCTTGTGATTGCGGGGGATGACGGCAGGGTTGTGGGCGCGCATGATTTCAGCGGCTTCGGCCGGGGATTGCGGTTGGCGGGAGAGGCGGGCAGTCCATTTCGTGTGCCATGTTAGGAATCCGGCGTCGATGAAGACGGGATCTTGGATGGCAGTTTCGTGGCTGAGGGTGCGGAAGGTATTGGTGAAATCGATGTGGCTTGCTTGCATCCAGTCGAGAAGCTCCTGGGCCAGTGCGGCGTCTTCTTTTTCCGCCGTGATGAGGCCAAGCTTGGAGCGCATACCTAACAGCCAGTGGCCTTGGAAGCGGGATTCGAAGGAACCTAGCGCTTCATTTGCCAGATCGACGGCGGTTTTCTGATCCTCGTGGAGCAGTGGCAGCAGCGCTTCGGCGAGGCGGGCGAGGTTCCAGCGGGCGATCTGCGGCTGGTTGCCGTAGGCGTAGCGGCCCTGGCGGTCGATCGAGCTGAAGACTGTGTCCGGATCGTAATCGTTCATGACGGCGCAGGGCCCGTAGTCGATGGTTTCTCCTGATAGAGCCATGTTGTCGGTGTTCATCACGCCGTGGATGAAGCCGACGTGCAGCCACTTCGCGATCAGCGCGGACTGGCGTTCCATCACCGCTTCGAAGAAATCGAAATAGCGGGTTTCGGATTCCATCAGGTCTGGGAAATGCCGTTGAATCGTGTAGTCCGCCAGCGCACGCAAGGCATCGAGATCCTCGAGGGCCGCGGCGTATTGAAACGTGCCGACGCGGATGTGGCTGGCGGCGATCCGTGTGAGCACCGCGCCTGGCAGGATTTCCTGGCGGATGACTTCCTCGCCCGTCGTGGCGACGGCAAGGCTGCGGGTGGTGGGGATGCCGAGCGCGTGCATGGCCTCGCTGAGGATGTATTCGCGCAGCATCGGGCCTAGCGCCGCCCGACCGTCGCCGCCGCGGGAGTAACGGTTTCTGCCTGAGCCTTTCAACTGGATGTCGAAGCGACGGCCGTCGGGCGCAAGGTGCTCGCCTAATAAAATGGCGCGGCCGTCGCCAAGGTTGGTGAAATTCCCAAACTGGTGACCGGCGTAGGCCTGGGCGATGGGCTCGGAGCCCGGCGGGATTTCCTTCCCCGCGAAAATGTCCGCGCGGTTTTCCAACACATCGGGGTCCAGCCCGAGTGAAACGGCCAGCGGCCGGTTCAGCACGACCAGCTGGGGACCGATGACGGGAACGGGACGAGTTTTCGAGAAAAACAACTCAGGCAGTCGGACATAGGTATGATCCCAATTCCAACCGGCATCAGGGTTTTCAGGATTGGTGATAGGCATTGCACAAGCTAAACGGACGACCACCCGTTTCAAGCTCGTCAATTTAGAGGATTCAATGCTGCCAATCCGAGAGAAAGCCAATCAAACTCATTCCCTCCTTTTCCAGGCAGTGGGGACGGCGGGCATCATCGATCCGTAGGAAAAAAATCTCGTCAATTGACCTTCCAAGGAACGACATTTGGCGGGTGATCCACCCAACCGCTATTGTTTCACCGTTGGCCAGGCTCGGGAACAACGTCCGTGTGGGGCCGTATTGCATCATCGGAGCCAACGTCGAACTCGGTGACGAGTGTGTGCTGCATTCGCACGTCGTGCTCGAAGGGCATTCGAAATTCGGGCGGGGAAACGAGTTTTTCCCCTTCGCGGTGATCGGCGGGAAGACGCAGGATTTGAAATTCATCGGCGAGCCGACCTACCTGGAAGTGGGCGATCACAATGTTTTCCGGGAAAACACAACGGTCCACCGCAGCACCGCCGATGGCGAGCCGACGCGGATCGGCTCGCACAACCTGCTCCTGTGCTACTCGCACGTGGCGCACGATTGCCAGCTCGGCAATCACATCATTTTGTCCAACTCCGTGGGAATCGCCGGGCATATCGTGATCGATGACCACGCGATCGTTTCCGGCCTTGCGGCGGTGCATCAGTTCTGTCGGATCGGCAAGCACTCGATCATCGGCGGATGTTCGAAGATCGTCCAGGATGTGCCACCGTTCATGATCGTGGATGGAAATCCAGCGAGCGTGCGGGGGCTAAACCTGGTGGGTTTGCAGCGCCGCGGATTTTCCGAAGAGGACATCAAGCATCTGAAATCGGCTTACAAGAAACTGTTCCTGAAAAAAGATGGCAACATGGGAACAGCTCTCAGCTCACTGAAGGCGACCCACACCGCGGACACGCCGCAGGTCGCGCATCTGGTGGATTTCATTGAGAAGTCCGAGCGCGGTGTGATCCGATGAAAAGATTCACTTGAGGCCGGTGCCGGTGAGCTTGATATCGAAGGTGTTTTCGTCCGAGTCGTTGCTCTTGATGTGCAGGACGGCGTTTTTCGGACCCTTGGACCCTGGTTTGAAGGTCACTTTGAAAAGCGTGTCCGTCCCTTTGGTGAGGGACTTTTTCTGGAGTTTTCCAATGACGAAATCCGCTTGGTTCTTGCCATCCTTGGTGATGGCGAGCCCAGTGAGATCCGCGTCGCCGCTGTTCGTGATGGTGAACGACTTGGAGGGGCTGCTTTTCCCTAACTTGATGGAACCGAAGGAAATTTTGGACGCGCTGCCGTCGGTGAGGTTGGTCGCACCCTGTTTCACGGAAATCTCGGGAGCGGTGGCGGCCCCTTCCAGAACGAAGGTGCCGGTTTGGGTGTAAGACCGGGAGAAGGCCGGTGCCTCGACGGTGGTCAGGGAATAGGTGCCTGTGTTTCCAGTGACAATCAGCGAAAGCTGGATGAAGTCATTTAAGGGAGTGAAGACTTTCGGCAATTGAATCGAGGTCGTCGGGAGGCTGGCGTCCACGCTGGTGGCCAAGTAAGACGTCGAGCGTTCCGGCATGTTGCCCGACACATTGGTGATGTTGAACTCAGTGCCTGGAGCGTTTTCGAATGTTCCCTTCCAGACTCCTGTTCGAACTGGCGATTCGTCGGAGCTGGTGATGGTGAAAACGAACGTTTTCCCCGGCAGTGAGGCAGCAGCGATGTCGTCTCCGGTAAGGGCGGCGGCGGATGAGAGGGTGGCGATGGCCACAACGCAGGCAATGAGGGGGATTTTCATCATTAGGGGGCGACTCAAGAAGCAGACTACATTTTCTCGTGAAGGAGACAATGAAAAGCTCCAGTCGAAATCCGGAGATTCGCGATTGGGGAGAATCTCCGCGGTTGACCCGCCGCCGGGAATGTTCCTAATTTCCGGAGTGAGCATTCTTAACGGCACCCTTCTGCTGCGCCCCCTTCTTCTAGGGTTGGCCTCCCGTTAACTTTTTCTTTGCTTCACTTTCGTTCCCCGGCACGCCCATCTTGAGGCGCTGGCCACTCCTTTTCCCAATCGTTCCTTTTTGAAAAATGCATCCGACTTCTCTCTCGAAATACCGGCCGTTTCCGCCGGTTTCCCTGCCTGACCGCACTTGGCCGGATCAGGTGTTGGTTCACGCCCCGCAATGGTGCTCGGTCGATCTCCGCGATGGCAACCAAGCCTTGCCGCAGCCGATGTCGATCGAAGAGAAACTCGAGTTTTTCGATCTGCTCGTGGGCGTTGGTTTCAAGCAGATCGAGGTCGGATTCCCATCGGCGGCGGATACGGAATTCAATTTCCTGCGCCGCCTGATCGATGAAAACCGCATCCCGGAGGACGTGACCATCCAAGTGCTGGTGCAAACGCGCGAGCCGCTGATTCGTCGCACGTTCGAAGCCATCGACGGGGCGAAACGTGCCATCGTCCATATCTATAACAGCACCTCGCCACTCCAGCGTCGCGTGACCTTCGGAGATGCATCACGCGAGTCGATCAAACAGATCGCCGTCGATGGCGCGGAACTGGTGAAAAAACTCGTGCCCACCATCCCGCGCACGGAGGTGGTGCTGCAATATTCGCCCGAGTCGTTTTCCGATACTGAACTCGATTTCGCCTTGGATTGCTGCAACAGCGTCATCGACGTCTGGCAGCCGACGCCGGAGAAAAAAATGATCATCAATCTGCCGGACACGGTTCAGTGGTCCACGCCTAACATCCACGCCGACATGATCGAGTGGATGTGCCGGAACCTAACCAAGCGCGAATCCATCATTGTCTCGCTGCACACCCACAATGATCGAGGCACAGGCGTCGCCGCCACCGAACTTGGACTGATGGCGGGCGCAGACCGCGTGGAAGGCACGCTTTTTGGCAATGGCGAACGGACGGGAAATCTCGACATCGTCACGGTCGCGCTGAATTTGAACAGCCACGGTGTCGCGACCGGCTTGGATTTTTCTGAGCTGCAGTCGATCCGCAATGTTTACGAGCGAGTCACGCGCCTCTCCGTGCCAGAACGCCAGCCATACGCCGGGGAGCTGGTTTTCACCGCCTTCTCCGGCTCGCACCAGGATGCGATTAAAAAAGGCCTCGACCGCCGGGAAAAGGAAACCGCCGCTGATCCTAACATCCCATGGGGCGTTCCTTATCTAACTATCGATCCGCAGGACATCGGCCGCTCGTATGAAGCGATCATCCGCATCAATTCGCAGTCTGGAAAAGGTGGCGTGGCATATGTGTTGGATCGTGAGCATGGATTCGACCTGCCGAAGACAATGCATCCACAGGTAGGCAAGCGAATTTACGATCTGGCGGATGAACACGGCCGCGAGCTCTCCACCGATGAAATTCGTGACGCGTTTTTCCGTGAGTTTGTCAACGTCGCGAGTCCGCTCGATGTCACCGACTACGAGCTGGTGCACCATACCACCGAGCGCGGTCAGGTCCGCTGTCAGGCTAATATCATGATCCGTCGTGAAGTGAAAGCCATCGAGGGATTTGGCAATGGCCCGATCAATGCATTCGTGCACGCCCTTGAAGGTTTCGGCCTGAAGGATTTTAAAGTCACCGACTATCGTTCCCATGCCGTCCGCGGTGGATCGGATGCGAACGCTGCCGCTTACGTCCAATTGCAGGCGGAAGACGGTCGCATCCTCTGGGGTGCCGGGGTGGATCCGTCCATCGAAATGGCAGGCTTGAAAGCGCTCGTCACTGCATGGAACCTGCTGCGGCTCTGAATGCACCTGTCCGTGCGCCCATGATTTCACACCGCTTCCGCTGCATCTTTATCCACCAGCGCAAGAACGCGGGCAGCTCAATCATCGACTCGTTCGGACTGCGGCCAGAGGATCCTCATTGGCACGTGCACAACGATGGCTCTCTCAGCCCGGGTTGGTACGAACGTGATGATGCGATCCGTGATTACCTTGTCTTCGCCGTCGTCCGAAACCCGTGGGACCGGTTTGTATCCGGCTGGAAATACCTGAACGCCACCCGCAAACGGCCGCTTCTGGAAGTCCTGCGCGATAGCCCGGGAAACTACAGTCCTCATGATGTTAGGCATCTCTGGCGGCCTCAGTCGGACACCCTCCTTGATGGAAACGGCACGTTGATTCCCGACATCGTGCTGCGCTACGAGCATCTTGCCAGAGACTACGGGCTGTTATGCGATCGAATCGGCAAAACGGATCGGGATCTGCCTCATCTCAATGCCACCAAGCATCGCCGCTACAGGGTCCTCTATGACGTGGAGGCACGCGAATTGTTGCATCAACATTTCAAGAACGACATCGATCTGCTAGGATACCGATTCTCCGGAGCACAGAAGCTGTCATCCGATTTGGACAGGAGGGTTCCCTAACACTCATGAAGGGCCTTGCGGATTCGTGGCGCGGAATCATGGTGCGCAAGAAGGCATCTGCGCCGGCCGTGGAGTTCGCCACGTTCTGGCAGGGACCTGTCGATCCGCTGACTTATACCTGCCTCGCCTCTTTCCCACATCACGGGATCCGCCTCAGGTTATACAGTTACGACCCTGAAATCGAAGTTCCGAAGGGAATCGAGGTCTGCGACGCAAGATTGATCGTCCCGGACGAGACTCGCATGAGGCGCTATCTCGTGAACGGACGCCCTTCGCTGGCACGGTTTGCGAATTCATTCCGCTACGAGATGATCCGCCTCACGCAGATCTGTTGGGTCGACGCGGATATTCTGTGCCTCAAGACTCCCGAGCTCCCGTGGGCAGGCGTGGTTTTTGGCCGTCAGGACGACTGGGGGAAACATGCTTTCAACGGCGCGGTTCTCCGATTTCCGCCGGATCATCCGATCCTGGAAAGCCTGATCGAAGAAACATCATGTGCTATCGATGTTGATTCGACGTGGGGCACGCTGGGTCCCGAACTGTTGACGCGGTTGATCCGAAAACATGACATCCAGCGGCTCTCCAGAAAACGCCAGGAGTTCTACCCAATCGCTCCTCACAGCTTCTGGAAACTGTTATTGGCCGACCGCTACCCGGAGCTTTGTGACATCACACGCGACTCCACTTTCATCCATCTCTGGCAACAAATGTTCAAATGGTCCCACTATGATTTATCGAAAGCACCGCCGGTCGGTTCATTTCTCTATCAGGAGGGCGTGAGGCTGGGAACACTTCATCGGTTTGCAGGTGTCTATGATGAAATGGACCTGCGCGAACTCCTCGGCGATGTCGTTAGAGAATGATGTGTTTCACTTTCCCGCACCCGGCAGCGCCGATTCCAGAAACGCCCACTCATCCGCCGTGCGGTCGATCACTTTTGTCAGTGAGGTGCCAGCGCCATGTCCGGCACTCGTTTCCACGCGGATCAGCACCGGCGGACCATCCTTCGCCTGGCATTCCTGCAGCCGTGCGGCAAACTTGAAGCTGTGCGCCGGCACCACCCGGTCGTCGTGATCCGCGGTGGTCACCATCGTCGCCGGATAGCGGGTGCCGGGCTTCAGCGCGTGATAGGGTGAGTATTTGTAGAGAAGCGGGAAATCCTCCGCCTTGTCCGAGCTGCCGTATTCCTTTTCCCACGCCCAGCCGATGGTGAATTTCTGAAAACGGAGCATATCCATGACGCCCACCGCGGGCAGTGCCGCGCCAAAGAGCTCCGGCCGCTGGGTCATGCAAGCCCCCACTAACAGACCTCCATTGCTGCCTCCCTGGATTGCGAGATTGGCGGATTTTGTGTAGCCTTTTTTGATCAGTGTCTCCGCTGCTCCGATGAAGTCGTCGAAAACATTCTGTTTTTTGGCGACCCTTCCGGCTTCGTGCCAATCCGCGCCATACTCGCCACCGCCGCGGAGATTCGCCACGGCGAGGATGCCGCCTCGCTCGAGCCACACCGTGCGTTGCACGGAAAAGGCGGGCAGCATGCTGATTTGGAATCCGCCGTAGCCGTAAAGCAGCGTGCGATTGGAGCCATCCATCGGCGCATCCTTGCGGCGGACGATGAACATCGGGACTTTGGTGCCGTCCTTGCTTTCGAAAAACACCTGCTCCGTTATAAAAGACCCGCCCTCAAAGCCGACGTCCGGTTTTTTCCAAAGCGTGCTCACGCCGGTGGCCAGATCGAGTTGATAGATCGCGCCGGGATCGGTGAAACTGGTGAAGCCGTAGAAAACACGCGTGTCCTTTTCCTTGCCTTGGAAGCCTCCAACCGTCCCGATGCCGGGAAGCTCCAACACCTTCGGATTTTTCCCGTCGCCGTCGAAACGCACCACGCGGCTCTTCGCATCCTTCATGTAAGTGGCAATGAATTTCCCGCCCACCTTGCTCACGTCGTCGAGTGGCTCGGCGGCCTGAGGAATGATTTCCTGCCATTTCTTGCGGTCTGGATTCCGCGTATCAATGGCGATCACGCGATGGCGGGGTGCGTCCAAATCAGTCTTGAAGTAAAACACGGGCCCGTCGTTTCCAAGAAAACCGTAGTCGGCGTCAGCGTCTGGCAGAAGCTGCACCACCTCCGCACCGGGAGTGGCAAGCGACTTGTAGAACACGCGGTTTTTGGGATCACTGCCCTGGGACACGAACAATATCAGATAGGCCCCGTCCTCGGTCACTCCGCCGCCGATTCCCCAGCGTGGCTGGTCCTTGCGTTCGTAAACGAGCACGTCCGCGTCCTGCGACGTTCCGATCTTGTGGAAGTAGAGTTTCTGAAATTCGTTTTTCTGTGTTAGAGCCGCACCTTCCTGCGGTGCGTCGTAGCGGCTGTAGTAGAATCCGCTGCCGTCCTTCGCCCAGGAAATTCCACTGAATTTGACCCACTTCAAATGATCCGCCAAGTCCTTGCCGGTCCCGATGTCACGCACGCGGATTTCCTTCCAGTCACTGCCACCGCCGGATGTGGCGTAGGCCAGCAACCGTCCATCCTCACTCGGCTGGTGGCCTGATAGAGACACCGTGCCGTCTTTCGAAAGGAGGTTGGGGTCTAGCAGGACTCGCGGTTCGGCATCCAGCGCATCCGCGACGAAGAGCACCGACTGGTTTTGAAGGCCGGAGTTTTTCGAAAAGAACCATTTCCCACCCTGCTCCTCCGGCAGGCCGATGCGTTCGTAGTTCCAGAGTTTTTTCAACCGATCGCGGATCTCATTACGCTGCGGGAGCGTTTTGAGAAATCCCTCCGTCACCGCGTTTTGGGCTGAGACCCAGGCTTTCGTTTCAGCGGAGTTGTCGTCTTCCAGCCAGCGGTAGGGGTCCTTCACTTCGGTACCGTGATAGATGTCCGCGAAGGAGGCGTCCTTGCGGGTTTCTGGGTAGGTAATCTGGGCGGAGGTCAAGGGACCCGTGAAGATGCAGATTCCGGGGATGAGAAGATGGGAGGCGCGCATGATTTGAGAATGAGCGACCTCTACACCACGCGGGCGGGGACGCCAAATAGGTTCCCATTTTTCCTTCGACCGCCGCACTATCCATCATCGCCAATCGTCTCTGTCGGGCACCCTCGGCGGGCCTCCTCCGCAGCGGCGACTTCGTCCGGAGTGATCGGCTGTTTCCAAACGTAGGAGAGTCCTTCGTCCCCGTCACGGGTGAAGAATTGAGGGGCGATTTCTCGACAAAGGTCACAGTCGATGCAGGAAAGATCGTTGTAGTATTTGCCGGGAACATTGAGTGGATTTTTGTCGGTTCGATCTGCCATGCCCAAAATCATGAAGCATGTTTTTCATTGCGAGAAATTCATTCAATGATCAGATTGATGCGTATAGCGCATGAAAGAGACATTCTTGTCCGAATCCGATATCGATCTCTATTCCCTCCATTTGCTGCGGATGGTCGCGAAATTCAGGGGCTTCACTGCCGCCTCGAAAGCTTGTGGGCTTTCGCAAAGCGCGCTCACGAGACAAGTGCAATCGATCGAATCGCGACTCGGGATCAAGGTATTCAACCGCACGACCCGGACGGTCACAATCACTGAACCCGGTGCGGTACTTCTTCGGGAAACGGAGGCCATTCCCGGCATTCTGGGAGCCGCCATGCGGCGGATACGTGAGGACTACCTTGGAACCCAACGCGAGATCCGGATCGGGATTTCCAACGACCTGGCGCTCGCTCACATCGCCGGCATTTTTCATGCCCAGCGGAAACATCAGCCGGACGTGAGAATCGTCGTTTCCCAGTCGGATGGCGCCGCAGTGATGAGGCGGGTGGGCAACTCCGGTCTGGATCTTGGAATCCTAACTGCCCCCGCAGTGCTTCCGGAAAATGTCACCGTGACCCACCGGATGGCGGATCAATTTTCAATCGTTGTCCCGAGCGCGACGGGGACGGAAGGAGAATTTGGGTCAGTTGCGCAATTTCGGAAATGGGCGGATTCGCAGAATTGGCTGCTGCCACCGGACAAGTCGCGCTCGCGCCAGTTGGTGGATGAATGGGCGCGTGAAAACCGGATGACACTGCAGCCGACGATGGAGTTGGAAAGCTTCGACCTGATGGTCCAGTTCGTCTCCATGGGCATGGGTGCCGCATTGATTCCGCGCAGGTCGTTTGGAACTTTCCGAAGAAAGGGACTGGTCCGCATGATCGCACCCCCTGTGGAACTGAGCAGAAAGCTCATTGTTGTTTCGCCGAAACATGGGAAATGTCCGGAGCATGTGAGTCGTTTCGTGGCTGGGATCCTTTTCTCCGGATGATCAGTGATTTAGATCATAAAAGGTCCATTGGGTGTACAATTGGACGGAGATGTAACCGACAATCAGACGGCTTTACAGCCGACAATTAGACGCTATGCTGACCGATAAATGGACGCGGACATGATTCCCTACTTTCGGAACCTCAGCAGAGCTTTGAAGGCAGCCATGCTGGACACTCCGGTGGTGTGCCTGCTCGGGCCGCGGCAGTGCGGGAAGACGACTTCGGCGACGTCGTTGGAGCAGGAGCGTAGCTACATTTCTCTGGATGAGGACGGCTATTTCCGGGCGGCGACCGAGGATCCGGATGGGTTCGTCGCCCGGCTACCCGCGCGGGTGACTTTGGATGAAGTCCAGCGTGTGCCGGCCTTGCTGACGGCCATCAAGCGTGCGGTGGACCGGGACCGGCGGCCGGGGCGTTTCCTGCTGACGGGTTCGGCGAATCTGCTGCTGCTTCCCGGCGTCAGCGAATCGCTGGCCGGGCGGATGGAAGTGATTCCCTTGCAGCCGCTGACCGAGTCGGAAAAACAGCGGAACGCGGGGGATTTCCTGCGCCAGTTTCTCGAGGGCAGCCTGGGAAATGCGATGATGGCTGGGGAAGGTGAGGATTTCTCGCCGGACCTGCTGCATCGAGTCGTGTCGGGTGGTTATCCGGAGCCGCTGACCCGGTCGCCGGATCGGGCGCGTCAGTGGCATCGGCAGTATTTGAAATCGATCATCGACCGGGACGTTCAGGACATCGCGCAAGTGAAGGATGGACGGGAAGTTGGGAGATTGTTGGAGCTGCTGGCGCTGCGAACGGGTTCCTTGCTCAACGTGATGAGCCTCTCGAAGGAACTCGGGCTGCATCGCGGGACGGTGGACCATTATCTGGCGATCCTGGAGCGACTTTTCCTCATCCGCTCGCTGCCGAGCTGGCACCGGCATCCGGCGAAGCGCCTGATCAAAACACCGAAAATCCACCTCGTGGACAGCGGACTGGCGGCGACCCTTTCCGATCTAACTGCCGTTGATTGGCTGGGCCGGCGCGACCGCATGGGGCATCTGTTGGAAACCTTCGTGGTCCAACAGGTCATCGCCCAAGCGGCATGGACGGATCAGGATCTGCGCTTCTGGCACTACCGGGACAAGGACCAGGTCGAAGTGGATCTGGTCATCACCCGTGGGGAAAAAGTCTGGGGTATCGAGGTCAAGGCAAGTCGTTCGGTGAATGCGAAGGACGGCCGCGGGCTGGATCGTCTGGCAGACCAATGCGGAAAGGATTTCCAGGGTGGCTGCGTGCTCTACGACGGTTGGGATGTTTTGCCTGTCGGCGGGTCGCAGCACCTGGCGGTGCCGTTGAAGAAATTGTGGGAGATGTGAGAACTGGAGCGCGGAATTCATTCCGCACGTCGGATGGGGACATTGCTGGCAAAATGAATTTGTCTTGGGGCCAGACAGTCAGGGCTGCGCCAAGTTTGTCATGTCTGCTAGCGCAGACTCTGGGTTCGCGGTCCGGCAGAGAAAGAAGATGGGCTCGTCCGCGGTGGTGCGGACGAGCCCGTATGTTGGAGAACAGGCAGGAATGCCTGTATCACGTCATTTGATCAGAAATGAATCGCGTGGCCTTCGGCGGCCAGCGTCGCTTCGTGGATGACTTCGCTCATCGTGGGATGCGCGTGGATGGTGGCGTGGATGTCTTCGCTGGTGAGTTCCTGATCGAGGGCGAGGCCCATTTCGGCGATGAGTTCGGTGGCGTTCTCGCCAATGATGTGGGCACCTAGCAGCTCTCCGTGTTTTTTGCCGTAGAGGAGTTTTGCAAATCCATCCGGCTCACCGGATGCGATGGCTTTGCCGATGGCGACAAACGGGATTTTTCCGACGACATATTCGGTGCCTTCCGCCTTGAGGGCGCGCTCGGTTTTTCCAACCGAAGCGACCTGCGGGTGGCAGTAGGTGCAGCCGGGGAAATTGGTGACCTTGCGCGGCTTGTGGCCATCGACGTAGAGACCTTCAACGCATTGTACGGCCTCGAACGATGCCACGTGGGCGAGCCATGGCGGTCCGGTGATGTCGCCGGCTGCGTAAACTCCGGGGAGTGAGGTTTCATAACGGTCGCCGACCTGGATGTAGCCGCGATCGTTTAGAGCGGGCTGCTGGCCGCCGGGCAGCACGGGCTGGATGCCGATGGCAACGAGGCAGATGGGCGCGCTGATGGTGCCGTTCTCCTTTGGTCCTTCGACGGTGATGGAGACGGAAGAGCCATTGTCCACCGAGTTCGTGATCTTCGTGTTAGTGAGGACGCGGATGCCTTGTTTGATCAGGGATTTTTCCAGTGCGTCGCCGACTTCGTCATCCTCGACGGGAAGAATGCGCGGGGCCATTTCGACGAGGGTGACCTTGGTGCCAAATGCGTTGTAAATATAGGCGAACTCCACCCCGATGGCGCCCGCACCGATGATGATGAGCTCTTTTGGCTGCTGGGCGAGGATCATCGCTTCTTTGGAGCCGATCACGCTGGTGCCGTTGAAAGGAAGGTTCGGGAGGCCGCGGGAATTGCAACCGGTGGCGATGAGGGTGTCCTTCGTTTCCAGCAGCGTGCGGCTGCCGTCGTTGCCGATGACGCCGACCTTGCCGGGGCCTTCGATGGAGCCAAGGCCGCGGACATAGTCGATTTTGTTTTTCTTGAAAAGGAACTCGATGCCGCCGGCGAGGCGATCCGAAACCTTGCGTGAGCGGCCAATGACGGCAGACCAATCGTAGGAAAGTCCTTGGATCTGGAATCCAAACTCTGCGGCCCGATGGGCGAGCGTGTGGTAGAGTTCGGCGTTTTTCAAAAGGGCCTTGGTAGGAAGGCAGCCCCAGTTGAGGCAGGTGCCCCCGGCGCGGTCAGATTCGACACAGGCGACTTTTTTTCCAAGTTGAGAAGCGCGGATTGCGGCGACATAGCCGGCAGGGCCGCCACCGATGACAATGAGATCGTAGGCCATAAAATTAAGAGGTGCAGGTTTGCGGCGGGAAACTGTCTTGACCGGGCGGCATTGTCAAAGATGGAAAGCCCTGAAACGGGGGTGTTGAATGTTTCCCGGCTCATCCGCAGTATTTGCCGTGTGTCCATGCCGTCTTCGTCCACCGCATTTTTGGGAGTTCTCGCCGTGGTGGCGGTAGCAGGGCTGGTGATTTGGAGAAACGTTTCGAAGCCTTTGCATCTTCAGGATTCGGCGGTGCCCTTGTCATTGCCGGAAACGGGTGAGGTCGACCATCGCTTCCACTTTCTCTCAGCTTTGCAGACGGCCCAAATCCCAACAGCGCTGCGGTTCGACCCACCGCTCGGCACGGAGCACGCGGGACTGGTTTACAACGCGCAGAAATTCTGGGAAATGAATCACAAGCGCGGTGGCCATCACACAGGTGATGACCTGAACGGCATCGGCGGTATGAACACGGACCTGGGTGATCCGGTTTTCTCAACGGCCGACGGGCTGGTCATCTATGCGGGCGAGCCTTCACCAGGGTGGGGAAATCTGGTCGTTATTGCCCATAAAGCATCGGATGGACGCTCGCTCCACTCGATGTATGCGCATCTGCGCAGAATCGACGTTTCCATCGGGTCGCTGGTGGCCCGGGGTGGAAAAATCGGCAGCGTTGGCACCGCGAACGGCTACTATCCGGCGCACCTCCATTTTGAAATGCGGGCCAGCGACGGCGTGGACATCGGTGCCGGCTACGCGATGTTTCCGCTCAACCGGCTGGACCCGATGGGCACGGTGAATTCTCTCAGAAATGCCGCCGCAGACGATCTCTCACCCTCGCCCCTCGGCAAGCGGCTCCGGAAATAAATCATTCGGGTAATCGACATTCCCATTGAAATGCGCGATCTGATCCCGTTCGTGGCCCGCAGGAAATCCACGCTCTTGAACTGCTCCTCCCACAACGTCCCCTTGCGCGAACTCTGGGCCTCACCAGCCTAAGAGTTTTTCACACCGATCAATGGCCACTCCATGATGAGATTACTGCAGAGTGAACCGGGAATGAATGGCGAGAAAGTTCTCGGCATTCGGTGAGGGTGGTCGCGCGAATGTTGGGGCGGCCAGAAAGCGGGGAACTAGAATCCCCACACAAGTCGCCCGGACTAAAAAGCTGTCCATCTAACCCATTTCACTGTTAGCTCCGCTTCTCCGAACCAATCATGACACGCACTCGTCTTTCCTAAATACCCCGTGTCGCACTCGCAATCCTAGTGGCGGGCCCTCTTCATGCCCTTACCTTCCGCAGCTCCTTGGAGGTGGTCGGGCGGGAAATGGAATTGCAATTCATCTCCCAGGATGGAAAAACCTTTGCAGGGACCACGTTGAACGCCGGGCGCGCCACGGCCTATCGATTTACGGAGAGCGGGGGATTCCAGTATTTGGGCACCTCTCTCCCTCCGGTAACCGAAGGCGTGCGGGCGCAGGGGATGTCGCCTGACGGTTCCTTGGTTTTCGGATACCTTCAGCATGGTGCCTACCCAAACATTTTCCTGGAGGGTTTCGTTTGGACCCAAGCGAACGGCTTTCGGCGCACCGGGCATTTGGCTGGGTCGACCTACAGTGTATGTCGGGCCGTTTCCCCTGATGGGCAGACGATCGCCGGGCAGGCCGAGGTTGGCTCGGTCATCTCCAGTTTTCTTTGGACTTCTGGCAACGGCATTGAACCGATCGCGGGCCGCTTTCCCGATTTTCCGACAGCGGCGACGGGTCCGGTTTATTTAAGTAATGACGCCCGGACGGTCTGGACCAACACGTGGGACAACGGATCGAGTGTCATCCACTGGCGGCAAGGACTTGTTCCGACATTCTACGCCGACCTTCCTGGTGGCTATAAAAACCTCTCGGTTCGCGCCGTAACGCCCGACGGGGCCTTGGCATTCGGTTCGGGAGCGACCGACACGGGTTTTAGCGCGGTTGAATTCAAGCCCGACGGGACTTTGGAGCTATTGCTTCCGAATCAGCCGTTTCAGAGCATGACCACGGGGACGACTACAGATGGCCGCATCGTCATCGGGTATGTGGACCACCACCTCGATACATCCTCGATGTCAGCCACCGATTCTTTCATCCTAGATCGTCAGACCGGGCGTGTCAGGTTCCTCAGCGAAATCATTTCAGAAAGCATTCCGGCTGTCGCAGGGTGGAGTCAGGTCTATCTGACGGCCATCTCAGGAGACGGGAATGCCGCGATTTGCACAGGCACCGACCCCAATGGCAATCGTGACTCCTTCGTGCTGGAGGGTTTGAGGGAATTGATTATCCCTCCTGTGATTCTTCCGCCGGAAAAGCCGTTGGCGATCCGGGCCAAAAAACGCCTGGTCCTCAAGCTCCAGACCGGTCTTTTCGAACAGATTGTCACCGTGAAAAACCCGAATGCTCGGGCGATTTCCGGATTCGATGTGGTTGTGACTGGCCTGCCAAATCGCGTGCGCCTCTACAATGCCTCAAGCCACAAGGGGTCAACGTGGAAAATCAAACACGATCAACCCTTGGCTGGGGGAGCGGCGGTCACTCTGGTCCTTGAGTATTACACTCCGTTCCGCGCGATGGTGATCCATCCCGTGGTGAGCGTGGTATCAGCTGGCCCAGCCAAAGATTGATCCACTGGCCTCCCGGAGGCGCGGGTTGCTCAGCAGAGACGATCCCACCTCTGTTAGCCAACATCGCGCTCGATCCGCTCGACAAGGAATTGGCATCGCGCGGACACAAGTTCGCGCGATATGCCGACGACTTCATCGTGATGGTGAAAAGTGCGAACGCGGCGAAACGGGTGATGGCATCGTTGATCCGTTACTGCGAAGGACGGCTGCAACTGGTGGTCAACCGCGCCAAAAGCCGCGCCGCTGAAATCCTGTGCGTTCCTGAGCTATCAGCTCAACAACAGGGCCAAGCTGGCGTGGACGGAAAAGGCGCTGCACCGCTTCAAGGAGCGGGTGAAGGAAATCACCATCTCGACGACCTCATCGTCCACTATGACGACACCGAAGCCGGCCGCAACTTCATCGCCGCCTGGTGCCAGGCCCGGCGCATCGTGGACTCCGGCCACGGCCCCGGCGGAGATCCTCGAGTTGTTCCATCAGGGCGGCGACTTTGGCGGTGAAATCTTTGAGCAGGGTGGAGCGGTTGACGATGCCGGTGCGGGGACTGGAGTCGATGCCGGAGAATTGATCGAGGGCGGCCCGGAGACTGGCAACGAGGGTGGGGGTGACGCTGCGTTTTTCGGCTCCGGGCTCGTCCTGGGCAATGGTGCCGATGGTGATGAGATCGGTGGCGGTGTTGACGAGGAACTGGTCGTGGAGTTTTTGATAGTAGCCGAGTTTGAAATCGACCTTGGCGCGGCGGTTGAGTCTTTTCCAACTGCGTTTCCGGCCGTTCGATTTCTCCCGGAATCGCCCGATGGTCCGGCTGGACGGGTGGACCGAAGATCCACCCTTGGGGTGAGTAACTGTTCGACGCGGAAACGGACTGAACGAGAACTCCGGGCTTTCACTGGATTGGTGGCACGCAATCCAATTACGCCGGTCCAGGTGGGCACCTGAATCGATTTGCGGATCGTGTGGGTGTCTAAGGTGGTGGGTCTCCGAACCGCCCGGCCTTTAAAGTGGCAATGATCGGCAGTTCCCACACCTCATTGGCTGCTCATTGGCTGCTCATTGGCTGGGCGGTTCGGAGATCGCTCATCCTTGATTGGGTTAGGAGCGGCCGTTCATTGGTTGCTGGACTGGAAATCCCCGTCGGTGAGAAACGCCCGCGCTTCTCCGACGAGAAAAAGCGAGCCAGCGACGAGCACTGGATCCTCATGGGAAACGGCGGCGGCGAACGCTTTTCCAAATGTATCGAAAACCTCATGGGGCGGAGCGTTTTCCGGCAGGTGGACAGCGAGATCTGAGGCGGAGACGGCGCGTGGGGTGTCAACGGGGCAGAGGAAGATTCTTGAAGCGAGCGGGGCAAGGATGGCAAGGATGCCATCGATGTCCTTGCCACCCACGGCGCTGAAAACGAGTGCGGCCTTTTTCTCCTGATAGAACTCGCGCCAGGTGGCGGCGAGGACGCCGGCGGACTGGGGATTGTGCGCTCCATCAAGGACGATGCCCGGGCGGATTCTTTCGAAACGACCGGGCCAATCGACGCTGGATAAGCCATAACGCACGCTGTCCGAACTGAGGTGGAATCCGGCGCGGTGGCAGGCCGCGACCGCAAGCGCGGCGTTCCATTTCTGATGCTCTCCGGCGAGGGCCATCGGATAGCCTAGCAGCGGCTCCTCGATGAACTCGATGGGCGCGCGGAGTTGGTTGGCTTCCTTTTCGAAGACGAAGCGCACTCCGGGAGTTTGTGGGGCGGAGATGATCGGCTTGCCGGTGACAAAGATGCCCGCCTTCTCCATGGCGATTTTTTCCAACGTGTCACCAAGCCACTGCATGTGATCGAGACCGATCGGAGTAATCACGCAGATGTCCGCGGGAACCGCGGTGGTGGCGTCAAGTCTGCCGCCCATGCCGGTTTCCAAGATAATGACCTCGCACTCGCATTTCCTGAACCAGCGCATGGCGAGGACGACGGTAATTTCAAAAAACGTCGGGTGGGTTTCCATCTTCTCACAGATTTCGCGCAGTTCGGTGAGCATCGAGGCGCAGGCGTCCTCGGGGATCTCGCGACTGGAAACTTTGATGCGCTCACGGAAATCGATGAGATGCGGCGACGTGAAAAGCCCGCAGCGTTTTCCGCAGGCACGGGTGATGCTGTCGATCATGGCGCAAGTGCTGCCTTTCCCGTTAGTCCCCGCGACGTGGATGACCGTGACGCCGTGAGCCGGATAGGCCAGATACTCCTTGAGCATGTGACGCGGACCATCCAGCCCGAGCTTGATGCCGAACATCTGGGTGGAAAACAGCCAATCAATCGCCTCGCGGTAGTGCATCGTGACGCCTCATGGATCACCCGGATTCCGGCGGCTGCCAAGCCGGCAATTTCACCAATCCGTGTGGGAGGTGGGAATGTGTTCCTCAGTCGTGGAAAGCGAGCAAGCCATGTAAAGCTGCCCGTTCGTCGGAAAAATATCCGGGACCGGGCAGGCGTAGGTGCCGCCAGCCGGGCATCTGGAAAGGCCGTGCGCCTGATCGTAGAGCTTCCGCTCGATGTATCCCTTGGTGTAGAGATGCGTGGCGATGTCCTGTGTGCCGTTTTCCGCGTATGGACGCCCCCCGAAGTTGTAGCCGTATAGATTCTGATAGGATCTTGTGGCAACCTGAACGTTGCGAAGGGTCAGAACGCAGCTGGCACGGTCGCTACCGCGTTTCCAAGCGCGGGAGCCGATGAAGAGGATGGCGACGAAAGACAGCAGTGCGGCAATCACCATCGTGAGTTCGAGCAGGCTCAAACCACGGTGCCGCACAACCCGGGGGGAAGGTTGTGTAATCATAGGTAGGGGGAAGAAGCCCGAACCCTACGATGTTTTCATCGTAACGGAATTACGCCATCGCGGTTAAAAGGCGATTTTCTATCAGTGCTCCTTGATCCAGAGATTTGCAAAATCGATGGAAGTGCCGTGATGCTGGAGCCCAATTTTTCCCTGCGCGGGAATTTCTGGAAGACGGGCGTTTTCGATGACGACGCGGCCGTTCAGCGAAACGTTGATCCGGTCGCCGATGAGGGTGATCATGGTGCGGTTCCAGTCGCCGGGCGGGCGGTCCGCCTTGACCTTGGGCGTGACTGCAGCTTTGACATCGGCGGGGGTTGTGGGGTCCGTCCGATATCCGTAGAGTTCGCCTGAGCCGATAGGCCAGTTCCAGAGATTCACCTGGCTTTTGGTGCTGCCGCGCAGGTAGATGCCGCTGTCGAGTTCCTCGATTTCCACCAGCTCGGGCTCGCCATCGGCCCCGATTCCGTTAGTGCCATCCGCAAGAACCACGGGTTGGAATTTTTGCGGGCCTCTACCAGCCCAGCGCCAGTCGAAAACGAGGGTGAAATTGCCATACTCCTTTGCGGACCAAAGATCGGGGACGACACCGGGTCGGCCTTGAAGTTTGAGAATTCCGTTTCCGGCAGTCCACTCGTCTGTGTTGGGAGGGTCGGATTTCCAGCCTGCCAAGGTTTTTCCGTCGAAGATTTGGGAAAAACCGGCAGCTCTAACACCATCAACGTTCGCTGCCGGAGGAATTTCGGCCACCGTGATGTTGCGGAGCGCGACCCGGTCACCATGACCGAGCCAAGCGATGTGTCCGGAACGGCGTTTCAAGCCGGCATGGTCAGGATTTGCGGCACCTAGTTCCTCGAGATTTGCGCGGAGTATGATTTCTCCGTTGAGATCAACGATGATGGCTGTTCCGAGCACGCTGACACGTTCCCGATTCCACTCACCGGCGGGCTTGAGACCGGCCTTTCTCGCAGGCGCGAGTTTGTAAAGCGAGCCGTTGTACTGATCATCCCTCAGGTTCTTCCACTTCGTTGCGGAATTGTCGAGAATCTGGATCTCCATGCCTTTATAAGCTCCATCGCCCTCTCCGGGATAATGGATACCGAGCCCGTTGTTTCCACCGGACGGAAGCTTGAATTCATACTCGAGGATGTAATTGGAAAAAATTTTCTCACTAACTAGGTTTTTCCCCTCAGGAGTGCAGATTATTGCCCCATCTTCGACGACATATCCGGTGCCACTCCACCCGCTGAGGTCCTTGCCGTTGAAAAGAGGCTTCATCACGGGTGCATCAGCAGCAGAAGCGTCAACTGCGAGCAAAAGAAGGACGGCGAGGGGGATTTTCATGGTGATGGAGTGGCTGAAAACCGCGCGTGTAATTTGCAGCTTTCGCCAAACTGGTAGTCGCCCCCTGGCTCTTTTCCAAGCCGTAACATTCAACCGGTAATCAGCGGTCTGCCGCCAACGCATCCATCAGATATTCGGCGGGGCGGAAATTCTCAATGAGGATCTCGCGCTGGCTGCCGCGTTTCATGCGCACCTGGCTGATGTTGAAATTTGGTGTCTTATGTGGAGCGAAGAGAATGTCGTCGTGGGTAGAGTTTTCGTGTTTCTTGAACATGCTGGGAAGAATGTCGCCTCCAAGATGATCGTCGCGACCGGTAGCCAAGTGGCAGGTGCCAAGAACCTTTTCGTCCTGGATGTCAGCCCCCGAGACAGGCAACACCTGCGTGCCGAAGCCGAGTTCACCCAACGTGCCAGTCATTGGATCATCAAGTAGGCGGGCATTATGTGCGTCAATGGTGGCTTGATGTCCCTGAATCAATGTAGAACGCACGATGCACCGGTCATGAACGTCGAGCACACCTAGCGTGCCATCTTCGTATTTCATCGGAAACTGTCCACGCGCATCGGTGGGGACAAAATAAACTTCTCCTGCTGGAAGATTGGCAATGTCCGGCTTTTTCCCGAGGCAAAGACCGTGGGATTTTTGGGCGTCCTGACCGCTCAAGCCGAGCCACGCCGTTAGGACCCGCCCGTCTTCGAGGGCGAAATCAATTTCGATCGAATCGGCTTTTGTGAGCGCTGCACGCAAGCGTTCCGCATCGCCGGACACCTCATGATAGTCGACGGCCAGGCCGGAGTTGAGAATGATGTCATTGAGTCCATGCAGCGTCGCCCCACGGAACCCGTATTCCTTGCATTTCGCGGTGAGCGGCGCCGTCGCCGAAAAGGTGGAGATGCACAGTATCAGATCGTATTTTGAATAGATGTCCCGATCCAGCGAGAGATGATTGCCTGAAGTGTCCCAGACATCATCGTCTAGATCGAGATTCGAACCATGCGTGCATCGGAACGCGAACATCTCGCCGCCTGTCATGCCAAGCGCTTCGAGTGCTCCATTGCGTAACCCTTGGTAAAAGTGCTTGTGGGCATTTTTCTGGACGGCAAAGCCCTCATGACTCAAGAACGCAAAATCCCTGATGAGGTCAATCGGTTCGTCGAAATCAATCAGGATGCAAACGCGACAGCCTTTGGTCGGCTCGAAAACGGTGCCTAACAGGCGGGTGAGTTCGAACTTCGGGAACTTGCGGTTTTCCGGATGAAGGAGGATTTCCGTTTCGTAATACTCGGGAAGGGAAGGGGCGGTGATGCTCGACATGGTGGACCATTGTAAAACCAATGTCCTGCCCCGCAAGGGGCGAATCCGTGAATTTCAGCGTGCGAGTCAACCCGTCTCACTCCCACTAGCCCTCATTTCCGCAAGGACGCCGGACATATCCTCAAGTGTGTCCCAAAGCTCGCGAACGACGAAAAATGGAGCTCCGCAGCGGGTCGCAAGCGCGAGGCAATCTGAGGGACGTGCATCCAATTCGATGATTTTGCGCTCCATGATCTCATTCTCTGCTTCGAGAATGAGACGTGCGTAATAGATTTCCTGCTCCATGCGCACGATGACCGCTCGGGAAACCTTTGCGCCGAATGCTTCCAATGTCTGGAGAAACAGGTCGTGCGTAAGGGGGCGAGGGGGAAATTGACCGCTCAACGAAGCGTTAATCGAAGCGCCCACTGCCGGGTCGATGTAGAAAACGATGACCTTGGTTCCATCCCCGAGAAACACGGCGCAACCGGCCTGGGTGGGAAGCAGTGCAACGGGCTCGACACGAACGACATTCGGCATGTCAAAGTATCCACCGGAGCGCACGTTTTTCCAAGGGTAAACACCCAATTCGTTGCGGAACGAGAGATCACAGAATTCCAACCCCGCAAAATGCTGGACTTGATTCTCAACGGCGTCTTAAAAATCAAAAAATGGGCATTTCTGCTAGATTTCCGGCAGTCGGTTTCTCAAAAATCCCCATAATCTACAAAGGAAATGCCGCCTTTGTGAAAAAAACGTAAAAACATGATCAAAATGGGTTGACCCGTGGGGCCGGGTTGGCCTAGGTTCCGCCCGTCGCCACGACGGAGGGCGACCGAGAGACAGGATGTCGATCG
>JANODE010000077.1:0-2775 GCA_031412525.1 Akkermansiaceae bacterium | reverse complement strand
GCAGACTTTGAATTCCATCCCGCAACCGGAAAGGATGTCCCCCGCCACTCCGGAGGCGACGAGATTGATCAGCACGGAGGCATCGGTGATGAGGATAGGTCCCATGGTTCCCGCGGTTGAAATTAGAACGCGAGAAGCAGTTGATTGGGATCGAGATCGATCCGCTCGAATCCGTCATCGCCCTGACCATCGGCCTGGCTACGGAGCACTTCGAGTTCATCCCTGACGGCTACCCGGTCCATGCGGAACAGCGCCGCGAGTTCGGACTCGGTCATGTCGCTATCGGCCGCGTCGTAGGCATTTCGTGCCATCATCCGGTAGCGGAACGGCAGGACTGGCTCACGTGCGGTCAAGGGAAGCCCGAGCGTGGTTCGCGCCTTGTCGGGTTGAAACCGGTTGGCCCGGAGACTGTCCCAAGTCCCGGCAGGCAGTCGTTTCAACTCTTCCAAGCGGCGGAAGATCGCCTCGGCGGAAACCCGGAATTGGTGAGCCAAAGTCAGCACATCGGCCGCAGTCACGCCTTTGCCGTGGGCGGAGACCATTTCGGACAGCAAACGGTTCACGCCGGTGCGGGGCATGAGGAAGTTCTTGGCGAAGGAATCGGCGAATTTTTCGGCTGCTGCCCTTCCCCACGGTGCTCCATTCCACAGGCTGACGTCGGCCGCGTGACGAGTCGAAAGAAAGTGCCCGAATTCATGGGCCAGCGACCAGACGCCGCGAGGTGCGGGATGGAGACGGTTGATGGCGATGCAACCTCCCAGATCTTCCGAATAGGCATAGATGCCGCCAATTACGGAAGGCAGGTCGAGGTAGAAGACGCGCAAGCCAACGGATTCCTCAAGAACCGACCGCAGATCATGGATCGGGCCATCGCCCAGACCCAACCGCGTCCGTTCTTCGGCTGCGACTTCTTCGCCGCGCATCTCGGGCGTGATCCCCGGTCCTTCGTAGGAATAGGGCACGGGATGACGGCGAACCAACGGCAGAGCGGTGCGTTCTTCCAACCCGGCGTAGTCGCGGGCAAGGCTTTCGAGCTTGGACACGGCATCACGAATCTCGGATTCTCCGAGATTCAGTTCGCGTGGCGGCATCCGGAACTGCGGCACCAACGGAACCGAGGCGGGTTTCTCGCTCAGCCAATCCGACAACGGGCGTCCGTACAAGGTGGCCAGCATCACGAGTTCCTTCGCAGTGATCCGGCGATCGCCTTTTTCGATGGCTACCAGCGTGGTGCGAGCAACACCGAGATGATCCGCAGCGTCATTCTGGGTCAATCCACGATCCGTGCGGGCGCTCTTCAGCTTTTCACCGAGAATTCGTGGATCGATCTTCTGAAGGGTGTGTTCCATAAGGATAGGTTGGTTGCTCCTTGAAGCAGCTGACACTGATTTGGATTGATGTCAAATTCATTCTGACATTGTCAGCAGTCCCACATAAACGCTTCAGGCCGCCAAAAGCCAATTTGCGTGTCCTGTGGCACTATTATTTTCAACTGGCGGACTGAAGATCCGCGCTCCAACTTTCCGGAAATCCCTTTCCCGCTTCAGAAGTTTACAGGCCAGCAAGATCCAGCTACTTTCCCCCCATGAGCAAGCGCACCGGCAAGGAACCCGAGGTGATCGTCCGTGATGGCAAGCCGGTTTCCGTGATTCTGCCAATCAAGGAGTATGAGGAGCTGCTTGAACGTCTCGAAGACGCGGAAGACATCGCGTATTTGAAGAAGCTGCGGAGCAAACCACTCTCGTTCCGTCCGCTGTCCGAATACCTCGCCGAACGCAGCAAAGCCAATGTTTGAAATCGTCCTCGAACGGAGCGCGGAAAAGGATCTCCGGAAGTTGAACGACAAAGTTCATGACCGGGTGATCGAGTCCATTTCCACCCTTGCCGACAATCCGAGGCCACCCGGCGTGAAGAAACTTGCAGGAACCGCGAACGACTGGCGGATCCGCGTTGGAGATTACCAGGTGCTTTACGAGATCGTCGAATCCGTCCGGATTATTCGGGTCTATCGAGTGCGCCACCGGAAGGACGTTTACAAATGACGGTCTTCCAGATGACGATAAACGGACCGCGTTATCATTCGATTTTTCCTACGGCGTCTGTCCGGCTTTGAGCTCAGGGACAGGTTTTCAATGGGAAGAGGCTCGGCCGAAGGGTGGGATGCCGAGGGAAATGCGTTTCAGGCGGACGGCTGAGGGCGCAAGGTCGAGGGAGGCTGCGGCTGCGGCGTCGGTCATTTTGCCGAGGACGGCGATCTCCTTGAGTGTCCAGTCGGTGAGAAGTTTTTTCGGACGCTTTTGGGTGAAGGATGGAATTTTGAGTTTGCAGCGTTTCCAAGCGACGGAGGCTTTGTTGATTCCGGTTCTGAGGGCGACATCGCCGTCCGGCATCTTTCCGAGGAGGGCGATTTCCTTTTTCGTCCAGTAGTGCCAGGTTTTGGATTTGCGGGCGTAGCACTGGATGCCGCGGGAGACCCGCTTTTGCTGAACGGAGAGGAGGTTCATGCCGTAGGTTCTGGCGATTTCGCCGTCGGGAACCTTGCCTAGCAAGGCGATGATGGCAGGCGTCCAATTGATAGTCTTGGGAGGACGCGATGCGGGGATGCCGAGTTTTTGGCGTTTTTTGAACACGGTGCTGATCGCTAAGCCGAGTTTCCAGGAGAGGGCGGAATCTGGAATTGTTCCGAGCATGGCGATTTGCCTACGGGTCCAGATGTGCCGCTTTCCGTTTTCTGATGGCTGCGGGTTCATGGGTAATGTGGCCGGGTCGGTTCTT
>JANODE010000076.1:0-63406 GCA_031412525.1 Akkermansiaceae bacterium | reverse complement strand
CATCAATTTAAGCACGACGGACCTCGTTGTGATGGTCGTTTACCTCGTCGGAATCGTCATCTGGGGGCTGTGGAATTCTTCGAGAAAAAGTGCGGAGGGCTATTTCCTCGGCGGCCGTGACATGCCGTGGTTCGTGGTGGGGCTTTCGATGTTCGCCACGGTGGTTTCGAGTTCCGCGCTGGTGGGCTGGGCGGGGGACGCCTACTCGACGGGCATCTCGGTGTTCAACTACGGCCTCTTCGCCGCCATCATTCCGGTAGTCTTCTTCCTGGTGTTCTTCCTACCCTTCTATTTGCGGAACAAGATCTACACCCTGCCGGAATTCCTCGAAGGCCGCTACGATGTCCGCTCCCGCACCTATCTCTCGATACTAACCGTCGTCGGCTATGTGTTCGCGGACCTGGCGGTGACTCTCTATGCGGGAGCGCTGATGCTGCACATGGTGTTTCCGCAATTGAGCATCCCTACCATTATCTGGGGCCTCGCCATTCTGGGTGCCTCCTACACGCTCATCGGCGGACTCTCGGCGGTGATGCGGGTGGAATTGATCCAAGCCTTCGTGCTGATGGCGGGCTCGATGGTCCTCACCTTTACCGCGTTTTCAAAAGCCGGCGGCTGGGATGCTGTGATGCAAGGTCTGCCGGAAGGCCACCTCAGCCTGATCCGCCCGCTGAATGACCCGTCGGTGCCATGGCCGACGCTGTTTATCAGCTTGCCGCTGCTAGGTTTCTACTATTGGGGCCTGAGCCAGGCAATGGTCCAGCGCACGCTGAGCGCCCGTGACATGAACAACGGCCGCTGGGGCAACCTGCTGGCCGGTGCGCTCAACTTCGTCATCTTCTTCCTGATGGTGCTGCCGGGCGTGGCCGGGCGCGTCCTGTTTCCTGGGCTGGAAAAAGGCGACCAGATCTATCCGAAGATGGTGTTTGAATTGCTGCCTTCCGGGCTGAAGGGACTGGTGCTCATCGGCTTCGTCGCGGCCATGACCTCCGTGCTCACCTCGATCCTCAACTCGGCCCAGACGCTGGTGACGATGGACATCATCACCAAGCTGCGCCCCGGCATCACCAGCCGCCAGCAGGTGTTCGCGGGCAGCGTTGCCGGAATCATCATCGTCGCCGTGGCCGCGCTGTGGGCACCGCAGATCGCGAAGTTCGACTCGATGGTGAAATACTTCCAGCAGTTCCTTGCTTACCTAACACCACCGGTGATCGCGGTCTTCATGTGCGGTCTGTTTTGGAAACGCGCAACGGCCACCGGCGCCTTCGTGGGGCTGGTTTCCGGATTCGTCATCAGCGTCAGCCTGCTGCTAGGCATCAAGCACACACCCCTTGCCGACTGGAATTTCCTCTACGTCGCACCGATGCTGTTCCTGGTCGCGTTGGCGATCATCATTCCCGTCAGTTTGGCGACCAAGGCCCCGAGCGCGGAAGTCATCGCACGCTTTGTCTGGAATCCCTCGTTCTATCGCGAGGAAACCCGCGAACTGGAAGGCATGCCGTGGTTCAAGAATTTCCGAGTCCTTTCCATCCTGCTACTGCTCTTCATGGCTGTCTTCGTCTATATCTGGCGCTAACTGACTCACATTTTCACCCACCAAGTTTATGAAACTCCAACGACACACCGACAACCCGATTCTCCGCCCTCATCCAAGCAACTCTTGGGAAAATCTCGTGGTTTGCAATCCGGGCGTGATTTACGACAACGGCCTCTTCCATATGCTCTATCGTGCGGCGGGCGACGACAAGGATCACGTGATCCACTTCGGCCTCGCCACCAGCACCGACGGAATCCACTTCGAGCGCCAGAGCGATCAACCGATCCTTTCGCCAAGCGCGGACGGGCCGGACGCGGGCTGCATCGAAGATCCGCGGATCGTGAAACTCGACGGCCATTTTTACATCACCTACGCCTACCGCGCCTACAAGCCGGGCCAATATTGGCTGGCAGCGGACAACAGCGCCTACAACCCGAAAGACCCAACCCTGCCGCAACTCTTCGGCCAGAACATGACCCAGTCCGGGCTGTTAGTCTCCGATGACCTGCGCACTTTCCGCCGCCTCGGCAGGATCACCCGCTCGGATGTGGATGACCGGGACGTGATTATTTTCCCTGAGAAAATCGATGGCAAATACGTCATGCTGCACCGCCCGATGCAATGGACCGGGCCGGAATACGGCACCAAGTATCCTGCGATGTGGCTGTGTTACTCGGACGACCTGCTCACTTGGTCGGAGAGCACATTGCTCGCCAAAGGCGAATTCGCCTGGGAGGGCAAAATTGGTGGCTCCACTCCACCGCTCAAGACCGACCACGGCTGGTTCGTCATCTATCATGCGGTGGATTCCAAGGGCGTCTATCGGGTGGGCGTGCTGATGCTTGATCTTGAAGATCCGACCCAAGTGATCGCCCGCACGCCCGAGCCGATCATGGAACCCGAGGAGGATTTCGAAAAACGAGGTCTTTATCCACACGGCGTCGTTTTCCCGACGGCCAACGTGGTGGTGGATGACGTGCTCTACGTTTACTACGGAGCAGCGGACGAAACCATCGGCGTCGCGACGGCAAACTTCCCGGCGCTGGTCGAATACGTCATGCAATTCACCCTAACTCCCCAAGAACCGGTCTTGGTTTAATGGATTTGAAATCGTATCACACCCACAGCGCCACCCTCATGCAATCGATTCATCGCCGAAACTTCCTCAAGACAAGTGCCGCCGCCGCAGTATCCGCGGCGCTTCAGCCGATACGCTCGGGCGCAGCTACAGCGCCCGCCCTCACCGACCCCGCTAAAATCGAAGCCCGGGTCAAAGCGGCCCGTCCACTGCTCGGTGGCACCATCCCCGCCGACCTCAAGGACAAACTCGGCATCACCCATTATGACGGCCATTATCACCTAACCGACAAGCCTTTCCTTATCGAAGGGGCGGAGGCGATCAACCGCCTTGGATCAAATGTCGCCAAGTTCTGGCTGCACGAAGAGGGCCTGCCGGGCTATGGCTATAATACCGACGCGAGTTGGGCGAAAGCACTCAAGACCGGAAGGCTGGTGGACGTTTTGCGGCATCCCAATTATGTCGAGGCGCTTTCCCAGCCTTTCACCACGGTCTTTCTCGAGGCGTTTCCCCTTGTCGGCGATAAGAAGTCCTTCTTCGCCGGTGAAAATAACTTCGCCGATGAAGAGGATCAATTCCATGAAGTTGCGGCCCATCTTTTCAAGACTTACGCCGACCGTGACATCACCTTCATTCTCCAGAACTGGGAGGGCGACTGGATGTTGCGGCGGGAAGAAGGCGGCACCTGGAACAAAGTTCCTTCCGAGGAAATCAAACGCCGCTGTGATGCCTTCATCCGCTTCCTCACCGCACGTCAACGCGGCGTGGACCGCGCCCGCAAAGAGGCCGCTCCCTCCCGCTGCAAGGTCTATCATGCCGCCGAGGTCAACCGCGTCTGGGACGGCACCAAGGGAATCCCCACACTCACCACCCATGTGCTGCCGCACGTCACGCTCGATCTGGTTTCCTGGTCCTGTTATGATGGATTGAAAGACCCGGTCGCCACCTGGCAGGGCATCGAATTGATTCGCCAAAGCATGCGCCCCAGCCCGACATTCGGCGACGACGCCGTTTTCATCGGAGAAGTCGGCCGCCCCGAGACCGGACTGACCGAGACGGAAGTGGTGGAGTTCTGGGATCGAACGATGGGGGTATTCCTGGCAATGAACATCCCATGGGTGGTCCATTGGGAACTCTACTGCAACGAACCGATCGACGCGAAAACCAAGCCCGACCGCCGCCCCCGCCAACAAAGCGAAATGAATGGATTCTGGTTCCTCCGCCCGGATGGCACCCTCAGCCATTCCGGAAAATACCTGACCACCTTGCTGAAAAACGCCGGCAAAAAACTATCAGCGGAAGAGGTTCGCTCCCTGACTTCATGATGGATTGGAAGCCCATGAAAAAAACGTTGTTGTTTCTATTGTTCGCCACGTCGATCAGTCCGTTGCGCGCCCAAAAACCAGCGGAAACTCAGGTTGATTCAACTGAGGAAAGCACGCCCGAAATCGGAGATACCAAATCCACCAAAGACGGTGAAATCCTCACGATGAAACTGAACGGTCGCGAGTTTCATCTTTTTGTTCCGAAATGCCTCACTGCCGCGCGAGGAATCATCATCAATGGGCCGGGAATGCGTTCGACAACGCTCAAGTATGCCGAATCTTCTACCTGGCAGGCCCAAGCTCGCCTCTATAATTATGTGCTCATGGTATGGAATCATGGTGATAAAATCTACAATGGCGATGTCCTCAAGGCGATTGAGACATTCAGCGCCAGTCCCGGCCTCTCGGCGATGAAAACAGCGCCCATCGTCGCCTACGGATTTTCGGCTGGAGGTGGCACCGCCTGGTTTCATGCCCGCACCATGCCCGAGCGCATTGTCACTTACACGATCAACAAAGGATCGTCCTCCAAAGAAATTCTACCCGATGCTGCCTGGGGCATTCCCGGGCTCAATGCACGCGGGACACAAGAAGTGGATGAAATGATGGCGAATCAGGATCAGCTCTTTTCCAAAAACCGTTCGTTGGGTGCGCTCCTGGGATTTTTGGTCGAGGAAGGAGCCAAACATATCACGGGTGATGTCTACAATGACCTCTCGATCCCCTATTTATGGCAGATCGAAAAATTGAGAAACCCGGCAGGAGCAGTCCCGCTTGTGCGATTGAATGAATCAGCAGGCTGGCTCGCCGACCCCGACACCCGCGCGAGTGGCATGATGAAAATTTATGCCTATTCTAACTACCCCGCAGGGAAAGACAAAAGGAAAGCTTGCTGGCTTCCCAATCAAAACATGGCCTATACCTTTTCTGCCATTGGAACAAGCTCCAGAAAATTAAGCCTGTCAGGCTCAAACAAAAACCGATCGGTAGTCTCTGAAGGTGAAAAAGAATCCTATCAAGTGACATTCGAAGGTGGAGCGAGTGCGCAAAATTTCAAACGAGTTGAGTTTTATGATTATTCTCAAGAAATCGGAGAGCTAGAGTCAGGCGCTCCCCTATTGTTTACCTCCCCCCCACTCGCTGTGGGGGTCCATAGCTTTCTGGCGATTGCCTATGATCAGGAGGGCAATGCGTTCATCTCCAATCCCCGCACGCTCACCGTCCTCCCCCCGGCAAAATAGATGATTGAGATCAGGCCAGAATTACAAGCCGGAGGCACCAATCCGCCACCGACTGGCTCCCTCGATCTGATACCCTAAGCGCAAAAAACCGATCAGGTGTGGCTTTTCGGTTCAGTTTGTAATCGCTACCGATCGTGTCGGATCTTTTTCTTCTAAGAAGCAGCGCTTGGTGAGAAGTCCAAGCTTGATCAACCGTAATTCTCGCCCCGGCATGTAAGTTCCGCTTCAGATAGTATCGAACAGCTTCAAGCAGGGAGATCCCCAGCGGTTCAAGCAGTCTTTCTGCCTTCATCGCCGCAGACGCCAACGCAAGTTCAATTAACCCGGCCTTAGAGGCCTTCGGTTTTGAGCGGGTTCTCGGCCCATTTCCGATGAATCGGGTCAGCGAGCTGCCGGATGACGCTGAGGCGATTTTCCAAGCCTTGCCGTCGCCGCCCACAGTGCTATACCTTGTGGAAATGAATGGTGATTTTGAAATTGGCCGTCGAAATTGGCTCAAGACCGCAACTCTGGGCAGTGCCGCTGTCATCTCCCGCACCGCGGCGGCGGCCGAGCCGGTGGGTGCTCCTGGAAAAAAGGTCCGAGGCGTCGTTTTCATGGTCTCCGACGGCATGAGCCCGGGCGTGCTGACATTGGCCGAAGCTTATTCAAAACTTACCCGCCAAAAGGGCACGAGCTGGTGGACGCTCTTCAACAACCGCAGCGCCTCACGCGGCCTGATGGACAACGCGTCTGCCAACTCAATGGTCACCGACTCCGCCGCCGCGTCCACCGCCTGGGGCGGCGGCGAGCGCGTCAACAACGGCTCGATCAATGTCAGCACCACCGGCAAGGTGATCACTCCGATTGCGGAGATCTTGAAAAACAAAGGCGCGCGCATCGGCCTTGTCAGCACGGCCACCATCACTCATGCCACGCCGGCGGGATTCGCGGCATCTGTCCCAAAACGCGGCGAGGAAGACGACATCGCACCGCAATATCTGAACCGTGTGGACGTGATTCTGGGCGGCGGTTCCGGCCATTTCAGCAAAAACGACCGCCTGGACCAGCGCGATCTATCAGGCGAGTTCGCGGCTGCCGGATACGGTGTCATCGCCAGCCGTGACGCGCTGCTTGCCGCACGCGAGGAAAAACTGCTAGGAAATTTTACCCGCGGCCATCTCCCCTTTTCCATCGACCGGGACAACAATCCGGAAATCGCGGCGAAGATCCCGACTCTATCGGAAATGGCCACCGCCGCGCTCACCCGTTTCCTATCAAGCGACAAGCCGTTCCTGCTGCAGGTGGAGGGCGCGCGCATCGATCACGCCGCCCACCTCAACGACATCGGAGGATTGTTAGGCGACCAGCTTGCATTCGACGATGCCGTGGCCACCGTGCTGGCGCTGATCGGCAACCGAGATGACATTTTGGTAGTGGTGACGAGCGATCACGGCAATTCGAACCCCGGCCTCAATGGCATGGGCGGCAGTTATTCGGAGAGCAACCGCACGTTTTCGACCATCACCCGCTTCAAGGCCTCCCACGAACGCATCCTCGCCGAGTGGAACGCCCAACAAGGCAGCAACTCCGCGCAGGTGACGGCGATCATTGAAAAACATCTCGGATTCACGTTGAAACCCGCAGAGTCGAACGCGCTGTTGGAAATCGTCGCAAAACACCCGGTCATCGAGTGGAACGAACAACTCAGCAAGCCTGAAGGTTTGTTAGGCCAATTTGCCGGCAACCACACCGGCATTGGCTGGACCGGCACCACCCACACATCTGACCCCACGATCATCTCCGCGGTCGGGCCGCAGTCGGACCGGTTCGCCGGCATGGTGCGGAACTCCGAGGTTTTCGGGCATCTGGTGGAAATATTAGGATGACGATCGGCGGACTCCATCACGTCGCGATCATCGCTTCAGACTATGCTCGTTCGAAGCACTTCTACACCGAGGTGCTCGGATTGCAGATCATTGAGGAAACGCACCGTGCGGAACGAAATTCCTACAAGCTCGACCTCGCCGTTCCGGGTGGCCCGCAGATCGAGCTGTTTTCATTTCCCGATCCGCCGCCACGGCCTTCCTATCCGGAAGCCTGCGGACTCCGGCACCTGGCGTTCGCTGTTGGCAATCTGGATGAGGATGTCGCCGAGCTGACGGAGAATGGAATTTCCGTCGAACCGGTGCGTGTGGACGAGTTGACGGGGAAGCGATTTACTTTCCTCGCCGATCACGATGGCCTGCCGATCGAGCTTTACGAAATCTAGCAGAGTCAGGGAGCGGGCTTTTCCTTCACCGTCATCGTGCCCTGCATTTCCGAAAAATGACCGGGCGTAGTGCAGATAAACGGATACTTGCCGGCAGATTTCGGGATGAAATAAATCGTGTCGGATTGCCCGCCACCAAGTCGCTTGGTGGCGGCGAAGATGAGTTTTTTCCATTCCCGATCGGCGGGCAGGTGACCGGACTTCGGGTCGGCGCATTTGGAGGCGAACATAACCACCTGGGCTTCCGGTTTGAGGATCACCAGGTTGTGGGCCATTTTTTCGAGGGGAATCTTCCCGGTGTTTTTGAAAACGAGGGTGACTTTCTGTCCGACGGTGACTTCGAATCTCCGCGTGTTGAATTTCATCTCGTCGTTGGCTGAAATCTCGACTGTCACCGCTTCCTGAGCCTTCGCGACAGCGGAAAACAACAACGGGGCGAGCAGTAGAACGAGTGGCTTCATGGAGACCATGTTCCACGGCATTGAGTCCAAGGAAAGGGAAGAATTCACACTTGTAATCCACTTGCACCCGGCACGTTTCCGCGTCTCATTTCCCTGCTATGGATTCCGACTCAGCATTTGGAAAAAGACAGGACTTCCGCATCGACGCGTTGCCGGATCGTATTCCGTTGGCGGTCGGGGGCATGCCGCTCTTGCCGGAAATTTCTCCGAGCCGGACACCGCAGGAAATCGAGGATCGCAAGGGCGAGGCGAAGCGGATCGTGAAACGGTTGCTGGCGATCATCGCGGACCACCATTCGTCGGCCGACCACATCGGCGTGGCGCTGGATCAGGCGCTTTTGCTGAAGGTGGTATCCGCGCTGGAGGCGGAGACGCGCGATGAGGATCCCACGCCCCTGCTCCACGATGACGACGAGGTGGCCGCCTACCTGATGCGGGCCCTTTACGAGGAACTGTTGGAAGAACCCAGCAACATCCTTTTCACCACCCAGGTGAATCCGGACACCGTGCGGTACGAGGCGATGGAGGTCGGGTTCTGGCGGGAATGTCTGGCGGAACTGAAACGGCAGCTCGGCGGCGGTTAGTTTTTCAGATAGCCTGCGGCGGTGCTGGCGTGGATGGGATGGAAATTCGGATTCATGGCCAGCGCCTTTTCGAAATGGCGTTTCGCCGCATCGGGATTTTTGAGAGCGAGTTCGATCATACCGGCGTGAAAGTGCATCTCAGGGTACGGTGTCTTCCATTGCATCGCCCGCAGGAGCATTTCCTTCGCCTCCTGCGGCCGTCCGGATTTCAGAAGGCACCACGCGAGCGTATCGGCGGCTCCGACATTCTTGTAAACCTCATACGCGCCGCGCGCCTCCTTGAGCGCGGTTTCGATTTCACGATCGTGATCGGCGTAAAAGCGGGCGAGCTGGGCGCTGTTCGGATGGGGATATTGTTGGTGGAACACGACCACTTTCCAGAACCGCTCTTCCGCTTTCTCCTCGGCACCCGTCAGGTGATAGAGATCCACCAGCGCCGCAAGTGCCTCATGGTTCGGCGTGATGGCGGCGGATTTTTCATAGAGTGCGATGGCTTGCGGATAGTCACGTTTCGCAGCGAGGATGCGGGCCATGGTCGCCAGCACCCGCGGGTTGCCCGGCGCGGCTTCCACCGCGGCGGCAGCATTTTGCTCGGCGGAGGACATCGCGCCGGATTGGAATTCCATCAGCGCGAGCTCCGACCGGCACCAGGCGGCGTTCTCCAGATGCGGACCGCCTGCCTCGGCGGCCCGCTGCATGAACTCGCGGGCTTGGGCGGCATCTCCGGTGAGCCATAACAGATGCGCGGCCCGGCTGAGGGTGGAAAGATCCGTGCGGGATTCGAGAGCAGCCTGATAGTGATCAAAGGCCTCGTCGTAGTTGCCGAGTTCCACTGCACCGTCGCCGATGAGCGAGCGGGCATCGGCCTGGTGGGGATCGAGCGCAAGCGCTCGATCAGCATACCGCCTACCGGCTGTGAAATCATGCTGTGAGTTTTTCACCCACGCCATGCCGACGATGGCCTCGATGTTTTCAGGTTCAAGCGAGAGGGCTTTTTCAAAAGCGGCGGATGCCGGGGCAAAATCCTCTTTCAGGGTGTTGCGCGCCTTTTGCATAAGCGAGTTCCCGAGCTTTACCCAAGACTGGGCGCTCGCTTTCCTGGGCGTCGCCAGGATGGTGCTGGCCGGAATCGCTCCCTCTTCGGCGAGAGCACAAACCTGCAACGCGAAGGCTGCTAACAAAATCCGTTTCATGACGAAAAAGGGAATGCCGGCGGTGCCTCAGGGAGACACCGCCGGCGGGAAGAGCAGATGTTATTTTTTGGACGGAGCCTGGCGCTGGTCCACGGCCGGACCGGCGTGAGGAGTGCCGAGATAGGGGAAGACCTGGTTGTAGATCTGGTCGTTCGAATCAACGTTATCGCCCACCAACGTGATCGATTTGTATGCCGGGCCGTTGGCTACGGCGGAGAGGGCAATGTCCAAGACATCGTCACCCACGCGCCGACCGTTAGGCCAGCCACCCACGTCACCACCGACGACACTGAGGCGGTTGAATCCTTCCTGACCGGGCAGTTTCACCGGCGGCGTGGTGGTATCGACACGCAACACATCGGGAATGAAAACGGCGATCAGGTCGACGCGGCCAGTGGTCTGGAGCGGCGTATCCCCTTCCGTGCCGAAGAGCACCTTGTTGATCAACAACGCGATCTCGGGTCTCTGGGCATAGCGAGAGAATGCTTTCGCATCATTCTCAGGCGAGGTGCGGTTGTACTCGTCCTTGCCACGCAGGGCGACGAGCACCTCGTTGAACAGCGGATTTCCCAAACGGTTCACCTGAATCCAGCGGCCGCCGCCTTTCGGCGCTTCCTTATCACTGCGCAGCGTCACTGCCTTGCGGCTGACGGAGGCATAGACGCCCACTCCGCTTTGATCGCCAAGGAACGGGTTTTTAAAATCCTGCGCCCTGATCTGCGAGAGCGGGATCTGCATGGCGTACGTTAGAACGTTGAAGCCTTTGAAGCCATCCACACCACCGCCATCCTGGCCAAGACCGTTGTCCGTGCTTCCATCGTTGTCGATGATGCGGGGATCGAGGAAATCAAAGACGCCCGAGGTGTCTGCGTAGAATCCATCCTCGCGCGGGCCGGCCCAGACGACGATGCCGTTGTCGAGCTCGCGGACCGCCTGGCGGGTGAGCTTGTCGAGATTCCCGGCAGTGGTCGCGCCGGAGGTCGCCTTTCCGTCGGGACCGTTGTAATCGGGAGTGGTGCGTGCGCCGACGTTCGGCGGGGAAATCGGAAGGCCTGCCGCTTCCAGGATCTTCTTGCCATTTCCGCTGCGGGTGGCGGTGAACTGATAGGTCTGGGTGAAGTTCTGGCGTGCGTCACCGATTTTCATGATCGGGCCGACCTCGGTCGCACGGCCATAGGACAGAATGGTGTCAGGGTTTTTCACATTAGTGACCGATGAGAACTTGAAATCGAAGCGCCTCGTTTCCACGCCGGTCACGGGATCGGTGAGATGGATGCTGTAGAGCGCGTCGTCTGCGAATCTCTCGTAGATCACGCCGTCGCCGGGCTCGGAAAACGGCCTGACGGAGACGAGGACGTTAAGGACCTTCACTGCGGGGTCGTTGTATTTTGTCCCGACGAAAGCGTAGAGGTCGGTCAGGTTGGCCTGCGGGTCCTGCTTGATGAGCGGGGCGTCGCTGTGACTGGAAGCCTGCACCGTAATGGGGCAGACGATAGCCGCGCAAAAGAGCGGGGCGAGGCGCCGGACGGAAGCACGGCGGGTTGTTAATGCATTGGTTTTCATGGTATCATTGGGGCTGGGGTTTCGCGGCAGGGTTGCAGGGTCTATCCCGGTTATTGGATCGTATGGCAGCCCTCGATCCGGGCAATTTGCCGAGGCAATCGATTTCGAATAGGGCTATAGCGGGAGCGTTCCACGGCAGCATTGCTCCGGGGGACTCAGTTGCTAGATTCGTAGGACTCCCATGACTTTCCGCACGGCATCGATCTGCCTCGTTGGCATCGCGACTCTCGGCATTGCCAGGCTCGTGACCTTGGATCACGCGGAATCGGACACCGCCCCAGCCCGGACCTTTGCAAGAACCGCCCGCCCGGTGGCAGCGCCCAGCGTCTCGCAGGATGAAATTCTGCGTATGGGACCTGCGGAGTGGAAAAAGCGCTTCGAGAGCAATCCCACCTCCACCTCGCCGCACGCGCGCAAGGCGATCGCCAGTTTGTCTGGGGATCTGCAGCAACTCCTCGCCTCCGGTGCCGACCCCCAAGGCGAGGATGCGCGGGTCTATACGGAGGCGATTCTCGCCTTGCTGACCAGCAAGTGGGAGGAGTGAGCCGCCCGGAGATTCCCATCGCTTTTCCAAGGGCTCCGGTTATTTTCCAGCCATGACTTCCGGCATGGAGAATCCCCATCGCGATCACTGGCTTTCCCGTGCGAGGCAGGTATCGCGGCGGGTGAATCTAGGCTGGTGGCTGGAGGCGCTGTCAGCCCCGCTGTTGATCGTGGCAATGCTGGGCGCGTGCGCATTCCTGCTGGTGCGGCGTGAGTTTCCGGAAATCCCGCTCTGGCAGATGGCGGCGGCGGCGGGCGCGGCGGTGGTGCTGCTGGGCCTCGCTTGTTGGGCGTGGGTGGCGCGGAAATTTGAAAAACCGGAGCAGTCGCTCGTGCGGATCGAAGCCAGCATGCGGATGCGGAATGCCCTGTCTGCGGCGAGCGCCGGAGTCTCGCCGTGGCCTGCACCGGTGAAAACAGTGGATGCCGGGTTGGCATGGCAGTGGCCGCGGTTGCTGGTTCCGCCAATCGGGGCTTTGGCCTTATTGGCCGCTGGAATGCTCATTCCCATTGCCGCACGGAGTCATGACGGACCCGCGGCAGCAGACGAACCGCAGGCATGGAAACAGATCAGCGCCGAGCTGGACAAGTTGACCAAGGAAGCGGTGGTCGATGAAAAATACCTGGAGGAAACGCGCAAGCGGCTGGAAGAACTGAAAGCGCAGGAGGAGGAACAATGGTTTAGCCACTCCTCGCTCGAAGCCACGGATTCCTTGAAAAAATCGCACCGTGCCGAGACCGATCGAGTGGAACGTGAGCTGGGCCGCGCGGAAAAGGCATTGCAGAACATCGAGAAAAACGCCGGTGCCGCTAGCGAGGCGGAGAAGAACAAGATGATGGAGGAATTCGACCAAGCGCTCAAAGGCTTGCAAAACGGCGCGATGAAGCCGAATCCGAAACTCTTGGAGCAGATGAAAGGCCTCGACCTCAAGGACATGGCCAAGCTCAACCCCGAACAAATGCAGCAGCTCCGCGAAAATTTAAAAAAGAACCAGGAAGCCATGAAAAATGGCAAGGGTGAAGGCCAGGGTGAGGATTGGTCCGATGAACTCCTCGCCGGAGATGGCGACCAAGAGGGAGAGGGCAATGGCGAAGGTGAGGGAGACGGAGAGGGTGAGGACGGAAAAGGCGGCGTGAATCGCGGACCCGGCCACGTGCCCGGCGTGCTCGGGAAGGAAAAGAATGCGTTGGAAACCGGCAGTCTCACCGGCCTCGAAGCCAAGGATCTCTCCCGCTCAACCCCCGGCGATTTGCTCGAACTCCAAGACGGCGAGCATGATGTGAATCACTCTCCCTCACGCATTTCCCAAGGTGGCAACACCGACGCCACTGGCAAGGGCGGCGACCGGGTCTGGCGCGATTCGCTCGATCCTGCCGAGCAACGGGCACTCAAGCGTTTCTTCGAATAACCTGACTTCTAATCGGCCGATTTTTTTATCGTGCGGTTCCCCACTGCCCTGCTTCACTTCCCCCGCTTGCGCGATGCCGGATCAATCTTCTGAAGATACACTGTTGTTGGTCGATCCCGATCTGGATTTTCTGGATTGGGCTACGAAACATCTATCCGCCAAGGGTCTGCGGGTTTTACGCTGCGATAATGCGGCGAATGCAATCAAAGTGATCGAAAAAACCGGCGTCAGCGTCGTCGTCGCGGCGATGGACATGGAGCCTTTCGACGGCATGGAGTTGCTCGGCCGCATCATGCAGCAGAGTCCGCAAACGCTGGTGGTGCTGACTGCCGGCTTTCCGACGACCGGCCAGATCATCGAAGCCACCCAGCGCGGCGCTCACGACGTACTTCGCAAGGAATCGCTCGCGTTCGAACTTCGCCCGGTCGTCGAATCGGCGTTGCAAACGCAGGAGGACCGTCGTAGCGCGGATCAGCCGTCCGCCGAGTTGCCGAAGCATGACGGCCGCGTGAAAATGATCGGGATCTCCCGCGCACTTCAGGAAGTTTTCAAACTCGTCGGCCGCGTCGCACGTTCGGACGCGCCTGTTTTGATCGCGGGCGAGAGCGGCACCGGCAAAGAGCTCGTCGCCAAGGCAGTGCACGAATACAGCCCGCGCCGCCAAAAGGAGATGATCACCATCAACTGCGGTGCCATTCCGGAAAATCTGTTGGAGAGCGAGCTTTTCGGCCATGAAAAAGGATCGTTCACCGGTGCCATCGCCCGCCGCGCTGGACGCTTTGAGCAGGCGGACGGCGGCACGCTTTTTCTCGACGAAATCGGCGACATGCCGCTTTCCATCCAGGTGAAACTTCTGCGCGTGCTCCAGGACGGATCGTTTTCACGCGTGGGCGCAAATGAAACGCTGACTACCGACGTCCGCATCGTCGCAGCCACCCACAAGAATCTCACCGAGGAGGTCGCCGCCGGGCGTTTCCGCGAGGACCTTTATTACCGCCTGAACGTCGTGGAAATCAAGATCCCTGCCCTGCGCGAGCGGCTCGAAGACATTCCTTTGTTAGCTGAGTATTTCCTCCAGCGCATCACCAAGAAAAACGGCATGGCGCGCATCCGGATTTCCGCCGAGGCCACCGCCACCCTGCAAGCCCACCATTGGCCGGGAAATGTCCGCGAACTGGAGAACACCATCGCCCGCGCCTGTGCGCTCGCTTCTTCCAGTATTCTCCTTCCGGCCGATATCCCGCTCGCATCCGCTCCGCGAAAGTCGTCCGCCGGATTTGTGGCCTCACTGGATCAATTGATCAACGCCGCACCGACCGACCACGACCTGCTCGATTGGGTGAACCGCGAAATTTCAAAACGTATTCTCGAACGTGCCGACGGTGATGTGAAGGAGGCCTCGAAGACCCTGAATCTGCCGATGGCGGAACTCCGCAAACTGCTCTCACAGAAAGCATGACATGCTCCATACCGTCGATCACCCGCTGATTTCCGAGGAGCTGACAAAGCTGCGCGATCCGTCCTGCCCATCGCCCGAATTCCGTCAGCGGGTGCGGCGCATCGCCTCGCTGATGGTCACCGCCGTCACCGCGAACCTTGAAACGGCAGTCACCCAATGCACCACGCCGCTGGAAATCACCTCCGGCGTGCGGGTCACCAGGGGCATCATCCTCGTCCCGGTCCTCCGCGCGGGACTTGGTTTTCTCGATGGTTTTCTCGACCTCATCCCACAGGCCGCCGTGGCGCATATCGGGCTCGCCCGGAATGAAAAAACCCTGGTGCCCGAGCCCTACTACCTGAAGCACCCTCCGTCGCTCGGGGACAGCGATGTCATTATTCTCGATCCCATGCTCGCCACCGGCGGCTCCGCCATCGAAGCCATCCGCAGCCTGCGTGAGGTGGGGGCGAAATCCATCCGCTTCGCCTGCCTCGTCGCCGCGCCGGAAGGGGTTTCCGCGATGGAAGACGCCTATCCGGATGTCCAGATCTACACCGCCTCGCTCGACCGCTGCCTGAATGACCGTGGCTACATCCTCCCCGGCCTCGGCGACGCCGGCGACCGCCTTTTCGGCACTTGCGGGTGAATGTTTCCTAAGGTCACTCCAGGCAGCTATTCGTGATGGCCGCCTGACCCATTTTCGAGCGCGTGCCTTCCCCGCGAATCCCGGAATCGCAACTTTTTAACATTTCCCACCGCCGGGCCGGTTGCATAACCTTCGCCCAAGATGTCCGACTCCCTTCGTTCCGCTGTCCGTGATGTGGTCGATTTCCCGAAACCGGGGATCATTTTCAAAGACATCACGCCCATTCTTTCCAATGGAGCTCTCTTTCGCCGCTCCATCGACTTGTTGTGCGAAACCGCCGGTGGCGCCAAGGTTGACAAGGTCGTCGGCATTGACGCGCGGGGGTTCATTTTCGCGGCCGCAGTCGCCGACCGGCTCGGTGCAGGCTTCATCCCGGTTAGAAAAAAGGGCAAGCTGCCGTGGGAAACGCTGGAAGCCTCCTACTCGCTCGAATACGGGGAAAACGTCGTGCAGCTCCACAAGGACGCGGTGCAACCCGGCGAGTCCATCCTGCTGGTCGATGACCTGTTAGCCACTGGCGGTACTGCCGCCGCCGCGGTGAAGCTGCTCGAACTGTTAGGGGCCGATCTCATCGGCATTTCGGTGCTGATCGAGCTGGGTTTCCTCAACGGCCGCGCAAAACTTCAACCCCATGCCGTGCACTCGATCCTCACCTACGATTGAACCCCCGCCCATCCTCCCCTTTCCCATTCATCGCATCCCATCATCATCCGCTTCATCCCATCATGTCCTGGCAATCCTACAACCAATCGCTCGTCCGTTATCCACAACACGGTTTCTCTCTTGATCTTTCGCTGATGGACATCGCTCCGGATTACATCTCCGCACTCGCGCCGAAGATTGCAAAAGCGTTCTCCGACATCGCAGCAATCGAGGCCGGTGCCATTGCCAATCCTGACGAAGGCCGCATGGTCGGCCACTACTGGCTGCGCAACGCCGCACTCGCACCGACCCAGGAGTTGCAACGGGCCGTGACCGAACCGATCGTAGCGCTCAAGGAGTTTGCGGAAAAAGTCCACACGGGCGCGGTCACCAATCCGTCCGGCGAAACCTTCCAGCAGGTCCTCCTCATCGGTATCGGTGGCTCGGCACTGGGCCCCCAGCTAGTCTCGGAGGCCATCGGGCAATCGGCGCGCCTGCCCATTTATTTTTTCGACAACACTGACCCCGCCGGCATCGACACGGTCATCGCGAAACTTACCGTTGTCGGCCTTTCAAAAACCCTCGTGCTCGTGATTTCAAAATCAGGCGGCACCGCGGAAACACGCAATGGGATGTTAGAAGCAAAGGCGGCCTTTGAAGCCGCAGGCCTTGATTTCGGCCACCATGCCGCCGCCGTCACTGGCACCGGATCGAAACTGGATCAGTACGCCACGCAGCTTGGTTTTCTGGCCACGTTTCCGATGGAAGACTGGGTCGGCGGGCGGACGTCCGTTCTCTCCACGGTGGGTCTCGTGCCAGCCGCACTACAGGGCTTGGACATCGACGCCCTGCTCGCCGGAGCCGCCGCGATGGATGTGGAAACGCGCAAGCCGGATGTGGCCAACAACGCCGCCATGCAGCTCGCCATCGCCTGGCATCATGCCTGCAAGGGCAATGGCGAAAAGGACATGGTCGTGCTGCCTTACAAGGATTCGCTGGTGTTGTTTTCCAAATATCTCCAACAGCTTGTCATGGAGTCGTTAGGAAAAGAGCTCGACCTCGACGGCAAGGTGGTCAACCAAGGCATCGCCGTTTATGGAAACAAAGGCTCCACCGACCAGCACGCCTACGTCCAACAGCTCCGCGACGGCGTGAACAATTTTTTCGTCACCTTCATCGAAGTGAGGAAAGGCAGGACCGGGAAGAGCATCGAGGTCGAGCCAGGGACAAGCACCGCGGATTTCCTGCAGGGCTTCCTGCGCGGCACCCGCAAGGCGCTGCACGGGTCCGGCCGCAAGTCGGTGACCCTATCAATTCCTGAAGTCACGCCGTTCCAACTCGGCCTGCTCATCGCCCTCTTCGAGCGCACCGTCTCGTTCTACGCCTCACTGGTGAACATCAACGCCTATCATCAACCGGGTGTCGAAGCAGGCAAAAAAGCCGCGGGCACCTTCCTCGAGACGCTCAACAAGGTCCGCGGCCATGTCACCGCGTATCCAAAATCTGCGGACGAAGTCGCCACCGAGATCGATACGGATCCCGAGGATGTCTATCATTGCCTGACGCATCTATCCGCCAATGGTGAGGTGCAGGTCTCTATCGGAAAAACCCCGGCAGAGGACAGCTTCTCGCTCTAAGATAACGAAAAAAATTCACCTGCAGCTGGATTCAGCGGGATTGCAGATCCTCGTAAATCTCCGTCATCGATTCAGGAACACCGTCCACGGGTACTCCGGCGGTGAATTCCTCGACAAAAGTCCTGACAAGAATCGCGCCCGTGTCACTGCATGCCTGCAAGCCATAAGAGTAGGGCCTCACGCCCGAGGTGTGAGGAAATGCAATGTCACAGAGTTCCGGTTGTGGCATGCCGTCCGGAGCTACTAACCGATAGGCCCCATCCACGTCCAATCCGCCGGTGGGATAACAGAACTGGGATCCATCCCTGAAAACCTGGTCTTTCTTCTCTTCCGGGATGGAGTCCGGACCGTCCTTTTGATCGATGAACCGTGCCCGGGCGCGTCTCACGTGACCGGACTCGATCAACCCTTGAAACGGGTAATCCTCCAGCTCCAAAGGCTTTTGACCGCTGCAATCGACAAACATCCGGTAACTGATCGTTTGCATTTCACCTCCGTTCTCAACTTGGATCGTCGTGTCACCGTTGTTCCCCGCTTTTTCCATGATCTCCACCTTTCCTGCGACGAGGTCGAGTTTTCCCGCGTCATACAGAGCCAGCAGAATATCGCCCGAGCCCAGCGGCATCGCCGCCACCACGTTCATCAGGAAGGGCATCACGACCGATCGCAGGGCCACATGATCTTCGGCAGGCATGAGCTCAGCGTGAAAATTCAACGTGTAGATCAGATCATCGATGACTTCCTTCCAATGGATCGGACGATGCTCCAGCACCGATCTGCGGGCCTCCGACATCTCCTGGCGCATGCCTTCGAACGCGTTCTGATAGGCATGCTCCCTCGTCATCATTTTGACAAACTCCGGATATCCAAAGTCCCGGTCCTCCAAGAGACTGACCATTTCAGCCATGCCGTCTCGTGCGAATGCCTTGCACAGGGCTGGCCGGCAGACCCGGTCGAAATACGTGGCCAGCCGGAGGAATCCCCCCTCATCTGCCAGAGCCAGAATTTCGTCACGCCCGGCATGCCGATAGATTTCACGCAGCGGTTCCTCCTGATCGAACTGAAGGTGGGGTAGCAGGCCTTCCGCTGAATGCATGACTATTCTGAAATTCTCGGTTCCGGGAAATGCATGGAATTCGAGCTTTCCCGCGACTTCTGAAAACTTTCCATGTCGGTGGGCCAGAGAGGAAATCACATCGAAGGCGCTGAGGGACGCTCCCAGCGTGCCGACCGTGAAATCATGGAATTGCCCTTCTTCCGGCAACAATTTGGAAATGGGCCACGGCGATGCATAGAAACCCTCCATCGGTTTGTCCTCGTCGACCCAGAAATGCCCCGTCGCAATCACCACCCGGTCACAACCGTGCTTTTCGCCCCCGGTGGCCTTCAACAACACTTCATTTGTCAGGGGGACGCGACAAATATCCGCGATTTCGCAACTGGGAATTTCCCGGATTTCAAAACCCGCTTCATCGAGTCCGGCAAGGATCGTCCGATACTGCGCCTCGAAATACCGGCCGAGTGCAAGGCGGGGATAAACCGCGCTTTCGCTGATTTCTGCATCCTCAATACCCATCTCCGACAGGAACGACCGATCATTGCCTCGCAGCCAGTCCACAAAGGTCACCGGCAGTTCCGGGAGCTCTTCCGATGCAATGTTAGACATATTGTAGCGGTCCGTCATCCGCGGATTGTAGGGCATGCCCATCCCCAGGATGGGGCCTTTTTCGAAAATGGAAATCGTGTGGATGTACTGGATCAACACCGGCGCCTCATCCAGCAGATGCTTGAGCAGATAGATGGCGGAGGGTCCGCTGCCGATGATCGCAAGGCGTTGCCGAGAATTCATGAATTCAAATAAAGCAGGAGTTGAAAGCGGCGGAATCCCGCGCGCGGTTGGCAGAACGAGGGCACGTCGCATGCCAATCGGATGCTGCAGTTTGACTCCCCACTTCCCCTCACTAACTTCGGGCTTTGACGGGCTGACGTTTGAACGCCTTCGCCAGCTTTTTTCCCTCCATGGACCCCGATTCACCATTCACTGAGATCGCCGACTCGTCACTTCCTGAGTGGCAGGCGGAACTGTTGGCCATTTATATCTCGCCCGGCCATGACTACTGGGGCAAGCACGGTGAGGGTTGCCTTCAGAATGGGATCACGTCCCCGAGGGAAGTTGAATGCGTTGCGGGCATGGGCCTGCGGGGGGACCGATACTTCGGCCATCGCCCGAACTACAAGGGACAGGCGACTTTTTTTTCCTCCGAAGTGGTCGAAGAAGTGCGGGACCACTTCAAGTTGGCGCAGCTTCCAGCTTCCGTGTTTCGCCGGAACCTCATCGTCTGCGGAGTGAACCTCTCACAATGGATGGGCAGGCGATTTCGATTTCAAGGGGTGGAATTCGAAGGCTGCCAGGAGTGTAGGCCATGTGATTGGATGGATCGCGTAATCGCACCAGGCGGAAACGATTTTCTGAAAGGAAACTTCCGCGGCGGGCTCCGTGCGAAAATTCTCAGCAGCGGATTTCTGCGGGTTGACTGAAATACCGGTTCTTTCGACAAGGTTTGAAAATGCAAATCTGCACGATGAACGCCATCGCGGATTGCAAATTGCAGCACCGACTCATATCGGTCTCGTTCCGCACCTCTCTGCGGTGGAAGATAGCAAAACAATTCAGCCTCTAACGATGTTGCAGAATAGGTGGTTGTCCGCGCATTTCGCAACTCTTTGAAGGAAACCGGCAGCGCTGCCGCGGGTCGGTTTCCATTGCCGTTGCTTGATTTTCGAACCGTAAGGCCCTCTGGAACTCCTTCTGCTAAAGCGAGGGAGGCGGAAACTGATGACACTCTGACCCATCCGGATCCGCTCGAACCGAAACACACCAACCAACAAAGAACTTATGAAAAACACGCTTATCCTGTCACTCCTCCTGGCTGTTCCCGCGTTCGCCGGGACGTCGGAAGTTGTTACTCAATCCTCTCCGCCTCCCATGACTGAGGATAACACTTGGGATTGGTTCATCGGTGGCACCGGTGGCTACCTGATGGACTACGAGGAGGATATGTATACCTTCCAAGTCGGCGCGAATTCTCCGTGGGTCATGAGTGGCTGGAGCGTTGCACTTTATGCCGAAGCCGGATGGACCGAAAGCCACGACGCTTTTGATGGCATCTCCCCGTCGGGAAGCAGTCCTGATGTGGATCTTGTTCCCATCACCTTCAACGTTAAATTCGAACATCTCATCACTGGAGGCCTCAGTGCTTACCTCGGCGGCGGTGTCGGATCGACTTATGTCGATGCGGACGTCAATACTGTCGGAGGGTCTCGTCACGTCGATGATTGGATCTTCACTGCACAAGTGTTTGCCGGTCTCGCCTATCACGTGAATGACATGGTAGAACTCTTTGGAGGAGCCCGTTGGATCTACTTTGATGATCTCAACTACAGGGGCGTCTCGCTCGATGACGATTTCCTGTTCGAAGGTGGTCTCCGCCTTCATTTTTAATCGATTTTTCGGTAGCTGTTGTAGAACAAAAGACCGCCTGTGAAAACGGGCGGTCTTTTAACGTTCAGCCATTCGGCCAGCGATCAGGGTCTCGGCAGGCGCGGGTCGATTCTCATCGCCAACAACCAGAAAAGAACCGCCCAAGCCGCTCCGAGGAACCAACCGGCAATCACGTCGGTCGGCCAATGGACTCCCAGATAGACACGACTTACCCCGACCAGGACCGTTATGACAATCGCTACAGTGACGACAAACACACGCACCGTGTGTGTTTTCTGGATGCGGGCGACCAGAATCGCCAGCGTGAGGTAGACAACTGCCGACATCATCGAGTGGCCGCTTGGAAAACTCGCGTTTGAAACCCAAGTTGCATGCTCAACGAGATCCGGTCTCGGGCGGGCATAACCGATTTTCAAGAGTCTGGTGATCAGGCTGCCCGCGAGAACGGCCGCAACTGCTGCCACTCCGAGTTTCGCCCTCCCGGAGAACATCGCTGCGCCGAAGGCTGTCAGCGATACGATGGTCAACAAAGTGACCCCTCCAAGCGCCGTTAGATCTCTCGCGATTTCCTCAACCCTCGGCGAGCCGATGGGATGATTAGGGTCGCCCGGCTCCCGCATGGCGAGGATGACGGCTTCATCAAAAGGTCGCGTTTCGTTTTCCCTGATCTCACTCGCCAGCGCGAGGAATCCGCCGACCGTTCCGAAAACGCCCAGCAGAAGCAAAAGCGCCAGCGGGTTTTTCACCCTTCCACCAAGGCTCAACATTCCGGCCAGACGGGGCATCCACTGATTTTTCTCCGGCATTCCTGAGCTTATCATGTCCCTCTCAGATTGCACGCCGTCTCTCCTCCCTGCAAAAAACGTGCAATTCCCGAAGGTAACCATGCATTGTGCAGAATTGCGCCCAACAGATGCGTCCCGGATCAATGCGGTGATTCGCAGAGATCGTTTGTTTAGCAACGGAAATGGATCACCCGCAGATCGATGGCCGACTCCGGCACATCCACTGCGACGGAAGAAAAAGCCCACGGACATTCCCTTCGGGGCCATTACCATCCAACTAGAATCAATGCCATGATCCAAGACCTTGAACAACTCTATCAAGACCAACTTCGCGACCTTCACAGTGCGGAGACTCAGCTCATCGCGGCCTTACCCGAGATGATTCAGCACTCCACGAACGCCGAACTGCGCGCAGCTTTCACCCACCATTTGGAAGAGACCAAAGGACAGCTCGCCCGAATTGTGCGCATCTGCGCCGCGCAGGGAGTCGAATCCGCAGGGGAAGAATGTGACGCCATGAAGGGACTTATCAAGGAGGCCACCAAACACATTGCCGATACAGAACCCGGGGTGGTCCGTGATGCCGTGCTGATCGCGTGTGCAAACCGCGTGGAGCATTATGAAATTGCCGCGTATGGCGTGGCCAAGGCCTTCGCCGAAGCACTCGGCCATGACAACGATGCAGCACTGCTTTCCGAATCTCTCGAGGAGGAATCCGCGGCAGATGCCAAGATTACAAAAATTGCAACCGGCGGGATTTTCAGGACCGGCATCAACGAAGAAGCGATCCGCTGAATCCAATGCGAGCCGATCCGCGCAGGGCCGGCGGGATTTCCCGCCGACTGTTTCATAGTCTGATAGACAAGCAATCGATTGGCGGGCGGCCAATATCGAATTCCAGATGCGATACGCACGCGATCCATGCAAAATCCTACCCTCGGCTTCAACACCCCGTCAATGCAAGTAATAGGAAACCTTTGATACTCCAACAATCCAAGGAATGTGTAGTTCGAGGCACCACTTCTGCAACAGACGGACTCAGGCCTCCATCACACAAGTTTCATTCACCAAATCCATGAATCCGAAAATCATCTTCATCCACGGAATGTTCCTCAACCCGCGAAGTTGGGATCCCTGGGTCTCGTATTTCGAACAACTAGGGTATCACTGTGAAGCACCACCATGGCCAATGCACGAAGGCGATCCATCCTCCCTGCGCCAGAACATCCCTGCAACTCTCGGCAGCCTCTCGCTCGCCGCAGTTGATCGACATTATGCGGCACTCCTGACCAAAGAATTGCGTCCGCCTGTGGTGATTGGACATTCCATGGGCGGCCTCTTAATGCAAAAGCTGGCTGCTTCAGGTTTAATCCGCGCCGGGGTGGGAATCTGTCCAATAGCACCCAATCGCATGCTCGCGGCGGATTGGGGATTTCTCCGCAACAGCGCCTCGATCACCAACCCCTTTGCGGGAGACGAACCCTACGAAATGACTCCTGAGCTTTTCCATCAAAACTTCGGCAACACCATGACTGAAGAAGACAGCAACGCGGCTTATCAACAGCAAGCGATCCACGAAAGTCGGCAGGTGCTTCGCAACGTCATGGGCGAGGATGGCCAATTGGATACAAGTCTTCCTCATGTTCCTTTCCTTTTCGTGGGAGCTGCTGAAGACAAGATCATTCCGGCCAGTCTCGTGAGGCGCAACGCGCATGCCTACACCGACGAGCGCTCACATTCCGAATATGTCGAGTTTTCCAGCCGGGGCCATTTCATCTGCGGTCAGAACGGCTGGGAGGAGGTGGCGCTCCGCGTCTCAAACTGGCTTGAATCCCACCTAGTCGCCTACCGATCCTGATAGCTCAAACCCCTCAACCAAACTAACACAAATGAAAGCACTCTGCTGGCATGGAAAAGGCGATGTCCGCGTGGACACCGTGGCCGATCCCGAAATCCTCGATCCACGCGACATCATCATCCGCGTCACCGCGAGCGGGATCTGCGGATCCGACCTGCACCTGTATGACGGCATCACGCCTTCGATGGAAGCGGGCGACATCATCGGCCACGAACCTATGGGAATCGTGGTGGAAACAGGGCGGGAAGTGAAAAAATTCAAGATCGGCGACCGCGTGGTGGTGCCCTTCGTGATCGCCTGCGGGAGCTGCTATTTCTGTGAGAAAACGCTGTTCTCCTGTTGTGACACCACGAACCCGGGCGCGGATCTCGCGAAAGCGGCGATGGGTCACGCTCCTGCAGGACTTTTCGGATACTCCGGCATGATGGGCCGCTATCCCGGAGGTCAGGCGGAATACCTCCGGGTACCGCACGCCGACGTGGGGCCGATTAAAATCGAGTCCGATCTATCCGACGAGCAGGTCGTTTTCCTGTCCGACATTTTCCCCACCGGCTACATGGCGGCGGAAAATGCGGGCATCGAACCTGGCGATACCGTTGCGGTGTGGGGATGTGGTCCGGTGGGTCAGTTCTCGATCCAGTGCGCGTGGATGTTAGGCGCGGGCCGGGTGATCGCCATAGACCGGGTGCCGGAGCGACTGGAAATGGCGCGCACCCACGGCAAGGCCGAAACTCTGGATTTCGACAGCGATCCAATTCACGAACGACTGATCGAAATGACGGGTGGCCGCGGACCGGACCGCTGCATCGATGCCGTCGGGGCGGAAGCCCACGGCGCCGGATCCATGGAAGCGGTAATCGACCGCGCCAAGCAGGCGGTGGGACTCTCCATGGACCGCCCCAGTGCCTTGCGCCAGGCGATCATGGCGTGCCGGAAGGCCGGGACACTTTCGGTTCCAGGGGTTTACTTGGGAATGCTGGATAAGGTCCCGTTCGGAGCAGTGGTCGGCAAAGGGCTCACCATCAGATCCGGACAGACCCACGTTCAACGCTATCTGGCTCCGCTGTTGGAAAAGATCGAAGCCGGTGAAATCGATCCTTCATTCGTGATCACCCATCGGGTGCCGCTGGAACATGCCCCGGCCGCCTATGAAAAGTTTCGGACCAAAACGGACGGATGCATCAAGGTCGTCATCAAACCTGGAATGGACGGGAGCGATCTGGTGGTTCCAGACGACGAGGTGGAAATCACCCGTGAGGCTGAAGGGATTCCTTCCGGTTTGAATCATGATGGCGGGATGCCTCCCGTGCTGGCATGACAGGTGTCGTCACGCATCGCACCCGTCGCCATACCAAATTCTGGTTCAAACTAGTTATAGAAATAAAGGAATCTTCCCCTCCAACCATGGCGTTGATTCTGAGACAATCCGCAAACCATGAAAACAGACTTCAAAAAACTTAAGGCAAATTATGATCTGATCGGCAAACGGGTCGCGGTTCTCGCGACGGATGGTTTCGAGCAATCCGAACTCGATGTCCCGGTCGAAGCGCTGAGAACATGTGGTGCGACGGTCGACATCATCGCTCCACAGGCAGGGACCATCTACGGCTGGAGCGTAACGGACTGGTGCGAAAGACGGAAGGTGGACAAGACCCTATCAGAGGTATCCGCAGACCACTACGACTCATTGGTGCTGCCAGGGGGTGTTCTAAACTCAGACAAGCTGCGGACCAATCCGGATGCTGTGGAATTCACACGCGAGTTTTTCGAACAACAGAAACCCGTCGCCGCTATCTGTCATGCGGGCCAGTTGCTAATCGAAGCGGACCTCGTAGAAGGAAGAACCCTCACTTCCTATCCCTCTATTCGTATCGACCTGGAAAACGCCGGTGCGATTTGGGAAGACAGTAGCGTTGTGGTGGATCGGGGCCTGACTACTTCCCGGTCGCCGGAGGATCTGGCTGATTTCTGTGAGAAACTCTGTGAAGAAATTCTTGATGGCAACCATAGCCGCCGGCACGCTTGATTCGACAAGACGCCTCGCATGTTTACACCTGAGAACGCAGCAGGCCTAGGGTGGCATCACTGACTTTTTCTGACAGGGGGCGCCCTCTCCACTCCTCCAACGATACTTCGTGGGCCTGTTGTTTGTCCCTGTCAAACACTTCACTTTCCTCCATTGCGAATTCGCGATCAAATACATTCAAGTTCGCCTCGTCATTCAGTCGGAACGAGCGGTTGTCAAAATTCGCAGATCCGACTGAAACCCAAAGTTCGTCAATGATCATCACCTTGCGATGATACATTGTCGGCTGATACTCGAAAATCCGCACGCCGTTTTCCAGCAACTTGCCCCAGCGATGCCGCGAGGCTCCACGCACCAGTTTGGAATCCAGATGCGCACCGGGCACCAGCACCTCCACCTCCACACCGCGTTCCACTGCGGCGATGAGGGTCTCTGTCACCAGATCATCAGGGACAAAATAGGCATTGCCCACCCGCAGGCTCTTTTCCGCGGCGGTGATTGAAAGAATATACATCAGCCGGGCGCTCTCGCTGCCTTCCATCGGCGAACTCTTGAACATCTGGCATCGATGCGGACCCTGTTCCTCGATGAGGGGAAAATAGGCGTTTCCGTGAAGAACAGTGGCATGGGTTTTCATCCAGTTGTCCATGAAGGCCGCCTGCAGTTGTGCCACCGCCGGCCCGTCTACCTGATAGTGGGTGTCCCGCCAGTGATCCGGCGAATCTGCGTCACCCAGCCAGGTATCGGCAATGCCCACGCCGCCGGTGAAACCTTGTTTTCCATCAATCACCAACAGTTTGCGATGGGTCCTTTGATTCACGTTGGACAGGTTTCGTAGGTGCAAATGATAGACCTCTACCTCCACTCCCGCCTGCCGCATCCTCCGCAAGGATCTCCCCTTCACACAGTCGCAGCCCATTCCATCAATGAGCACGTGCACCTTCACCCCCTCACGCGCCTTTTGCGAGAGTGCCATTGAAAACTTTTCCGCCATCTCACCACGGTCGAAGATATACGTTTCGAAGCAAATCGTCTCCTTGGCCCGTGCGATGCCCGCCAACATCGCAGGAAAGATCTCCACCCCGTTTTCCAACCTGACAATTCGATTCCCGCTGAGGATTGGCGGGCCGAGCAGCTGGCTCATGGAGCGCTCGAACTGCCCGCCATCAATCCCATAGCGACGGGGTATCCGCTGTTTGATCTTTTTCTCTCCGGAGATGAAATTATTGATGAAAAGCGTTAGGAATGATGATGCAAGCGCCGTTACGCCAAGGCTGAGTATCTGCGAGCGGGTGGATTCGTTCATGGTTGTTGTCAGTTGGCGACATTCGCGCATTTTGCCTTTCCCGTCCAAGGAAGAATCATCACTTCTTTCTATCGGAATTCCCATCCGAGACAGAAGATTGAAGGTTGCAGATTGCGGGATGCGGTCATGAAAAACGCACGATGTTGCCCCTGCCACGTGGCGTGACCGTTGAAATTCGGTTCGGAACGCCAGCTGCTGTGAAGACTGTGGAAACGCCGCTTTCAAAAAAAGCTGAAAGATCGAATCGGTTTTCCATGTTTTTTCCCGGTCGTCCGATCATCCTCTGAAGGTGACGATCCAGCTTTGCATCATGCGATTCCGCCCGGATGCCATTCTTCCCTACCGTTCAGGAATTCGAACCTCCTGAAGGGTGGGGAAGTCCGGCCGGGGTTACACTCTTTACGATGGATCTTGGCAAGCGTGATGGCATCCTCGATGAGCCTGGCGGACTGGCTCCCCGTCTCAATCGCCAGGCAGCACAGCAAGGCGGGCGAGCTCTTCTGCCGGACAGTCGAGGTGACCGAGGGCATCCGCCACTTTGACAAGTCGGGCATCCCATGACCCTTCATGGAGGCGATCTCAACAGGATTTCCGATCCCCATCCTCCAGATCGAGCACCTGCTGACCTAACACCTGATGGGTGGACGATAATGGAAGTTTCCGACGTGCGGATGCGCTGGCCGGCGTAGCCGCAATCAGCACCCGCGGCCGATCGCAAGCCATGTGCCCGATGTACTCATTTTCCCGAAGACGTCCGGGCAATACATGGCATAATCGCCAAAGCTTCATGGCATCACGAAACAACCGAATCCTGCGAATCCTGCACCGCGCAGTGGCATCAGGTGAGAACCTCTTGGACCGCATCCGTCGGCGGATCTCGCGGAATCTAGGAACCAATCCACCGCGAGAAATCGTGGCCTATCAGGGCTATTCGGATACGGAATCCGTGCACATCCGGGGCCGCGTCCTTTCCAACAGCCCGCGCGGTGGGCCAATGGACGACGATGGCTGGAGGGAAAATCTGGTGAACACCTGGCGCCGTTGGGAAAGTGATGAAGTCGCCGGCGAGCCGGTGACGGTGATCTATCAGCAACACGAGCGCACTGTGATGACGGACGAGGAGGGCTACTACGACGTCAGGTTTCCCGGAGTCGCTATCGATCGTGACCGGATCTTGTGGCATAACGCCCGAGCCCGCACGGGCAGGGCCGGACGGGAAATCGAGGCGACCCATGAAATCATGATCCCCCCGCCAAAAGCAGACTTCGGTGTGATCAGTGATCTCGACGATACGGTCATCCATACCGGGATCGTCAGTTTGCTGCTCGCTGCAAAGCTGACTTTTCTGGGAAATGCCAAAACCCGCAAACCACTCGACGGCGTAGCGACACTCTATCAGGAATTCCAGCGGGGTCGCGGAGTCCATGCGGTGAATCCGATTTTCTACATCTCAAGTTCACCATGGAACCTTCATGATCTGCTGGTCGATTTCCTTCGACTGAATGAAATTCCGCCGGGCCCATTGCTGCTGCGGGACCTGGGACTGGATCGAGAAAAATTCATCAAGGAACAGGGCCACGGCCTCAAACAGGTAAAGGCGCTGAGCGTGATGGATTCGTTTCCGCACCTGCCGTTCATCCTCATTGGAGATTCCGGTCAGGACGACCCCGGCATTTATGCGGAAATAGCACGGCTGCGGCCTGGAAGGATTCTGGCGATCTACATTCGCGACGTGGATCCTGAAATGGACTCGCATCGGGACATCGCCACCCATCGCGCCGTGGAACGCGCCGCAGCCGCCGGAGTGCCGATGATTCTCGCACGAGACAGCCTCCGCATTTCCGAACACGCTGCGCAAATCGGACTGATTCGGGATTCCGCGCTTGCAGATATTGATGTCGGAGTGAAAGCGGATCAAGCTCGTCCGGAGACCGGTGACCAGGCAATTCAGAACACCCTGGACTCCATCCTGCCCAAAGCGCCGCAGCACTAACAAGGTGTCGCTTGCAGGGTTGCAACAATTCATGAGGGTTTGTCATACCCGTCTCTTGCAACGGTCAAATATCGGATTATGGTAGTTTATCAAACGTCACAAACCATGAGCCATCAATCCATCTATGCGATCGCGAAGTCGGAAGGACAAGCCCTTGAAATCGAAATGAACCTCACTCAGGCAGGGTTTTCCAACGACGATATTTCCGCGCTGATTCCAGACAAAATTTCCGATCACCGAGACGAAAGGGCCGGCGGCGTGCTGGACGCAGCGTTGGACTTGCTGGCAAGCATGGGCGCACTGGCCATACCGGGCGTAGGTCGGTTGATCGCGGTCGGTCCATTATTATCCACCCTGAGCGCTGTGGCGGCAGGTGCTGCGGCCGTGGGACTCGGCGGCGCGCTGATGGTTGTGGGTGTTCCGGAAAGAGCGGCCAAACAATATGAAGACCGCATCGCCGGGGGTGACATCCTCATCTCCGTTAACGCAGCGACGGCGGAACAAGTGGAAAGGGCGAAGGAGGTGCTAGAGTTCGCCCAGGCGGAAGATATCGCCGTCACATCGGATGTCGCCGGCTATTCCTGACACTTTCACCCAACTCAAATGCGCCCGGACGCACGAATCAGCTCACGGCCTGCGCTGAGGCGGGCGCTGAAAATCGAGTGGTTCGCGTAGTCTGGAAATGGCAGATCCAACCGGTCGCACCAGGTTTCAATGCCATAGCTGCCGGGAAGGTTGAAACGCAATGGCACGCCGAACAAATCGCTGCACATGAGCACTGCGAGTTTGCAGGGGGTGCTGAAGAGTGCTGCGTGGAGCGCGTGGAGCAAGCAGGCGTCCAGTTTATCCGGAGCAGGTTCCGTCCATTTGGCGAAGCCCAGTAACCATGCCAGTTCAGCTGCCTGCGGGCCGTCCGGGTCGAGCGCGGCGGCCCGCCTCAAACGGAGGTAGTTAGTCACCAGCGGCGCGTTGTCGTGATTTGCATAAGTGACCAGACTCAGCTCGCGGAGTTGGAGTGTGGCAGGATCGTCGATTCCCCTTCCCTGCTCAAGCTGGGGAAACACCAGATTGGCGAGCGGTAGTTCCGTTAGCGCCCGGCTCATGTATTCCGGCATGTCCCCCATCAATTCGGCGACGAGTTCCATGGAGCCTGCGGCTTCCCGGATCACGGATAGAATTTCGAGCCCCTGCAACTCATTCATGCGGGCCGTGACGGGATCCGCATCGGGGCCAGGCACAAAACGTGGCAGGCGGCCGCCGGTTTTGAGCGCGGCGGCCTCGTCGGTTAGATTGGAGAATTCGGAATGCCGCGCACCACCGGGCCAAGGGAACATGTAGGCGCGGAAGTAGCCGCGGACGTGGTCAAGCCGGCACAGGTCGAAGAGCCGGCTTTCCGCCGCCACCCGCCCGCGCAGCCAGGCAAAACCGGTGGAACGGTGGTTTTCCCAGCGATAGGCTGGCAGATTCCAGTTCTGGCCCCAGCGCTCGGCGTCCTTGCTGGTATCAAAGTGAACCAATGGGTGTGAGCCCATGTTCCAGTCGAGATCAAACAGCTCCGGATTTCCCCACACATCGGAACTGCCACGCCCCACGCCGAAGGATATATCCCCCATGAGCATGACGCCCTTCAGGTCCGCGTATTCTCTAACGCACTTCCACTGGCGGTGGGCGATCCACTGGGCGTAGGCATAGCCGTCGCGGATGTCTTCGAGCTCCTCGCGGTCGGGATGCTGCAGCAGCCACTCACTCGCCCCCTGCCAGCTCCGGTGCTCCGGCCGCCAGTCGAGCCATTCGGTGTTTCCTTCATACTCACGGACGAGCAGCCGGAACAAAGTATATTGTTCCAGCCAGTCTTTTTCGCTGCCGCAGAACTGCCTGAACTCCGCCATGTCTTCACCATGCTCACCAGTTAGAAATCTGTGCCATGCGAGTTGCAGGATTTGAATCTTGAGAGGATGGACGGACCCGTGTTTGACGATGCCGGCCCTGAGCTGGGCGAGCCATGCCTGGGGAGCCGCCCGCTCTAGGTCGGCCGCCAACAGGCCCGGCACCTCCGCCGGATCCAAATGGATGTAAGCGGGAGATAATGCCCGCGCGCTGATGGGATTGTACGGGCTGTGATCACCGGAAGTCTCATGGATCGGCAGCAGCTGAAGGACCTTGAAACCATTCCCGGCGCAGAAATCGATGGCTTCACGGACAGCGCGCGTGTCACCAATGCCGAAGTCATCACGGTGTCGCATGGCAAAGACCGGGACGAGAAGGCCGGCGCGGCGGTTCGCCAGGGGAACCTCGCCGCCGGCGCTCTTCCGGGCGTCCCCATTTGCCGGGGGCTGCTTGTCGTCCGTCGGATCATGATCAGAATCAAGAGTCATCGTAACGGGAGAATTGGGTGCGATTCCGACGAACGTCAACGGGACTTTTGCCGGGAGGCTAATTAGATCCACGTCACGGAATTCTGGCATGGGAATTGCGAAGGAAATTCTAAGAATCCCAGCACTATCATTAAAGAAAAAGAACCAGGTCCATGCCACGCGGAGACAAATCAAGTTATACTGACAAGCAGAAGCGCCAGGCAGCCCATATCGAAGAGAGCTATGAAGAATACGGAGTATCAGAGGAAGAATCGGAAAAACAAGCATGGGCGACCGTGAACAAACAATCCGGTGGCGGTAGGAAATCGGGAAACGGACGCGACGACTCCTTAAACAAGGAGAACAGCAACTAACGATCTGGTAGTCCGCGCCATCGCGCGGGAGCGCCAGTCGATGCGGCACGGAAAATGGATGACTGCGGCCAGAGGAAGCCAAAGTGGTTTTGTCTGCTCCCCCCCTTGGCAATCTTTCGGTTTGCCTCCGCATCGGCTGACACGCCCGCGTTGCAGCCCACGGTTTTTGCAGAAAGCATTATGATAACGCAGATTGCAATCAAGCCACAGCAAGAGCTGCATGGAACGTGCGGAAATTTAACGGATTGCAACATCAGTCCGATTGGCATGGGAAAGGCTGATCCAACCGTGCGACTCAAGCCGTTTTTTCCATGTTCGTCATCGCCACCCCCGACCTCACTCAGCCACTTCCGCCCTTGAATACCCTCAGGAAACTCCGGAACGGAACGAAAAACCGCCGCCCCCGGATCCTCATCGTAACGCCGGAGTTGAGCGAAAGTGACTTCCTCGCCAGAAACGGCAGGCACGCACCATGTGTAAAAGCAGGAGGCTTGGCGGATGTTTGTGCACTACTGGTGGATTCACTATCAGAAGCGGACGCGGATGTCCACGTGGCGCTACCCCATTTCCAAACTCTCTATCAACCCGGCGCATCCGGACACTCGCGGCGGCTCCATCTCTGTCAGGACCGGGAATTTTCTTACCGGCACTCGGTTTACGATGGCTGCCATCACTCGAACCTGAGGGCGGCCCTGGCCTTTCAAAGGGATGTGATCCACTATGTCATTCCCCGCATCAAACCCGATCTGATTCATTGCCATGACTGGATGACCGGGCTTGTGCCCGCCGCAGCGAGAGAGATGGGTATACCGACGCTGTTCACGCTGCACAACCTGCATGACGAGGATACCTCGCTGGAGCAGATCGAGGATCGTGGGGTGGACGCGGCGAAATTCTGGGAACACCTCTACTTCCATCGTTTTCCGGGAACCTATGAATCCGCCCGGAGTAACAACCCCGTCAGCATGCTCGCCTCAGGAATACTGGCTGCGGACCACATGAATACGGTTAGCCGCAGTTTCCTGGGAGAACTGGTGGGTGAGATCCATGGAACGTCGTGGGCGGTCGTGGATGCGGCAAGAGGGAAACTGGGAGCTGGACGGGCTCACGCCATCACCAACTCGCTGCCAAAAGCGCTATGTCCGGAGCGGGACCACCATCTGGCCGCTCCCTATGATGCGCCCGGCCATTCGGTAGGAAAGCGGGCGAACAAGCGCTCCTTGCAGCGGATGTTGGGCTTGGATGAAGACGAGGACGCGCCAATCCTGTTCTGGCCTTCAAGGCTGGATCCGGTCCAAAAGGGCTGCAAACTCCTGTCGGAGATTCTCTATCAGGTTGTCAGCGACTACTGGGCCCTCGGGCTGCAGGTGGTTTTCATCGCGGATGGGCCGTTCCTCCAGACGTTCGAGCAAATCGCATCATTCCACGGCCTGCAGCACCGGATAGCGGTACGTGGCTTCAGCGAAGGCATGTCGCGAACCGGCTACGCCGCATCGGATTTCACGCTGATGCCATCCGCTTACGAGCCATGCGGCCTCTCGCAGATGATCGGGCTGAGATATGGCAGCCTGCCGATCGTCCACTCGACAGGTGGCCTGCGGGACACGGTGAAACCTCTTGATAGCGCCCGGCAAGTCGGTAACGGATTCGCATTCGAGTTTTACGATGCTCCGGGACTGCGATGGGCGATCGACGAAGCGATGCGCTTCTTCATCCAACCAGCCGCGGTGAAGGAGGAGAACATCGCCAGGATCATGACGGAAGCCGCCCAATCATTTTCCCCGGATTCCATGGTGGACCAGTATGTCGGGGTCTATCAGCAACTGCTGGAACTTCGGAATCACCCTAACTCGGATCCCTTCCCCCATGCCCGCAATCATGGCTAACAAATCAAAGCCGCAAGAGAAGGGGCGCAAAATTCGCCCTGCCCGCTCGCAGAGAAAGCAGCCCGGACGGGAGGAGTTGATGAGCCCCGCGCAGGAATACGAAAATCCCGCACTGCTCGGGAGCCGCCGGCTGGAAGGGCGCGTCGCCCTGGTGACTGGCGGAGACTCGGGCATAGGCCGGGCGGTGGCACTGGCGTTCGCCCGCGAGGGCGCGGACGTTGCTGTCGTCTATCTGGACGAGGATGCGGATGCCCGCCGGACCGCCGGATTCGCGGAGTGCTATGTGTTTCTTGCCAGCGCGGATGCCAGCTACATGACCGGCCAGGTCCTTCACCCCAACGGAGGGGAGATCATCAATGGTTAGAAACATGGTGGCCGTGCTGACGAGAGCTTACGATGGCTTCATCAGGCACGACTGCCTGTCCATGAGCGCCGCCCTTGCCTACTACTCTGCATTTTCATTAGCGCCACTGCTATTGATCGCGGTGGCAATCACAGGTGGATTCTTCGGTGAGGAGGCGGTTCGCGGTGCATTGGAAGGAGAACTCCGGCAATACATGGGCCCGAGTGCGGCCTTTGTCGTGCAGGAGATGGCCGCTAGCGCTAGTAAGCCTGCGGACACTTGGATCATGTCCATTATCGGAATCATTCTCTTACTGATCGGGGCCTCAGGGGTTTTTGCTCAACTCCAATCGGCACTGAACACCATCTGGAACGCCGGTCCGCCGAGGGCAACCGGTATCAAAGGATTTTTGAGAGGCCGCCTGATTTCATTCTCCATGGTGCTGGCCACCGGATTTCTTTTGTTAGTCTCCATGGTGCTCACCACCTCGTTGCAGGCCGTGGCCGATCATCTCGGCAAACGCACAGGCTTGCCGGTGGCCACGTGGATCACGGCAAGCGGGGCGCTTTCCTATCTGGTGATCATGCTTCTGTTTTCCGCGATCTTCAAATTCCTCCCCGATGCGAAAGTTCGTTGGAAGGACGTTTGGACGGGCGCCGCGTTCACCACCGCGTTGTTCATGCTCGGGAAATTTGCGATCGCCTGGTATCTCGGGCGGGAATCCACCGCATCGAGCTACGGCACCGCCGGGTCCTTCGTGGTGATGCTCATGTGGCTGTACTATTCGAGCATCATCCTCCTGTTCGGCGCTGAATTCACGGAGAGCCATTCGCGGGCTACTATTGAAATCCCCCCAACTCCTCACTGACAGGTCATCATGCTCATCAAGGATTTCAAGGCATTCGCTTTCAAGGGCAACCTCATCGACATGGCGGTGGGAATCATCATCGGCGGGGCATTCGGCACGGTGGTCAAATCCCTCGTGGACAACATCTTCATGCCACCGCTGGGAATCCTAACAGGCAAGGTGAACTTCACGGCGAAGTTCATCTCCCTCGATGGAACTGACTACCCAAGCCTTGCGAAGGCGAAAGAAGCAGGGGCGCCCGTGGTGGCCTACGGGCAGTTCCTCACGGACATGATCTCCTTCGTGCTGGTGGCGTTCGCGGTTTTCATTCTGGTCAAGAAGGCCATCGGGGCTCTTACAGCAGGCCATCACGCGGAGGTGGCCCCTGTGCTGACAACCGACCAGAAACTCCTAACGGAAATCCGCGACAGCCTGAAGCAGCTCGCTCCGCAGTCACAGAACACCTCCGGGTCGCCTTGATTTCCTTCACCGCGCCGGGGCCAGTGCATCGCGGGCGGCTCCGATCCGCCAGACTTCGACACCGTCCCGTTGCCGGATGGCTTCGAGTTCGAGTTCCGCAAAATGGACGCCCTTCCATGCGGGATATTCTGGGGCGATTTCCTGCAATGCCCGCCATAGCAGACTCTTGCCGTACACGCCGAGCGCGAGCATTTCCAGCGCCTCCATCAGACCCAATCTGCCGGGTTCGAATCCCTCCCACATGAGCTTGAGAAATCCCACACGGGCAGTGATGTTTCCAGCCGCTTTCAGAAGACCGCTGGGCTGCAGTCCAACGGTCGTCAGAAGATGTTCCAGAAGCCGCCGGTCCTCTTCGACATCGGTTTTAAGCTCTTGGAAAAAATCAACTGCCTGCGGATCATCCAAGGTATCAATCAAATTTCCGATCATCAGAAGGGCACCTGAGGATCCCGCCAGATGGTCGTTCAAATAGCGTTCAAGTTCCTGCTCCATGATGGTTAGGTCGACTGGACCGGGTTGGCGAGGTAGGACCGCTCGGCCTCCATCAGCCATTGGTTGACGGCCTCGGCCGCATTCACGCCGTCGGCTGCGGCGCTTACGGCCATTTCCACTCCGTCCTGATGCTCGCCGATGAAGAACAAGCCTTCAATACCGGTGCCCCAGCCGGACAGGTGTCCGTTGCGGCGGGCGTGTTGGGTCAGATCACAACCGACGCCAGCCGCCAGACTGATGTGAGATCTAACGACGGCGGAGAAAAACAGGGCATCACACGCATACGTGGAACCATTCTCCATCCGGATCGACTCAAGCTGCTGACCACGCCCCTCGAGGGCACTAACGGACCCGGTCACGACTTCCACTGGCTTGCCCTGCAGGCGCAACCCGGCGGTCTTCGGCAGGTTTCCACTGTGCGTGTAGAGCGTCACCCGCGGAGTCCAGATGAGCAGTTTCAGTGCGATACTCACGGCGGCGTCATCATTGCCGATGACTCCGATGATCCGCCCGCGGTGTTCCCATCCGTCGCTGTAGGGACACTGGTGGAGAGACGTTCCGAAAAATTTCCTGATGCCAGGGATGTTAGGAAACCGTGCGACGAAGTCCGAAGCGAGAAGAAGTGCGCGGGAGGAGTAGGACCTGCCATTGTCACAGGTGATCAGAAATCCGGCCTGATCGCGGCTGACGTCCCGCACCAACGCCCGCACGGAACTGGCGGTGTCCAGCCGGTTCAATTGGATCCTGCTGGCGCGCAGGAACTCGGAGGGGCAGCAGGACATGCGGTCTGGATTCTGAATCAGGTCGAGTTCCGAATGGCTCGCATCGCAAAGCAGGACCTTTCTCATGCATTTTCCTAGCAGAATTGCGGCACTCATCGCCGCCGGGCCGCCACCGGCAATCACCACATCGTAGGTATCATTGGGTTTCATCGGGTTTTCTGGGTTTGGTTGGGTTTAAGCGGCCTGTTCCTCCCCGGATGATCCGCGCCTGTTTTCATGTGCCCGGCGCGGGCTCGGGGAAACAAAGCGGCGGGGGAAAGTTCGGACTCGATGGACCGGAACCGCACTCCAGCCTCTATCAGTTCGGAAAGGAAGGAGGCCAGACGGCCCGACTCCGCAGTCAGTCCGGCACTTTCCGCCAGGCGTGATGCGAATCCATAAGCCCTGGCGGCGTGTTGTTCTATCCGGATGCAGTGCCTGATCATCAGCAGGTCGCGCATGAATGGATCACCGGTCTCCGCGAGATGCTTGTTCCCGGCACCCAGAATCCCGCCGATTGCCAGATGCATCCTTGTTTCCGGCTGGCGTTCATGGCGCATCATCTGATCGGCGAGCCAATCGCGTCGGTCACGCGCGCGGAGCGCCCGCTCCGTCAGCAGTTTCCGCAAACGGACGTTCATCACACTTCCTGATAGAACGGGAAGCGACCGCGCGACCTGCGACTCCATTGCGTGCAGTTCATGAAGTTGATCAAACAGAAGTTCGGGAAGGCAGTTGAGTTTCATGGGAGTTTTCGCCAGATCTAACCTTGGAGCAGGGATTGGGCGCCATCGACATAGATTTCCGTTCCGCTGACGTGGCGGGACATTTCCGAAGCGAGAAACAGGATGGTCTCCGCGACGTCGTCAGCGGCACCGGGCCTGCCCCATGTCAAGGGCACGTCGCCAGCAGGGAACTGGACCGGCAGGTGGAGCGCTCCGATGCTGCGTCGCTCGGTGGAGTCATCGATGCTTGTCTCGATCGCACCAGGGCAAACGACGTTCACCCGGATGCCGTCCTTTGCCAGTTCGAGCGCGGTCATCTTGGCGAATGCCACTTGCGCCGCCTTGGAGCAGGCATAGGCGGTGGCGCCTGAATTGCTGAAAATCCGGTTGCCATTGATTGATGAAACAACAACCACCGAGCCGCCGCGCACTTTGAGAAGCGGCAGCGCCAGCTTTACAGTTAGAAAGGTGCCGCGCAGGTTGATGGCCAGGGTTTCATCCCACTCGTTGACCTCGATCCTGTCGAGCGGAGCCCAGACGCCGTTGATGCCCGCGTTCGCGACCACCACATCCAGCGATTCCCAGAACCGGCCGACGCTTTCGTAGGCGGCGACCATTTCATCCCCGCTTGAAACGTCCGCCAGCTTCAGGTGATGGCCCGCCGCCTCACCACCGATTTCATCCAGGACCTTGGTCAGCTCATCCTCGGACCTCCCTAGCAGGAACACCTCCGCACCGGCCTTGGCCAGCACGATCGCCGTGGCTCGCCCGATACCGGAGCCGGCACCGGTGACCAGCGCGCGTTTCCCCTTCAAGATGCATTCATTAGGTAAATTCATTGTTTCATTCCTCCCATCGATCCCGCCACTTTGCAGCCTCATCAGGTGTGACAAGGCGCCGCCGGACGATCCTCGATTCCCGCCGCGGCGGGACATCCGGATCAGGCGAGAAAATCACGAATTTGTAGCCGATCGTCCTGCCGGAGCTTTCGTTGAAGGCCAGCTCGCCGAACCACGTGTTAGAGTTCACACATTCCAGATCGCAGGCTAGGGAAAGATCCCAGTGGCCGAGTTCGGAGCAATCGCCGATGACGGCGAGCCGGTCTCCGGGTTGGGTCGGCGCGCCGTTGATTTGAATGCGGATGACCGTCTGCGCCCTCACGCGCCTGCCGCGGGTAGCGAGGACCACTGCTGAGTTCTCCTTCAGAAGGATCGTGGTCCCGCCATCAGATAGAGTGACGGCTTCATCTGTTAGAATGCATTTGTGGTTGCCGTCGGGGAACTCAAGCTTGTCGATTGTCAGCTTCCTCTCAGGGCCCTTGTTGAGGAAAACGAGGCAGCACGAATTGCGATAACGCCGCAGATACACATAGGTCTGCTCATCCACCCATTTCGGCCACTGGCCGCCCCATTGCACGGCAGTGTTCCGCTTCCGCTCCCTGGCGAGAATGCCGACGATGCGGGTGGCGTTGGTTTCCTCCCAATTCTGCATCATGGGACGGTTATAGGGATCGTCGCCACCGTCGGTATCGTCATGAAGGTATTGTTCGCAGCCATAGTAGAGGCAGGGAATTCCCCGGCTGGTCAGCAGCAGGACCAACGCGAGATCCGTCGACTGGTCGGAGATCCCGAGTGACTGGAAGCGAGGCATGTCATGATTCTCCAGGAAGGTCACCAACTCGGTGGCACCGTAGTAGTTTCGATCCAGATCCAAAAGATTCTTCACCGCATGAAAGCCGGATGGATCCTCACCACTGAAGCAACGGCGCGCTGCCTGACAGAAACCGAAATCGAGGATGCTCATCCCCGCCTTGTTTGCGAAGGCGACGGACGCCTCGATTTCCGGATGGCTGTAAATCCATTCCCCGAATTTGAAGACATTGGGATTCGCCGCGCTGAGGTCTCCGTTGAATTCCTGCCAGAACCACAAGGGCATGTGCTTGACGGTGTCGATACGGATGGCATCGATGCCTTTGCCGATCCAGAGCTTGATCGCGTCCTTGATGTAGTTTCGATAGAGGATGTTGTTCTCATTAAACGTCGCCAGACCGGCGAGTTCGCAATTCTGAACCTGCCACTCGTTCGCCCAGTCAAGGGTTTCGCCGTAGTGGTGATACCAATGATCGGTGTCGTTCTCGAAATCCGCGATGAGCTTTCCGTCGTCATAAAGCTTGCCCTTGCCGGCTTCGGTGGCGGGGGAACTATGGTTGCAGACGATATCGAGCACGAACTTCATGTCGCGCGCATGCATTTCTGCTAGAAGAAGATCGAAAACCGTGTCATCGCGCTCGAATGGACGTTTCTCGGAGGGATCGTTGACCCAGCGGGAGTTGATGCGTTTGAAATCGCTGGTCCAATAGCCATGGATCGGAGCCTGCGGATCATCACCCAGTGACATCGACTCCACCTGCTCGAAAAGCGGTGTGGTCCAGATCGCACTGATGCCGAACGAGCTCAGGTAGGGCAGTTTTTCCAGCAACCCCTGCAGATCGCCTCCCCAGTATTTCCGCCAGTCGGTTTGGCTGGGGTCGAACATGAAATCCTCTTCCCGTTGCTTGCCAGCGTTGCCAACCGCGAACCGGTCCAGAACGAGGAAGTAAAGGGTCTGGGCACGGAACTCGACGTCAGAGCCGGCTAAAACGCCCAAATCAATTTCATCATCGTGTGCTATGGTGTCGGACATTCCGGGGCTCATGATAGATTTCGTAAGAATCCCTTGGCGGATTTCGCACCGCAGTTACCAGCACGACGAGAGCCCAAACGGCAAGTATCACAAAAGATTGATTTTCAGAGGATTATCAGAAGCAAATCGGCGAATAAACACCTTGGGGGTTGCAAATCGCAAGTCCCATCGTGCAAGCTGCTGGAGAGGATTCATTCATCAGATTTCAACACAGCGGTTGAGGAATAAGGCCCCTTGTTTCAGCCCTGCTCATCAGCGATCGGCAGACGTGAGATTGAGCCGCCGCAACAGGGCTGGGGTAATGATTTGGGGTTTCAGCTCCAACCAATCGGAAGGGGGTTCCAACGGTTCATTGATGTTGAATCCATCTGCCGAAATATCCCGGAGCACGTTCCAGTTCACGGGCATCGATACCGCAGCACCTGGCCTCGCGCGTAGGCTCCACGGAGCGATGCAGGTGGCTCCCCGGCCGTTGCGCATCCAGTCGATGAAGATTCTCCCGGTGCGTTTCGCTTTTGTGGCGGTGACGATGAGGCGCCTCGGATTGTGAGCGGCCACGGCCACGGCGACTGCCTTTGAAAACTCCCGCATGATCGGCCAATCGTGTGTCCGCCTGAGATGGAGAACGATGTGCAGGCCTTTGCCGCCCGAGGTTTTCACCACGGTGGTCAGCCCGAATCCGGCCAGATGGTCGCGCAATAACAGGGCCGCTCCCAGAACTTCCTGCCATGGCACAGAGGGATCAGGATCGAGGTCCCACGTTAGATAATCCGGTTTTTCCGGGTTGGGAAATCGGGCACCCCATGGATGAAGTTCGATCCCACCGAACTGGGCCAGGGACACCAATCCTTTCGTGTCCTTGATGTAGAAAACCGTGGTGTCATCATCGAGCTTCTTCTGCCACACGTGGGGAGGAATGTGGTTGGGAAACGACTTCTGGAAAAACGTCTGACCGGTGATGCCGTCGGGCGCTCGCAACAAGGCGAGCGGACGGTTGGACACGTAGGGTAGCATCCATTCCCCCACCCTTTCGTAGTAACGGGCGACCTCCAATTTGCTGATCCCCTCGGCTGGATAGACAAGTCTCTCGGGGTGGCTGATGGTGATGCCGGCCGCGGTCGTTTTCGTGCTGTCAGCGCCCGCCACCTGCAGACCATCGAGGTGCACGTCTGTGGGAGATTTGTCCTCGCGGAGCGCGATGAAACTCCCCTGACGGATCGATCCATCACGGGTGATCTCGGCGAATTCGACTTCGGCGACGAGTTTCAGCTCCAGCCAGGTGACATCCGGCTCTTTTGTTAGGAAAGACTTCTTCGTGGTCCGCAAGGGTTTGAATATTTCCAGCATGCTCCTTCGCGCCGCATCCGAGAATCCGGTACCGACCTTTCCCCGCGGGATCAGTTTCCCGTTTTCATACGAGGCGAGAACCAGCGCGCCGAATGACTCGAGCGATCCCTTGGGCTCGGTGTAGCCGCAAATCACGAACTCCTGGCGGGCGCGGCATTTCGACTTCGCCCAATCCCGCCGGGTGCCTGCCTGATAGACGCCATCCGCATTCTTGCTGATGATGCCCTCGAGACCATTTTCGCAAGCCTGTTTGAACAGATCCCTGCCTTTCCCCGCAGGCCATACCTTTGACAACCGGATGGTCCCGGTTTCGTTGGCAACCACTTCGGCCAGAAGCTTCAATCGACTCACAAGCGGCAGCTTCCTGAGGTTGAGCCGGTCAAGATGGAGAAGGTCGAACGCGACAAAGGCAATCTTTCCGCCATCGCCGGCTTGCAGCGCCGCCTGAAGGTCGCCGAAGCGCGACCGGCCCTTTGCGTCGAACACCACGGCCTCGCCGTCGATGACAAAATCCTTGTCGGTTAGCTTCGCAAGGTGGCCTGCGAGTTCCTGAAAGCGATCCGTCCAATCGATCTCATTACGGGTGTAGAGCCGGACGTTTCGCCCACGCTGCACGGCGATCAGCCGGTAACCGTCGTATTTGATTTCATGAAGCCATTCGGTTCCGGAAGGAACGGACGGCACCACACGTGCGAGTTGCGGTGAGATGAATGCGGCGCTCTCGCGCTCCAGATTTTCGTTAGACTCCAGGGGTGGCCCGTCGTCCAGCATCCGCAGCAGCCAGTTCGGTTCTTCCCCCATTTTTGCGAGGAGGAACACTCCTTGGAGACGCTTGCCAGTTAGAGCAAACTTGAGCTTTCCCTTCGCGAACGATTTTTTCCACTGGGCGTCAACCGGCTCCCAAGTGCCCCTGTCCCAGATCGCGACGGTTCCCGCACCGTAGTTGCCCTTGGGGATCACACCTTCGAAACCACCGTAGTCCAGCGGATGATCCTCCACATGCACTGCCAGCCGTTTCGCGGCGGTGTCTTCCGGGATTCCTTTGGGGACGGCCCAGCTCACAAGAACGCCATCCATTTCCAGGCGGAAATCGAAATGATGCGATTGGGCGTGGTGCTCCTGGATGACAAACGAACGCCCCGCTTTCGAAGCTGCCCCAGCGGTTGGCTCCGGCGTTTTGCTGAAGTCCCGTTTACGCCGGTATGGCTCAAGCGCTGCGGCGGGACTTTCTTGCGCTGACTTTTTTCGTGGCATCCTTCTTCGCAGGAACGCGCTTTTTCGCGGGCTTCGACTTGCCGGCGGAGGCCGCGGGCTTCTTGAAACTTCTCGCCAGGTAATCTGCTAGATCGAGAACCTTGGAGCCGGTTGCTTCATCAGCGTCATCGCCTTGTTGGACGACGTCATTCACGGACTCGCCACCCGCAACCTTCTTTTCAATGAACTCCATCAGCGCCGATCGATACTCATCGTGGAAATCTCCTGGCTGCCACTTTTCCGTCATTTCACCGATCAGTCGTGTCGCCAGGTCCATTTCCTTTTTTGAGGGTTGCCACTCGTTGCTATCAGAAGACGGCAGCTCCAGCTTGGCCGTCTCGCGGATCTCTTGTGGAAATCTCAGCAGCATGACCATCAACGCATCCTCCCGCACGAACATGGCTGATAGATACTCACGGGTCCGGATCACCACCTTGGAGATACCCGCCTTGCCGGTGCTCCGCAGAGCCTCCCGCAGCAGCGCATAGGCCTTTCGGCCGCGCTTGTCGGGTTCCAGATAGTAGGGCTTGTCGAACAGCACGGGGTCGATCTGATCCAACGCCACGAATTGGGTGATTTCGATGGTTTTTGTCAGTTTCGGCTGCACGGCGTCCAGATCCTCCTCCGTCAGCAGGATGAACTGTCCTTCCTCATGTTCATAACCTTTCACCAGGCGATCCCACGGAACTTCCTCCCCGGTGTCGGCGTTGACGCGTTCGTAACGGATGCGCGCGTGGTTGCTGCTGTCCACCATGTGAAGCTGGATATCGGGGCGCGACTCGGCGCTCGTCAGCGACACCGGGATGTTGACCAGCCCGAATGCGATGGATCCTTTCCAAATCGAGCGGGGCATGATGGTGCTCGGTTAGCGATTCTTCCACGCGTCGCGGATGCGGGTGCCAGCGACCTGAGCTGCCGCCGGATTCACCAGCGGAGCATCCTCCGCGAGTTCCTTGGCGACAACGAGCGGCAACATGTCCGTTAGCGCGATGATCAATGGAGGGGTTTCCTCGACTCCCTTGCCAGCGACCGCCACGCATTCTTCATGCCCGACGGAAAGACCAAGTGTGAGTAGCATCCCATAACCCACGGAGGAAATGTCCAGGGCGATGATGTCATCCCTGACCATTCTTGAAACGGGATGCTCGCGAACCTTACCATAAAGGCCGGCAAGCGTTCCGGTGACGGCGGTGATGCCTTCCTTGATGGCAGCACCCAGACCTCCTCCTTCTTCATCCGATAGCTTCTTGAGAAGGTCGAGACGTGTTTCACTGGCATGCAGCCACTGACGGAGGATGCCATTCAATTCACCGAATTCCTTGATTCGGTCGTCCTCGGTTTGAAGCGTGACCGCGTTCATGATGTCACGTTCAAGGCCGATCATGTCGTTGACGTATTGTTTGAGACTGGAGTGGTGTGATGAATTCATGGACCCGATGTTTCGCAGTTTCCATTCCATCGTGGAAAGTCGTCATTCCAGCCTCTAGCAGGGCAATCCGGTTGCCAAATGCATGCATTCCAACTGGCTCTCATGCGAACTGCAATCCAGCGCCAAGGGCTTGCTGGATTGAGCCCGCTATTCTCAATTGGCATGAATCATGCGAGTTTTCCGTACCCTGATTTTCCCATGAAGTGGCCATCGATTTCAACTCGCACACTGCGCTTAGCCGGTTGTTTTGCCCTGCTGGCCATTGTAGCAGGCTGGATTTTAGGCGTGTGGATTTCAGGTCGAATCGAGTCCGTATTGAAAGAAGGCCTTCGCGCACGCGGCCTGGAGATCAGTTGGGGAAAATCCATGTGGGACCCGATCCGCGGCACACGTCTGCGTGGGATCAGACTTGTCGAGGCAGGGGGCAGCCGGAAACCAATTGGAGAGCTGGAGAATTTGAATCTCAAAATCCCCCTCACCCAGTTTCTCGGAAAGGCCGACCGCATCACCTTCTGGCAGACAGACGATTCCGGGATCTCCCTTCATGATCGCCACGGCAGCAGCGTGAAGATCCAGCAGATTTCCCTGCGGCTCACGGTGACGAGCGATCAAATCGTGATCGAGCAACTGTCGGTCAAGGATCGAGCCCTCAGCTTTGATCTAACTGGATCCATCAAGTTGCGATCAGGCGAGGAGCTCCCGAGCGGTCCTATCAGACCTGATCTCTCTCCGATCCGTGACACCCTGGCGATGCTCGATGTCCGTCAGGGAACAGGTCCATTTCACATCACGGGAAATCTCGACGTTGATACTCGAGGGGCTGCGCCTGCCTGGGTAGGCCGTTTGAAAGGAGTGGGTGGAAACCTGGAGTGGAAAGGCGTTCACTATTCCAAGGTCACAGTGAACGCTGAGCTGACGACCGAACAATCACTTCTTCATTGCGAGCTATCCACCCCTAACGGATCGTGCGGCGGAGTGGTGGAGATTCCGAATGCACGTGACCAAGCGCTCACATTTGAAGGAACGCTGCGGGACGCACGCGGTCATGGGAATCCATTTCAGGGAAACTATCAGAATCGGGTGCTGACTGTGGAGAACCTCGAAGGAGAGGCGGACCTTCTGGCAATCGCACGGGACTTTCCCCAGATTTCCACGGCCTTTAAGGATCGGGTGAAGTTTGAAACGTTTCCTCACATTCTTGCGAGGGATATCCGGAAGAGCGCCGGAACACCATGGACAATCGGGTCGCTGGAAATCAAAAGTTCCAATACCCTGAAGGTCGCGATTGATCAGCGGCAACTGGAAGTGGAAAACCTGTCCGCGAATGGCTCATTCGATGGGAATGAGTGGAACATCGCGAGCTCCAAGGCAAACCTGATGGGAGGCGAATTTTCCTTGAAAGGCCGCCACCGGGAGGGCGTACTGCGTCGATCGACACTGGTTTTTGACGGCATCCGTGTCGCCGAACTCAAACAGCTCGCCAACCAGGGTGCTGCCAGAAAGGGGGGTGGCATCCTCACCGGCCGTTTTCAAGGTGAGTTGGATTTCCGCCGCGCACGACTGGATGGCGTGGGCTCCGTGCGCATGGACAAGGCTCCAGTGATCGAAGTGCCGCTTCTGGATGAGGTTTACGAACTGTTCACTGCCATGATTCCCGGTGTAAAACGCCCAAACGATGGTGCCTTTCACGCGGAATTCAAAGCTGATGGAGATCAGCTGGAAGTGACCCGCTTCGAAGCGAAAGGAGGCTCATCCTTGACGATTAGCGCCAAGGGCACGGTCGATCTGACAAAACACCGGGTGGCGGGCCGGGCACGGGCAAAACTGGTGGGAGTTCCCGGCCTGCTCACCAGTCCCCTCAGCCGACTTCTGGAGATGGAGGTGGCCGGCCCGTATGAGGACATTCGCGTGAAGCCGTTGGGTCCGGTCAAGCTGGCATCGAACACCGTTTCGGGCACGGTTGACGTGCCAATAGATGTGCTGGAGGAAACTGGCAGAATCACCGGCACCCTCCTCAAGGAAGGGATCAAAATGCCATTCGAGTGGATGAAGGAACCATCGCAGGGCGGCAAAAAAACGGCACGCTGAAACCAGCCTGCCGCCCAGTTAGACCGAATGATCCATCAGCGTCCGGATTCGTTGATTTTCGGAAATTCCAGTTCAAACACCGTTCCGCGGTCTGCCGGTGCGATCCGAATGGAGCCGTGGTGGTCTTCCATGATGCGACGGCACAAGCTCAGGCCGAGTCCACTGCCAGATGCACCACCGGCATTGCGCGCCCTGACCTGAGGATCAAAAACCGTATTGCGATCTGCGGCCGGGATGCCCCTGCCGTTGTCGGCCACGCGGATGATTTCATGACCCTCCTCCGTGCCCGCGTGATGAATGTGAATCACCGGATTTTCATCGGAGCGATACTTCACCGCATTTTCTATCAGATTCGAAAACAACTGGAGGAGCAGCGTCTCGTTGCCGGATATCCGCGGGAGTTTACCGGTCGTCACCTGCGCCTTGGCGGCTTCCAACAGAGGGGCCAGCTTTTTCAGAACCGCCCCGAGAACCTCATCGAGCGAAAGCGGCGACAGTGCAGTCCCTGCCTTCCGCGATAGGGCCTCGGCATGGAGGTCGGTCACAAACCGGTTCATTTGCCGCAGCGAGCCCAGCACGATGTCGAGTTGGCTGGAGGCCGTCCGGACGTCGCCGGCGTCACTGGATTCTTTGGCGAGTTCCGCCATGAAGAGCGCTCCTGACATGGGGTTTTTCAAATCGTGGCTCACTACGCCGGTGAACGCCTCGAGGTCGCGGTTGCTGCGTTCAAGCGCCTCACCGGCTTCGCGACTGATCACCAGTTGTTTCTCAAGCTCATGATTGATCCGGCGCAGGCCTGGAAGCTCCAATGCCTGTGGTGCCACGCGGATGATGGCGATCACCGTGGCCCAGGAAACCACTGCCGTGATGATTTTCAGCAGCGCCGCGAACCGATAGGTGGGGATCCAGAAAATGATCGCCTCCACCAGATGCACGCTGCCACAGCTGAAGATGAACGCGGCGAACAGCCATAGCACCTTGGGAAACGCGAGTTCCTTGCGTTTCACCCAGCAATAACTTGCGATCGCCAGCGGGATCATCGCGTAGGCTGAAGCAATCGCGAGGTCGGATAAAACGTGCACCCATCCGTGGGCGGTGCTCCAGTTTCCGCAGTTCCAGCGGGCGGGAAAATCCGAGGTATCAAACAAACCGCGGAAAAACTCAACGATTCCTAGCAACATTACCGGACGGATTTACCAGACATCCAGGGAACCCTCAACTTTTTTCCTCGCGGGATCCATTAGATCTGCAGGAATCCACTCACCGTATGGAAAAGCCCACAATAGCCTTGCCCGGGTGCCTCAATCCTTTAGACCGAGCGACGAGATTCCACGGAGGAAACAGCCGAGCTGTGCATTAGAGTGAAGATAAATGAGTGATCACGAAGGAGACGCCGGAAAACCGATCCCTGGGCCAGGCATCGTCAATTTTCCCGAACTGGAGCTTCAAGAGTTCCATCGCAGCATCGTCGAAAGCAGTCGCGACTGCATCAAGATCCTCAGCCCGGACGGATGCCTTTTGTTGATTACTGAAAGCGGCCGGAACATGCTTTGCATGGGAAATCTCGACGATTTCATCGGCAGTTCGTGGATCAATTTCTGGCAAGGAGCGGATCGGGTTTCAGCCCAAAAGGCGGTCGATTCCGCAGCGGCAGGTGGGTCCGGAAAGTTCGTGGGCATGTTCCCCATTGCCGACGGGGAGGTGAAGTGGTGGGATGTGCTCATCACACCCATCCGCGATGCTTCGGGATGCATTCACCGATTGCTCGCGGTATCGCGGGATGTGACCGGGCGCAGGCTTTCAGAACTCAACTCGGCATTACTCTCGTCGGTTAGCGAGGGAATCTCAACCCTCACTGACACAGCGGAAATCCTGCAGTCCGTGGGAAACCTAATCGGCACGCAACTCGGACTTTCGGGCTTCGAATTTGTCGAAGTGGACGAGCCGGCAAAGGTCATGGAAGTAACCCACGGGTGGCGTCGTGATCCGCTCCCTCCGGCAACGGGGATCTATCAGATGGCTGGACGTTTCACCGACGAGTTCCAGACGTGCTGCCGCACCGGGAAACCGTTTGTGGTGACCGACACCACCACGGATCCTCGGGTGAATGCGGATCGTTTTGCCTCGCTGGGAATCCGCGCGTTGCTTGCGATCCCGGTGCTGCGGGGCGGTGTCTGGCGGTTTTCCCTCAACTTCCACAGCGCCACACCCCGTCAGTGGCGGCCGGATGAAATTGAGCTGCTGAAGGAAATCACTCCCCGCCTGCTGGTCCATCTCGACCGCGTGCTCGCCGAAGAAAGCGCTTCAAGGCTCGCCGCCATCGTCGAGTTCTCGGACGACGCCATCGTCAGCAAGGACCTCAACAGCATCATCACCAGCTGGAACAAGGGTGCCCAGGTCTTGTTCGGCTACACCGCTGCGGAAGCGATCGGAAAGTCCGTCGCCCTACTGATCCCGGAAGACCGTGCGGATGAAGAAGCCGTCGTCCTAACACGGATCAAGCGGGGTGAGAGCATCGAGCATTATGAAACCGTGCGCCGCGTGAAGGGCGGCCGTTTGATCGACATCGCACTAACCGTATCCCCCATTTTCAACAGCCGCGGCGAAGTGATCGGAGCATCCAAAATCGCTCGCGACATCACCGCACGCAAACGGGCCGAGGAGGCGCTCGCAATGAGCGAAGGCCGTTTCCGTCTGGCAGTGGGCATTCTCACCAACATTCTCTGGACGAACAACGCGGAGGGAATGATGGAAGGCGAGCAGCCAGGATGGGGGCAGTTCACTGGGCAGACGCAGGAGGAATATGAAGGATACGGCTGGTCCCAGTCCGTTCATCCCGACGACGCCCAACCGACAATCCACGCCTGGAATGAAGCGGTGGCCGGGAAGCGGTTGTTTGAATTCGAACACCGGGTCCGACGGAGCGACGGAGAGTGGCGCTGGTGCAACGTGCGCGCGATGCCGGTCATCGGTGACGACGGAACCATCCGTGAATGGGTCGGCGTCCACCACGACATCACCGAAGCCAAACGGGCGAATCTCAACGTGACCCTCCTTGCGTCAATCAGTGAGGATCTGCTCCGCGTTTCCGGAGTGGATTCCCTGATGCGCACGCTGGGCGGAAAACTAACAACCCACCTCGAGCTCGCGGGCTGCACCCTGGTGGAGGTGGATGAATCCGCGGGAAACCTGGTCGTCACCCACCATTGCCATGACGGCAATGCCGCGAGCTTTCTCGGCACCTACCCGATATTCGACTACATCACTCCCGGTTTCCTCCAGTCCGCCCTGGCCGGGAAGGCACTCGTCATCCGCGACGTGAACGAGGACCCGCGGGCCGACTCACTGAAACATGCGGAGCTTGGAATTGGTTCGTTCGTCACCGTTCCCCTCATCCGGAACGGCCAGTTGTGTCACCTTTTCACCATCTATCATGCGGCACCACGTGACTGGCGGAAGGACGAGATCGATCTGATGCGGGAGGTGGCCACCCGCCTCTGGACCCGTCTTGAACGCTCGCGGGCCGAGGATGCCCTGGCACGGGCGATGTCCGAATCCGAGCAGCAACGGAGGCTCTATCAGACAATGTTGTCGAACACCCCGGACTTCATCTACGTCTTCGATCTCAACCACCGCTTTGCCTATATCAACGACGCCTTGCTCAAGGTCTATGGGATGACCTGGGAGGAGGCGAAGGGCAAGGACTGGGTGGGCCTCGGATACGAGCAACCGCACGCTGACATGCACGACCGTGAAATCGATCAGGTGATCGCCACCAAGGCTCCGATCCGCGGGGAAATTCCTTTCACAGGCACTGCCGGCCGGAGGATTTATGATTACATCTTCGCCCCGGTATTCGACAAGAATGGAGAAGTGGAAGCCGTCGCCGGTACTACCCGGGATGTCACCGACCGCAAACAAGCCGAGTCCGCCCAGGCTGCTGAGAGAAAGGTGTTCGAGCGCGTCGCCACCGGCGCGAGCCTCAGGGAGATTCTCGAGACCTTGTTGTTGGAAACCGAAGCGCAATCCGAGCAGGGCATGATGTGTTCCATCCATATTCTCGATAAAAGTCGCCGGCATCTGCTCCATGGCGCGGCTCCCAGCCTGCCCGAGGCCTATAGCGAAGCGGTGAACCTGATAGAAGTCGGGCCGGATGTCGGCTCGTGCGGCACCGCAGCGTATGAAGGCACGCCGGTGTTTGTCGAAGATATTGCCAGAGATCCACGCTGGGAGAAATTCAAGGAACTGGCGGCGGCCCATCATCTATCCGCCTGCTGCTCCACTCCCATCCTGTCTTTGGAAGGTCATGTCCTCGGCACTGTCGCCATGTATTACCCCCAGGCACTCAGTCCCGGTGCCCATGACAGGCAGCTCATCGAGCGGGCGAAACGGCTCGCCGCCATCATCATCGAGCGCAAACAGGCGGAAGACTCGCTCGCCGAGCACACCGCAAGCCTGGTCCGGGCGGACCGCAACAAGGACGAATTCCTCGCCATGCTTGCCCACGAGTTGCGCAACCCGCTCGCCCCCATCCGCAATGCCACGGAAATCCTGCAGAATCCTGCGGCCTCCGCCTCAGATCGGGACCGTGCCCGGCAGCTCATCGCCAGGCAAACGGAAAACATGAGCCGGATGATCGACGACCTGTTGGATGTTTCGCGCATCACCGAGGGAAAAATCGACCTCCGCCGGAAAACCGTGGACCTCCAGTCCGTTCTATCAGCGGCTACGGAAGTCGTCCGCCATTCCTGCGAGGCGAACCGTCAGCAACTCACGGTTTCCCTGCCGGAGGCCCCCCTCCTCCTGAATGCCGATCCCACCCGTCTTGAACAACTCTTTGGAAATCTGCTGGGAAATGCCTGCAAATACAGCGGCACCGGCAGTCACATCCGCGTGACTGCGGAGATCCAAGACCCTGCCGTCGCCGTGGTCCGGATTTCAGACGACGGCATCGGCATCGACCCGGACGAGCTTCCTAACATCTTTGACCTGTTCGTGCAGTCGAGCCGCACGCTGGACCGGGCTCACGGGGGACTGGGCATCGGCCTCACGATTGTCGATCGCCTGGTGAGGCTGCATGGGGGCGTGATCGAAGCACACAGCGCAGGCCTTGGTCATGGCACTGAATTCACGATCAGGCTTCCACGGGTCACCGCTGCTGAACTGCCGCCCGCGCTGCCCGAAAGTGGCGGCCACGCGGAAGAAAAATCTTTCCGCATGCTCATCGTGGATGACAACCGTGATGCATTGGAATCGATGGCCATGCTCCAGCGCCTGCGCGGACACGACACCCGCATTGCCCATACCGGTCCGGAGGCAGTCGAGGCCGCCATGGTCTTTCTCCCTCAGGTGGTGCTGCTGGACATTGGCCTGCCGGAAATGGACGGCTACGAGGTGGCACGTAGGATCCGGGAAATTCCGGGAATGGAGGGAGCGTTTCTGGTCGCTCTAACTGGATATGGTTCCGAGGAAGATCGGGACAAGGCTCGGGCGGCTGGATTTGACGAACACCTTGCCAAACCTGCCGACCTGGAGCTACTGCGCGGATGGGTGCAATCCCGAGCTGCTAACGGCTAACAAAAAACGCCACAGCCCCTTTCGGAGACTGTGGCGCGTTGATGATTCAGCGGGTGATCAGCTGTTCATGGCAGCCGCTTTGCCCATCGAAGCAACGGAAATATCTTCCGCGCCACCATCGGCTAGAATCTTTTTGGCGCGATCCACTTGATCGCCGTCTTCCGCATGGATGGAAACGAGCAGGTTACCCTCGGAAACACGGTTTTCGTAGCGTTTCGCTTCCAGTTCGGGAATGCCAAGACCGATGAGGCCCCCGGCGATGCCGCCTGCGGCTGCGCCGACGCCGAGACCCGTTAGGGCGGCCATAAGGGGACCTGCTGCGATCAGCGGACCCACACCCGGAATGGCGAGTGCGCCGATGCCTGCAAGCAGCCCGATCGTTCCTCCGACGACACCGCCGGTGGTAGCACCTACGGCCGCGCCTTCAGGAGCTTTCGTGTTTTTCTCGTGGGCGAACTGATGGGTCGATTCCTTGTCGGGGAAAAGAACTGAGATGTCGTTGGTGGAGAAACCAGCGCCTAGCAGATCATCGAGGATCAGGTTGGCTTTGGATTCGCTATCGACGATGGCGTAGATTGATTTGTGGCTCATGATGTATTGGTTGTTAGTTTTTGATGGAAGAGATTGGTTTACTTCACTTTGATCGAATCCGTAATCTTGGTGGACTCGACCTGTTTGGTGATGAGTTTGATCACCGACTGATGCTCGGCGGTGCTGTCGACCACGCCACGCAGTGTCACATGACCGTCGCGGGTGATGATCTTGATGTTCTTCGCATTGAAGGAGAGATCGCTATCCACCACGGCGGCACGCAGGTCTTTGGTGGTTTTCAGGTCTGTTTCGCTGTTCCCTTGATCGACGGGAGTCAACGTTTCCTCCTTGGCATCCACTTCGTTGTGAGCGGTGTTGTCAGGAGCGGTGACGTCGCCGCCGATCGCGTCACGGTATTCCCTCATCTTCGCCATGACGGCTGGGTCGGAGTAGTCAGGCATCTCCGTGGCTTTGTGTTGCGGCGCTTTCTGCAACTGCTCTTTAGTCAGTTTGGTTTTGAAAGACTTGGTGGCAGAGTCAAAGCGCAAGGCCGAAACAGGCACCGAGCTGAGCGTGTCGGCGACGCCGAGGAATCCGCCGGAGGAAACAACCACGGCGAGGATTTCTCCCTTTTTAAAATCGATCGCCAGGTCCTGAATCTCACCGATGGTTTCATCGCCGGCGTTCTTTACGGTCGTGCCGATGACTTCGGAGGCGCGCCAGGCGCTGCTGAGTCGCTTGTCGGATTGAGCACCTGTCAGGTTGGTGGTTACTTTTTCAGCTTCCGCGGAAATCGACTGGGTCGTTAGAAACGGCACGATCGATACTAGCAGGGCACGTTGGATGGTCTTCATGGTTGTGAGTTGTTTGTTTGGCAGGCCGTTTTCGACCCGCAGACCCTCATCGCAATTCCTGTGCCGATCAAATTCCCAACCCAACAAATATCTGATGCTCAATGATTTACGGGATAAATGCCATCATTCCCCCCGGCGGCGACGTTGCGTTTTTCCGACAAGTTTGCATCGATTGTTGCGATCTGCACCTTGGACAAACCCAATGTCGAGAGAGTTGCCCACCTACGACGCCAACTTCAGCATCGCGGTGGGACAGCAGATCTATCAGCTCACGCCGATGCCCGATCCGCCGATTCCATTTCCTCGCAGGCGATGCGCGCCAGGAATCTCCTGATAGAAGCTGGGTCCACCGGCTTCGGCATGAAATAATCAAATCCCGCGCTCTCGGCGTCACGCTTGAAGGGGTCCTGCTCCCAGCCGGTCAGGGCGACGAGCAAGGTGGGCTTTTCCGTTGGTGACAGGCGGACGTGTCGGGCGACAGCCAGTCCATCGACCTCCGGCATGGAGAGATCAATGAAGGCAATATCAGGAACTTCTTCATCGTAAGCCGCCATCGCCTCACTGCCGCCATACGCCGCACGTGCGGAGAATCCATCGAGTCGAAAAAACATCGCCAGCGTGTCCGCGAGGTTTTTCGAATCATCGACCAACAAGACCTTCTGAAACTTCTGCCGGACCACCGCCATGGTTTCTTCGCGGCAAGCGGAGGGAGAATTTCCCGCGGCCACGCAACTTTCAGCGGTTTTCATTCGTCCTTTCCACCGCATTCCGGGAAACAGTGCAAGGGGATTCTCGAGAGAGTGGATTTTGCACTTCAAGTCCCCTCGCCTGCCTTTTTCACCAGGAACGATTCAGGGCTGGCCATCAGCAGTTCCAATTGCCTGGCAATCAGGTCGATTTGGGTCTCCAGACTGCCGATGACTCCGCGGCGCTGATCCGAATCCGTGGGGAGCAATCGCAGGATTTCCACAGTGGTCCGCATGCATGAAAGCGGGGTGCGCATGTCGTGTACGGCCTTCGCCACGATCTGTTTCCATGGCAACGTTTCTTCGGGGGAGGGATCTGAAGTTTTCAAAGCCCGGCAATCTCTTCCATCGCCCTGCACATTCAAGGCAAATCATGCCATCCTTCGCGGTCACCGCATGAAAATCAAGGTACGAGATTCCCTTCGATCGAATCATCCATGGTTTTCCCGAGCGCGGCACCGATCAACATCTTGATACCGGCCACTGCGATGCCGTGCTTCGTGTCCCAATAATAACCCCGCTTCGGAATCACCTCGATCACCGTGATGCGGGGATCGGTGACGCCTTCCGTGAACCAGGTTTTTACGATCGGTTCCCACAGCTCCTCGATCATCGCCTTGTCGGTCGAAATGACCGCCTCACCATTCAGATGGAGGAAACCTGAGTAGGCGGAACTTTGGAAATACAAGTCCACCGCCGGGTCGGTGGCCAGTTCACGATTTTTATAACTGTCGACGGCGCTGAGAAACCACAGGTGGCCGGCTTCGTCGATTTTTTGCACGCTCATCGGCCGCACACCGCCGGAGTTGCCTGCGGAAGCTTTGGTGCAGAAAAAACACGTGTTGGCCTTCTCGACCAGCTCGCGGATTTTTTCAGTCGCCTCGGCACCGTGAAGATCCGCGTGGTTGATTTCCTCCTGATTCTGATTGATGGAATCCATGATGACCTTGCTATCAGCTCGCCTCGTGCCGGACGGAAACTGGAGGTTCAACGCTGTTTCGACTGTGATTTCAAAAGCTTCCTGCAACACCGCCGTGCAAATCGCCCCTTGTCATAAACCCCGGAATTTTCATGAATTGTGAGGTGCCAGAAGTTTAACCAGGGCTCCGGGATCCACTGGTTTGACCAGATGATGATCGAAGCCCGCTTCCAGCGACCGCCGTTTGTCCTCGGCCTGACCCCACCCGGTCATCGCAATGAGGACGGCGTTTTTGCCCCAGGGCGTCTCCCGGATGCGGCGGCATGCCTCGTAGCCGTTGAGCTTCGGCATCCCGATATCGAGCAGAATGACCTCAGGCCGGAATCGCTCCGCCAGTTCCAGCGCCTGCAAGCCGTCGTTCGCGGTGCTGACTTCATGCCCCAGCAGGTCGAGAAACATTCCTAACGATTCAGCCGAGTCAAGGTTGTCATCGGTCACCAAAATGCGACATCTGGCCGCTTTGCATGGCTCGACAACTGCGGCTGCAGCGGCGGTTTGATCCGCCCTCTCCGCGACCGGCAAACGCACGATGAACTCGCTGCCACGCCCCTCGCCCTGACTGCGCGCCTCGATGGTCCCGTCGTGCATCTCAACCAGCCCTTTGACCAGCGAAAGCCCGATTCCAAGGCCGCCAGTCGTTTTCTCCAACGCCCGATCCACTTGGGTGAACATTTCGAAAATCCTGCCGAGCATATCAGGTGGAATTCCAGTTCCATTGTCCGCCACGATGAGCACTGCGACGCTGCCCTCGCGTCGTACGGCAAGCCGGACGCGTCCAGCCGGATGAGTGTATTTCGCGGAGTTGGTCAGCAGGTTGGAAACGATTTGAGCGAGCCTTGTCGCATCACCATCGACCAGGATTGGATCATCCGGCACGTCGATTTCCAGAACGTGCCCCGCCAAGTCGAAGGCCGGTCGGCTCGTCTCTGCGGCTGCGTCGACCACTGCCCGGAGTTCCACCAAATCCCGGCGGAGTTCGAATTTACCGCTCGTCACTCGGCTGACGTCGAGCAGATCGTCCACCAGTCGGACCAACTGCGTGAGTTGTCGTTCCATCATCGTCCGTGCCCGCTCGACCGGACCTTCCGCACCGGCCAATCGCATGACTTCAAGGCCATTTCGGATCGGCGCCAGCGGGTTGCGGAGTTCGTGGGCCAGAGTCGCGAGGAACTCGTCTTTCCGCCGGTCGGCATCGCGGAGTTGGCCGACCAGGCATTCGCGCTCCTCCTCGATGAGTTTACGGGTTGTCACATCCGCAATCGTGCCATCGAAGCTGACGATCCGCCCCATTCCATCGCGTTCTTGATTGGCCCGCCCTTTTGCAAATACCCACCTGATCGATCCGTCCTGATGTACGACCCGGTATTCTTCGGCATAAGGTGCCGGACTTTCCGAGAGAATCACCGCGTCGATCGCATGACGGATTCGGTCCCTGTCGTCCGGATGCACCACAGCAAACGCCTGCTCGTAGTCCATTTCGTCAGTCGTCCCCGAAAAAATCAGTCGGAAACGTTCGTCGCTGGTGAAAGCGTGGGTCGCGGGGTCGATGTGCCACGCGCCCAGCTCCGCAGCGTCGAGGGCCAGCCGCCTCCGTTCTTCGCTTTGGTGAAGCGCCGCCTCGGCCCGCACGCGCTCGACCGCCGCCCAGGTGCGTTCGGCCGTTTCCTCGATGATGGCAACTTCCTGCACGGTCCAGTCCCGCCGATCGGAAACGTGCACGGTCATCCCTGCCACAAATCGCCCGTCTTTGACCAGTGGCACATCCACATGGCCACGGACTTGGATGGCAGCGAATGCCGCCTGCCCATCGGCCGACCGATCCGACTGGCAGGTGGCGTCCGCCTCGACGATCGTACAGCCGTCGACCAGCTTGGCGAGCAGAGCCCGACCGAATGCAGCGACCGGATATCGGCCAGCGAGCGGCTGCACGTCCCTGGTGTAATCCCGTTCGATGATGTAATCGTCCCCGCAGATTTCGAAATAGACGACACGGTTTGCCCGCAGATATTCGCCGAGGATGCGACTGGCTTCCGCCTGCACTTCGACGGGATCGGAGAGCGGGCGCAAGGTGTCCGCCAGACTGACGAGAAACGCCTGCCGTTCTTCGGATTCCTTGCGCTCGGTGACATCGCGCGTCGTCCCGGCGACTGCTTCCACCTCACCGTCGGCACCGATGACGGGCACGAGAATGTAGTCGTAAAACCGCTTGCCGTTCGTGCCGGTGAAAGCCACTTCACCGCGGATGGGCTGTTTGGTAGCGGCGATTTGATCGATCTCACGTTCATGCAGGTCGGCGTGCCAGTGCTCATACCCGAGTTCGATACAGTTCCTGCCGATCGCTTCCTCCCACGTCCGTCCCCACATCGTAAGGAGAGCGTAGTTGGCGTATTTGAATCGATGATCGAGGTCGAACACGTAAGCAAGGTCCGGCGTGTTGGTCAGTACGGTTTCATACAATCTCCGCTGGCGGTCGGATTCCTCAGCGAGGCGGATCACTTCCCTTTCCGCTCGCAGCAGGCGGCTGACATCGAGGTTGATGCCGGCCCAGCCGAGCAAAACACCCGCGTCATTTTTCAGCGGCACACCCCTCGCGACAATTTCGTGCCATTCTCCGTCCATGCCGATAAAACGATGCTGCCTGTCCCAGTTTCCCTGTTTCCGGACACACTCGTTCCATGCCTTGACCGTCGCTGCGGCATCTTCCGGATGGAGCTTACTCGTCCATCCGAAATCAGAACACTGCTGTTGTGTCATCCCCACGAGTCGCAGGAACGATTCACTCGCGTAGGTGTTCCTGCCCTCCGCATCACAGACCCAGATGCCGTAGTCGATGGACTCGCCGATGGCGCGGTAGCGGGCTTCACTTTCGCGCAGCGCGGATTGCTGCTTGTTGCGGTCGATAACGATGCCCGCCAGGTGCGTGGCGACTGCGAGGAGGTTCGAGTCCGAGGGCGAGGGGTCTCCCTTCCGCTGGCGGTAAACGGCGAAGGTGGCCACCGGTTTTCCCTCCGAGCCGATGATCGGCACAGTCCGGCAGGATTTCAAACCGTATGCCAGCGCCTGATCCCGCCAACCGTCCGACCAGCGTGAATCCGTCTCGATGTCTTCGACCACCACTGCCTCGCCGGTGTCCAGGGCCATCCCGCAGGGGCCGAGGTAGGGAGGGTCGATCGGGAGTCCGTTGAGCAGCAGGAGGTAGCCCTCCGGCATGCTCGGTCCGGCACCGACGCGGAGGCGGCTGCCAGTTTCGTCCAGCAGGATCACGGAGCAGAGCAAACCCGGTTCCTGTTCCTCGATGACGCCAGCCAGCGCCGCCAGGACCTCGGTCAGCGGTGCGTCAGTCGCGACCATTTCCAAAACCCGCTTCTGCCCGGCGAGCAGGGCCTCGGATCGTTTGCGGCCGGTGATGTCGCGGATGAACGTGGTCAATCCACCGTCTGCCGTCGGGTATCCCTTGAGCGCATACCAGCGGCCAAAAGGGGCGTAGTGGTTTTCAAATTCGACCGTCACGCGTTCCTCCACCGCCCGGCGGAATTCCATTTCAAAACGCGTCCCCACCAAGGCAGGAAACAGCTCCCAGACATTTTTACCGAGCATTTCCGAACGCGTGAGCCGGTTGATCCGCTCGGCTTGCGCATTCACATAAACGATCCGCCAGTCCCGGTCGTAACGCATGAAGCCGTCGGTGACGCTTTCGATCATCGTCATGAGTTGCTGCCGGGCGTCCCGATTTTCGACCTCGGCCTGATGGCGCTCACTGATATCGCGGAACACGAGCACGCTGCCGACCACTTCACCCTCATCCCGCCGGATCGGAGCAGCGCTGTCGTCGATCGGCCGTTCGCTCCCGTCCTTTGCCATGAGGATGGTGTGATTTGCCAGACCGACGACCACGCCTTCTTTCAGAGCGCGCAACGCCGGATTTTCCACTTCCAGCCGGGTGGTCTCATTGACAATCTGGAACACCTTAGTCAGAGGCATTCCCGCCGCCTCCTCGTTTTTCCAACCGGTCAGCTTCTGGGCGACAGCGTTCATGGAAATGACGCGACCGTCGGTGTCCGTGGCGATGACGCCGTCGCCAATGCTGAAAAGCGTGGTGCCTAGCAATTCCGCCTGCTGCCTCGCGTCCGCCTCCGCTGCTAGGCATTTCCGGTGGGAGCGACGCAGGGCCTCACCCAGGCCGATGATGATGAAAGCCGTGGCCACATACAGGAACAGCCCGGCGAGCACCGCGGGTTCGCGATGGACGAACAGGCCGCGTGGCGGAATGAACATGTAAGAACAGGCCAGGTAGCCCAACGCACCGACCAGCAGCGCGGGCCGATAACCGCCGATCCGGACAGCGATGGCGATCGCCCCAAACAAGGTGATCAGCGGAAGCGTGTCCGACAACAAGGGGTCGAGCAGCCAGCGAAGCAACACTGCGGTCGCCAGCGCCGCCAGTGCCACCGTGTAGGTGATCAGCGGTTTTCCATCGAAACGATCTGGCCGCGAATTGCTGCCCGACGGCAAATTTCCAGTCGCACCCTGGTCCTCAGGGCAGGTCTGTGGCGGCGGCTGCTCGATCATGCGGTGCATGGCAGAGAAGGGTCTTCTGTTTGGCAAGGAAACAATGCGCCGCGACCGCTCAGAAACGCGTCATTCATATCACAGACAGCCGGTTAGTCCTGACTGAGAATGATCAAACCATAGGGAGGAAGTTTCATGCCGCCGATCGGTGCCGGATGGCCGATTTCATGCTCACGGCCTTCCACGGTTAGAACTTCCGTATCGAGAAAATCCCCGCTGTAACCGCGCCAGTCGGCATTGAACCGAACTTTCCATTCGCCGCTGTTAGGCAGGGTGATTTCATAAAACTCATGCGCTTGTGCCGAGCAATTCAGCAGCACCACCACGCTGTCGCCCGGTCCGCCGTCATACCAGCGATGCCACGCCATCACCTTTGTTTCCTGATCCTGATGAAATACATCGACATTCTGCCCCTGCAGACCTCTGGTATGCCCGTCGAGGTTGCGGCGCAGCCGGATGAGGTCACGGAACGCCTGACAGATGCCGGCGAAATTCGAAGCCTTGTTCCAATCGAGGATATTCCTGTCATCGAACCAGCCGTCTTCCAGAAACTCCTGGCCCTGGAAAATCATCGGAACGCCCGGTGATGTTAGAACCAGCCCCGCGCCCTGCAGCGCCCGGCGGCGCGCCCACAGGCTTGAAGGATTTTCTTCGTCGATTTCCGACACCACACGCTTCTTGCCGTTAGCCACCTCGTCGTGGGACTCGGTGTAGATCACGCGCTTGAAAGGATTGCCATCGGGCTTCAAGACGATCGCATTCGCCAGCGTGCCCAAGTCCCGGAAGTCGTCGGAAAAGTTTTCCAACACCGACCTAACAGGATTTACAAAACCCGCGTCCCACTGGGTGTCGAATCCCGCACCGCCATCATCCACCCACGTGGTCAGCGCCTCTGCATTGCCGAGGTCCTCGGCGATTGAGATCGTGCGTGGAGAATGCTGTTTCAGGTCTTTGTTGATCCATTGCAAGACGTGCCAGCCTTCCGCCAGATGCACGGTTTCATGGTGGTCATGTCCCTTGGTCGTCCTGATGTAGCTCACCGCATCCAGCCGGAGCCCATCCGCGTGGAACTCCTGGATCCACATCAGTGCATTATCCCGGAGATACTGGCGTACCTCCTCCCTTCCATAGTCCGGCCGGGTGGCACCCCATGGCGTTTCGGCGCGCCAATCGTTATAGAAATAGATCCCGCCACCACCGTTTTCCTCCCATCCGTCGAACTGCCATAAGTCCAGATTGTCGGGACCGAAGTGGTTGTAAACGATGTCCAGAATCACCGCGATCCCGTGCTCGTGCGCCGCCTTGATCAATGCCTTGAGCGCATCCGGCCCGCCGTAATCCGCCTCCACCGCAAAGGGATGGTTTGGATTGTAGCCCCACGATGTCTCACCCGGAAATTCTGTTGGAGGCATGATCTCGATGGCATTCACCCCTAACTCCTGTAAGTAGGGCAAGCGTTCCATCACTTCCTTGAAGGACCCGCGTTTACCGCTTTTTTCATCCCCACCAAAGGTTCCAACATGCAGCTCATACAATACCACCTCATTGAGCGGTGGTGTCTCGAAATGATCGTCGCCCCAGTCGAAACTATCCTGATAGATCACCGCGCCACCTGTTTCGCCGTCGATCATCCGCGCCCGTGGGTCCACCTTGAGCATCGTTTCTTCATGGCTCTCAAGGAGGAATTTGTAGACCTCACCCGGTTTCGCTCCGTCGGCAAATCCGACCCAGTTGCCGTTGCCTTCGCTGACCATTGGAATTCCCGGTTCCTCCCATTGGTTGAAACTTCCCGTGACGTGCACCGCCTGTGCGTTCGGTGCCCAGACTCGGAAAAACGTGCCCTTATCCAAAACTACAGCCCCCATGCCTTTGCACTGGGGAATATGGTTCGCCCATGAGCCACCCGACTTTGCTTTTGCTTCCAATTGCATTTTCGGAAGCATCGTTAGCGAAAAACATTCCGAAACCGACCGGATTGAAATTGAACGACTTCGACCGCTCATAAAACTTTTTCCTGTGCGCATTGCAAAGCGCACCGTGCAAACTGCATTTTGGCTTGATCCCTATCCTCCGCGAGATTCAGTGCTTTGAGGAAAGGATCGTTTGCTGGATTCCGGATAAAAAAATTGCGTGCGGATGGCATCAACGGAGCTAACCTCAAGCTTCCGCGTATGGCCTGATCGGGCCATTTTCGTGCAGATTGTCCTGAGAAATTCGAAATCTTGAATTGACAGCATCAAGGGCCAGAGATCAGCACGCGAAGTAGAGGTAACGGTCTACCGTTTTCAACGACCACGTCCTGCGGCAGACAGCATTCGTGACCGCCTTGCCGTGCGAGTTTCCATCAGGTTTCACCCAAATGACAAACACGCTGTCAGGCGGTAGCCTCACAGCCCCGACCAAAACACCGTTCCAAACCAGAGGAATGCAGCAAAGTATCTACGGATTCATGTTCCAGAAAGGCGAAAGCCGCTTAACTCCTTCGAGCTAAACGGCTTTCATTGGTTGCGGGAAGAGGATTTGAACCTCTGACCTTCAGGTTATGAGCCTGAGCAATTCGTTGATTTTCTGTGTGTTACGTATGAAATTAGCTGGTTTTTCAGCTGTGTCAAGCTTTGCTATGAGCTCAGTTGTTCACGGTTTTTGTTCACGGTATGGGGCGAATCAAACGGTTGAATCAAAGATTTATGGGCTCACCCAAATCGCCTTTCGTCCAGCTTCTTCTCACGACCTACTTGGTCCATACCGCCCGTTTCACGCCATTTTCAGAAATCACTTGATTTGAAATAATCTTGCCAAAACATCCAAACCGGATGTAATTCGGCTCTTCTTTATGGAATTGAGTCAACAAAATCTAGAGGAAGTTTTGCACCTCCTTGGAAATCTGCTCGCCGCCCGGAAGGGTGATGGTTTCTGGCTTGTCGTCTGTGGAGGCTCCGCCTTGCTGGCACAAAAGATCATCACCCGATCCACCGAGGAAGTCGATATTCTCGCCATGCGGGACTGGGAAGGCGGGGTGGATCGTGCGTATCCGATGCCGGAAGCGCTCAAGTTGGCCGCGACCCAGGTGGCTGATGAACTTCATCTTGGTGGAAACTGGCTCAATAGCGCGGCCTCGTTGCACTTCTCTGACCTTCAGCTGCTTCCTGCCTCATTCTGGCAGGAGCTGGAAACCCGGGAATACGGTCACTATCTCAAAATCAGTTTTGTAACGCGCTCCGGCCAGATCCAACTCAAAACCTACGCCGCCCTAAACCGCGCCAAGCCCCGTGATCTCGAGGACCTCCGCACTCTGGCTCCCACCAGCGTCGAAACCGAAGCGGCGGTCCGTTGGTTGCTCGATCACCTCCCGGTCCTCTCGCACCGCGACAAACTTCCCGACCTTCTCACCCTTCTCGGACATGCACACCTCATTCCAAAATTCCAAGGATAAGCTTCTCAAGCGCTTTCTGGATTTCCTTTGGCACCAGTGGTCCACACTGGGAGTCGCCGGGCAACGTGGCGCGCAGGACGACCGCCTCATTGATCCCGAGGCACTCCTGCTCGCGACCACGCGCTTCGGCCGCTACGACGCGCGCCTGCTCGACGAGGTGATCGACTGGCTGAGCTCCAACGGCAAGCGCATCAACCTCCAACGTCTCCGTCGGATCCACGACGAGTGGCCTGTGGCTGACCTGCGCGTACTCGCCGCGATCAGCGGCGGGCTTGCCACCCAATCCATGATGAGAAAGTGGATCACGCTATCGGCGCCACTGCCTGCCGAGACAGAACCCGAGCCGCTCTTCATCAGCATCGACGGCAGCGCCTTGCCCATCTTCCACCAACCTGATCCGGACTTCCTCCGCCATAGTTTGCTGCGCGACCCCATGGAACGGCGCCGCATGAGCCAGTCACCCGATTCAAGCCGGGCCGCCAACCTGCTCTGCTCTCTGCGTGCGCTTTTTGGGGTGAATGCGCGGGCGGAGATCGTCGCCTGGCTGCTCACTCACGAATCCGGTCATCCCGCGGCCATCGCCCGGGACACAGGCTATTTTTCGAAATCCGTGCAGCACACGCTCAATGAAATGGAG
>JANODE010000075.1:0-82991 GCA_031412525.1 Akkermansiaceae bacterium | reverse complement strand
TCGCGAACCGGACTACCGCTTTCCGATCCTTCCAGACCGGGAACCGGATGCGTCTGACGGAATTCCTGGAGTTTTCTGGCAGAGGCTTCCATGCGTTCGCGCAGGCGCTCCTCCTCACGGGCAAGTCCGTCGCTGGCTTGTTGCGTGATCAATTTCTGACGGTCGGTGGTCCACTTTTCATACTCGGTGACCAGCGATTCGACCAACCGCTTCGCCCGCGCCGGATCAGTGTCGTCCACCTGGATGTCGATGATCCGGGTGCCGCGGCGAAGCTCGATTTTCACGCGGCTGGAAATTTGCGCTAACAGCGCCTGTTCACCGGTTCCCGCAGGAGCAAACGCGGGATCCTTGTCGAGGCCGTTGATTTCGATCAAACGCATCAGCAGCGTGGAAGCACTCATCCCCTGCTCCACCGACCGCATTTGATCAAGGTCGCGGGTCTCCTCAGGAGCCACGGCACGGATATCGAGGACGAGCGGTGCCTGACTGCTGACGTAAACGGAGCCGAACGCGCGGTAGGTTTTCGGAAGCTTGTTGGCAAATGCGTAAAGGCCGATCCCTCCGAGCAAGGTGGCGAGCACGACGATCCAACCTCGGCGCAGGAGGATTCCCATGAGGCGGCCGGGCTCGATCTTGGGCAGGAAATACGTCGGATCCGCGCCTGCGGGAGCGGGCAATTGCGGGGCTTTGGAAGCGATCGCGTATTCTTTCGGTTTTGAAAGTGACATCGGAGGGGAATGATCAAGGGGGGAATGACAAATCAGAACAGGCTCTCAGGAATGGTGACAACGTCGCCGTCCCGCAGTGGGACGTCCTGTCCCTGGCCTTTCGTGATTTCAGATAGATTCAAGGTAAAAACCTGCCCACCAGCTCGCTTGAGGCTGATTTTTTTCGCATTCGCAATCCGGGTGACGCCGCCGGCCATGCCAATCGCCTCGACCAGCGTCAACTGCCGGTTTGCAGGCAGCACGAAAACTCCCGGCCGCTGAGCCTGACCGAGAACCGTCACGGTCCTCCGGATCCGTGCCTCGATCGACACACTGACTTCCGGTTTCACCAGGTAACCATCCGCCAGTTTACGGGTGATGGCGGCAGCCGCTTGGTCGGTGGTGAGTCCTTCAATGCGAACCGCGCCAATCAGGGGCATTGAAATCGTCCCGTCGGCGGAAAGCTGGCCGCGGGTCGTCAGTTCGTCCTCACGGAAAACCCGGATCTCCACATTGTCCATGCGGCCGATCACGCCCGAGGAACGCTCTGCCGTCTGGCCCGCAGCAATCATCGCCATCATGCATGCGAGCAGCAGATGGAGAATCGGGAAAAAATTCAGGTTCATGGTCCGGTTCACGTTAGAATTTGTAGTTGAATTCGATGCCCGCCATTTGCTGGTCGTAGCCAAAGTTCGAGTCGTTCGAGCTGTTTTCAGAAATCCTGTAAAACAAGGCGATGTTGGAATCTTCGGAGATCTTATACTCAAGCGCGGGCCGGACAAACCAAATCCGGTCGCGCCGTCCGGACGGACCGGAGCCCGAAATGCGGGAGTAGGACGCCTTTTCAACGCCCCCTTCGAGACGAGCCGACCAGTTGCCACCCAGGCGCTGAGCAACACCTGCGGTCAGACCTTTCACCTTGTAAATCTGGCCCGCATAAAACGATGAGGTGTCCTGTTTCTGATAGGCAGTCAGATAGACGCTCGTTCCCTCGCGCGGTGTCCATTCGGCACGTGCCTGCATCACTGGATTCAACTGCGAATCACGATCCACTTTGCGGTATTCGCCACCACCTTCGAGATCGATGCGGATTTTCTCCCGCGGCAGCCACACAACGCGGCCGGTCAATTGCTGGGTGTCCTGGTCGGGAGAACTGCTCACCTTGAAGCGCGCGACCTGATAGGCGATCCCAAGTTCCGTCTTGGGTGAATAGGCAAACCTCGCGGCGATCTCGCCATAGGTCTTGCTCGAGTCGAACAACGTGGGATCCTGATAGTCGGACTGGCGGTTTCCCGCTGCCATTTCGATAGTGACCTTTTCGCGCGGAAGCCAGGCCACGCGCACTTCGTTTTCAAATTCCAACCGGTCCGTCTGACGACCGGTCTCGGCAGTGGCATCGCCGAGCTGTTGGAGACCGCCTTTGTAAGTGAGCTGCGTGGCTTTGTACCGCCATCCGGCAGTCAGCAGCGCCTGGTGATCAATGCGGTTGTCCGAGTGATTTTTCGCATAGGTCACCGAAGTCGGGCGATAGGCAACTTGGATGAAACCTCCTTCACCCTCTTTGGAATCTCCTTGGGTATAGGCCAATGCCGGTCCGACGCGAAATACCATGTCTGATTCAGGCTTGGTCGCACTGAGGAAAATATTATCATCATACGCTGCGGAAATGACGGCCCCGATTTCCCATCCACCGCGCTTCTTCGAATCCTCCTGCACGCCTGGAGGAGGCAGTGGAACCCTATCCCCATCCACCGATTCAAGGCGGCCATCAACGCTGGATTCCACCCGATCATCCATCGCAGGGGGGACTTGCTGTCCGAAAACAGATGCCTGAATGTTGGCCAAGATACAGGCCAGCATCAGAACAACCATCCGGGGGGAATATGGCTTTGAGAAAAACATCGAGGAGAGGATGCAGCACGCACCCCATTGCTTTTATACCACCTGCGGACAAAAGTGATCAAGTATCCAAGCTTTACGTGATCGCGTAATACCAACACCACCAAATTATGTTAGTAATTCGGAACTGCCCACATTCTGGACGTGCTGAAATTTAACAATTCTTTACCAAACGCCGGATTTCAGCAAACATTCTCAAAATCCGATTCATTCTCTCCCCCCTGTGCCCCCCGCAATGGACCTTTCTTCTCCCACAACCATTTCCGACGCTTCTCAAACCACTGACCGGTGGACCGACAAGTTTGAGCGACAGGCACGAATCAATCCGACCCAAACCGCGGTGGTCAGCGGGAAACATTCGCTGACCTACGGCGAATTAAGCGCATTTTCGAATCAGATCGCCAATCACCTCCGTGCCTCTGGCATTGGTCGCGGCAGCTTCGTCGGGCTCGGACTGCACCGCTGCCTGGAACTTCCCGCAGCGCTTCTGGGAATTCTGAAATCGGGAGCCGCTTACGTGCCTCTGGATCCGGGTTATCCCGCCGCCCGCATCGAACAGATGATCGCCTCGTCGAAACTGAAACATGTCGTGACGAAACGCGAACTCGCAGAACGTTTCTCGAACGTCGAAACCGTTAGTATCGACGGCGACGCGCTCGCCGGCATTTCCATGGATGATCCAGCGGTGGACATCGGTGAAAATGATTTCATGTATGCCATCTTCACCTCGGGTTCGACCGGCCAGCCGAAAGCAGCATCGGTTTTTCACCGCGGATTTGAGAACCTGCTGCACTGGTATTCCATCGAGCTGATGCTCGGCCCTTGCGACCGCACACTGGTCATCAGTTCGCCGAGCTTCGACCTCACGCAGAAGAACTTTTTCGCCCCACTCATCACAGGCGGAACACTGGTGCTGGATGACTGCCAGACCTACGACATCTCACGCATCACGGGGCTGATCCGCGAACACGGAGTCACCCTCATCAACTGCACGCCCAGCGCGTTTTATCCACTAGTCGATGCGGCCGCAGCAGATCAATACAGCGCGCTTTGTTCACTACGTTTTGCGGTGTTAGGAGGCGAGCCGATTTCCATCCCGCGTCTTCGTCCGTGGCTGGAGTCTGCCAACTGCAAGGCCGAGGTCGTCAACTCCTACGGCCCCACGGAGTGTACCGACATCTGCGCCTTCTATCAGCTGCACAAGGGCAACCTCGACGAGTATCCGTTTGTCCCGCTCGGCAGCGAGATTCCAAACGTGCAGGTCTCCGTTAGAGATGAATCGTTCGCACCACTGCCTGATGGCGAGATCGGCGAACTTTGTATTTCCGGCGCAGGCATTGGCGGAGGTTATCTGAATGATCCCACCCGGACGGCAGAAGTTTTCAAAGACTCGATCTATCGGACCGGTGACCTCGCCAAACGTCATCCCACAAACGTCCTGGAATTCCGCGGTCGCGCCGATCATCAGGTAAAGGTGAACGGTTTTCGGATCGAGCTCGGTGAGATCGAACTTGCGCTTAACCAGCACGAACTTGTCCGCGAAGCCGTCGTGATCGCCAGCGGAAACCGCCTCATCGCCCATGTCCAGGGCAGTGCTGATCTCGCAACCCTCCGCGAGCACCTATCAAGCCGTCTCCCCGCCTACATGATGCCCGGCGAGTTCCATTTCACTGAAAATTTTCCGCTAACGCCCAATGGCAAGATCGACCGGCTCGCTCTTACAAGCAGCGCCAGCCATGAGACATTCGCCAGCGCCTCAGGCACATCGATGGAATCAAAAATTCTCGCCCTTTGGTCCGAGATCCTCGACCGCCCCGTTACCGACGCCACCGCCAATTTTTTCGATCTCGGAGGAAATTCCATCCATGTTGCGATCGTCCATGTCCGTTTGATGGAAATGACCGGTCGCCAGTTCCCGATCACTGAATTGTTCGCGCTGCCCAGCGCCCGTTCCATTGCGGATTTCCTCTCTCCAAAGGGCGTGAATGCTGCTACCAACAATGCACAAGATCGCGCACGCCTTGCACAGGCCGGGCTTTCGCGATTCCGCAAACCTTCCACCCGATGAACGAAGAAACTCCCTCTCCTGAAGCCGTCGCCATCATCGGCATGGCCGGTCGTTTCCCCGGCGCAATGAATCCGGACGAATTCTGGCAGAATCTAATCACTGGCAAGGACGGCATCACGCGATTCCCCGGCCGCACCGAGGGTGATGGCAGCAAATACGTCGGAGCGCGCAGCATGTTCGACAATCCGGACCTGTTCGACGCCGAGTTTTTTGGAATCTATCCGAAAGAAGCCGGGCTGATGGATCCACAGCACCGCGTGTTTCTCGAATGCTCCTGGGAAGCACTCGAAGACGCAGGTTACGACCCCCATTCCTACCCAGGCATGATCGGTGTTTATGCAGGCCTCAGCCTCAACACATACCTGCTCCACAACCTCGGAAAGGGCAAGGAGCTCGCAAAAAACTATCAGGTTTCCGAATACCAGACGATGCTCGGAAACGACAAGGATTTCCTCCCCGTCCGCGTCTCCTACAAGCTCAACCTCCGCGGTCCGAGCATGACCATCCAGTCCGCCTGCTCGACCTCGCTGGTCGCGATTTGCCAGGCCGCCACCGCGTTGCTCACCTATCAGTGTGATATGGCGCTCACTGGTGGAGTTTCCATCAGTTTTCCCCAGCAGCGTGATTATCTCTTCCAGGAAGAAGGCATGGTCTCACCGGACGGCACCTGCCGCGCCTTCGATGCCGCTGCCGCGGGTACCGTTTTCGGCCATGGCTGCGGCGTCATTCTCCTCAAGCGCCTCAGCGAAGCAGTCGCCGATCGCGATCCGATCCTCGCCGTTATCAAGGGCTGGGCCGTCAACAATGACGGCTCGGACAAGATCGGTTTCGCCGCTCCCGGCGTGAACGCGCAGGCGGAAGTCATCACGCTCGCCCAGGCATCCGCCGGTGTGCATCCGTCGGAAATTTCCTATATCGAAGCTCACGGCACCGGCACACCGCTCGGCGATCCGATCGAAATCGCCGCCCTCACCAAGGCCTTCCGCGAAGGCGGTGCCGAGGAAAACGCCTTCTGCGCCATCGGCACCGGCAAGACCCACATCGGCCATCTCGACTGCGCTGCTGGAGTGACCGGTGTGATCAAGACGATCCAACAATTCCGCCACGACAAGATCCCCGCCCTGCTGCATTTCAAGGCACCCAATCCGCGCATTGATTTTTCGACGAGCCCGTTCTCACCTGTTAGCGAGGACCGTGATTGGAAGGCCGGTGAAAAACCGCGACTCGCAGGAGTCAGTGCTTTCGGAGTCGGCGGCACGAACGCCCACGTCGTGATGGAAGAAGCGCCGCCACTTCCCACTGCGACTCCCGGCCGGAAAAAACACCTTCTGCTGCTTTCCGCTAAAACGCCGACTGCTCTCTATACGATGTCAATCCGCCTGGCAGATCATCTCGAAAAGGAACAACCGGACGTCGCTGATGTTGCCTACACCCTCGCAACCGGCCGCCGCCATTTTGCCAACCGACGTTTTGTTGTCGCAGCCGATCTAGCAGAAGCCATCGCGAAACTTCGCGAACCATCAAAGTCAGCCTCAGCTCCTGCTAACACGCCACGGATCGCATTTCTTTTCCCCGGGCAAGGATCGCAGTATCCGGACATGGGTCGCGAGATCTTTGATTCCGAGCCCGCCTTCCGCACTGCGGTCGACGAATGCGCCGTCCTTTTACGGCCGCTGATTTCGCACGACATCCGTTCCACTCTCTATCCGTCCGATGACGAACGCGATGCCGCCGAGATCGACATCAACCGCACCGCCCTCACTCAGCCGTGCATTTTCGTCGTCGAGTATGCACTTGCGAGACTCTGGATCTCCTGGGGAATCAAGCCGTCACTCCTGATAGGACACAGCATCGGCGAATACGTCGCCGCCGTTCTAGCAGGAACATTCAAGCTAGAAAACGCACTTCACCTTCTCGCCTCCCGGGCGAAGCTGATGCAGGACCTTCCCGGCGGTGCCATGCTCGCCGTTCGCTCCGCAGCCGACTCCCTGTCGCTGCCGCCAGGCATCGATCTTGCCGCGGTGAACAGCCCTCAGCTCTGCACGCTATCCGGTTCGCACGAAGCCATCGAGACCTATCAGAAAGAGCTCGAATCAAGGGAAATCGGTTGCCGCCTGCTCAAGACCTCTCACGCATTCCACTCGGTGATGATGGAACCAATCGTTGCCGCATTCACTGAGGATGCGTCGATGATTCCCTCAAATCCGCCTAACATCCCGTGGATCTCCACCTGCACCGGCAAATCCATCGAGGCTGAGACACTGGCAGATCCCGGGTATTGGTCGCGCCAACTCCGTCACACAGTGCATTTCACGGAAGCGCTCACCACCGCCTTCGTCGATAAGGATCTCGCCATGCTGGAGGTCGGTCCCGGCCGCGCACTCGCGCCGTTCGCCCTGCAACATCCGGACCGCGGCACGACGCCGGTTGTCTCCACGCTGCCATCGTCGTTAGATGACCTATCCGATCTTCTCTCCGCTGTTGGAGAACTCTGGAAAACCGGCATCGCTCCTGAGTGGACCGCGTTTTTTGAGAATCAGGACCGCGCCCGGCTCCGTCTTCCGACCTACCCGTTTGAAAGGAAAAGCTACTGGATCGACAACTCGGCCAATTCCATTTCCGATCCCGCCGCCCCGGCCCCGCTTGCAACGGTTTCGGCGCCTGCACCTTTCCCGATCGCCACTCCCCCTGTCATGAGCACCGACCGTATTTCCGATCTCCTCACCAAGCTCCGCTCCCTCGTCCAGGATCTATCAGGAATCGTGATCACCGATGACGAGGCTAGTTTCACCGAGCTCGGATTCGATTCGCTTTTCCTCACCCAGGCCAGCCAGGCGATCCAATCCCGTTTCGGAGTGAAAGTGACATTCCGCCAAATGTTAGGGGATCTCTCTTCAGTCACCGCCCTTGCCAAACATCTCGACCGTGAAATGCCTGCGAGCGCCCCTGTTGCCGCCGCTCCTTCCATCACCGCGCCGATGATTCCCGCCGCGGGCGGATCGTCGCTGGAGCAATTGATGGCTAGCAGTCTTCAGCTCATGCAGGCGATGCTAGCAGGGCAACAACCGGTTGCAGCGCAGTCTAACGGACTGAGTGTAGTTACCTGGCCTGCAAATATCACCCGCAACGCCGTCGCCAGCACCCGATTTGGTCCCTACAAGCCGATCGACAAGGGCGAACAGGGCGGTCTCACGGAACTCCAACAGAATTCGCTCGATCAACTCATCAGCCGCTACGTGGCGAAAACAAAATCGTCCAAAGCCTACACCGCCGAGCATCGCCCTCACTACGCCGATCCCCGCGCGGTTTCCGGCTTCAAATCGCTTTGGAAGGAGATGGTCTATCCAATTGTGTCCGACCACGCAAAAAACGCGAAACTGTGGGACATCGATGGCAATGAATACGTGGACATCACCATGGGCTTTGGCACCTACTTTTTCGGTCACTCGCCGGATTGGCTGATCGATGCGATTGAAAAACAACTCCGCACCGGGATCGAAATCGGACCGCAGTCGCCCATTGCCGGGAAACTCGCAAAAGCCATCTGCGAACTGACGAACATGGAGCGTGCCACCTTTTGCAACACCGGCTCTGAAGCAGTGATGGCCGCCATGCGCCTCGCCCGCACGATCACCGGGCGCAACCGCATCGCTTATTTCACCGGTGATTATCACGGGATGTTCGAGGAGGTCCTCGTCCGCGGCGCGTGGGTGGATGGCGTTTACAAGGCGCAGCCGATCGCACCCGGCATTCCGCAGTCGCTGGTGGAAAACATGCTGGTTCTCGACTATGCGGATCCGGCTTCGTTAGAAATTCTCCGCGCCCACGCCCACGAACTTGCCGCTGTAATGGTGGAGCCGGTGCAAAGCCGCGCTCCCGGCATCCAGCCGCGTGAGTTCATGCACGAAGTCCGCGCCATCACTGAAAAATCCGGCACGGCGCTTATCTTTGATGAAGTCGTCACCGGTTTCCGCTGCGCACCCGGCGGTGCCCAGGCCTACTTCGGCGTGGAAGCGGACATGGCCACCTACGGCAAGGTCATCGGCGGCGGGATGCCGATCGGCGTGCTCGCCGGGAAAAAGGAATACATGGACGCACTCGACGGCGGAGCGTGGAATTATGGCGATGACAGTTTTCCGGAAGTCGGCGTGACGTTTTTCGCCGGAACTTTTGTCAGACATCCTCTCGCTCTAGCAGCCGCTTGGCGCGTGGTGGAACATCTGATGGGCGAAGGACCGCGGATGCAGATCGATATGGAAGAGCGCGTCGGTCGTCTCTGCCGGACGCTGAATGGTTATTTCGAAACGATTGGTGTGCCGATCCGTCTGCCGCATTTTAGTGCTTACGCCGTGATCGAACACGCGCCCGACCTGAAATACGCGAGCTTGCTCTGGTATTTCCTTCGTGAAAAGGGCGTGCATGTCTGGGAAGGCAGACCGCTGTATTTCACGACGGCTCACACGGACGAGGATCTTGATGGGGTAGTGACGGCTTTTGTTGGATCGGTTGGCGAGATGCAGGCTGCCGGATTTTTTCCTGCCTCGTCCAGTGAAGGCGCAGTCGCTCCTACAGGTTTCCCACGTTTTGACAGTGCTCCAACAACCGAGGCCCAGCGTGAGATTTTCCATGGTGTCCAAATGGGCGAGGAGGCGAACTGTTCGTTCAACGAATCCAACAACATCCGCTTCGAAGGCGAGTTGAACGCGCAGGCCCTGCGTGACGCGCTCAATGACATTGTCGTTCGACATCCGTCGCTGCGCAGCACGTTCTCCGAAGATGGGGGCAGCCAGTATTTCCATCCGTCCGCCCGTGCCATCGAGCTGATGGAGCACAACTTTTCCAGCATCACCAGCACCTCGCCATCGGCGCTGCTCCCGCTTTCGCTAATCCACAGCGCTGAGAGTTCGATCCCATTTGATCTGACTAACGGGCCGCTCATCCGACTGCATCTGGTTCATCTATCAGGCAACCATCACGAACTGCTTTTCACCGCGCACCACATCATTTGCGACGGTTGGTCCTTCGGAATGATCCTCGCGGAACTTGCCACCGCTTACAACGCGCGGCGCGCCGGAAAACTGCCACGTCTTGCTCCGGCGATGCCGTTTGCGGAATACGCACGCATCGAAGAAACCAACAAGCAAAGCGATGACACCCTCGCGGCTGAGAATTTCTGGGTTTCAAAATTCTCCAATGGCGCACCCGTCCTCAATCTACCAGTGGATCGTCCCCGTCCCGCGGTGAAAACGTACAAGGGTGCGATGGAGAAAATTACGATCAATTCAGGGTGTTTCGAGCGCCTGAAAAAAGCATCGCCAAAGCTCGGCGGCACGATCTTCGCCACCCTGCTTTCTTCATTCGCCGCGCTGCTCCATCGGCTCACCGGCCAGGAGGATGTGGTGATCGGCGTGCCGGCCGCAGGTCAAACGCGCATTGGTCGGGACGAACTCATCGGCCATTGTCTGAATTTCCTGCCTCTCCGTCTGACTCCCTCAGCGGATCGACCATTCCGTGAATTCGCGGCTGAGGTAAAGGAAAAGGTATTGGAAGCCTACGACTATCAGAACTACACCTTCGGCAGCCTGATTCGCAAAATCAACCTTCCTCGCGACACCAGCCGCGTGCCGTTGATTTCCGTCATTTTCAACATCGATAAGAACGGCACCGACCAGATCCACTTCGATGGAATGAAATTCGTTGTGGAAACGAACCCCAAGCAGTTCGTCAATTTCGAGTTGTTTTTCAATCTCGTGCAAACCGACGAGCGCCTCGTGGTGGAATGCGAATACAACACCGACCTTCACGACAAGTCCACGATCCTCGGCTGGCTGGACGCCTTCGAACAACTAATCGAAACCGTGATATCCGACGGCGACGTCGCCCTCAAGGACCTCGAAACGCTCACCGCAGAAGAGCGAAAAACCCTCGATGCATGGAACACCACCGATGCACCGCTGCCTGATCAGCCCTCAATTCACACCTTCTTCGAGGCCCAGGCGGACACCAATCCACAGAGCCTCGCTCTGCTAGATGGGAATCGCAGACTTACCTATCAGGAACTCGACCGACACGCAAACGCACTCGCCGTGACTCTCCAACAGAATGGAGTCACCCATGAAACGCTCGTCGGAGTCTGCGCCTCCCGCAGCGCGGAATTGCTCGTGGCCATCCTCGCTGTTTTGAAAGCCGGCGGAGCTTACGTGCCAATCGATCCAAAGTATCCGAAGGACCGTATTGCCTACATTCTCAAGGACGCTTCGTCCCCTGTGCTGCTCACTCAGCGGGCCTTGGTTGATTCTCTTCCCGCCGAAGAAGGCAGTCGACGCGTGTTCATCGATGACGCGCTATCGAATTCGGCCGACCGTATTCAATCCCGCACGAAGCCGCAGGATCTCGCCTATGTCATTTACACCTCGGGATCGACCGGTCAGCCGAAAGGCGTTGCCATCGAGCACCGCAATACCATCGCCCTGATCGGCTGGGCGCAGTCGGTCTATCAACGTGACGAACTGGCTGCCGTGCTTTTCTCCACCTCGATCTGCTTCGATCTTTCCATTTTCGAGATGTTCGTCACCCTCGCCAGCGGCGGCACGCTGATTCTGGCGGAAAACGCTCTGGACCTGATGGAACACCCGCACCGGGAAAAAATCACGCTGATCAACACCGTGCCTTCTGCCATCACCGGACTGCTTGAGGCGGAACTCATTCCCGCGTCGGTGAAGGTCATCAATCTTGCCGGCGAAGCGCTGACCACCCAGTTGTCGGATAGACTCTATCAAGCATGCCCGGGCGTGAAGGTTTACGATCTTTACGGGCCATCCGAAGACACTACCTATTCCACCGTCGCCCTGCGTGAACCCGGAGGAAGGGCGACCATCGGAGTGCCGATTTCAAACACGAAGGCTTACATCGTCAACGAGCAGGGCAAACGCGTGGCCCCCGGCGTGTCCGGCGAACTTCTGCTAGGCGGCGCAGGTCTCGCGCGCGGCTATTTGAACCGCCCGGAACTCACCGCAGAAAAATTCATTCCCAATCCGTTTGATCCGACCTCAGATGCGCGGCTCTATCGGACTGGCGATCGCGCACGCTTTTTTGAAAATGGCGAAATCCAGTTTATTGGCCGCCTGGACCATCAGATCAAGCTTCGGGGATTCCGCATCGAACTGGGAGAAATCGAATCCGCACTGGAAGCCCATCCAGCGGTGTCGAAGGCCATCGCCCATGTGCACGACAACCGCCTCGTCGCTTATGTCACCGCCACCGAAAAATCCGCTGATTGCGACGGCACCGCAATCTGGCAGGACCAGTGGGACCTTCTCTACAAGTCGGCGATCGATCAAACCGGCAGCGAAAAACTCGATCGACTTGACTCGGTCATCGCCGGCTGGGCAGGCGTGGAAAACCTTGATGCGCAGGTCACCGAGTGGATCGACACCACCGTCGAACGCATTCGTGGATTCGGCGGACGGCGCTTTTTCGAAATCGGCTGCGGCACCGGCCAGATCCTCTCGCGTCTCGCCGCCGAGTCCGAATGTTATTGGGGGGCGGACATTTCCAACGTCGCAATTGAAGCGCTGGAAAACAACCACCCGCTGCCGCATGTCAAATTGTTCCACCGCCCTGCGGACGATTTCAGCGAAATTCCTGACGCGCATTTCGACACGGTCATCATCAATTCCGTCGCGCAGTATTTCCCGGATGCGGACTACCTCGCAAAGGTTCTCGAAGGCGCTGCCCGCATACTTCAGCCCGGCGGTCGAATCTTCCTCGGTGACGTGCAGAGCAATGCGCTGTTAGCCACCCATCATGCGATGGCGTTGAGGGAGCACGCTCCTGCCGGATCAACGGCCGGCGAACTCCTTCGCCTCGCACAGCAGCGGCTGGCCCAGGAAACGGAGCTATCGCTGGATCCAGCCTGGTTCGACGTGTTTTCTAACACCCAACCAGCGGTGACTCATGTGGAAACACTCCTGCGCCGCGGAAAGCTCACCAATGAAACCACCAGCCATCATTACGATGTGATCCTCCACATCGGAGAGGCACCCGCCACCCGCACGCTGCCATCGGCGAACGAGTGGAAAAACCTGAATCTCGAACAGCTCGAGGCCATGCTGGTAGAAAGCAGCGAGGTGCTCTATCTGACGAACATTCCGGACGCCCGGCTCGTCGTGCCGCTTGCTTTCCACCGAGCGCTGAGCGCGGCGGACCAGGATGCAGCGATCCCGGAACTAACACCCGCGCCCGGCAATGCAGTTTCCGCGGAGGATCTTTCCGCCATTGCCGCGCAGACCGGATACCGTGCCCATCTCCGCTGGATCGACAACGGCACACAAGGCCTGGTGGATGCGGTTTTCCTGCCAGTGACGGAAAAAGCGCTCCCTGCATGGCCGCGGAAGATCACCAGCGAATCCGTTACTGCACTGGCAAACACTCCCCGCTCGGCGAAAGCCAAGGATAGCGGCCTCGCGCAGATCCTCCGTGATCACCTCGCGATTGGGTTGCCGGAGTTCATGATTCCATCCGCATTCGTGGAACTCGATGCATTTCCGCTGACTCCTAACGGAAAAGTCAACCGGGCGGCACTACCCGCTCCCGCACCCTCACAGACGACCGGGAAAACGAACGCTGCCACCGCTGTTGAGAGCGAAACCGAATTAAAACTGATGGAGATCTGGGCGCAGGTGCTCGGGAAAGAGAAGATCAGCACCGAGGACGATATTTTTTCATTGGGCGGAGATTCCATTCTGATTTTCCAAATCACGACCCGTGCGGCGCGGATGGGTATCCCGCTCACACCCGCTCAGGTTTTCCGCCTGCGCACGATCAAAGCCCTCGCTGCCGAAGCAGGTGCCGGCCCGGCAGTGACAGCCTCTCCCTCCATCCAACGCGTCAACCGTGATGCCTACCGCCGCAATTCCTGAATCCATGAAGTCCGAGCATGACGCTGCTTCTCCTGCCTCGACGCAATCCGGCGGGGTTCTGGCGTTCCCAGCATCTGTCGCCCAACAGATGTTCTGGTATCTCGAGCTGCTACAAGGCGAGGTGGCGGCATTCAACGTGCCCTTGCGGTTCCACCTAACAGGACCTCTCGATGTCGGACTGCTCGAACGTTCACTCAATGCCATCATTGACCGCCACGAGGCGTTGCGAACCCATCTCAGTGAGGAGAATGGCGAGTTGCTGCAGATCGTGATACCGGAACTGAAATTGAAGGTTCCGGTGATCGACATCAGCCAGTTTCCACCCGATCAGCTCCAACAGGAAGCGGACAGGCTCGGCAGCATCGAAGCCCACCGTCCTTTCCTGCTATCGACGGGACCGGTCATCCGCGCCGAGCTTTTGCGCCTGAAGACGGATTCCCATATCCTGCATGTGACCATCCATCACGCGATGTTCGACGGCATGTCGATGACCGTGATGACAGGAGAACTGGCAAAAATCTATCAGGCGTATTCTAAAAGTGTGCCGGTGCCACTCGATCCACTGCCGATCCAGTTCGGCGACTACAGCGTCTGGCAGAAGGAATACCTTGAAGGGCCCGAAATCAGAAAGCAGCTCGCTTATTGGAAAAAACAACTGGAGGGCATGAAGGAGCTGGATCTGCCCACCGATTTCCCGCGTCCCGCCGTGAAGTCATGGGAGGGTGAAATCACTTCCACGCTGCTGCCGAAAACGCTGACCGACAGGCTTCAGGCGATTGCCGCCCGCCATGGCTCCACCTTGTTCCATCTTCAACTGGCGGCCTACATGATTCTCCTGCACCGCTATACCGGCAGCAACGACATCGCCGTGGGAACGCCCGTCAATGGCCGGACGCGGGGAGAACTCGAGCCCCTCATCGGGGTATTCATCAATTCGCTGATCCTGCGCTGCGATCTATCAGGAAATCCCGGTTTCCCGGAATTGTTAGCACACGTTCGTCAGACCGCGCTGGCGGCGTTGGAGAACCAGGATCTCCCTTTCGAACACCTCGTCCAGGAGCTGCGGCCCAAGCGCGACCCGAGCCGCAATCCGCTGTTCCAGGTGAATTTCAACCACCATCGTTCGTTTGCGCAGGCAGGCACCTTTGGCGGAGTTTCATTGACTCCCATTCCCTCGCGCTCGCCGGGGACCATCTTCGACCTGCACTTCTTCATGGTAGAGCGAAAGGAAGGCTGGCGCGCTTCCTGCGATTTCAGCACGGATCTTTTCTCACGCACCTCGGCGGACCGCATGCTGGGGCACTTCAAAAGGCTGCTGGAAGATATCGCGGGGCATCCGGAGAAGGAAATCGAAACACTGGAAATTCTAACTGAAACTGAAAAGGACCTCCTCCTCGGGGCCTGGTCTGGCGGGTCCACCGCCTATGACCGGGAGGCCACCATCGGCGGACTTTTCCGGGATACCGCCAACCTTTATCAAGCACGGGTGGCAATCCGGTGCGGCAGCCGTTCACTCACCTATCGGCAGCTTTACGCCGAGGCATCACATCTTGCACTTCAACTGCGTGTCTCGCCCGGCGAACTCGTCGCCATCAGTGCAAGTCCATGCCCGGAGATGATCGTGGGCTTCCTCGCCATCCTGCTAGCGGGTGGTTGCTGCGTGCCGCTCGATCCCACCTACCCGCCTGACCGCTTCGCGATGCTGTTGGAGGAATGTGGTGCCAAGACCGGAATGGCGACTCCCGGCTGCGAGGGCATTTTCCCAGCAGACTGGAGGGGAAGCGTCCTCCGGATTCCCACGACCGGAAAGTTTTCAGAACCCGCCATGCTGCCGGAGATTTCCCTTACCGCGGAACACCCGGCGCACCTGTTGTTTACCTCGGGTTCCACCGGACGTCCCAAAGGCGTGCTGCTCCCGCACCGCGGAGTTGTTAGACTCGTTCGTGGCCAGGATTTCATGGACATTACGCCAGAAGACGTTTTCCTGCAGGCCGCGCCGGTATCGTTCGATGCGTCGCTGCTGGAAATCTGGGGACCGCTGCTCAATGGCGGCCGCTTGGTTCTGTTACCGGACGGACCGGGAATCGGTGAAATCGCATCGGCCATCCGCGAGCAGGGCGTGACGACGCTTTGGCTTACGTCAGGACTATTCCAACTGATGATGGATGAAAGTCCTGAATCTCTCAAAGGCCTGCGCAACCTTCTCTCAGGCGGCGATGTGCTGTCACCGGCGCATGTCCGGCGGGCATTGGAGATGCTTCCGGGCACACGATTGATCAACGGCTACGGCCCCACCGAGAATACGACCTTCACCGCCTGCCATACCATCGTTCCGGCGGATTTGGAAAAATCTTCGATCCCTATCGGCAAGCCAATCGCCAATACCACGGTCTATCTGTTGGATGGCAGGTTGCGCCCCGTGCCCGTCGGCATCCCCGGCGAACTTTTCACCGGCGGTGACGGTCTCGCCCTTGGTTACCACGCCGCGCCGGAGCTAACAGCGGAGAAATTCATCATCCACCCGCAGTTCGGCAGGCTTTACCGCACCGGCGATCTCTGCAGAAGAGCGGCGGACGGCACCATCGAGTTCATCGGTCGCAGCGACCATCAGGTGAAACTCCGGGGATTCAGGATCGAGCTGGGAGAAATCGAGTGCGTGCTTGCCGACCATCCGGCAGTCAGACAGGCGAAGGCTACCGTCCGTGGTGATACCGCGGACACCAAGCGGGTCCTCGCCTGGGTGACGCTTCATGATGGAATCAGCATCGACGAAGCTGATCTATCCGCTTTCCTGGCAGCACGTCTTCCCGGTTTCATGAGGCCGGAGGCGGTGGCTGTCATCAAAGCGTTTCCCCTGAATGCGAATGGAAAGATCCAGGTTTCGGATCTGGCCGATCCCGCGCGCAAAAAAGTTGCAGCTGCGGAAAAAACGACGAGGCCCCCGGTCGGCAAAACCGAGAACGAACTCGCAGCGATCTGGAGGGAACTGCTGGGAATCGACGCTGTGAGCCGGGATGACGATTTTTTTGCCATGGGCGGTCATTCACTGATGGCGCTGAAGATGTTCTCACGCATCAACCGCGACTTCGGAACCTCACTGCCGCTCGCCTCCCTGTTGCAGAACCCAACGATTGAATCTCTCGCAGAAGTGCTGTCACCACCAGCGGTCGCGGTGCCGTCCACAGCACTGGCAGTTGCGGGCAAAGGTAATGTCGTCACCCTCTCGAAGGGCGGTGGCGAACCAGCGCTTTTCTGCATTCATGGCGGCGATGGCGGAGTGCTTTTTTACCGAAGTCTGGCCTCCTTGCTACCTCCAGCGATTCCACTGCACGCCATCGAATCGTTAGAGCTGGGAAATAGCGGAGCCATCGAATCAACCAGCATTGAGGAAACGGCCGCCGCGTATGTGCACGGCCTGCGGGCGATCCAGCCACACGGTCCCTATCGGCTGGCCGGTTACTCATTCGGCGGTGTCGTGGCGCACGAAATGGCCTGCCTGCTTCAAGGCGAGGGTCATCAAGTCGATTTCCTCGGCCTTTTCGATACCCATAACCCGGTTGCGAAATCCCGCAATTACGGCTTGATGGAACGGCTGCGTGTTTTCTGGCAGCAGAACTCGGACGTTCCTTTCTATCAGCGTCTCCAACTGGTCCGGTCGCGGTTCCGCGAAGGGATCCAGACCCATCGCCGTATCCAGGCGGAACTCGTTGCAGCTACCAGTTCGGGACCGGCGGAGGCTTACAGTGACCTGCGCCGTGTGCAGGTGCGTGAGGAAAACTGGCGGGCGATGCAAGCCTATCGCCCGCGCCCCTTCCAAGGACGGATCACCCTGTTTAAAACCACCCATGTGAACGATAAAGTCGAGTATCCTGGGGACTATGGATGGTCGGAGGTGGCGTTGTCCGGGCTGGACATCATCCCGGTTTCTGGTCATCACTTAACCCTCTTTGCGCCGGAAAACGTGGAGAAACTGGCGACCGCGCTGGGTCATTCTTTGAGCCGAAGCCCACAGGCACCCTCGTAGTCCAACAAAATCACCATGCTCCGACCGCCACGCTGCTACCTTACGATTCTGATGACCATCGGCATCTTGCCAGGCATGGCTTTGGCGCAAAATTTTTTGCCGCTAGATTTCAGCCAGAACGTGCAGCAGAATAACTCGATCTATCCGAACAATTCCACTTTGGGGCCGGAGTATTATTCCGGACTGACGATGGATTTCATCAATGTCACCAATCAGAACGGGCAGGTGATCGATGCCCGGGTGACGGTCCTTGGGACGGCGGGAAATTACAATTTTGTCGGATATATTCCAGACTACAACCAGTCGGTCGGGCAGCCTGAGGGAGATCTGGGAGTTTACTATCGGCACGACGGAGATTTCACTGCCCCCACCGGAGGAATCGCCTACACGTTGTCGTTTTTTGAAGGCGGTGGCACATTCAGCACCGCCGCAGTTCTATCGGATTTCCGGATCCTCATCTACGATCATGACGGGGAACCAGGACAGGCGGAGAGCATCCGGACTTATAACAGTGACGGATTCACCGGCCATCAGAACTACAATGGCAGCGGAATCACCGCCCTTGACGAAGAAGACAGCTGGCGATTTGACTCCGGCGGCATGAACAAGCCGGAAGACGGACCTCAGGGCGGATTTCTCGCTTACTATCAGAACACCTCTTCGATCCGATTCGACCTTTTCGCCACCACCCTGCCCAGCAATCCTGCCGGGAACAATGGGATTTTCGTCGCATTTGATGGCGACCTCTCGCTGACAAACGGCCAGACGGGCAACTTCGGAACCTTCGTTCCCGTCCCGGAACCTTCCGCTTTTTCCCTGACTGCCTGCGCTCTGACGATGGTGATGATGCGCCGACGCCGCTCCTGACACCCAGCGCGCTTCGTGTCGCATACCATCACCACTCTCGATCCTTGAACGCATGCTCCCGTTGCAATTCCTGCTGGATGAGAGGGCGTTGCTTTGCCCGGATGATGTGGCGTTCCGGTTCCTAGCAGACGGCGAGAACGAAGAGCATCTCCTCACTCATGGCGAACTTGCCAGCTGCGCCAGAAGGGTCGCAGCGGGACTTGTTGCCCAGAACCTAACAGGCAAGCCGGTGCTTCTCACACACCGCCCCGGACTGGATTTCATCAAAGGACTCTTCGCTTGCTGGTATGCCGGAGCCATCGCCGTTCCGATCTATCCGCCTCAGGGCAGACGCCACCGGGAACGCTTTCTAGCAGTCAGTGCCGACTGTGGCGCTGAGTTCGCTCTCGGTGATGGCAGCACCCATGGATTTGAAAACGTCAAGCGACTCGAGTGCGGAATTTCTGCCGGTGATGACCTCGTCGGAACATCGGATTTCCCCGGACCTGCGCTGCTTCAATACACCTCTGGTTCCACCGCCGCGCCAAAGGGCGTGATCATCAGCCATGACAACCTGCGGGAGCATTTCAAGGCGCTGAGTGCCTTCAATGGTCTGGATTTGAAGTCGGCGCTGAGCTGGCTGCCGCCGTATCACGACATGGGGTTGGTGTTGAAAATTCTCTACGCATTCGAAGCGGGCATTCCCCTCACATTTTTCCCGCCCGAGCATTTCATCCAGCGCCCGGTCCGCTGGCTTCGCGCCATCAGCCACCATCGTGCCGAGTTCAGCGGTGCGCCGAACTTTGCGTTTGAGTTGTGCCTTCGTTCCATCCGTGACGAAGATCTAGCAGGGCTCGACCTGTCATGCTGGAAAGCCGCGCCGTGTGGTGCCGAACGAATCCGCCCTGAGACCTTGGAGCGATTTTCAAAACGGTTTGCACCCTGTGGCTTTCGTCAGGAAGCATTCAGGCCCGGCTATGGACTTGCGGAATCGACATTGATCGCCACCGCTTCACCCGCGTTTCAGCACCCACGATTCTCCCACCATCCGAAAGCGGGAAAGCTCGCATCTTGCGGAGTGCCGCTGCCAGGAATCGGCCTGCGCATTGTGGATCCGGTGGACGGCCGAATCTGTGCGGAAGGTGAAACGGGAGAAATCCGGATTACAGGCCCGACCGTGGCAGCGGGATACTGGAGACGCCCGGAGATGACCCTGGAGACTTTCCAGCCAGAAGCTGATAGAGAGCTAAGAACGGGCGATCTGGGTTACTTGGAAGACGGCCACTTGTATGTCTGCGGCCGCATCAAGGATTTGATCATCATCGACGGCGTGAACCATTCCCCTGAAGACATCGAGTCCGTGGTTTTTTCGAATTTTCCGGTGGTCACCGCTGCGGCAGCCTTCGCGACGGATACCTCCGGCAGCGAAGCGGTGGTGATGGTCATCGAGGCGGAGGGGCTCGCCCCGGAACTGCGGGAATCCACCTGCATACAGATCCGGTTGGCGATCGCCGATGCCATCGAGCTGCCGGTGCATCGGGTTGCGATGGTTCGGAGCGGCCTGCTGCCCCGGACGACGAGTGGCAAAATCCGCCGATCTGCTTGTCGCGAGGCGTTTGAAATGGGGACGCTGAAATTGGTTTTTTCCGATCAGGAAGCCGCTAACAGGGAGATGGACGCAGATGCGCTCAACTGGGTGTTGAATACCGTCACCGAAGTCACCGGAAGGGCCGGGGCGAATGCGGACGATGATTGTGTTGGACTGGGGATGAGTTCGATGGAAGTCACCCGGCTTGCGGCTTTAATCGAGGCCCGCTCGCAGGTTAAGGTTTCGCTTGGAGAACTTTTTGCCGCGGGTTCGTTCCGTGAGCTCGCCGACTCGCTGCGATACCAGGCAGTCGGAATGCCCGCGCTCCATCAGATCGTCCCCGGCAGCGGGCTCGGTGCCAATATCCTGAGCCACTCGCAGGAACGCATGTGGTTCCTCCATCAGCTCGATCCGGAAAGCGCGGCCTATCATGTTTTTGGTGCTTTGGAAATGAAAGGACCTCTTGATGTCTCGGCGCTGGATCAAGCGATCGCCACAGTGATCGCACGTCACGACATCCTTCGCAGCCGACATGCGACGGAGAATGGCCGGCCGCGGGTGACCGTAGAACAAGTCGGGATTCCCCGGTTGGAAATCCGCGAAGTGCCGGACGAATCCGTACTCCGACATATTCTATCAAATTTTGCCCGCCAGCCGTTCGATCTATCAGTCGATTCTCCGATCCGCGTGACAATGGCAGCCTGCGGCAAAGACCGGCATGTGCTTGCTGTCTGCGCCCATCACATCGTGGCGGATGGCTGGTCGCTGAGGATCCTCGCGCGCGAAATCTCCATCTGTTATGATGCGGTGCGCGAGAAGAAACCCACGCCTGTTTTCCCCGAAAAACCCAGTTACCTCGACTACGCCGCCTGCCACCGCCGGTGGGTGGACGGCGGTGCGGTGGATTTGCAGATCGACTGGTGGAAAAACCACCTCGCCGGTCACCCGCGTGTGCTCCAGCTTGCCACCGATTTCCCCCGCCCCAACCGGCCTTTGTCCGACGGCAGTGCGATCGAGGTGACCCTCCCCGCCGAACTGTGCGATCGCATTGCGGCACTTGCGAAATTCCATCGCGGCACGCCGTTCATGGTCCACCTCGCCACCTTCCTGCTACTTCTGCGACGGCACGGTGCGGGCGATGATCCCGTGGTGGCCATCCCGGTCGCGAACCGCAACCATGCCGCGGCGGGTGATCTGATAGGCACTCTCGTCAACACGCTGCCGTTCAGGATCTCGCTGAACTCCAACGAATCGTTCGCAGCACTCCTCGATCGGGTACGCGAGGCGACTTTTCAGATGCTTGCCAATCAGGACGCACCATTTGAAAGGATCATCGACGCTGTCAAACCTGACCGTTCGCGCGATCATTCGCCGCTGGCTCAGGTTATGTTCGATCACCAGGAACTTCCGATCCCCGAACGCTGGTCGGGCGCTCTGTTATGCGAACCTCACATCGCCCATCGGGGGGCTGCACAATTCGACCTCAGTCTGTTGCTGACCGTGCTGCATGACCGGCAGCAGCTCAGCATCGAGTATCGGAAGGACCTGTTTCTCAGCGAAACCGCCTCGTCGATTCTGGATCGCTACCTGGCCACCTTGGAGTCCGTCTGCGTTGACACCAATCAGGAACTTCGGTCGATCAGCGGATTGACCAACGCCGATAGGGACCTGATTTCCAGAATTTCTCAGGGTCCCGTGCGTCCGGAATTTCTGGGAAAAAACGTCCTATCACTGATTTTAAAAACGATGGCACTCCATCCGCAACGGATCGCATTCGAAGCCGCGGGAATGATGCTGGATTATGCGACACTCGGCGCAAAATCGAATCATCTCGCCGCCAACCTTCGCGACCTTGGTGTGAAACCGGGTGACCGCGTGGCTGTCATGGTCGAGAGGGATCTTTCACTCCCGGTGTGCCTGCTGGGGATCTGGAAAGCCGGAGCCGCCTACGTGCCGCTGGATCCGGCGAATCCATCCGAGCGGATCAAGCTCATTCTGGACGACCAGGCACCACTTCAGGTTTTAATCTCCCCGTCACTAGCGGATCGTGTGCCCCCAGGAACAGGCTGCATTCTGTTGGAGCAGCGGCTGATGGAAAACTCCCGGCACATGTTGGAAAACCGCCTTCTTCCAACCGATCCGGCCTATGTCATCTACACCTCCGGTTCGACTGGCAGGCCGAAGGGTGTGGTCGTCCCGCATGGCGCGCTGGCAAATTTCCTGCTCTCAATGGCGGAAACTCCCGGCTTCTCCGCGGGCGACAAACTGCTCGCTGTCACGACGATTTCCTTCGACATTTCCGCACTGGAAATTTTCCTGCCGCTTGTCACTGGCGGCACGTGTGAAATCGTCGATTCTGAAACTGCGCGCGACGGCTGCGCCCTGCTCGAAAAACTCAGGTCGTCCCGCGCCACCGTCATGCAGGCCACGCCGGCCACCTGGCGGATCCTCATCGACGCCGGCTGGGAAGGATCTCCTGATCTGAAAATCCTTTGCGGCGGTGAGGCGCTCGATCTTCCACTCGCCTCACAGCTCGCAATAATGGGCGCCGTGCTCTGGAATCTTTACGGTCCGACGGAGACTACCGTCTGGTCGTCGCTCTGGCGAGTTCCCCAAAATCCCAAACAAATCAGGATCGGACGACCCATCGCCAACACTGGCCTTCATCTTTTGTCGGAAGACGGCTCACCCGTGGCACCAGGAGTCACCGGCGAACTGTGGATTTCCGGCGCGGGATTGGCTGCCGGTTATTGGAAACGCCCTGACCTCACTGAGATGAGCTTTGTTTCCAAGCGCTATCGGACCGGCGACCTCGCCAAGTGGCATGCGGATGGTGAACTGGAATGCCTTGGCCGCACGGACGGGCAAGTAAAAATCCGCGGATTCCGGGTCGAGCTGGGAGAAATCGAAGCTGCGCTGACCAGCCACCCGCAAATCGGCCAGGCCAAAGTCGCGTTCCGTGGAGCTGACTCCGGTACCGGAAAAGTGGTCGCCTGGGTGATTCCAAATTCCGACGAAGCGTTGGACATAAGTGGTTTGCGAGATTTTCTCAGCCAGAATCTACCAGTTTACATGCTACCGGCCGACATCGGTGTAACGGATTCATTTCCGCTCAATTCCAATGGCAAGATCGACGTCGCCCGCCTTGCCCATCCGGAGAATCCCCCACTGTCAGAACCCGCTCAGACGGACACGGAGCGCAAACTCGCAGCAATTTGGGCTGATCTCCTGGAGCGGGTGCCGATTCATCGGGATGACGATTGGTTTCACATCGGTGGTCATTCGCTGCTGGCGCTGAGGCTGTTCGCCCGGATGCACAAAGAATTTCAAGTCAGCCTGCCGCTGTCGGCGATTCTCGAGCGGCCGACCCTGCGCCTGCTGGCATCGATGATTGACGAAACAGGATCGCGAATCAGGGTCGAGGCACCATGACGCCTGGTGAGGTCATCATTCATCGCGTTTACCCGCACTGTATGGATCCCGGGTCCGCTGCAGTTTGCCTGACGGAAGAGGAAAAATCCCGCGCTGAGCGGTTCCATTTTGCCAAGGACTCGATTCACTGGGCGAACTGCCGGGCGAGCTTGCGCCAAATTCTGGGACGGCAAATCGGGCTGCCTCCCAGTGAAGTGCCCCTCGTCTTTGCTGAATTTGGAAAACCTTTGCTAGCGGCTCCTTTCGACTGGCTGCATTTCAACCTCTCACACTGTCCGGATCTGGCAGTGGTCGCCCTTTGCCTCGACGGTCCGGTCGGCATTGATCTTGAAGCATTTGAGCGCGCATCCGGCCTTCTCGATTGTGAAACCTCATTCTGCCATCCGGAGGAAATCCGCACTCTTCCAGCCGATGCCGCAGCGAGAGCCGCGCAGTTGTTACGGATTTGGACTGCCAAGGAAGCCGTTTTGAAATCCCTCGGAACCGGTCTTTCCCATCCTCCGGAAGATGTCCGGATCTTGTTCGGACCATCAAATGCAGTGGCAAAATCCGACTCAGGACTGCAAGGGATCGGCAAACTGTGCATTCAGTCAATTGGAAGGTGGATCCCAGTCTCCTACTGTGGCTTTGTTTCATACGGTGATGCCGTTGGATCCGTGCGGCAAGAGTCCACCATGTCACAGAATATCAAAAACTTGTGAACCCGTATAATTTTCCGTGATAAAAGCCTGTCACTGTCGGAACGATGATAATTCCTCTAATTGGTTCATCACCATCAAAAGGTGGCAAATTTCAAACGGTTGCTTGAAATTAAATGCGAATCAAGCGTCCGTTTCAACCTTTAATTTTTTATACAAACACCCGACAGCCTCTGTAATATTTTAAAGAATTGACAGTTTGGATAAATTGATGTTTCATCCATTCGTCCCCACTTACAACCAGCCGTGAAACGCCGAGACGTAGAAATCATACAAAAAGATGGAAGGTTCCTGGTGCTTTTAGCTCGCGAACCTCTTCCCCTCTCTCTCACCCAGATTGCCCGCGAGGGTGAATACCGGATGTCGAATCTTTGTGATCGCATCGGAGTGTCCGAACGGCATTTGCGCCGGGTTTTCGAAGAAGGCCTAGGCATCAGCCCAAAAGACTGGCTGCGCCAAGAGCGGATGGTCGCCGCGAGATCCCTTCTGCGCGAAGGATCACCGATTAAAGAAGTGGCCATCGACCTCGGCTTCACCACTGCGAAAATGTTCTCGCGAGATTTTCAGACCTTCCACGGGGTCAAGCCGACTGATTTCCAGCGCAAGGAACATGCGTTCGTAGCCCGAGCTGTCACCGCCTGATAGGAGCGGCAAGCCGTTGGTTATCAGTTAACCAACGAGTGATACAAGCAGTCGTTTGAATTGATCATTGGTTCTCTTTTCGCTATTTTTCAAGCGGAGGGCAACCGAATTGAAACTTGCCGACGTCCGGGGTCCTTGGTAGGAACGATGCTCGTGATGGGTTTTGGAAAACGGCTGTGCCTTCCTCTATGGTTGGGATTTTCGTATGGCAGCCCGCAAGTGGCGGCCGAAGATTTGTCCGAGTTGATCGCCCATGCATGGTCGGTGGCGGAACAACGCAGCGAGGCAAATGTTGCCTGGATGACCGCCAACTACGGGGCACCCCAGATGCACTCCATCTATCCGGGCATCGGCGACCTGACAAACGGGCGCTGGATTCTGAATTTCAATGTCCGCAATTGGCGCACCGGTTTTTGGCCCGGCACGCTGTGGTTTCTCGCCCAGCGCACCGGCAGTGGGGTCTGGAGGCAACGCGCCACCGATTGGTCTGCGCCGCTGGCCACCTCGGACAATGCTGACCATGACATCGGCTTCATCGTCCTCGCATCGCTTGGCAAAGGCTGGCTCTACCACGACGATTTCAGTGACCCGGGTGGCGGCTACCGGGACGCCGCCAGATCTGCGATCACGACCGCGGCCATCAAGCTCGATTCCCGATTCAATAAGCCCAACACGAGCGGAGTTCCCGTTCCTGCCAATTTCATCCGCTCGTGGAACACGCCATTTCAGGATCCCTATCCGGTCTGTATCGACAACCTGATGAACCTCGAATTGCTGTTCATGGCATACGAAGTGAACGGTCGTCAGCCGATCCATCGCCCGTGGTTCGATCACGCGCTCACCCACGCCCGCACGACGATCGACCGACTTCTCCGGCCGGACGGCAGCACTTACCATGTGGTGAAACATTTCGAAAATGGCCCCCAGATCGGGCAAATTGAACGAAAAATCAACGTCCAGGGATACGGTCACGAAACCACGTGGTCGCGAGGTCAGGCGTGGGCCATCCACGGATTCGCGACCACATACCGCTTCGCCCGCCGTGATCCCGGAACCGACGCTACGGATATTCTTGCCGCCGCCGAAGCGACCGCGGATTACTTTCTGGATCGCCTTCCTCACAGCTTTACGGCGGATTCTTACAATCACCGGGTGGGTGACTACGTGCCACCTTGTGATTTTGATGTCGCCCTCGGCGAGCCGGTCGGACAGTGGAATGATGGCAATAACAATTACAACTCGTCCACCGGCCTTGGCCTTGGCGACCCACGCTCCGCCCTCTCTTCCTTTACCCTTCGGGATTCAGCGGCGGCTGCGATCGCGGCATCGGGATTGATTGAATTGAGCGGCCAGGTCGCTTCGCCGACCGATCAAGCCCGCTACCTTGGCGCAGCGGAAAAAATCCTCAAATGTCTCATCACCTATGACGGCGATGATGCGGGCAGCGATCCGGACTACCTTTGCACGGTTGGCGACACGGCCCATCCTGGCATCCTCAAGGGGGGCTGCGTGTTATGGGGGGATTTCAACCGTTCGCAAATCTACGGCGACTATTATTTCCTTGAAGCACTTGCCCGCTATGAAGCACTCAAGGCCAGGCAGTTACTTGCAGAAACCCAGCGGGTCCGCTGCGGCGAAGGAACGGTGGATTTCGAATTCGTAACCCCCGCGGTGGCTCCTACGCTTGCGCTCCACATTCAAAAATCAGCGGATCTGAGCGATGGTAGCTGGACGACCATCGCCATCAGAACTGGAGCTGGCCCATGGAGCACCAGCGTGACAGAGGAGACCTTGCCGAATAGCCTGAAGCGCATCAGGGTTCCCAACCCAGCGCCCGGCGAGCGTGGATTTTTCCGAATTTTGAGTCGTTCAATTGGCGGCGGTGGGCCTTGAAATGCGCTTTGCACTTGTTGACAGCCCCCGGACACTCAATCAAATCCGTTGATTTGTAATATGACAGGTGCATATTGCACCAAACAATCCGCTTTCCATGCATTATGCATCCTGCGGGCATTTTGCCTCCCACGAGCATTTGTCATAACTGTTTTGTAATCAATATAATATTGATTTTCCGAACGAGCGGCATGCGGAATGGTAAAGAGCAAGATCACCCAACACAAAAAGCACTCGCATGGATATTCTCATCGTTGACGACGAAAAGTCGATCCGACTCACCACCTCGTTAGCGCTTGAGGCTGAGGGACATTATGTTGAGACCGCTGAAGACGGTCCCCTTGCACTCCGGCGCATTAAGGAGGAAGATTTCGACCTCGTATTCCTCGATTTGCGTCTTGGTGACGAGGATGGACTGGAGATCCTTCAGAAAATCATCGCCATGAAACCGCAGCAGTTGGTGACGATTTTCACCGCTCATGCGTCAGTTTCCACTGCGGTCAAAGCGACTCAGTTGGGTGCGTTTGATTATCTCGAAAAGCCGTTCACGCCGGACGAATTGCGTGCGATTCTGATCAAGGCACAAAAGGCAATTCGCACACAGGGCGAGGTCGTGAGGCTGAAGGAGACGGTGCAGGAGCTGAAAAGTGAAGTCCGCCACGCTGCACCACCGATGCGATTCGTGCCTGAAGACGAGAAAACCCGGGAGGAATTTGACGTCGTTTTCCGCGCCGCAGCAACGTCTGCATCCATTCTCATTCTCGGCGAGAGCGGCACCGGCAAGAGCGCCATCGCCCGTGAAATCCACGAGCGGAGTCACTTGCGCGACAAACCGTTCGTCACCGTGAGCTGCCCGAGTCTTTCGAAGGAGCTGTTGGAAAGCGCGCTCTTCGGCCACATGCGGGGCTCATTCACCGGAGCCATCAAGGACACTTGGGGAAAAGTCCACGCTGCGGACGGCGGCACCTTGTTTCTCGACGAAATCGGTGAGCTACCGATGGAGATTCAGCCCAAGCTTCTACGCCTGCTTCAGGAACGCGAGTATGAGAGACTTGGCGAGAACAAGATCCGAACGGCGAACGTCCGCATCATCGCCGCCACCAACCGGGAACTCAGGACGAGAATCAGTTCGGGCGAATTCCGCGAAGATCTTTACTACCGCCTGAACGTGATCAGCATCACGGTCCCACCGTTGCGCGATCGACAGGCCGATCTGATTCGTTTCGCGAAGGACTACCTCCAGTTTTTTTCCGGCCAGCTCGGACGCAAACTCGAAGGCTTCAGTGAGAGTGGCCGGAGTGCCTTGATGCGTCACCAATGGCCGGGAAATCTTCGCGAGCTACGAAATGCCATCGAACGCGCTACCATCCTCGCTCATGGTTCCAAAGTCGAAGCCGAAGACCTTCCACGTCCTGCTGGAGTCGTGATCGAACCCAATGGCAGGGAACCGGGTGCTCTCGGAATCGGCGGCGAGCATAGCCTGGATGAGATCGAGCATGCGCACATGATCAAAGTGCTCGGCTGGGCTCCGTCGCTCGCGGATGCGGCGTCTGTTCTCGGAATCGACAAGGCGACACTTTATCGAAAACGCAAACGTTTCGGCATGGATTAGCCGATTGATCCGCCACCATGCTCCGCCTCAGGCTCTTCTACGGACTGCTCACCATCATCCTCCTGTTGTGGAGTGTGGGTGCCGCGGCCTTGTTGCTGATGAGGGAATCCGTGAACGGCTTCGACACCCGCTTGCGAACGGACTATCGATCAATCGACGCCGCACAGTCGATTCGCAGCCTCACGGTGACGATCAACACCACCTTTCTCCCCTCACTTGGCGCCGCTGCACCGGAAGTCCCCGAGAGCCGCGTGCTCTATGATCAGTCCAGACAACAGCTCGCCGATCAGATCGCCATCCTCCGTGAGGGGGGTGAAAATGACGAGAGGTGGAGTGGCGTGATGGCCAGGCTGGACCAGGTCTTTAACAGTTATTGCGAAGGCTATGAGTCATTTTTCAGCGGAAAGGTGATTGACCGCAACGAGCGTCAGAAGCTGCTCCAGTATCAAAGCATGCAGACGCAGCGGCTAACGGACCTGACCGAAAACGTGATGACACTCAGCGAGGAGAGGTTGTTTTCCGGGGCTAACAATATTGTCAAGGGATCGGGGAGGAACACCTTGTTTGTGGTCACGCTGGTTTTGTTAGGCACCTCGATCGCAGCGCTCATTTATTTCCAATTGGTGCGCCACCTCGTCGATCCGGTGGCGAGCCTGCACCGGTCCATTGAGGAAATCAGCAAGGGAAATTTCGAGCTCACGCTGCCGGAGCCCGCGCCGGGGAGCGAATTTTCAAAGGTCGTGTCTGCCTTCAACGGAATGGCCGCCGAGCTCAAGGTCAGGCGGGGCCAGAATGACGAGAACCTCATGCGCGCCAACCTCGTCAACCGCGCGATTCTCGAGGCGATCCCCTCGCCCGTCTTCGTCCTCAGCGATGATACCGGCATCGTGCAGATCAACCCGTCGGCGGAAAAACTGATGGAGAAGCTCGGCATCAACGGCCGCCTGCCGTTGAAGATCCAGAACATCCTGAACGAGTGCCGGAAAACCCTCACCCATTTCATGCCGGAGGATCCGCGCGAGGCGCTTTTGTTCCGCATCGACGAGGAGGAATTCTATTACCTGCCGCGGATCTTCCGTTTCGACTCGGACTATGCCTCACAATCCGGCTGGGCCATCCTGCTCCACAACGTGAGCCACATCCGCTGGCTCGACGACATGAAAACCAATCTCCTGTCCACCGTCAGCCACGAGATCAAGACCCCGCTGACGGGCATCCGGATGGTGCTTCACCTGCTGCTGGAGGAACGCTCCGGGTCGCTTGATGAAATGCAGAAGATCATGGTCACTTCGGCCAATGAGGATTGTGAACGCCTGCTGGCCACACTCAACAACCTGCTGGATCTTTCCCGTGCCGAAAGCGGAGCCACCGAACTCAGCCGCATCCCACTGGACGTGAGGAACAATGTCGCGCGCGCAGCCAAGCTTTTTTCAGGTGCCGCGTCCGCGAAAGAAATCGAAATCATCATTGATGAGGGCGACGGCGATTTCCCTGAAATTGCCGCCGATCCCATCCGCTTCGACGAGGTGCTGAACAACCTCGTTTCCAATGCGATCATGCACAGCCCGTCCGGCGAAGCCATCACCCTGCGTCTATCAAAACCGGACTTGGACCACGTTCGCATTTCCGTGATCGATCAAGGCCCTGGCGTTCCGGAAAGCAGCCAGAGCCGGATTTTCGAACGCTTTTACCGGGCGCCAGGTCAGGACTCCGAAGGCATCGGCCTCGGTTTGTTCATCTGTCGGGAGATCATGAGGGCCCATGAAGGGCGTATCGGATTGAGCGAGCGCACGGACGATCAAACCGAATTCTACATCGATGTCCCCACTGCCTGACAGCCGAGACATTGCCAATCACGAAAAGCTCAGGGTGCTCGTCGTGGATGACGAGCCGACGCTCCGCCTGGGCTTCGCCTATGCCCTCACCAACCGGACCATCACGGTGGAAACCGCATCGAACGGACGAGAGGCGCTGGAACGGATTTCACAGGTGAAATTCGACATCATGATCCTGGACTTGCGCATGCCGGAGATCGACGGACTCGGCGTGATCAGAGGTCTACGCAGCAGCGGAAACGGCATGCCCGTCGTGCTTTGCAGCGCCGCGCTCACACCGGCTGCCGCACTCAGCGCGATCCGGCTCAATGTGGTCGATTTCCTCCTCAAGCCGATCCGGCCGGTCGATCTCCGCCAGGTGATCGATTTCATTCTCCATCCCGACAGGCAGCCGTTCACTCTCGCCATGCGCGCTGCACGGGGCGGTCGCATGGCCGAGGCCATCGAAATTCTCGGAACTGATCCAGAGCCTAGCCGCCAGGCCAGCTACTGGATGGGTGTTTTCAAATCCATCCGCGACAGCGATCCCAACGGCGAAACACCTTTCCTAACCGATGAAATCCGCACCTGCCTGCCAATCCTCGCATACAACTCGCTTACCGGTGCCTGATCGCGCATAACCCTTTCCGGGGACTCGCCATCCTTTTGTTTCCCTCCACCATGGCCGGGTGAAACCCTTCTTCGCCTTTCTTCGCATCTCGCTGGTCGCCCTTACCGCACTTCAGGCCTCCGCCCGCACGATTGTTCCACTTGATGAGGACTGGAAATTCCTTCAAGCGGAGTCTCCCGGCGCGGAAAACCCAGGATTCGATGATTCAGGCTGGCGCAAACTCGATGTCCCGCATGATTGGAGCATCGAGGGAACTTTCGAGCAATCGGCCCCGACCGGTGGCGCGGGCGGGTGGCTGCCATCCGGCGTGGCTTGGTATCGCAAGGAAATCACCCTTCCGCCTGGAAGCGAAGGCAAGCGTGTCTGGATCGAGTTTGATGGCGTGATGGAAAACAGCGCCGTCTGGCTTAATGGCCAGCACCTCGGTCACCGCCCGAGCGGGTATTTCAGCTTCCGTTATGACGTCACCGGGAAAATCAAAATGGCCGGGAAAAACCACCTCGTCGTGAAAGCGGACACGACTCCCCAGCCCGCATCCCGCTGGTATTCGGGCGCGGGGATCTATCGGCATGTTAGGATGATCGTCGTCCACCTCACCCACGTCGCGCCATGGGGCGTTTTTGTCAGCACTCCGGAAGTGAGCGCAAACATCGCCACTGTGGAGATCCGGACAAAACTCACTAACAGCGCCGAGAAATCCGGCAAGGTCAGTCTTCGTTCTGTCATCGTCGGTCCTGATGGGAAAACCATCGCCTCGCAGGATTCCTCCGTTTCGCTTGCCCCGGGCAAGGATAGCGACATCTCCCAACAGATCAAAGTTTCCCAGCCGAAGCTCTGGAGCCTGGAAACTCCGCAGCTCCACACGCTCGTTACCCGCGTGATGGCGGGCGAGACGGTGCTGGATGAAGTCTCCACGCCGTTTGGCATCCGTCAGGCGGAATTCCGGGCGGACACCGGCTTCTGGCTGAATGGCAAAAATTTCAAAATCAAGGGAGTCTGCCTCCATCAGGACGGCGGCGCGGTGGGAGTCGCCGTTCCGTTAGGCGTGTGGGAACGCCGGTTCAAAATCCTCCGCGAGCTGGGAGTGAACGCCATCCGCACTGCCCACACTCCGCCGGCACCGGACTTCCTCGATCTCTGCGACCGCATGGGGTTTCTCGTGATGGATGAATTTTTCGACTGCTGGACAAAGGGGAAAAACCCTCACGACTATCATCGCCATTTCAAGGAGTGGTCGAAAAACGACCTCCGCGACGGCATCCTGCGTGACCGGAACCATCCGAGCATCATCCTTTACAGTGTCGGGAACGAAATCCACGACACGCCGAAACCTGACCTCGCCAAACCCATCCTCAGCGGCCTCGTCGAAATCTGCCATGCGACTGATCCCACCCGCCCTGTCACGCAGGCGTTGTTCCGGCCTAACGTTTCCGGCGATTACAAAAACGGACTTGCCGACCTGCTGGACGTGGTCGGCACGAACTACCGCGACAAGGAACTGTTGGATGCGTGGAAGGACAAGCCTACCCGAAAAATTGTCGGCACCGAGCAGGGCCACGATCGCTCGAGCTGGGCCATCTGCCGGGACAACGCGCCTTACTCCGGCCAGTTCCTCTGGGCCGGCATCGACTACCTTGGCGAGTCCCGCTCGTGGCCTCTCACTGTTTTTGCCGGCGGACTGATCGACCGTGCCGGATTCATCCAACCGCGCGGGCTGGAGCGCCAGAGCTGGTGGAGTGAAAAACCGATGGTTCGAATGCTCCGCCGCATCGCCGCCACCGAGGCCACACCGGCCGATCCCGGCTACGAAGCAGTGGAATGGAAACGTCGCCAGGTGCTGTTTCCCGACTGGACACCTGCCATTCCAACTGCTCATGACGAGAACGTCGAAATCTACAGCAACGCGGAGGAAGTGGAGCTTTTCCTCAACGGCAAATCGCTGGGGAGCAAGCCTGTCCGCAAGGACGGCGGTTCTCTCAACTGGCAGGTTGCGTTTCAGCCCGGATTACTCAAGGCCGTCGCCAGAGTGAAAAATCAAGAGGTCGCCATCGATGAACTTCGTACGGCGGAAAAACCTTTCAAAATCATTCTCCTAACTGACCACACGAAGCTTGGCACCTCGTGGGACGATGTTGCCAACATTGAGGTCAGTGTCGTTGATCGAAACGGGACTCTCGTTCCTAACTACGGCGAAATGATTCAGTTCTCTACCAGCGGTCCGGCGAAGATCATCGGAGTGGACAGTGGCAACGTCGTCAGCATCGAGCCATTTCAAGCCAGCCAGCGCAGGGCATTCCAAGGTCGCGCACTTGCGATTGTCCGCGCCACGGAAGCCGGGACCATCGGTCTCACCGCAACTGCCGAAGGGCTGGAACCTGCCACTATCAGTATCCCCGCCTCCAATTGAGGCCGAGCGGTCAGGGCTCTTCGATCCCGTTTTGAATCACCTCGTCATCGCCCACCGGAATGGCACGCTCCGGGCGTCGGGGTTCAGGAACAGTTTCCTCGGGAGGAGCTTCCTCAAGCGGATCGTTTTCCGACTGCAGCGGCATCACTGGCAACGCTTTGAGAGTAGTGCCGCCGGGATTCGGCAGATCAGGTGCCTCGCTATCAGAACCAGCGGAATCCGGATCGGCAGGAACGGCTTTCGGGATGTTTTCATCCGCGGCTTCGGTTTCATCCACCACGATCAGGGCCTTCTGCGGCGGCGCGATGGTTTCCTTGATGTCGTCTTTGATGCCTTCAAAAAATTTCTTCACCATCGGCGCTGCCATGCGTCCACCGGAAACCGTTTCGCCGGGGCGGCCTTCGTAGAGCACGGCAAACGAGTAGCGCGGATTGTCTTCCGGCAGAAATCCGGCGAACCATGCGAGGCGTTGGTCCTTCGAAGGCTCACCCCACTGCGCGGTGCCGGTCTTGCCACAAAGCGTGGTGTAACTGAGCTGGGCGCTCTGGCCGGTGCCGCCGCCGCCGTTGACGACGTCACTCATGCCCTTGTGTACGACTTGCACGGCTTTTGAATCCACTCCCAGCCAGCGCCGACGCTCAGGCAACGCCGCCTTGACGACGCGGCCGCGGGTGTCTTGAACCTGGCGAATGAGCTGGAGCTTCGGAACGATGTCACCATTGGCGATTCCGGCCATCGCCTGCGCGACCTGCAGTGGCGAGGCGAGCAGACTTCCTTGGCCAATGGATAGATTCGCGGTGTCGCCATTGAGAATCCGGCGTTTTTCATGCTTGAGCATCCACTCGTCGTTAGGAACGAGTCCGGGGCTCTCGCCCACGAGCGGCAGGCCCGTCTTCTCACCGAAGCCGAGGCTGCGCGAGAGATTCAGGAAAGTGGACGGTCCGATGTCGATGCCAACCTGATAGAACCAGGTGTTGCAGGAACGAGCCAGGGCCCGCTTCACGTTGATGGATCCCTCCGGCGTTTTGCTCCAGTTTTTCATCACCGTGTTGCCCACACTCAGCGCGGCGGGACAGTAGATTTCCGAGTATTCGGTGACGGTGCCGTTGTTCAACGCGGCCAGTGCCACGACCGGCTTGAACGCCGATGCCGGAGGATAAACCGACTGGAACGCGCGGCCATAAAGCGGTGTAGAGGGATCTTCGTTGAGCGCCTTGAAGTCCTTTTCATTGATGCCGGGAATGAAGACGTTCAGGTCGAACGACGGACGCGACGCCATCACAAGCACCTCGCCGGTGACGACATCGATCACGACAAATGCCCCACGCCTGCACCCGGCGCGCAGCGTTTTTTCCGCGAGCATCTGCCACTGGAGATTGAGCGTCGTGACAACCGTGCCACCGGGGCGAGGGCGTTTCACCTGCTCTTCTAACAGCTTGTTGCCACTCTCGTCGAAAAGCAGGCGCTTCATGCCGGGATCGCCGGTGAGCTGTTCGTTGAAAAGTTTTTCAAGACCAGCCCGGCCTTCGCTTTCCTCCCACAGCGGTTCGTTGAAATTGATGGGCCCGGTTGGCAGTTTTCCGACGCTGCCCGAATAGCCGACGATGTGGGCCGCGAGTTCACCTTGTGGATAGAAGCGGCTGTAGACCGGCTGAAGGATCAGGCCGGACGTGAGCTTTGCCTGAAGGTTGTTAGCCTCTTTTTCATCGATCTGACCGCTGATCAACAAAGGCAGCCAGCGACGGTTCTTGTAGTGATCGTAGAGCTCTTCGTCAGTCTTGGGTGATGGATTTTTCACCAGCGCCTGAAGCGAATCCAGGCGGGTGCGCGCCCAGTTGACGACAAAATCGCGGTCGGCGTTTTCAAACTGCCGGAACTGCAGCGCCACCTGATAGGCCACGCGGTTCTGAGCAAGCGGCGCGCCTTCACGATCCACGATCTGCCCTCGCGGCGCCGGTATCTTCAAAGTGATCGTGCGTGCGTCCTTGCGGGTGATGATGGCACCATCATTGGCATTGCGCGAGGCCGGCGCTTCCACTGGGGCCACTTCGGCCTTGGCCAGTTCAGATGTGCGCAGCACCTGTGCGCCCATCGGAAGAACCGAGAGGCAGGAGGCCAGCGAAATTCGGCAGAAGGACGACGGGTGCACCATGGGTTTGCGGATGCTATGCGCGGAAAACGGCCAAGGCAACGCTCAATCCCAGCGGGACGTCTTCGAATCGGATGACGATTTCCGGATGTGATTTTCCCCAGCTTCCAGCGCTTGCGGCACGTCGCAGGCCGTGCATGATGATCGTAATGACCGATTGGAACTTCATGACCGTGATCATCCTGGTGGGGCTTTTCATCCTCTGGAAACTGGAATTTGCCGCCACCCTGATGAATCTCAAGGCGTTTCCCGAAGCCGTGCCGAAAGGATTGGAGGACGTGATGGATTCGGAAAAACTCGACAAGGCCCGGGCCTATCTGCGGGCGCACGCCCAGTTCGGTATCCTCCAATCGACCGTCTCGCTCGTGGTTCTGCTCATTTTCTGGTCACTCGGGGGCTTCGGCTGGCTGGATGGCTGGGCACGCTCGCTGGGGTATTCGGAGGTGGTGACCGGCCTGGTTTTTCTAACGACCTTGCTGATCGGCCAAACGCTCGTTGGTCTGCCGTTTTCGATTTATGACACCTTCGTGATCGAAGAGAAATTCGGCTTCAACCGATCCACCTTTGCAACCTTCGTGATGGACCGTGTGAAGGGCATGATTCTCGGTGCCATCATCGGCCTGCCTCTCGGCGCCGCGGTGCTGTGGATTTTTGGCAATGTCCCGAACGCCTGGCTGTGGGCCTGGGCGGTGGTCACTGCGTTTCAATTGGTCCTCACCTATCTGGCTCCGTCGCTGATCATGCCGCTTTTCAATAAATTCACCCCGATGCCGGAAGGCGATTTGAAAAAGACCATCGAAGCACTTGGGGTGAAATGCGGGTTCCCGCTCACCGGCGTCTTCGTGATGGACGGGTCGAAACGCTCCACCAAGGCGAACGCGTTTTTCACCGGACTCGGCAAACAGAAAAAAATCGCGCTGTTCGACACTCTCGTGGATAAAAGCACCCAGCCCGAACTTCTTGGCGTGCTTGCTCACGAAATCGGCCACTACCGTTGCGGCCACATCAAACAACGTCTTGCCGTGGGCATCCTTCAGACCGCAGCGATTTTCTATCTGCTGGGACTTGCCACCGATCCCCAGGGGAAATTCGCCCGCCTGTTGTTTGATGGCTTCGGCGTGAATCAGATTTCTCCTCACGCCGGGCTGGTGTTTTTCTCGATCCTGCTTGAGCCGGTTGGCAAACTTCTCGCCGTCGCCGCCAATGCGTGGTCGCGCAAGCACGAGTTCGAAGCAGACGCCTACGCCGCCAGGGTCACCGGCGATGGAGCCGCGCTCGGAGACGCCTTGAAAAAGCTTTCCGCCGACCACCTGTCGCACCCGTCTCCCGCCGCCCTCCGCGTCTGGCTGGATTACTCACATCCACCGCTCTTGCAGCGCCTCGATGCACTGATCCAGAAGTAACAGACCCACACGGGCCGATTGAGCTGATCTCTCGGATTTCCGCTCCTTCTTGCCCATATTCAAATCCCTCCACCCGCCAACCCTAGCGCTTGCACCCGCCGGGATGCCAGTGTATCGCCTCATTTGCGACGGCGAAATCCGTCCTACCCCTTCCTATATGATCAAGTGGATTCTTCAGAAAATCGTCGGCAGCAAAAACCAGCGGGAAGTGCGCCGCATCCGGCCAACCGTTGCCCGTATCAACGAAATCGAGGAAGCGTTGCAGCGCGAGCCAGCCGAAAAGCTGTTGGAATTCACTGATAAATGGAAATCCCACCTTGCGCGTTATCACACGCTGGAGGTCCCGGCTAAACCCCTGATCCAGCGCATGGAAGATGCCGAGTTGCGTGAAGTAGTGGAACTTCTGGAAGCGCGTCTCGGCCCGCTGCGAGAGGAATTTCCTACCCTGCCTTCCAGCATTCTCGCCACCGCGTCATCGATCGAAGCGGCGAAAGCAGCGTTCCACGAAATCGAGGGAGATTTCCCAAAATCCCGCGCGAAGTATTTGGAGAAAATCCTGCCTGAGGCCTACGCCGTCGTCAAAAATGGAGCCCGTCGCCTCTGCGGCACTGAAATCATTGTCAACGACCGCCCGCTTAAATGGGAAATGGTGCATTTCGACGTCCAGCTCATCGGCGGCATCGCCCTGCACCGCGGGATGATCGCGGAAATGCAGACCGGCGAAGGCAAGACGCTCGTTGCCACCCTGCCGGTTTACCTGAATGCCCTCACCGGCCTCGGCGTGCACGTCGTGACGGTAAACGACTACCTCGCAAAACGCGACTCCGAGTGGATGGGTGCCCTTTTCCGCTTCCTCGGCCTCACCGTCGGCACCATCCAAAACCAGATGCCACCGTGGGAACGCCGCGCCGAATATGCGTGCGACATCACCTATGGAACGAACGCCGAATTTGGCTTCGACTACCTCCGCGACAACGGCATGGCTTCCACCAAGGACGAACAGGTCCAGCGCGGCCATTACCTCGCCATCATCGACGAAGTGGACTCCATCCTTATCGACGAGGCGCGCACGCCCTTGATCATATCCGGCCCGTCCACCCAGTCGTCCCATCAGTTCGACAAATACAAACCGCTCGTCGAGCAGCTCGTGAAGCGCCAGACGCAGCTTTGCAATGACCTCGCCACTGAAGCGAAGACCTTGCTCGAAGCAGGCGACACGGTCGCTGCCGGCCGCGCGCTTTTCAAACTCAAGCTTGGCCAACCGCGCAACCGCCAGCTCATGCGATCCATGGAAGAGCCGGAAATCCGGCGTCTGTTGGAGAAGAGCGAGCTCTCGTTCTATCAGGACGCGCAGAAGAAGGAACTTTTCGAACTGAAGGAAGAGCTCTATTTCGTGATCGATGAAAAAGGCCACGATTCCGACCTGATGGAAATGGGCCGCGAGTATCTTTCCCCCGGCGATCCGGAGTCCTTCACCTTGCCCGATCTCGGCACGCTCTATGCCGACATCGACACCAACCGCGAACTAACCGACGAGCAGCGGATCGCCGCCAAGGAAGAGCTTCAGGTGCGCATGGACGCGCAGGCCGAAAAGATCCATAACATCTCACAGCTCCTCAAGGCTTACTGCGTTTTCGAAAAGGACGTCCAGTATGTGGTCAAGGACGACAAGGTCATCATCGTCGATGAAAATACCGGCCGCGAAATGCCGGGCCGCCGCTGGTCCGATGGGCTCCATCAAGCGGTCGAAGCCAAGGAAGGCGTTTCCATCGAAAAGGAAACCCAGACGTTCGCGACGATCACCATCCAGAACTATTTCCGCCTCTATCAGAAACTAGCAGGCATGACCGGCACCGCGGAAACCGAGGCCGCCGAGTTCCACGACATCTATCGCCTCGACGTTCTGCCGATCCCGACCAACACGGCGAACATCCGCATTGACGACAACGATCAGGTTTTCAAGACCCGCCGCGAGAAATTCAACGCAGTCATCGCGAAGATCGAGGAAGCCCACGGAAAGGGCCAGCCAGTGCTTGTAGGCACTGCCTCCGTCGAGTCCTCGGAAACCCTCGCCCGCATGCTAAAGCGCGCGAAAATCCCCCACGCCGTTCTCAACGCCAAGTTCCACGCGCAGGAAGCGGAAATCGTTTCCCGCGCCGGCCACCTCGGATCCGTCACCGTTTCCACCAACATGGCCGGCCGCGGCACGGACATCAAGCTGGCCCCCGGCGTTCCTGAAGTCGGCGGCCTGTTCGTCATCGGCACCGAGCGCCACCAGTCCCGCCGGATCGACCGCCAGCTGCGCGGCCGTTGTTCGCGTCAGGGTGACCCGGGCCGCTCGCAGTTTTTCATATCCTTCGAAGACGACCTCATGCGTAACTTCGCCGCAGCGGACCGCATGACGTCGATGATGGAACGCTTTGGCATGAAGGAAGGTGAAGCTCTCGAACATTCGTGGCTCAACCGCTCCGTCGAAACCGCCCAGAAGCGCGTCGAACAGCGCGACTACACCGGCCGCAAGCGCGTGTTGGATTTCGACGACGTGATGAACATGCAGCGCGAGGTCGTTTATGGTTATCGCAATGAAGTTCTAACGACCGAAGTGCCGCGCGATCTGGTCAACGAGATCATCGAAGAAACCATCCCCGCCAAGGTTCATGAATACCTATCCGATCGTGACGACAGCCAGCCGGACTACAACGAGTTGCTACATTGGGTGAACGCCACTCTTCCAGTCAACGTCACGGCTGATGATTTCATCAAGACCCAGAATGAGGAAGCCATCTCGGCCATGCTTGTGGACAAGGTGAAGGAAGCCTACGCCGTGCGTGTCGGCGATCTGCCACTGGAAGTGCTCGATCAGGAAGAACGCCGCATGGTGCTGGTGGCGATCGACAAGCAATGGCAGGCGCACCTTTACAACATGGACGCCCTGCGCGAAGGCGTCGGCCTCCGTGCGCAGGGCCAGAAGGATCCGCTCATTGAATATAAAAATGAAGCTTACAACCTGTTCGTCACCCTGATGGATGGCATCAAGCAGGAAGCTCTCCAGAATCTCTTCCGTTCCGCCGCAAATCTCGAAGCATTCCTGAAACAGCTCCACAGCCAGCCACAAATGCTGCAAGGCGGCGAGGAAGCCTTGACGCAGGACAACATGTCCGTTTCCGGCAGCTCCGCGAACATCGATCCGTCTTCCATGCCCTCACCGGAAGGCACGAAGCTGAAACTCAACCTGCCCAAGCGCAAACCAAGCTTTTCCATCGAAAACACCGGCCGCAACGCCGATTGTCCGTGCGGCTCCGGCAAGAAGTTCAAGAACTGCTGCGGAAAAGAAGCGTAAGCATGATTCAGGCAGTGCTGCCTGTTCTTTCGCTCAATCCGCCAAACAAACCACTTGTTTCCTCTAAGCCATGGGTAGACACCTTCAACAATGTTGACTCGCCTACAAATCCAGGGATTCAAGAACCTTCGGTCCGTGGACATCCGGCTTGGTCCATTCACGTGTATCGCTGGAGCGAACGGTGTGGGGAAATCAAATCTGTTTGACGCAATCCATTTCCTAAGTCTCCTTTCAAACAAGACCATTCACGAAGCAGCTGCATGTGTCCGGGATGAATCCGGCCGCTCTTCTGATATCCGAAGTCTGTTTCACGTTGGTCCGGAAGGGCCGGAGTCGAAGATGAAGTTTATCGTCGACATGATCGTTCCGAAATCCGCGTTTGACGATTTCAATCAGGAAGCTACCGCAACAACCACATTTCTTCAGTATGAGTTAGAATTGCACTGGATAAGGGATGGACAGGGCGGGCGGATTTCCATCGCAACAGAACGATTGGAACAGCTCCCGAGAAGTCGCGCAAAAGCGCAACTGGGCTTTCCCTACACGAAGCAATGGGAGCGTGAGGTCCTTATCGGAAAAAGAAATGTTCCTTATCTCTCCACAGGGTTGAATGAGCAGGGATTGCTTGTAATAAAACGCCACCAGGACGGGGGAAGCAGTGGCAAGCCCCAGCCGGTGCCTGCCGAAAACCTCCCAAGGACATTGTTGTCCCGCTCGGATGCATTCGAAGCGCCAACAGCCCTTTGCGCGAGACGCGAAATGGAATCATGGATTCAGCTACAATTGGAACCCAGCAGCCTTCGCCTCGCCGACCCATTTTCAGCGTCTCCAACGCTTTCATCAAACGGCGCACATTTGCCTGCAACTCTTTATAGATTGGCAACTGCGACCAACACGGATCCAGATGCGGTATTGCAAAGCCTGACAAACCGGCTCAGGGAACTGGTCCCGGAAATTCGATCTATCCGTGTTGATCGGGACGAAAAACGAGAACTGCTCACGCTCAAAGCTAAGCTTCGCGACGGTACCGAGCATGAGGCAAGGTCATTGTCAGATGGAACACTGCGCTTCCTCGCATTGACGGTTCTTGAAGCGGATCCTGCTTTCCAAGGGGTTGTTTGCTTTGAAGAACCTGAAAACGGAATCCATCCGGAACGTCTTCCCGCGATAATCCGTTTACTTCAAGAAATTGCGGTAAATCCCGAAGAACCATCTGATGAGACGAACCCACTTAGGCAAGTTATTATCAATACTCACTCACCATCTGTCGTATTGCAGGTTCCGGAAGACAGCCTTCTCGTAGCGAGGGGGGTGGATGATCTTTCCACAGATCCACCCGGCCGAGCATTCCAGATTGTCTGCCTCGATTCCACTTGGAGAACCGATCATTGTGAGGAACCGATGAACTCCATAGCGGAAGGATCTCTTGGTGCTTATTTCAATCCTGTGGAACCTCACATCGAAGGAGAGTCCAGAAGAGTAGTAGACCGTGATGGTGCTCAATTGATTTTCAGTTCAAAATACGGTTTCTGATGGACCACATTGAAGCAGTCTTAATTTGCGATGGATCGAGTGACGCTGCACTGGAACACCCGATCCGATGGCTCCTTGCGAAAGCGGGGTATAAAGGCACTTTGAGCATTCAAATCGCGGATTATTCCAGAACCAACCCGCCAATAAGGCAATTGAGCGAAAAAATACAGGTTGCTTGCAAACGGTACAAACCTGATGTGCTTTTCATTCATAGAGATTCGGAAAGAGAGCCGTTCAATCGTAGACTAGAAGAAGTTCAGACAGCTTTAAAGAATGCTAGTCGCAATCAGATCGACTCCATCCCTGTAATCCCGGTTCGCATGCTTGAAGCGTGGCTACTTTTTGACGAAAAGGCAATCAGACGGGCAGCAGGTAACCCGAATGGTTCCGAGCCTATCCTCTTACCCAAATTAAGCCGCGTAGAATCTGAACCTGACCCCAAGAGGATTCTCTGTCAGGCTCTATCCCAAGCATCCGGACTATCTGGCAGACGACTCCATCGATTTCGCCCTCTCAGCAAACGCCACCTTGTCGCTGAGGAAATAGAAGATTTCTCACCTTTGCTGCACCTGACTTCCTTCTCCAACGTCAAGAATTGGGTTAGCTCGTTCTTAGAACAAGACACGACTTCCAGCTAGGTTACCCCATGCGCCTCGACCGCCTTCTCATCCGCCGCGGGACGCATTCCTGCAAGGATGTTGCGCGACTGTTAGGCGACGGGCACGTGACGGTGGATGGCGAAACTGCAACCAACGGCCTAACAAAAATCACGCGCTTCACCCGCATCGTGCTGGATGGGGAAATCCTGCAGGAAAACGACGCGATCTATCTGATGCTGCACAAGCCGGCCGGCCATCTCAGCGCGACCCGCGATCTCGAACACCCCACCGTGATCGAACTCATCGATCATCCGCGCCGGGGTGAACTTCATCTCGCAGGACGCCTCGACCGTGCGAGCACCGGTCTGCTCCTGCTCACCAACGACGGCCGCTGGTCCCGGCAGGTCACTGAGCCGGACGAGGAGATTTCAAAAATCTATCGGGTCACCACCCGCGACCCGGTTTCGGACGAGACCACCACCATTTTCGCGCAGGGAATCTATTTTGCCTACGAGGATCTCACCACCCGTCCGGCCCAGTTGGAAATCATCACCCCACACGAAGCGCTGATCAGCATCCACGAGGGCCGCTATCATCAGGTGAAGCGCATGTTTCACGCCGTGGGAAACCAGGTGCTGAGCCTCCATCGTGAAAGCATCGGCCCGCTCGTGCTTGACCCCGCACTCGCTCCCGGCCAGTCCCGGCTGTTGACGCCAGAGGAAGTCAGTCTTTTCGCAAGGCCATGATCATGCCCTTTTATTCTTTCGATCACGGTATATCGAGTGCTCTATAATATTCAGCATATGGAATCGGAAATTGCAGGCTGGCTGAGTGTGGTGTTCCGCTTCGTCCACGTGATCGCGGCGATCATGTGGATCGGCAACTCGATCCTCTTCACCTGGATGGAGCTCAATCTCATCGCACCTCCGCCGACAAAGCCGGATGCGGATGGAAAAACTCCTGAAAATCCCCTGCTCGGCCACCTCGACATGTTGCACGGCGGCGGTGTCTTCCATCTGGAAAAGCGCATCATCGATCCGAAAGCCATCCCGGTCCCGCTGCATTGGTTCATGTGGCAGTCCTACACCACCTGGATCACCGGCATCCTCCTGCTGGCCGCCGTTTTCTACCCGCATGGTGGCTCGGGGCTGCTGAATCCCGCCAGCATGGATCTTCAGGGCTGGAAATCCATCGGCCTCAGCGTGGGCGGGCTGATCGGGTGGTGGCTCGTTTACGACACGATCTGGCGAACGAAACTGAAGGAAAAACCCACCATCGCCGTAGGTCTAACACTCATCCTCGTGCTCGCTGCGGCATCGTTCTACAACCAGTATTTCAACGGCCGCGCGATGTACTTGCAGATCGGCGCGATGCTCGGCTCCTCGATGTCGGCCAACGTGTTTGTCCACATCATCCAGAATCAGAAAAAATTCATGGCGTCCCTCTTGGCTGGCCAGCCGCATGAGCTGAAATACGGCAAGCAGGCGAAGATGCGCTCGATGCACAACCATTACCTCACCTTCCCTGTGCTGTTCCTGATGCTCAGCGGCCATTTTCCGCAGCTCACCAGCACCGCGCATAACGTGGCCATTCTGGCAGTGCTCATCGTCTCACTCGTCGCGGTGAAATTCCTGATGAACTCGCGCTACTATTTCCGCCAGTGGCTGATCGCGATCTTCGGCACCTTTATCGCCGCCTGCGGGGCCATTGCCTTACTGCTCTCAATGCCGGCTGCGGCCATCGAAAAAACGACCTCAGCCATCCCGGTCGATCCCTTAGTGGCCCAAGGCTCGCAACTTTTCCTGAGCCAGGGCTGCGCCGCCTGCCATCAGGTGGGAAGCGCGCAAATCGCCCCGAATCTCCAGGGGATTTTCGGCACCACTCTGGTGATGGCGGATGAATCGAAGTTGATCGCGGACGAAACTTATCTCCGCCGGTCGATCCGGGAACCCATGGCGGAAATTGTGAAAGGCTACCCGCCGGCAATGCCATCGTTCGCCCACCTGCCGGAGAAACACGTCGATGCGCTGGTGGCCTATTTGAAATCGTTGAAGTGAGCGATTCTATCAACAGCCGCTGATCATTGGCTTTTCTTGGGCCCGGCGGATCGGAGTCCGCCGCTCGATAGGGTGTTAGGGCACCAGGACGACCCTGAAAAAACGATTGGCGTCCGCAGGGCTGACGGGAAACTCGCAGCTTGAGGTGAGGTCGGTGGGGCCGGCGGTGACGAGCACCTCGGGCACATCGATCCAGGAGGTTTCCAACAGATCCGTACATGACTGGATCCTGTAGCTTCTGCCGGGATAACAGTTCCATGACAGCGAGAAGGTATTGCCTGCGCGCCCCGACTGCGTGATCACGAAGTTTTTCCCAGGCTCAAGGCGGTCGTAAGTGCCGTTCGCATCGTCGTCCCGCAGTGCTTCGATCGGAATGCGGAGGAGCTCGGCGGCATTCACGTCTCCATCTGAATTTCCGGCAGGTGCCTGGGCTGCGAGGAGACCGGCATCGCCCGTCTGATAGGCGAGCGCCGTGAGATAGAGATCGGTGGGAACGGCCCCAAACGCGGTTGAAACATCCAGTGTCCCTTCCATTTGCTGGCCCGCCGCGCGGGCGCTGGTGGCGAGGCTGCCATTCGTATTGAACCATCCGATATAGGCGTTGGTGCTTTCCGCCGCGAGGAAGGGAGAGGCAGCGGGCAGCGCGGTCAGACCTGCCTTTGACCAGGGAGGAACGCTAACAGGCGTCGCGAGGGCTGAATTTCCGATCAGGATGAAATGATCATTACCCGCAGCGCCGGGCGCCCACGTCGCCACGTAGAGCTTGGTGCCACGGAGTGCGGCAGAGATGGTCATGCCGGGATTTGACAGCCGATATCCCGGAAAATCGGCGAGGCCGTCCATCAGGAAGGGAACCGTCGCACCGCCCCCACTGGCGGCCGGGGTCACGGCCTGAACGGCGGTGCTCTGATTGGATTCGCCCGCAGTATTCACCGAACTCACCGTATAGGAATACGGGCTCGAGGGATTCAATCCAAGGTCAAGCCAGTTGGGATTGTTCGAGGTTCCCAACAGGTTTCCACTCCGATAGATCCGGTATTGGCTGGCACCGCTGACCGCGCTCCAGGTGAGCGAAATGGTTGTGGCGTTCGTGGCCGTTGCTGATAGACCGAATGGCACGCCCGGCACGACGGGTGAAGTGGCGTTGTCGTTTTCCACGAAGACATGCTGGATGTCCGATTTGCTGACATTGCTGAGGGTGTCGGTGGCTTCAATATAGTAGTCGACCAGCTTGCCACGGAAGCCTGAGAGGTTCGAGTCCGTAACCTTGGCGAAATAATAATCCGCGAGTTCGGGCGGAGTGATGAAGTAGTTGATCTGGGAATTGTTAGCTGCGGCGTTGAGGCCGGCCCGGCTGTTGGGGAGCACGCGTTTGGTCATCGGGATAGTGACCCATGTGCCGGTTTCCGGACCGCCGGCGAAGGTTTCGTTCTGATTGCTGGCGAGGGAATTCACGCCATCGATGTCGAGGCGGACCTTGAGGTTCACGGAGGTGATTCCGGAGAAGTCGTAGGCATGGGTCCAGACGTAGAAGTCGGACGGCATGAGTTTGAGATAACTGTTTTCCGGCGGGGTCCTGTTGAACCAACCGAAGTTCCAGGCGCCGGGATTGTAAGGAAAGCGCTGCGGTTTCAACACGCTCGGAGCCGTCCGGTCGTTGGTGCGGCGGGCGTTGGTCATCCACGGCTGGAGTTTCTGGATGGCACGGGTGGTGGCCAGGGCAGCCTTCACTTCGTCGTCATTGCCGAGGCCGCCATAGTAGTTGAAGCCAGAATCGAGGCCGTGCAGATAGATGTGCCAGGCAAGTTCTACATCGTTTGGATTGGAGTTGGTGCCATTCCAATCGGTGGGAGCCTGAATTTTCCATGCCTGCACGTCGCCGCCTTCGTCGCGCAGGATCTGTTCGGCAGTTTCGCACCAGTTGGCGCCGGTGATGACCGGTGCCCACGCCCAGAACTTGAGCGCGAATCCGGGTGATTCCAGATCCGCCATCGTGCTGGCATACCGGGTGGCCGATGTGGCGGCGAGCGGCGGTTCGATCCATTTCAGGAAATTTGCCGATCCATAACAGGACTCTGGAAAGATCCACGCGCCATCCTCGATGTGCACGGTTCCTGCGGCGGCTGCATGTGCATTGACAAAATCCTGGATGGCGCTTTGACCGTAGCCCGCGTTTCCTGCCGAGTTGAAAAATGCAGGCGTGGCCTCAAACCACGACGACGATCCGCCGCCCCACGCGTTGTCGCCGTCGGTGGATGGCATCACCATCACCGGTCGGCTCGCATCCGTGGCGAAGGGTGCGATGTTCTCCTGAATCTTCTGAATGCCTTCCGCCGCATAGCCGAACCGATAGGAAAGCACGTCGTCGGACGGGACGAGAATGATGGACGATTCCGCACCGGTTTCTGGATTCACATGCTTCGCGCGGTGGAGCTGATAGGCGTAAGGTGAGACGTTCCACGCTGCGTTCCCGGGATTCGGCTGGCCATACCACCAACCTGTTGTCGGTGAAGGTCCTAGCAGATCGGCCTTGTTCGGCAGGCTGGAGAAAATCCCGCGGTTGTCGTTGATGCTGCCCTGGTTCATGTAAGTCGGGCAGGTACGGCTGAGGTGGTGGCTGGCGACAATCGACCATTGATAGCCCTCGTCCGCGAGCACATCGATGATGGAGTTGGAAAACGCCATCTCGGTGGGAAAAAATCCCTTTGAATGGTCCGATCCATCCGGATTTCCTCCCCACGCCTTCCAATACGCCTGTTTGAAAATCTGCAGCTCCTTGCGCAGGACTGGCTTGGGAAGCAATGGCGCGAGTGAGTGGTGGTAGGTGAACCCGACCAGATCCATGCGGCGGCTTCCGGATGGTGTGCGCCAGTTCCGCGCCTCACGATTCCCCGCATACCAGTTTCCTCCATAACCGAGCTGGCCGACCCCGCCTAACGAGCGCACGCCGTCGATCAGCGACCCGGAATAGCTCATGCAGAATCCGGCGGAGCTGGAAAGATTCGCCAGCGAGTTGCGCGGGCCGCTCTGATAGGCGTTTTTCCGGTCATCGATGCCGAAGATGTCGGTCAGGTTGTTTTCCGGATGTCGTGCAAGGCTGTCCGGGTAGCTGCGGTTCGGTTTGCTCACGATCGAGTCCCACGCGTATTCGACACGGTTCGTCTGGCCGCCGTTGGTATTCCATTCAGGCCAGTAGGTGGGCTGGTGGTTGTGCCACATCCGCGAGACATAAACCGTCTGGGCGCTGGTGCAGGAAATGAGAACGCCGAACAGGGCGACTGCCGGAATGCGGCGTGTGAAATTCATCGATTCAGTGGGGTTTTACGTCCACCAAATGTCCGCCGCAGAGGTCCCGTTTACATAACCTTTCTCAACGCTCGCCGCCACAGCGAATCGTGAGTGAACGGACATCGAGCGCTGCTCCCGCCGATGCACCCAGACGAATCTCATCGAAGACGGTGCCAGGCGGAAGTTTTCCAGAGCAGAACGCCTTCCCCAAAGGCACCCCACCCTCATGCAGGCTGACATCGCCGCTGGGCCGATGGTAGCGCAGTGTCACTGTCCGCGGGCCGAGGATCGGCGCGGCTGGAAGGATGACCGGCACGTGTTGTTTCACATCGAGCGACCAGGTTCGATTGATGCCGAAAGCATCGCCGAAAAACAGAACTTCCAGCCCCTTGTTGAAAAAGCTCATGCCCGCCCAGCCGTCGGTGTGAAAATCGCCACTGGCGGGTTTGCCCGTTTCCAGAGTGGCAAGCAGGACCGTTCCCCCACTGCCGGGCTCGGGCTGTTTGAGCCTGATGAAAGCCGCGTAATTTCCACCGTCGATTCCTTCTTCCGAGATCATCGGGCTGCCATACTGCATCCGGCTTTCCGCCTTTGCAAAGGGACTGGAAAAGACGGTGTGGAACCGGCCGAGCTCTTTCAGGAAACGGCCGCCGTCGCTCGGGATCTTTTCCACCGTGCCGCTATTGGAGCGCACCGACTCGCCACCCGTTAGATTGAGTTCCTCGCCACCCGTGTTCGACCGCATCCTGACCTTGCCCTCGATCACGTGAAGCTCGTCCAGCTTGCCGGGAAGCACTTCAATCCCGAACTCGGTGCCGAGGTCCAACGCGGTGAACGAAGGGGTAGCGACTTTGAGGCCACCGCCCGGACCAAACATCCGGAACCGTCCGCGCCCTTCCGCTAGAATCATGGATTTTCCCGATTCCAGGGTGATCCCGGCCGGGGCTTCGATCACGGCAGTGGTGCCGGAGTCCATCGTGATGCTGGTTTGTCCCTGTTCCAGCCTGAGTTTGGTTCCGCGGGAAAGGCTGGCAAAAGAGCCCGAAGTCCGGTGCGTTCCCTCGATCTGCCAAACGGCATCCAACGAAAACGACGCGTTGGCCACAGCCTGCGGCGTGACGCCGCGCAACAGGGGTTCGCGCAATGCCAACGCCAGAATCACAAGCACCGCCGCACCCGTTAGAATCAGATAGAGCAGCGGACGGCGGGATCTGGCGGCAGGTTGCGCCAGTCGCGTCGGTTTTACTCCTTCAAATTCCTCACAAAGCGTGTGGTGCAGCCGGGCGTATCCGGCGTAAAGCGTCACGAGTTCCGGATCCTCCCGCAGTCGATTCTGGAAAGCGGCGAAATCATCCGGGCTTGTGGATCCATCCAGCACCTGTTGAACCAGCAGTTGATCACGTTTTTTCATCCCGACTGGTTGGAGGATTTGAGTAGTTGCCGTTCGATGCAGCGTTTGAGCGCGGCGCGGAGGTTAAAAAGAATGGCCTTGAGCGTGCCCGCACTGCGGTTAGTGGCGGTGGCGTATTCCTGCAGCGAGGATGCAGTCGCGTAGCGATGGTGGAGCAGCTCGCGATCCTGGGGGCGCAGCTTTTGCAGGCAGGTGCGCAACGCAAGGTGGCGCTCCTCCAATTCGTTTGGCTCCGACTCGAACTCAGGTGACATGCGCTCGATCAAGTCATCATCGAAAATGAGCCAGCCGTGGGCGATGAGCCGCCGCCGGTGGTTCAGCATGTGATAACGGATCGTTTGAAACGCCCATGCTTTGAAATTCGTCCCGAGTTCGAAAGAATTCCGCTTTTGCCAAAGCGTGATGTTCACCTCCTGCAAAAGGTCGCGCGCGCCGGAACTACCGGGTGCAAGCGACCGGATGTAGGCCAACATCGAGGTCTGATGGTTAGTCAGCTCCAGGACAAACTCCTCGGAGTCAGGGCCATCTTTCGGGGTTTCGCTCATGCCAGCCAGCATCGGGAAATGTCCCGATGCCCGCAAGCGGTTTAAAGTGTTTCCGGGAATTCAAATTAAGCCCCGGAACGCCTCCGCTGGCGACTGTAGCATCATCGTCTCATCAAGGTCTGGGCGCGCGTTTATTTCTTCTTAGAACGACCCGTCTTTCCAGTGGATGCGACCTTCGCCTTTGCCTCCACCAACGCATCGGCCAATGCCTGAAGATCCGGATCAAGTCCGGGTGCGAATTCTTCAGGACGCTCCGGGGCGTCCGGAATCGGATATTTTTCCGCAGGCTCTGCGAGAGTGACCAACTCCGTCCCGTCATTGGCAGGAGCTGATCCTTTGAAAATCACCCCCAACTGCGACTCATCGAGCCGGAAATGATATTGCTCCCGGTTCACACCCGCATCGATCAACTTTTTGACCTCCGGATACTGGGACGAATCGAACTTGGGAATGGGAAGCAGCTTGTTCCATTCGACACCCAGGGTTTCCAAGGCTTTCGCGAATGCCATCTCATGGGCTTCGTCGCGAGCGATCAGAAAGGCCACTGTGGCACGGAAGGTCTTGTTTTCAGACATCTGATAGATCCGGCATTTTTGCAAACGCCCGGTGGATTCGAGGACCAGGTTATCCAACAAGTCCAGCACCAGATTGCCATTGCAATGGACATAACTGCCGCTCCACGGATTCCCGGCAGCGTCCACCGGTAATGCTCCCTGAGCCCCCACGATGAAGTGATGTGGGTTTTGCTGTTCTTTTGCCATGCTCATCGGCGTTGAACCACCCTTGCCCGGAACTTCGAATTTTTTTCCATGATAGCCCGGCGCTCCGTCCAGCAGACGCGCGATCGTAGTTGAGATCAGCTCTACATGGCTGATTTCTTCAATGGCAATCGCTTGAATCAGGTCGCGATAGGGTTTGCCGTCACCCCGGAAATTGAAGCTTTGAAACAGATATTGCATCATCGTCCGCATCTCGCCGAACTGACCGCCGAGGCCTTCCTGCAGCGCGTTGGCTGCTGACGGATCGGGTTCGTCTGCAACGATGGGATTGATCAGGTTTTGAGAATGGTAGAACATATGATTGTGAGTTGGTGTGATCGGATGAATTGCCGCCGGATGGCGTTAGAGTTTCTGGAATTGCCGTGTCCGATATCGCAAGGGACATGCCAGATTAGAAAACTCCACAGTTGCTGCATCGCGAGCCAGAACCCATCTCATCTCCTTTGGCAAAATGCTCGAAAGATCATCTCTTCTGCACGATAAACCACCTGAAGATAACCTATGATTGAGTCGTGAGTGATACCATGAATTTCAACTGACAAATCGCCCACGGACCTTATCCTCGTGATCCTGCTTTTTCGAAAGCGGGGAATCCATCGGTAACGGCTGGATGGCGACACTGGCAGGGGTGCCGGCAATCGAAAACACTTCCGCCTCAAAGGCGTGGTAGGTCAGGCGGGCAGTCTCCAAATCACCGAGCAGCAATTTCAATTCGGTGCTGATGCGGGGAAATCCAATCCGGTGGGTCAATGGAACCGCAATTCCGTAGGCGGTCGTCGCGTGTTGTTCGATTCGAATGCAATGTTCGATCATTGCAATATCTCTGGAACATGGCTGATGGATCCGGGCGAGGTCCCGGTTTCCTTCCACGAGAATCCCCCGGATCGAATCGTAGGCTTTGATGGTGAGCGGATGCGCATGACGCTTCAGGAGATCTTCCAAATGCATGCGGCGCTGACGGGCGAGCATGGCCCGTCCTGTCAAATAACTTCGCAATCGACTGTGCATGACGCTTCCTGCCAAAACTGGAAACTCCCTCGCGATCTGCGTTTCCATGCAATGAAGTTGTTCAAGTTGATCAGAAAGAATTTGAGGAGGAGAGGTGGTTCTCATTGACGGGTTTTTCTTTGGCAAACCTAACCGCCCAATCGGACGGAATGCCTTGCGCTAACTTGGCCTTTCAGCAGGAGGGATTCCAAATCACAACCTCCGGTGATCTGCTCAGGTATCCTGTTTTAGATCACCATAAAGCCACAGCAGGCAGTCTAGTGCACGGCGATTTGCAGTGTTTTCATGCATGTTGCCAAGCGCAGGGAAAACGTGGAATCTGAGTTTTTCCAACCTACCTCCCTGAAGCAAGCTGCATGACATCCAAGGCCCTCCGGATATCATCGGGTTTCGATGGCTTCACGAGATGCAAATCAAAGCCCGCTTCAGCTGTTTGGCGCTGATCATCCGCAGCTCCCCATCCGCTGAGGGCTGCAATCTTGATGCCAGGGAATAGCGTGCGAATCGCGCGACCGGCTGCCAAACCGCCAAGGCGGGGCATTCCCAGATCGAGGAACGCCAACTGCGGAGAAAAATCCGCGGCGACCTCGACGGCTTCCTGCCCGTCATAGGCAATGGCGACTTCAAACCCTTCCATTCGAAGAAACATACCCAGGACGTCCGCCGCGTTTTTGCTGTCATCCGCCACCAGAACGCGGACTGGAGGTTCGAGGGCTGCTAGAACGTGGATGTTTTCCTCCTTGGGTCCGAAGGAAGAAGGATGGAGAGGCAGACGAATGGTAAAAACGCACCCACTTCCATCGCCTTCGCTCAAGAGTGACACGCTTCCTCCATGGAGCTCCGTCAGTGTCTTAACCAATGTAAGACCCATCCCCAAACCATCCGCCGCACCGCTGGCTCCCTGGTCAAACATTTCAAATACCGAATGTTGTAGCACCACTGGAATTCCGATCCCGTTGTCGATGACTCGAATTTCAAGTTCCTCACCATTTGCACCAAGCGACGCTTGCAGGCAGATGATTCCATTTGGAGGAGTGAAACTCACAGCGTTGGAAAGCACGTTCGTGAGCAGCTGGACGAGGCGATGAAAATCTCCAGGAATGATGACCGGCTGCGGAGGAACATCGCATTTGAATTGATGACCCCGTTCGTCGAGTGCGGGTCGTATGGCCTGCACCGAGCTCTCGATCACTTCGGAAAGTGGCACCTCGGACCTCTGGAGGATGATCTTCCCTGAGATGACCCGAGCCATGTCCAGCAAATCATCCAAAAGGTGGGTCATCTGTCCGACCTGGGTTTTGAGTACTTCACCTAACCGAGAAACCACAGTCGGATCGTGAGGAGAGCGCTGGATGATCTCCACTGCAGTGAGAATGGGGGCAAGGGGGTTTCTTAACTCGTGCGCCAGTGTCGCGAGGAACGCGTTTTTTCTCCGTCCACATTCCCTCAGTGCCTCGATCTGCCGCTGACCCGTCAGGTCGCGGGTGATTTTCGAAAACCCACGGAGTTCATGCTGCTCGTCAAACAGCGCAGTGATGGTGACATTGGCCCAGAAACGTGACCCGTCTTTGCGCAATCTCCACCCTTCATCCTCCGCACTTCCCTGGGCGACCGCATCTGCCAGCAGCGTGGCGGGCAATCCAATGGCGCGGGCTTCCTGCGGATAGAAGATGGAAAAATGGGCGCCAATGATCTCATGCTCCGCATACTGTTTGATGTGACACGCACCGCTGTTCCAAGTCATGATGTGCCCTTGTGCGTCCATCAGAAAAATCGCGTAGTCCTTGATGGTGTCCACCATCAACCTCAAGTCCTTTTCATTTTTGCGTAGTGATTGCTCCTCCGCGCTTGTCTCTGTCAAATCACGAACCGTCGTGAGAAATCCCGCGACCTCACCATCGGGTGCATAGATGGCACGGATGGTCACCGATGCCTGGAAATGTCCACCACCTTTCCGATAGCGCCTGCCTTCAGTGAGAAATCGTCCTATTTGGGACGCCATCCGCATTTCATGCTGCGGGACGGCCAACGCCTGGTCCTCCGGGAGATAGAGTTGTGAAAAGTTTCCACCTGTCAGCTCGTCGGCTGTGAATCCTGTCATACGTTCCACGCCCGGGTTGCATGCGTGAATGATCCCTTCCAGGTCCACCATGTAGACTGCGCAATAATCTGTCCTGGTAACCCCTATATCAAATTCGCCCCACTTTGCCGCGAGCCATTCGTTTCCAGCTTCTGAACTTTGGCAGGTGGCGATCAATGAGGTTTGTTGGAACATGGTGGGTGACTTTGGTTTTCGCATGAAGCGTGCCGCCGCTGCCACCGAAGCCATCATCAAGACGATTTATGATCATCACCTGATGATGATGAACCTGGCTTGCGTCAGAAGGCAGTTTCCTCAGGCCGTTCCATCATCATTCCGGGATCACCATGCTGGCCCTTGGTATGGCTCATTCGGTTTCTTATGGCTCCGCGAGTGCCATGCGCACGATCAAACAGCGAAACGCAATCCCATGAGAGATCCGAGTGGCAAAGCGAGTTGCATGACCCTGAAATGACCATGGCACTGTTCGTGCAAGGTGTCGGATCCCCGTCCGCAATGGTCATGTGGCACAAAGGCACCACAGCGACCTGTTTGTCCTTCGAAGATTTTTCTCGTGCGATTACTCCTGATCATGGGTCACCCGAGGCGGGACAGTTTCTGTTCCGTGCTTGCCGCAGCCTATCGCCAGCGGGCCTTGGACTGCGACATCGACTTGCGCGAACTCGTGCTGGCAGACCTGGAATTTGATCCCCATGTGCGTGAGGCCGTCATTCTCGAGCAGGCCCTCGAACCGGATCTGATGCGGGCCCGCGAGTGGATCGACTGGGCAGATCACATCACATTCATCTATCCGATCTGGTGGGGAACGATGCCTGCGTTGCTCAAAGGATTTCTCGATCGAATTCTTTTACCCGGCTTCGCCTTTGCAGAGCGGATCTCTGGTGATTCCTACGAAGGGCTGCTGAAAGGCAAGTCCGCCCAGTTGATCACCACCATGGACACTCCGCCATGGGTCGTGAAATACCTGCTGCGGAGCCCGGGCCATCGTGCCTTTTCCATCGCCACCCTTGGGTTCTGTGGAATTGCCCCAATCCGCATTCTAATGTTAGGTCCGGTGAAACATGCATCACCTGACACGCGGCTGAAATGGACGGATCAAGCTGCGCACGAAGCGGAACTTCTTAAAACCGGTCGATTGCAGGGAATCGAAGCAACCCGCCATCGCTTCGCCATTTGGGTGCAAGCGCTGCGACTCCAGTTCTATCCGATGACTTGGATCGCCTACACGGCGGGGGCCTGCCAGGTGATTCCACTGGCTGCATTGTGGCGGGAACCCGCCTATTGGTGGGGATATGCCGTGCTGTTTTTCATCGAGGTGATCACGGTTTTGCTTAACGAGATCCATGACTATGAAAGTGACCGGCAGAATCTGCATCATGGTCCATTTACCGGTGGTTCGAGAGTGTTGGTGGATGGATTGTTAAACTTCCGTCAGTTGCGCCTGGGGGTCATGACTGCCGGAATTCTGGGTTTCATCTCACTGGTCCTGCTTCAGATTTACTCACCTGCCGCGACCGGGGCGAATGTTCTATTGGTTTTCGTCGCTCTGCTTTTGGGGATCGGCTACACGGTTCCACCAGCCAAACTCTGCCATCGGGGCTTCGGCGAGGTCACGGTTGCCTTCACCCATAGCATGATGGTGGTCCAATGCGGGCTGCTATTCATGGGTGGCGGGCTTCTGGCATCCGCAGTGTGGGTCATCGGACTGCCGCTGTTTTTCGCAGTGTTTCCTTCCATCATCCTTTCCGGCATCCCGGATCGAAGATCTGACGAGGCATCCGGCAAGCTCACTCTGGCCGTCCGCTTTGGCAATCGAACCACACACCTTATTGCCATCTTTTCCACCCTCGTTGCGATGCTTGTGATCGTCGCGCTGCACTACTCTCCCTTTCCAGGACGATGGCCTTTGATTACAATGACCGGTATGCTGCTGCACGGAATGATTCTCATCGTCTGGTTGTGTTGGTCTCGCGGGCACGACAGGAGTCCGAGAATTGATGGCCTGATGGCGTTCGCGCTGACATTCATCCTATGGTTCGCCGTTTCACCGCTCTTTGGATCTCAACTGAACCTGAGATAAAAGTCTCCAGTCCAGGCTACGGACATTTTGCAATCGATGGATGCAAATTGCGCATTCCCAGCCGCCTGACATTCGGGTTTTCATGGATCAATCGTTGATCCTGAGGGCAATGGGCCACAGGCACACGATCTGCAATGGCGGGTTTGTATTCCTGCTGGTTAATGGACATGATGTCTAGCAGCGGAATCTCAATCGCTAATACCTGAAACTATGAATTCCATTGTCTATATCGTTGGTGCCGTCGTGATCATCGTTGTCATTCTGAAGGCACTTGGTCTTTTCTGAGCAGCTGGATTGGTTTTCGGGGGTGACCCTGGCGTTTTGCTCCCTGCCGGTCCTGCGGTGAGGAAGAAAACAAGCGGGCAGGAAGCGTGGATATGCATTGGCAATAGGGCATTGTTACGATTACCAACGGGTTGTCGAAAACCATGACAACGGAACCCGAAAGCCAAAACACACACCACTCTCCGGACTGGGTCCCGACCGGATCAGAAAATGACCCCCATTTTGCCAGCCGGGTGATGACGGGAATTTTTCCGCAACCAGTCTCGGACCACCGCCCGCTGAAACGTAGAAAGCTGACGTTAGACGATTACGAGCGTGGAATTCAATCAGCCGATGTGGGTGTGCTCTCACGGGCGATCACGCTGGTGGAAAGCAACCTGCCGGAGCATGAGCAAATGGCACAGGAGTTGTTGCGGCGTGTGCTGCCGAGGACGGGGAATTCGATCCGTGTGGGCATCACCGGGGTTCCTGGTGCAGGGAAGAGCACGCTCATCGAGGCCCTCGGCTGCCAGCTTTGCAATCAGGGGAACCGTGTGGCAGTGCTCGCGGTGGATCCTAGCAGCAGCGTGACCGGTGGCAGCATTCTTGGTGATAAAACGAGGATGCAGAATCTCGTCCGCGAACCTAACGCTTACATCAGGCCATCGCCGTCCGGCGGATCGCTCGGTGGCGTCGGCAGGAAAAGCCGCGAAACGATGCTACTGTGCGAGGCAGCGGGCTACGACGTGATTCTGGTGGAAACGGTGGGTGTCGGTCAGAATGAAATCACGGTGAGATCGATGGTGGATTTTTTCCTGCTGATCATGATTGCCGGCGCCGGCGACGAATTGCAGGGCATGAAGAAGGGAGTCATCGAAATCGCCGACCTGTTAGCTGTCAACAAGGCGGACGGCGACAATGCCCAGCGCGCAAAACTCGCGGGAGTGGAATACAGCCGCGTGTTGAATTACCTTCAGCCCGCGACACCCGGCTGGAGGACCCGCTGCACCACCTGCTCCGCGCTGATCCCGGAGACACTCGAAGCCCTTTGGCAGGTGATCGGGAAATTTGCGGCAGCCACGCGTGAGTCGGGCGCTTTCGAATCGCGCAGGACACGCCAGTCGATCGAATGGATGCACGCGATGATCCAGGAGGAACTGCACCATCGGTTTTTCCGCGATGAGCGGGTGAGGCGAATGTTACCGGAAATCGAGCGGCAGGTGGCGGATCAAACGCTCCCCGCAGCCACGGCGGTGCGCCGGATCATGGATGGATTTGTGCACTGAGCGGCGTTCCGTTGGTTGCAGGCCTGCAGAAAAGCAAACCGTGCGCAGGACATGAGCCGTGGCGACTCGCCACGGCCAAACACTGCCGATACCGTGCCCTTGTATTGATCCTCTCTCATGAAACCAGTCACCTTCAACAACACGGTTCTCCGCGACGGACACCAATCATTGGCCGCCACCCGCATGACCACGGAGCAAATGCTGCCCGCCGCTCCCATCCTCGATGAAATGGGCTTCAGCGGACTGGAAACCTGGGGTGGCGCGACCATTGACTCGTGCCTGCGCTATCTGAACGAGAATCCGTTCGACCGCCTGCGGGCGTTGAAAAAAGCAGCACCGAAAACCCCGCAGATCATGTTGCTCCGCGGGCAAAACATTGTGCAATACACGAGCTTCCCGGATGATGTGGTCGCCGCTTTCGTCCGCGCCGATGCAGCGGCCGGGCAAGATGTGTTCCGGATCTTCGACGCCCTCAACGACACGCGGAATCTGAAAACCGCCATCGACACGGTGATCGACTGCGGCAAGCACGCGCGCGGCGAAATTTGTTATACGACCAGCCCGGTGCACACCATCGACAACTTCGTTCAGATGGGCATCGAACTGGAAAGAATGGGCTGCCACTCCATCGGCATCAAGGACATGTCCGGCATCATCACGCCGCACGTCATTTTCAACCTGGTGAAGGAGCTCAAAGCGAAAATCGGGATCCCGATCACGCTGCACACCCACGACACCGCAGGTCTCGGCGCGGCGGCCTATCTGTCAGCCATCGATGCTGGAGTGGACACGGTGGAAACCTCAATCGTCCCATTTGCCAACGGCACCTCACAGCCGGACACGGTGCGTATGTTAGCCCTTCTGGAAGGACACCCGCGGCGGCCGGATTTCGATCCCGCAAAACTCCAGCAGCTCCGGCTTCACTTCGAGGAGGTCTATCAGCAGCTCTCGAAATTCACTAGCCCTGCGAACGAGCGGGTGGACTCGGATATCCTCGTTTTCCAGGTCCCCGGCGGCATGCTTTCGAATTTCCGCAACCAGCTCGCAGAGCAGGGCATGGCGGACAAATTCGACGCCGTGGTCAATGAGATCCCGGTGGTGCGCGAGGCCCTCGGATGGATTCCGTTAGTCACTCCCACCTCGCAGATCGTCGGCACGCAGGCGATGATGAACGTGAAGTTCGGCCGCTGGAAAATGATCTGCCAGCCGGCACAGGACATTGCACTCGGCAAATACGGCAGGACACCCGGACCGATCCATCCGGAAATCCTCGCGCAGGTGATGAAGAGCGGACAAAAAATCGTCACCGAGCGCCCGGCGGATCTGCTGGCACCCGGTCTCGAGGGTTATCGCGCGCAATGTGCGGAAAAAGGCCTGCCGACCGATGACGAAACAGCGGTCCTTTTCGCCATGTTTCCCCAACAGATCGAAGCACTGATCAAAGGCACGCCACCCGCGCCTGCCAAGCCAGCGCCCACACCGGCTCCTGCAATCGTAAAGACCGCAGCCGCCACAGTGACTCCCTCAATTTCGTCTCAGGCTACGGTTTCGAATCGCAAACACATTTTCATGACGGTCAATGGCCAGCAGCATAAAGTGCTGGTCGAACGGCTGACCCACTAGCTGATCGTTGAGCTCACTTCAAAAGCGCCTGCAGCTCCCACGTCCGCTTCTCGCGTGGAGTGCCGGGGCCGTTGTAGCCGAGAAGCCGGAAGGATTTTGCCGCCAGCTTTTTGTTGGCCAGTTCCACCTCCAGTGACTCCTTGGCTTTTGCGATATTCGTTTTCGAGTCCACGCCCTGCCACGTGTAGCTGAGCACCTTCGCTGCCGTAACATCGCGAACTTCCAGCTGATCACCCGCAGGTCCGGTGGCACCGACTTTTTCGCTCTGGTAGAGGAAGCCCATCGTTGCCATTTCCAAGCCGGTGTCACTGCCGTCCATCGCCATTTCCACCGGGGATGTCATCGGGATGTTGTTCTTTCTAATGTGCCCGAAGAGTTTGAAAAACGCGCGGGTTTCACCTTTTTGAGTCGTGAAAGCAGCGCGGTATTTGGGGTAGGATTTCTCGGAAACCCGGTCGTAGGGCCCAGGTTGTGGCCATCCTTCCGGCAGCGGGGCCTCAGAAACATACGAGGGCGGCTCTTTGGCAACTTCGGTTTGTGCCGTGCAAGAGATCACCAAGGCCGGTAGCAGGAATGAGAGAAATTTCACCAAGTGAGGAAACCGCAGGCCGGCAAATTTTCAACAGCAGAATTTCGAGGATGGGAAAGATTGTCCTCCGGCGGATGGTAGAATGTCGCTGACAAGCCCCAATTCATCGTGTTCCTCCGCCCACTATCCTACTTCTGTCATCTCCTTCTTTTCGCGCCCGCTTTGTGTGCGGCTCCACTTTTCACCTCCCCGACGGCAGGTGAGCACGTCTCCCTGATCGGCAATGGGCTGGGCGAGCGCATGCAGTATTTTGGCTTTTTTGAAAGCCGCCTGCACCTCGCGTATCCCCAATCAAAGCTCGTGGTGAGAAATCTTTGCAATCCAGGCGATACGCCGGTTTTCAGACCGCGCGCAGGACGGAGCAACCCATGGGCTTTTCCAGGCGGAGAAAAAATCCGCCCGGATCTGAACAAACATCGCGGCGAAGGACACTATCCTTCCGACGACGAGTGGTTGACGATTTGTCAGACGGACACGCTGCTGGCGTTTTTCGGATTCAACGAGTCATTCGACGGACCCGGTCAAGTCGGTCGATACCGGGCGGAGCTTGAGGCGTTCGTAAACCACACCCTGGGGCAAAAATACAACGGCAAATCCGCGCCGAAGCTGGTGCTCGTCTCTCCGATCGCGTTCGAAAATCTATCAGGGTCGCTTGATCTCCCGGATGGCAAATCCGAAAATGCCAATCTCGTGCTTTACACCGCCGCCATGAAGGAAGTCGCCGAAAAGGCAGGGGTCGGCTTTATCGATCTCCACACCCCTACCCTCGCGCTGTTTGAAAAGGAACCAAAGCCGCTCACGATCAATGGATTTTCCCTCAACGCCCTGGGTGATCAAAAGCTGGCGGATTTGCTGATCAGTGCGCTCTATCAGCCCGTCACGACCAAGCCAGCGGCCAATCCGGAAACCCTCCGTGCGCTCGTCAATGACAAGGCGTGGTTCTGGCAGATGGACCATCGCATGCTTAACGGCGTGCATGCTTATGGCCGCCGGTTCGCCCCCTATGGCGACGACAACTATCCCTTGGAAGTGGAAAAACTCCGCAAGCTCACCGCCAATCGCGATCAGGCGGTCTGGCTTGCGGCGCAGGGAAAAAAGACGGACCTCGCCGCCGCGGACGCCGCTATCGCACCGCTGCCGCCGGTGGAGACCAATTTCAAGCAGGCGATCAACTATCTGGAGGAAAAGGACGCGCTTTCGAAGTTCAAGTTGATGGACGGTTTCAAGATCGAGATGTTCGCATCGGAAAAACAATTCCCCGATCTCGCGGAACCCGTCCAGATGTCCTTCGACAACAAGGGGCGCCTTTGGGTCGCAGTGATGCCGTCTTATCCTCATTTCAAGCCGGGTGATTCACTCCCTAACGACAAGCTGATCATTTTGGAGGACACCGATGGCGATGGCCGCGCCGACAAGCAGACCGTTTTCGCCGACAAGCTGCATCTGCCCATCGGCTTCGAGTTCGCGCCGGAAGGAGTTTACGTGGCCGAGCAGCCGAACTTACTGCTCCTCCGCGATACAAATGGCGATGACCGCGCGGACAGCCGGGAGATCATCCTGCACGGCTTTGATTCCCACGACACGCATCACTCGATCAGCGCGTTTTCATCCGACGCCGCCGGCGGGATTTTCATGGCAGAGGGCACTTTTCTCCACTCGCAGGTCGAGACACCCTACGGCCCGCAGCGCTGTGTGGGCAGCGGCATCTGGCGCTTCGATCCCAAATCCTTCCGCCTCGAACGCTACGTGCAGACCGCGTTCGCAAATCCTTGGGGTATCGCCTTCGATGATTGGGATCAATGCTTCATCGCGGATGCCTCCAACGGCCAAAACTGGTGGGCGCTGCCGATGTCACTCAAGGTCCCCTATGCCTACGACATCGGAAAGATCGATGAGTCCGCGCCGAAGCGCGCTCGACCCACGTCCGGCTCGGAATTCATTCTATCACGTCATTTTCCCGAAGAACTCCAGGGCGGCTACATGGTCAACAACACCATCGGCTTTCTCGGCACCAGCATCCATGAAATCCACGACGACCAGGGCGGCTATTCGGGCAAACACATCGGTGACCTCGTCACTTCATCGGACCCCACCTTCCGCCCGGTGGACATGGAGTTCGCCCCGGATGGATCACTCTATCTGATCGACTGGTGCAACGCGCTCATCGGCCACATGCAGCATTCCGCCCGCGATCCGAACCGTGACCGGACCCACGGCCGCATCTATCGACTTACCAGCACCACGCGCCCGTTGGTCAAGGTGCTGCCCATCGCCGGAGCGACCATTCCCCAACTGTTGGAAACTCTCAAGGAGCCCGAATACCGCACCCGTTACCGGGCCCGCCGCGAGTTACGGGGGCGCCCTGCCTCAGAAGTGATCCCAGCGGTGAAATCGTGGGCCTCCAAGCTCGATCCCGCCGATCCCCGGCACGACCATCACCTCACCGAAGCGCTGTGGGCGACCTGGGGTCAGGATGCCACCGACCGCGGTTTGTTAGTCCAGTGCCTCGCCGCAAAGGATCCAAAAGCGCGGGCTGCCGCCGTGAACGTGCTGCGCTATTCGTGGAGAAAAATTCCTGATCATGCCGAGCTCTTGCTGGGAGCTGCCGATGATGAATCTCCGCTCGTCCGGCTTTCGGCACTCGTCGCCGCCTCTTGGCTCGACAATGCGGACGGTGCTCGCATCGCCCTGGAGATTTTCAAACAGCCGGTCACCAAGTGGATGCCGGAAGCCGTCAAGGCCGCGTTCACAACTCTCCGCAGTCAGGCGGATACGCTCGTCAAATCAGGGAAACTCGATCTGACTGAGAATCCACAAGCTCAGGAATTTCTCAGTGGGAAATTCAAATTCGATACACTCAAAACCGTGCCGCGTTTCAAGGAGCCGAAGCTCCCCGCAGACGATCTTGCGCTCTGGCGCATCGGCCAGGAAGTCTATGCCCGCGAGGCCCACTGCGCCACCTGCCATCAGCAGGACGGCAAGGGCGTGGACAAACTCTATCCGCCCCTTGCTGGAAGCGAGTGGGTCACCGGCGATGAAACGCGACTCACCAAACTTGTTCTCAAGGGCGTTTACGGGCCCATGACGGTCAAAGGCATCACCTATGATCCAAAAAGCGGCGTGCCTCCAATGATGGGCTTCGGCCCGTTGCTCAAGGACGATGAAGTCGCCGGTGTGCTGACCTACATTCGAAACAGTTTCGGCAACAAGGCACCGGCCGTAAAGCCCGAAACCGTCCGAAAGATTCGTGAGTCCATCAAGGACAAGAACGATTTCTACTCACCCGACGAGCTGCTGAAGCAACATCCGTTTTAAGTCGTGTTGGGGAAAACACCCCCTTGAAAGGAATTCCGAAAAAAATTCCGGTCACTCAAAAAATCAACATGGTGCGCACGAGAGGACTCGAACCTCCACAGGGTTGCCCCTACTAGAACCTGAATCTAGCGCGTCTACCAATTCCGCCACGCGCGCACTGAGGTGACCTTGCGGTCGGGCGGGAAAACACCATGTCGCCGGGGTGATTGCAATCTTGTTTTCGCAAAGTTTTCAAGTTCCCGTCGCGATCCAGAAATCGAACCTTTTTCGGCGTTGCCAACGTGGACGACATTCAACCACTCTGCGCCCATGCAGAAGGCCGCACCGCTAATCCTCGTCTTGGTCCTCGGCCTCGCCGCCGGCGTTTTTTCCGTTCGTTCAAAACAGGACCCCTCGACGAAAACATCCCCGCTGGAAACTGCGGGCACCGTATCGGACACCCCTCAGGCCGAAAGAAATGTGGTCCCAGACCCAAAGCCTGCGGTGACTCCCGTCACGGTGCCACCGCGTCCTTGGCCGCATGCCGCATCCGACATCGCTCCGGACCCGGGTGCCATTTTCGGCAACCTGCCAAACGGCATGCGCTACATCATCTATCCGAACAGCGAACCGCCGCACCGGGTATCACTCCGCCTGCATATCGCTTCCGGCTCGCTGATGGAGGCGGACGACCAGCAGGGCCTCGCCCATTTCCTCGAGCACATGGTTTTCAACGGCACGAAAAACTTCAAGGCGGATGAACTGGTCCCGATCATGCAGCGCATGCAGATCGCCTTCGGGGCTGATGTGAATGCCCACACCTCCTTCGATGAAACGGTCTACATGCTCGACATCCCGGATCTGGCCGAAGACAAGATCAAGCTCGGCTTCACCGTCATGCGCGATTATGCGGACGGCGCTTTGCTGGACACCGCGGAGATCGACAAGGAGCGCGGGGTGATCCTATCGGAAAAAATCAGCCGAGACACGGTGGGCAGCCGGATCATGGAGCAACAGTTTTCGAAAATTCTACCAGACTCGTTGCTCACGAAGCGATTCCCGATCGGCAAGGAGGAAGTGATCAAATCCGCACCGCGCGAACGGTTTGTGGACTTCTACACTCACTTCTACACCCCGCAGCGCATGACTTTCATTGTCGTCGGAGACATCGATCCGAAGGTCATGCAAAAACACATCGAGGATAATTTCAGCTCGATGACCAACCCTGAAAAGCCTGAGGCAAATCCCCCGCTCGGTCCCGTCACCCAACCGGAGGGACTTGAAACTTCTGTTTTCGCCGACAAGGAACTCTCGTCCACGGAGGTTTCCCTAACACTCGTCCGGCCTTATAAGGAAGAACCGGACACGGTGGTCACGAGACTCTCTAACATGAAGCTCGACATTGCCAACGCGATCATCAGCCGGCGCTTTGAACGTCTCGCCAAGGTCGAAAACTCAGCCATCGCCACCGGCTCCGCTTCAAAAAATGATCTTTTCAACTACCTTGAACTTGGCTCCATCGACGTCACCGCCGCAGATGATCGTTGGAAGGAAGTCGTTCCTGTCATCGAGCAGGAATTCCGACGCGCCATGCTTCATGGCTTTACCCAGGCGGAGCTCGCCGAGGTGAAATCGAACCAGCTCAACGCTTACGAGCAGCAAGTAAAACAAAAGGCCACCCGCAGGTCGGAGGCGATCGCCACCGCGCTGGCAGATGCCTGCAACGAACCATCGGTTTTTTCGGATCCCGTCACGGATCTGGAAATCGCGCAAAAGGGACTCGATTCCATCACTGTCGAGAATTGCCATGAAACTTTCAAGGCCTTCTGGGACGCTCCCGGCTATCATCTCGTCCTCACCACGAAAGAAAAACCCGCCGATGCGGAAAAGGAAATGGCCGCCCTTTTTGAGGATTCACGAGGCAAACCTGTTGACCCTCCGGCAGCGCGGGCTTCTCAGCCGTTCGGCTACGCGGATTTCGGCAAACCGGGCACTGTCGCTTCACGTAAAGAAGTCGCTGATCTCGGCCTCACCCAGCTCGTGCTTTCCAACAATGTCCACATCAACCTCAAGCCGACCAATTTCGAACAAGGCAAGATCCGCATGATCGCCCGCATCGGTTCCGGGAAGCTGACCCAACCCAAGGACATGCCGATGTTGGACACCTTCGCTACGGCCATCTTCGAAGGCGGCGGGTTGGGAAAACATTCAAACGACGATCTCGAACAAATTCTAGCAGGGAAGAACGTCTCCTCCAGCCTCAGCATTACCGATGATGCATTGGTCCTCAACGGCGCCACCACGCCGGCGGATTTCCTGCTTCAAACGCAGCTCATGTGCGCATCCGTCATCGATCCCGGCTATCGCGAAGAGGCACTCTGGCAGTTTCGAAAAGCCATCCCGATCATGTATCAGCAGCTCAAGCACACGCCCGCCGGACCCCAGCAGGAAATGGAAGCCTGGCTCCACGGCAACGACTCGCGATTTGCGGTGGCACCTGTCGAAAAGCTCACGTCCTACACCATTGCGGATGCGAAAAGCTGGCTCACCCCGGAACTTACCAAGGGCTACATCGAACTCACCATCGTCGGCGATTTTGATATCAGCACCATCCTGCCTGACTTGCTGGCCACTTTTGGCGCCCTGCCCACACGCATGGCGGCACTGCCCAACCTGAGCAGCGCCCGCAAGATTCAGTTTCCTAACGCCCCAGGCTCGAAGACCTTCACTTACGATTCAAAAATCGCGCAAGCCGTCGCCATTGCCATCTGGAAGACAGCAGGTATCCGCGGAAATCAGAAGGAGTTCCGAAGGTTCAACATTCTAGCGGAAATCTACGGCGACCGTCTTCGGGAGGAAATCCGCGAAAAACTCGGCGCATCTTACAGCCCGAACGCCGGTGCCGCAGGATCGGATGCGATGGAAGATGTCGGTTACATTATCGGCGAAAGTGTCGGAAAACCCGAGGACCTCGAAAGTCTCCTAAAAACCATGCGGGATCTCGCCGATGAATTTTCAAAAACCGGTGCCACTGCGGACGAACTTGACCGCGCCCTCAAGCCTACTCTCGGTCAGCTCGAAAAATCACTGCGCGACAACAAATACTGGCTCAACACCGTGCTGAGCCAATGCCAGACCGATCCCAAGCGCCTCGAACTCGCCCGCACCCGGGACGCCGACTACCGCTCCATCAATCTAGCAGAAATCAACGCGCTGGCGAAAAAATACATGGCAGCTGGAAACTCGCTGCTCGTCTCGATCAAGCCCGCGCAGTGACCCGCCGCATCGCGTCCATGGAACAGCCCACCATCCGTCCGCTTGTTTCCGGAGATCTGCCGGAGGCGGCCGTCCTGCTGGCCTCACTCAATCCCGAGACCCCGGCCACACTGGTGGAAGAGCGCCTGGAAACCCTGCTCGCGGATCATCCACACTACGAAATTTTCGGGGCTTTTTCCGGGGAAAAACTGGTCGGCGTCGCCGGTGCCTGGATCGCCACCAAAATCTGGTGTGGCCTCTATCTGGAGATCGACAACCTTGTCGTCGCGGAAAACCAGCGCTCATCCGGGACCGGCAGCCGTCTGATAGAACACCTTGAATCCGTCGCTCGTGAACGGGGCTGCAAGATCATCGTGCTCGACAGCTACACCACCAACCATCCGTCCCACCGCCTCTATCACCGCCTCGGCTTTGAGATCTGGGGGTTCCATTTCATCAAGCCCATCGGCGACTGGAAAGGCAGTTGAAACGTCGTCTGCGCCCCCCGCCATGCGCGTCGCCATCGTCCACTACCACCTCGATCCCGGCGGTGTCACCACTGTCATCAAGGCCGCTTCACGCGCCCTAACGGACGCAGGGAACCGCCATGTCATCCTCACCGGCCCCAGCCGGCACGACGGTGGCTTGGGCGTCTCGCCCCTAGCCGTTGCCCGGGCGTCTCGCCCGGAGCACCTCCAGATCCCCCACCTCGGATACCTCCTCAATTCGGAAATCACCGCAGAAGATCTTCTGGAATCGCTTCGCTCCGCCGCCACCTCTGCTCTCGGCGGCCAGCTTGACGTCTGGCATTTTCACAATCACTCGTTAGGTAAGAACGTCCTGATCGCAGACGTCGTCGCGCTTCTCGCTGAACAAGGTGAGCGTCTCATTCTTCAAATCCATGATCTCGCCGAGCAGGGTCGCCCTCAGAACCTGCCTGTTTTATCCGCTTGCCGGAAACCCTATCCGTTTTCTCCACGGATCCGTTACGCCTTCCTCAATACGAGCGACCTTGAGATTTTCACCGCCGCCGGCCTCCCTTTAGAAAACACCGTTCTTCTCCCCAATCCCATCGAACCCGGAACGGCCGGAAACGCCGTCACCTCCACCATCCTGTTTGCTCCGATCCGCGCGATCCGCCGCAAGAACATCGGTGAGCTTATCCTGCTCTCGGCACTCGCTCCCGAGGGTTCGTATTTTGCTATCAGCCGCGCCCCGCTGAATCCTGATGCTCTCGCGATCCACGAGACTTGGCGGAAATTCGTCACGAAACACCAGCTCCCCATCGAGTTTGACGTCGTTGATCGTTTTGCTCCCGCCGCCGGAGCCTCGGCGGACTTCCGATCCTGGATCACCCATGCCAGCCACATCGTCACGACATCGGTGTCGGAAGGATTTGGCCTGCCGTTTCTGGAATCCGTTGCTTGGGAAAAACCGCTACTTGGCCGCGACCTACCGCACCTGACCGCTTGTCATGGATTCCCATGCGGACGTCTCTATCAGCGAATCCTCATCCCTGTCGATTGGATCGATCTCGTCATCCTCGAATCCCACCTCACCACGACCCTTGAGCGGAATTTCCGCCTCAGTGGCCGCCCGCTCACCAGTGTCCACATCGCTGCCGCGCTGAATTCGCTCCTTCACGGCGATCTGTTGGATTTCGGCAATCTTCCTGAGCCGCTCCAGCAGGGCGTGATCGAACGTCTCGCAGATAAATCCCACCGCGCCGTCCCCCTCGTGGAGATAGATGCCAAAACCCGTCCACTCGTTGACTGGCTGGCGGAAACCATCGCGATCCACACCCCATCCGCAACGCCGGATCGACTCGAACCGTGGTCACTGACAAACTATCAGGAAAAACTGGTCACTATCTATCAGGAAACTGGTATCCAGGCCGCGACGCCGCTGCGTTTTGTTCCCCCCGCCGCCATCCTCGATGCCTGCCTTGCGCCGGAGAACTTCCATTTCCTGCTCTCCGCACCGGAGCCCGTGTCAGCAAAAACCGGATTTCGCGCGTTTGTTTTCGACATCTACGGCACCCTGCTTATCGCCCCGTCTGGCGGGGTGAAACCAGATCCGTTCACCGATCCCGTCCTGCGGGAAATCATCCGTCAGGCAGGATACGAACCGCCCGTTTCTCCCAGCAGCGAACTTCACGCCGCAGTGCTCCGACACCATGCGGCCGCTGGGATTTCCCATCCGGAAATCGACCTGCGCAGCCTCTGGAGGGAAATCCTGGCGCTGCCGCCCGATGAGGAAATCACCCAGCTCGTCATCGAGCTTGAAGCCACCTGGCATCCCGCCCGCCCCATGCCCGGCGCGGATGCATTCATCCGGCGGCTCGCCCGTTCCGGGGTCTCACTGGGGATTCTTTCCAACGCCCAGTGCAACACACTAACATCACTCGGTGATCTATCAGACCTGTTCGCGCCCGAGTTGACACTTCTTTCCTATCAGCACGGCATGGCGAAGCCCGCGCCGGAACTTTTCCAGCTTCTGGCAGACCGTCTCGCCGGGCGCGGCATCCTTCCAGCAGAGACGCTCTACATCGGCAACGATCCACTGCACGACATCGTTCCAGCAGCAGAGGCAGGATTCAAAACCACGCTTTTCACAGGCCACCCGGAATCCATCCGGGCGGGCGACTGCACGCCGGACTTCATCCTAACGGACTGGTCGCTGGCCGGATCGCTGATGCAACAGGTCGGTTAGACGGTCGAGTGAACGGGCGTCCACGCGGCGTTTGCCTTGGAGGATTTCACCGCGGCTTCGATGAACGCCATGCCTTCGACGCCGTCATCAATGGTCGGGAAATCGTAGCCTTCCGGGCGCGGATAGGTTCCGGCGAGAGCGTCGGCGATCGCTTCAGCGGCGGCCAGATAGACGTTGGCAAAGGCTTCGATGAAAGCTTCCGGGTGACCGAATGGGAGACGGGTGTATTTCGTGGCTTCCGCGCCATTGTAGCTGTTGCCGCGACGCCACACCTGGCGCGGGGCATCGGCGAATTTCACGACGAGTTCGTTCGGATGCTCCTGATGCCATTCCAGCGAAGCCTCGGTCCCGTAAACGCGGATGTTCAGGTTGTTTTCATCGCCAGTGGAAATCTGCGAGGCGTAAAGCACACCACGCGCGCCGCCTCCGTAACGAACCAACATGCTGCCATCGTCATCGAGCGGGCGACCGGGAATGAAGGTGTTGAGATCCGCTGCGATTTCCTCAAGCTCAAGGCCCGTGATGTAGCGGGCGAGGTTTTCCGCGTGGGAGCCAATGTCGCCGATGCAGTTGGAAATACCTGCGACGGACGGGTCCATGCGCCAGTTCGAAATCGCGCCGTCGGCCTGTTCCTTGATCGCACCGATGGCATAACCTTGAGGATACTCAGCGACGATCTTCAGGATGCGGCCGAGCTTGCCGGCCTTCACCATGGCGCGGGCTTCCTTGACCATCGGATAGCCGGTGTAGTTGTGCGTGAGGGCGAAGACGAGGCCTGATTGGTCGACGAGTTTTTTCAGCTCCTTCGCTTCTGCCAGGGAAAACGCGAGCGGCTTTTCACAGACGATGTGGATGCCAGCCTCAAGGAAGGCCTTGGCGACCGGGTAGTGAAGATCGTTGCGGGCGACGATGGTGACGAAATCGATACGTTCGCCTAACGGAAGGGCTGCTTCCGCCTTCGCCATTTCCGCATACGACGAATAAACGCGGGAAGGATTGAGGAAAAAGTCCTGACCGGAGAGTTTGGATTTTTCCGGATCGGAGGAAAAACAACCGGCGACCAGTTCGATTTTCCCGTCGAGATTGGCTGCCATGCGATGGACTGCGCCGATGAAAGCGCCGCGTCCACCACCGACCATTCCCATGCGTAGTTTGCGGTTCATGAAAGAGAGTTGAGAGTTTGTGGTTGAGAGTTGAGAGTCAGATGGAGACTGGCTTGCCGGTTTCGGCGGACTGATAGAGCGCGTCGATGATCTTCATGAGGTTGAGCGCCTGGTCGGGCGTGTTGAGCGGTTCGGCGGTGCCTTCTATGGCCTCGATGAAGTTGCGGGCGGAGTTGCTGCGGCCCATGTCCTCGCAGGCGGGGGTGACAATGGTGCGGTTCACGCTGTTGCCGTTTTCCTGAACGTAGAGTTCGCAGGTGTCGATGGCGGTTTCGTCGAGTCCGTCGCGGCCGAAGAGGCGCTCAACTTTTCCGCCGGCCTTGGTGCCTTGGAAGACGACGGAAACTTCTTCGCGCTTGACCATCTCTGCCCAGGAAACTTGAAGCGTTAGAACCTGGCCGGATTTGAAGGTGACAAATCCGTGGGCGGCTGCCTCGACATTGTTGACGCCATCCACGCGGTCGGGAATGCCCCAAGGTCCTTTGAAGCCCTTGTCTGTGATGAAGGTGTCGAAGGTATTGGCCAGCACGTGGGCGGGCTCCGGATAGCCCATGAAATAAAGCGCGAGATCGATCATGTGGAGCAGGTCGATGACCGGACCGCCGCCTGATAGTTCCTTGGTGGTGAACCAACCGCCGAAGCCGGGGATGCCGGTGCGGCGGATCCATTTCGCCTGGGCGGAGTTGATGGTGCCGACGGTGCCGTCCGCGCAGTAGGACTTCATCGCCTGCGACTCGGGGCGCGCACGATTGTTGAAGTTGAACATCAGTTTTTTGCCCGCAGCATTGGCGGCAGCGATCATTTCCTCGACTTCCACTGCCTTGAGGGCGGGTGGTTTCTCACAGAAAACATGCTTGCCAGCCTTGAGGCACTGGAGGGCGAGCGGGGCGTGAAATTTGTTAGGAACAATGATGCTGACCGCGTCGAGGTCCCTGCACTCCGCGAGCATGGCATCGACGGATTCATAGGCGTTGCCAATGCCCCATTTTTCAGTGGCTCTAGCAGCTGCGCCCGGTGCGGGGTCTGCGACGGCGACGATTTCCGCGCCTGCCTGGCGAAATCCCGCCGCGTGGTACTGCAACATGCCGCCTGCTCCGATCACTCCAACTTTTGTAGCCATATGTTTCTGATTTCCGGTTTTTTCGATGATCCCGCCTAACGGTTATCCGCCGGGGGTGAGATATTACTTCCTCTGCTCCCCTATTCTTTCCCCTGCCACTCGCCGAAGTTGCGGAATTTCGCGTAGCGTTCTTCCAGCAGTTTTTCGAGGGTAAGGCCTGCCAGCGCGTCGATGTGCGAGATGACTTTGTTGCGGAAGGAATCCGCGGTGGCCTTGTGGTCGTGGTGGGCACCGCCGGTGGGTTCGTTGATCACGTCGTCGATGAGGCCGAGCTCCTTCAGATCGGGAGCGACGAGCTTCATGGCTTCTGCTGCCTCGGGTGCGTGCTTGCGGTGTTTCCAAAGGATGGCGGCGCATCCTTCCGGGCTGATGACGGAATAGTAGGCGTTTTCCATCATGATGACGCGGTCGGCGACACCGATGCCCAGCGCGCCGCCGGAGCCGCCCTCGCCAAGGACGACGGCGATGATGGGCACTTTGAGCAGCATCATTTCCCGCAGGTTGTAGGCGATGGCTTCAGCGATGTTCCGCTCTTCCGCGCCGATGCCAGGGAAGGCACCGGGGGTGTCGATCATGGTGATGACCGGTAGGCCGAATTTTTCCGCTGTTTTCATCAGGCGCATCGCCTTGCGGTAACCTTCGGGGTGGGCGCTGCCGAAGTTACGCTTGAGGTTTTCCTTGGTGTCGCGGCCTTTCTGATGGCCGATGACGACCACGCGGCGGCCGCCGATTCTAGCAAATCCGCCGGGCATGGAAGCATCGTCGCCGATGTGGCGGTCGCCGTGGAGTTCCTGGAAATCCGTGAAAGCCAGCGAGACATAATCGAGCATGAACGGGCGGTTCGTATGGCGTGCGATCTGAACGCGCTGCCAGGGTGTTAGGTTTTTGTAAATGGCAGCCCGTGTCTCGGCCAGCTTCGTCTCCATGATGGAAATCTCCGCGGACATGTCGATGTTCTGTGAGTTCGATTTGGTCCGGAGTTTTTCGAGCTCGCGTTCCAGTTCGGCGGCGGGTTTTTCAAATTCGAGGAGCTGCATGTGAAGAAGAAAAGGTTCGGGATTCGGGGCGGAAGATGCAAGAGCGGAGACGGGCGGGTCCGATTATCTCCGGTTCCCGCAGGGCCATCACTTCGGCTGATTCCGGACTTCCACTTCGTTGCCGATGCGGGTGAGGAGGTTGATTTCCTCCATGTCTTCGGTTTTCAGGACGATGCCGCTGGGGGCTTCTTCCGCCGGGCCGTTGTAGCCGCGGATCTGGACGAGGGGTTTTCCGAACTGGATGATCTTGGCGGCTCCCCGGTAGTCTCTCGACGGCAGTTGCACGCGTTTGCCGCCCGTTTCTGCGGCCTTGGAATTGATGGTGCCGTGCTGATTGGCGAGGGTGCCGGTCACGCCGAGATGGACGATGTTGTATTCCCGGATGAATCGGCCGCCGTCCCACAGCGAGAGCGCCTTGCGTTGGGGTTCGATCAGGATCCGGAACTCCAGCGGCATGACGATGAGTTCCTCTCCAGGTTGAATGCCTTTCAGCTCCAACATGCCGTTGAGATGCATGATGCTGTCGAGGTTGGTTTTGTATTCGGAGGCGATGCCGAAGAAGGAGTTGCCCTTTTTCACGACATGAACCTTTTTCCCCTCCATGTGGGAAATTGAGAGAAGTTCATCGAGATTCATGTCGCCCACGATTCGGCGGGCAACGGGCGCGGAAGGCGACGTCGGATAGACATTGACGATGGAAACGAGCTTTTCGCGGGCTTCGTTGAGCTTGCCGAGGGCGAGGAGTTCGTGGGCTTTTTGGAAGGCTTTTTCACCGGGATCGATGTCCGGCAGCTCGGCGGAATCGAGCATTTTCGCGAAGTCGGTGTCTGGCTGCGTGCCGACGACCTCGGAAGGGTTCGGGATGATTTTCGCAAATATACCGCCGAGCGGAGCGACAACGACATGATAGGCGAGCATGCCGGTGAAGGCCATGACGGCAACCACACACACGGCTGCGAGAATCTTGAGGAGCGTCCAGAAACTCATGGGCAGGTGCAGGAGGTCTTCAGATAAGGCCGCGGCGCTTGAAATCGAATGCGTTGATCTCATGGGAGCGGAGGATCATTTCGAAAGAAAATTTAAGGATGGAGATTTCCCATGCGTCGTCAACGCCCTCGATGACAGCGAGCGATGGATTTCCCGATCTGCGAATGTCTTCCAACACCCGTTCGCGGACGGCATCCATGGAGTCGTGAACAATTTCCTCGTGGACGTTTCCGCGGCGGAACTGGAAGCCATACTGGAGGAAAGCAAGATCCCTGCCCTCTTCGCGGAATTTTTCCACCAGCTTGTCGAATCGGGCGCGGGCGGTAGGATCGAATCCCTCCAACTGGACCTCGTTGTAGGCGGACGGCCGGAGAATGCGCGGGCGCATGGCTTCGACCTCGCCGGTGCGGATCCTGACCTCACCAACGCGGTCCATCAGCTCGCTGATAAGCTGGAACTCGAACCGCGTTTCACCAAACGTATCGATGCGACGATCCGGCTCGCGGAGCACCTTGGTCGTTTCGAGCGCGTAGTGGATATCGTCGGGCGAATGCATGGCGGGGGAGGTTCTCCCAGATCTGATGGAAATCAAAGAAAAGGGCGGACATCCGTGAGGAGCCCGCCCTTTTGCAAAGCTTTTGCTAAAGCAGAATCAGGCTTGCTGGCTCGTGATGTAGGTGATCACGTCACCGACGGCCTGGAGCTTCTCTGCCTCTTCATCCGGCACTTCAATATCGAATTCCTCTTCGAAAGCCATGACGAGTTCCACGGTGTCGAGCGAGTCGGCTCCGAGGTCTTCGACGAATTTTGCTTCGGTGGTGACTTGGTCTGCGTTGACGCCAAGCTGGTCAACGATGATGTCTTTTACGCGGGCTTCGATACTTTTATCTGACATGAGTTGGTGTTGGTGAGAATTGGTGCTGAAGGTGGTTATCGTTTGCGGACCCGACTTGGCAACATCGAAAACGATGGAAAGCAGGAAAAGCCCGAACTCGGATACGATCGGTCAAGCGGAGGGTGCTGGACTGTCGTTGGAATCTTCCGTGGAAACGGCGGCATACTCGATGATTTCCCCGGAAAAGCGCTCTCGGATGTGCCGCATGAGTCGCTCGGCAGGCTCGTCATTCTCCTTTTTATAACCACCGTAAGTCATGCCATCGACACGGATCCGGCCCTTTCCGGACGGCCCGTCGAAGTCGATGAATGCGAGGCCTTTGGTGTCCCATTTCCGCAGGTCGAGGGTTTTCAAATCCGCGAAGGGAACTCGCCTCCCCTGCTGCGTGGTGACGGCCTCGCCATCGACCGAGATGGACCGCCGGAGCGTGCGGATGAGAAAAAACGCCGCCAGGGCTGCCAGAAGAAGACAAATGCCGAAAACGATCCACTGTTCCTGGATCTTCTGCGCGGTGTAGGCTTCCTCTGGAGGCGACGCGTTCAGACCACGCTCCTTGGTGTATTCACGCCAGAGGATGTTCCACTGGAGAGGTTTCATTTTTTCGAAATCGTGGAGAATTTCCGGCCATGGCATCGGAAGCTTGAGCGAAGCTGGCAACACCGAGCGATCCTCCGGAAAACGCACGGTCTGCGCGGCAGCGAATTTTTTCCAATCATCGGCCGTCAGCGAGCCGCTCGAATTCTGTTGGGAAAACTCGGTATTTGCCTGCTGGAATGCCTTGTGCAGGTAGAAGGTCTCGTTTTTTTTCCGATAGCCCGTCGAGCCGTCGATGTAGAATAACGTCGCAAACACGCCGAACATCAGCAGCATCACCACGGCACGCGAGATAAACCAAGGCGTTGGCTTGCAGACGATTGTTTCGGCAGAGGTCATCGGTATGCGGTGAGAACAACAGGGATCACCGCCGCTTGGCAAGCCGCAAGCAGGAGGGAATTGCGGAACTTTGCTGCATTCTGGCTTGTCGATGCCACAACGACTGGTTACGGACACCACCGTCATGCCAATCGCAACTCCCGCGCAGTATCGCGCCATCTTGGACGCCGCCCAAAAGGGTGGCTATGCCTACCCCGCCATCAACGTCACCTCGCTGCCCACCATCAACGGTGCGCTCAAGGCCTTTTCCGAAGCGAAATCCGACGGAATCATCCAAGTCTCCACTGGCGGCGGCGAGTTCGCATCCGGCACCGCGGTGAAGGACGCTGCGTTTGGCGCCATCGTGCTGGCCGAAGCCTGCCACTTGCTCGCTGAAAAACACAACGTTCTCATTGCTCTTCACACCGACCACTGCCACCCGGCCAAGGTTGATAGTTTCCTCAAGCCGCTTCTCGAAGCTTCCCGCAAGCGCATCGCCGAGGGCAAGGGCCCGCTTTTCCAATCCCACATGTTCGATGGTTCGGTCGTCGATCTGAAGGAAAACTTGGAAATCTCCAAAGCCCTCCTCAAAGAGTGCGCCGAGCTCGGAATCATCCTCGAGGTCGAAGCTGGCTGCGTCGGTGGTGAAGAAGACGGCCACGACACTTCGGGTCTTCCCATCGAAAAACTCTACACCACCCCCGAAGACATGGTTGAAGTCTACGAAGCGCTCCAACCACTCGGCCGCTTCCTCTTCGCCGCCACTTTTGGCAACGTCCACGGCTCCTACAAGCCCGGCGCGGTGAAACTCAAGCCTTCCATCCTCCGCGACGGCCAAAAAGCCGTCACCGACAAGTACGGCGCAGCCGCTGAAATGGACCTCGTCTTCCATGGTGGCTCCGGCACCTCCGAGAGCGATCTCCGCGAGACCCTCGACTACGGCGTCGTGAAAATGAACATCGACACGGACACGCAATACGCGTTCACCCGTCCGATCGCCGCCCACATGTGCCAGAACATCGAAGGCGTGCTCAAGATCGACGGCGAAGTCGGTGACAAGAAACACTACGACCCGCGCTCCTATCTGAAAAAAGGCGAACAAAGCCTCTGCGTCCGCATGAAGGAAGCCTGCGATGACCTCAAGTCCTCCGGCAAATCGATCTTCGGAACGGTGTAACTGCAGCCCCTGAACCTGATCTAACGAGAAACGGCCTTCCCATCGCGGGAAGGCCGTTTTGTTTGAAGCGCGTTCAATTTCTCACCAGCATTGACAGAATCGCGGCCAGGCATTCAGCGGACCCCCGAAGTCCCGCTTTTTTCTTTCCCATCAGTTGATGAAGCTGCTTGTCTCCGCCGCACATTCATCATGTCCGACCGAAAATCGACCAAGGAACATCCTCTTGCGAACATCCTGATCAACGTGCTCATCCCCGTGCTCGTGCTGAGTCTGCTGAGCAAGGATCCCGCGATTCAGGAGAAGCTCGGAAAATCCGCCAGGTTCTGGCACATCGGCCCGCTTTACGCGATGATCGTCGCACTGGCGCTGCCTCTTGGATATGGCATCCGCCACTTCATCCAGACCCGCAAACCTAACTTTTTCTCCGCACTAGGCCTCGTTTCCATCCTTCTAACCGGTGGCCTGACGCTCTACCTATGGAACAAGGACGGCAGCGTGAAGGAAAACGCGGGAATCCTCTTCGGACTCAAAGAGGCCTCAATCCCAATGGTGCTCGGATTCGCCATTCTAACGTCCGCGCGCTCGGCTTCGCCGCTGCTGAATGTGTTCCTTTACAACGACAGCCTGTTCGACATTCCGAAGATCGAAAGCAAGGTCGCCGAGTTGGGAAAATCCGCTGCCTATCAGAATCTGCTGATGCAGTCCACCCGACTGTTTTCCGCTTCGTTTTTCCTCAGCTCGGCGATGAACCTCGCGCTCGCGCTGTGGTTTTTCCGCGGGTTCGACCACAAGGCGATCGACGCGCTCGAGACTTACAACGGCATCATCGGGAAACTCACCGGCTGGGGCTTTGCGGTGATCGGCGTGCCGATTCTTGTGTTCCTGTTTTTCATCCTGCGTCGCCTGCTCAAGGGGCTGAACGGCATCACCGGGCTGAAGGACGAGGAACTGATGCTGCCTCGCTGATAGAAAAAAAGGCGCCGCGTTGGAAAATTTCCTGTTAGGAAGCCTCAGTCGACGAGGTTGTCAACGCGCTGGGCGAGTTCGATGTCGAGCTCAGTGACGCCACCGGCATCGTGGGTCGTGAGTTTGAGCGAGACCTTGGTGTGTTTGATGGTGATGTCCGGATGGTGCTGCGCCTCCTCTGCGATCTCGGCGAGGTCGTTGACGAAATCGATGGCATCCATGAATTCCTCGAACTCGACGGTTCGGGTGATCGCCTTTTTTTCGTAGTCCCACTCGGGGCATTTTTTCAATGCGGCGGTGAGATCATCATCTTCGAGAAGTTCGGACATGTTGTTATTCGGGGAAACGTTCGGCGAAAGTTTGCGGCGTCAGATTCGCGGTTGGCAAGCCCGTTTCCTTACTTCTTGAAAATCCTCATCGCGCGCATTGCATCCCCACGGGTTCGTATCTAGCTTGGCCCGATGAAAATGATCTTCTGCCTTCTTTCGACTGCGCTGTTTTTCACGTCGTGCGCGCCGATGACTCCACAAGCGCGGATCGAAAAACAGCCCGAAAAATTCGCCGCACTTCCAAAGAAGGACCAGGCGCTCGTCGAGCAGGGGCAGATCTCGCGGGGAATGTCCCGTGACGCGGTGCTCATCGCGTGGGGCGCTCCGAACCAAAGTTACGAAGGTTCTAAAAACGGGAAAGCGATCGAACGATGGGACTATGTCGGATCGCGTCCGGTTTACACGTCGAGTTTCTACGGCGGCTACGGTGCCGGCTATTATGGCCCATACGGTCGCTACCCCGCACTCGGCTACGGCATCGGCCCGGACATCGCATACGTGCCATACCACATCGCATCGGTTTGGTTTGCTAACAACGGCGTCGAATCCTGGGAGCGCGCGCGATAGTCGATTTCGCCGCACCCTTGGCTTGCAATCTCCGTGACTTTGGCAATGTTCGGGGCAGTTCTCCATCCCATGAATTTCAAATCCGTAATCATTCTTGTTGTCGCTGCCTCCACCGCAGCGTTCATGTCGTCGTGCTCCACCGTTTCATCGGGTGGTTCCGGCCTGGCTGCCTATCATGCCTACGACCGCCCTACCAAGTTGCCGAATAATCCCAGCAACGTCCGAGTGAAAGTGTCGCTCAGCAAGCAACGCACTTACGTCATGGAAGGCTCGGAGGTTCTTCTCGCCATGCCCGTTTCCGTCGGATCTCCGGGGACGTCGACGCCCTCCGGCAGCTTCACGATTTTCAACAAAGTGGCCAAAAAACGCGCCAACACCCACGGCTATGCCTACAATGGCAGCAGCATCAAAAAAAGCATGCTGAGCAGCCGCCCGGCTGGCTGGTCGTTTAAAGGCACGCCGATGCCATACTGGTGTGAGTTCAAGGCAAATTACGGTTTCCACACCGGCTGGGTGAAACACCACCCGTGCACTCATGGGTGCATCCGGATGCATGAAAACCTTGCCCCGAAATTCTTCCGCCTTGTCAAGGTCGGCACTCCAGTAAACATCGCCTACTCCCAGCCGGAAGATGCCACCTACGGAAATATCCCGCTGCCTCCGGATTCCGGGCCGCTGCCGGATTATGCGGGCACGATGTATACCGGCGATGGCTATTTCACCCAGCACAAGACGCCGAAATACGATTGATCTCCGCTCTCCGACTTTCCCTTTTTTCCAAAGAAGGCCACGCATCCAAGCGTGGCCTTTTTCTATCCGCTGATCAATTTGACCGCCAGACCCGCCAGCACAATGGCAAAGGTGCAGTCGATCCACCGTGCCGCCCGTTCGTATCGCTGGCGCAGCGGTTTCCATTGAAGGAGCCACGCCCACAGCGACCAAAGCACACCGCCCTGCACCACAACGATGCCGACAAGAGCGAGTGGCCACCAGCCCGGACGATCACCTCTGAGAAACGGTGCGCTCACTGCCGCTAGGAAGATCGCAGCTTTTGGATTGAGCAGATTGCAAAACAGGCCGCGCATGAACGGCCCGCGATTGTGGGCAATCCCGCCCGATTCATTGGGCACACTCGATGTCCGGGCGATGACGACTTCCAGCAGAATCCGCCATGCCAGCCATAACAGATAGGCCGCCGCCAGCCATTGCAAGATCCGTTGGAAAACCGGAACCCGGTCAAATGCCAGAGCCAGTCCGGCCATCGCCACGCTGGCATGCAACAGAAGGCCGCACGAGATTCCCAGTGCCATCTCCGTTCCCGCTCGGACACCGCTTTTCAACGCTGTCCTCGTGAGTAACACCATGTCCGGTCCGGGGCTGAACTGCCCGAGAGCCATCACTCCCGAGAATGCCAGCAGTTCGGCCGCGCCGTTCATTCCTCGCCGCGCTCCGTCTTCACCGCGACCACGTAGTCCAGCACGGCCTTTTCATCGGCACTTTCCAGTCCCGCGTGGCCGATCATTTTCGGCACCGCCGTCTGCCATTCGTCGATGTCCAGATCCTGCGGCAGCTTGTAGCGGTGGCACTCGCCGCAGTGCAGCATGTAAACTTCGTGTCCCCGCTGAAGCTGGCTGAGAGGCCGTGCGCTTTTTTTTGCCATGGAGTCGCTGGGGTTTGGGACTTCCGCGATTCCTCCCTCTGCTGGCTCGCCGCCTGCTTCCATATCGCCCAGTGCCGGCGGCGGTCCAGTCACCCCGCATGAGGTCAGGATAAACGCTCCAAAAGCCACTGTCAGCCATCCGATTTGCATGCCGGGACACTACGCACGCCGCGCTTCCCCACTCAATCCCTGAAATCAACTTCGCCTTGAAGGTGAACGATTTTGACAAATCCCGCGTCTCCACTAACCTCCGCGCCACTCCCGGCGACTATCGATTTAAAAAACATGAACCTGTATCTGGACTACTTGGCAGAAATTGAGGAACGCAAAACCTTAGGTTTGCATCCAAAACCCATCGATAGCGGCGAACTGATAGCCGAGATCATCGCCCAAATCAAAAACTCCTCCAACGAACACCGGAAGGAATCCCTCAACTTCCTGATCTACAACACCCTTCCCGGCACCACCAGCGCGGCCGGTGAGAAGGCCCGCTTCCTCGAGGAAATCATCCTTGGCAAATCAGCCGTGGAAGAAATCTCCACCCTCTTCGCCTTCGAGCTGCTCTCTCACATGAAGGGCGGAGCCTCCATCCATACCCTCCTCAACCTCGCGCTCGGTGAAGATGCTTACATCGCCACCCAAGCCGCCGCGGTTCTCAAAACACAGGTTTTCCTCTACGATGCCGATGCCGCGCGCCTCAAAGCCGCCTACGAGTCTGGCAACCCGATTGCCAAAGACATTCTCGAAAGCTACGCCGCTGCCGAATTCTTCACCAAGCTCCCGGACGTTCCTGAGGAAGTCCAGGTCGTCACCTACATCGCGGCCGAAGGTGACATCTCGACCGACCTCCTTTCTCCCGGCAATCAGGCGCACTCCCGCTCCGACCGCGAGCTGCACGGCAAGTGCATGATCAGCGAAGAGGCCCAAGGACAAATCCAAGCCCTGCAAAAGCTCCACCCCGACAAGAGCGTCATGCTCATCGCGGAAAAGGGCACCATGGGCGTCGGTTCCTCCCGCATGTCCGGCGTGAACAACGTCGCTCTCTGGACCGGAAAACAGGCCAGCCCTTACGTGCCTTTCGTCAACCTCTTCCCCATCGTCGCAGGCACCAACGGCATTTCCCCGATTTTCCTCACCACCGTCGATGTCACCGGCGGCATCGGCCTCGATCTTAAAAACTGGGTCAAAAAGACCGATGCAGAAGGAAAAACCGTCATCAACGAGGCAGGAGATCCCGTCCTGGAGCAGGTTTATTCGGTCGAAACCGGAACCCTCCTCACCATCAACACCAAGGAGAAAAAACTCTACGGCAATGGCAAAGTGCTGGCCGACATCTCCTCCGCATTCACCCCACAGAAGCTCGAATTCATCAAGGCCAGTGGCTCCTACGCCATCGTCTTCGGTAAAAAGCTCCAGACCTTCGCCGCCGAAACGCTGGGAATTCCAACACCCACCGTCTTCGCTCCCGCTAAGGAAATTTCCCACCAAGGACAAGGCCTCACCGCAGTCGAAAAAATCTTCAACCGCAACGCCGTCGGCAGCACTCCCGGCCTGACTTTGCACGCCGGTTCCGACGTCCGCGTCAAGGTCAACATCGTCGGCTCGCAAGATACCACCGGCCTGATGACTGCGCAGGAGCTTGAGGCCATGGCCGCGACCGTCATTTCACCGACGGTCGATGCCGCCTACCAATCAGGCTGCCACACCGCATCCGTCTGGGATAAAAAAGCCCAGGCCAATATCCCCAAGCTGATGTCCTTCATGCAGGGCTTCGGGCTCATCACCGCCCGCGATCCTAAGGACGGTTATCATGCCATGACCGACGTCATCCACAAGGTCCTTAATGACCTCACCGTGGACGACTGGGACATCACCATCGGCGGCGACTCCCACACCCGCATGTCCAAGGGCATCGCCTTCGGCGCGGATTCCGGCACCGTCGCCCTCGCCCTTGCGACCGGCGAAGCCACCATGCCCATCCCCGAGTCCGTCAAAGTCACCTTCAAGGGCACCCTTAAGCCCTACATGGATTTCCGCGACGTCGTTCACTCCACTCAGGCACAAATGCTGAAAAAATTCGGCGACAACGTCTTCCAAGGCCGCGTCATCGAGGTTCACCTCGGCACCCTCCCTGCCGATCAGGCTTTCACCTTCACCGACTGGACCGCCGAGATGAAGGCCAAGGCTTCCATCTGCATTTCAGAAGCCGAAACCCTCATTCAATCCCTAGAGACCGCCAAGAGCCGCATCCAGATCATGATCGACAAGGGCATGGACAATGCCACTCACGTCCTCCAAGGCCTCGTCGACAAGGCGAACAACCGCATCATTCAAATCCGGTCCGGGGAAAAACCACCCCTCGCCCCTGATGCCAATGCCAAGTATCGCGCCGAAATGGTCGTCGATCTCGACATCATCGACGAACCCATGATCGCCGACCCGGACGTCAACAACGAGGATGTTTCCAAGCGCTACACTCACGACGTCATCCGCGAGCTCTCCTACTACGAAGGCAGTAAATCCGTTGACCTCGGTTTCGTCGGCTCCTGCATGGTTCACAAGGGTGACTTGAAAATCGTCTCCAAAATGCTCCGGAATCTTGAGCTCACCCAAGGCAAGGTTGAGTTCCAAGCTCCACTCGTCGTCGCCGCGCCGACTTATAACATCATCGACGAACTCAAAGCCGAAGGCGACTGGGACATCCTTCAGAAGTATTCCGGTTTCGAGTTCGATGACAATGCCCCCAAAGGCGCCGCCCGCACCGAGTATCAGAACATGATGTATCTCGAGCGCCCCGGCTGCAACCTCTGCATGGGCAATCAGGAGAAGGCTGAAAAAGGCGACACGGTCATGGCCACTTCCACCCGTCTCTTCCAAGGCCGCGTGGTCGAAGACTCCGACCGGAAAAAAGGTGAGTCCCTGCTCTCCTCCACCCCCGTCGTCGTCCTCTCCGCCATCCTCGGCCGCACTCCGAGCTTGGCAGAATACAAGACCGCCGTCGATGGCATCGACCTCACCACCTTCGCCCCACCGGTGAAGGAAATGGTGGCCGCTTTCTAACAGAAGCACCAACAGAGTTCCCAACATCAAAAACCGCCCCTGTTCGCAGGTGGCGGTTTTTTTGTACACAGACCAATTACCCAGCCTCCTAGCCCCATTTCCCCAATCTTCTCCTGGTCGAACCCACATACAGCGCTAATCTCACCCAGCAATGAGTGATATGAACTGTCTGATGGCATCTATGAAGAACTTCTCACTTCAAAATTACGGGACAGAATCGCCCTAAAAAACAACGGCAACTCAATCATCCGGCTCGAAACGCTCGAGGAACAACTCCTCCCTGACTTTCTCACCCGAAGTCTCCACGAACACATACGCCGAAGAATCTCGAGCACCAAAGACCAGTCAGAGAGATACCGCCTAGCCAACCAGATTCTCGAATTCCTCTGCGACGGTTCCGAAGAGGATGATTCGGCTTCCTCGTTCATCGATGCCGAGAAAAACCTCCTCACCTCCATCTACCCAACAACCGCGGAGAAGTAAGCGTAGTCCACGCCTCCATCTGAAGATTCTGGCCGGAGCGTAGCATAGCAGTCATAGCGTGGCGGAATATGACTGCCACCCATGACTCCATCCTGAAGGCCGACCGCCGCGGCCGGCTCCGCTACTCCGCCGCACAA
>JANODE010000074.1:0-2124 GCA_031412525.1 Akkermansiaceae bacterium | reverse complement strand
GCGCGGCACGGAATCGATTCCGCCCTTCATGTAGAAGTTACCTTCGGGCACGTCGTCGAGTTTACCATCGAGGATTTCCGCGAAGCCCTTGACGGTGTCTTCGATGGAAACGAGTACGCCGGGAACGTTGGTGAAAACTTCCGCGACGTGGAACGGCTGGGTGAGGAAACGCTGGATTTTCCGGGCGCGGAATACGCTGGTTTTGTCCTCGTCCGAAAGCTCGTCCATGCCGAGGATGGCGATGATGTCCTGAAGGTCCTTGTAACGTTGGAGCACCATCTGGACGCCACGGGCGACGCGGTAGTGTTCCTCACCGAGAATCTCGGGAGCGAGCGCCTTCGAGGTGGAGGCGAGAGGATCGACCGCAGGGAAGAGCGCTTGCTCGGCGAGCGAACGCTCAAGAACGACGGTGGCGTCCAAGTGAGCGAAGGTGTTGGCGGGAGCTGGGTCGGTCAAGTCGTCTGCGGGCACGTAAACGGCCTGGATGGAGGTGATCGAACCTTTGTTCGTGGAAGTAATCCGCTCCTGAAGACCGGCCATTTCCTCGGAGAGGGTCGGCTGGTAACCCACGGCGGACGGCGTCCGGCCGAGCAGCGCGGACACTTCGGAACCGGCTTGGGAGAAACGGAAGATGTTGTCCACGAAAAGGAGGACGTCTTGGTTCGCCTCGTCGCGGAAATGCTCTGCCATGGTGAGGGCGGAGAGGGCGACGCGGAGACGGGCGCCCGGAGGCTCGTTCATCTGGCCGTAGCAAAGGGCGACCTTCGAGCCTTCGATCAGGACAGGGTTGCCCTTGTCGTCGAGTTTCGGGTGGCCATGTTCGTCACGCTCGGTGGCGATAACGCCGGACTCAATCATTTCCCAGTAGAGGTCGTTTCCTTCACGGGTCCGCTCACCGACACCGGCGAAGACGGAGAAACCACCGTGCGCTTTTGCGATGTTGTTGATGAGCTCCATGATGACGACGGTCTTGCCGACGCCGGCGCCACCGAACATGCCGCCTTTACCGCCTTTGAGCAGTGGGCAGATGAGGTCGATGACTTTAATTCCGGTCGGGAGGACTTCAGTGTTGGCGGATTGCTCGATGAAAGCAGGAGCCGGGCGATGAATCGGGGAACGGAAGGATTCGTCCGCGAGCGGCACGTTTTCGTCTACAAGATCGCCGGTAACGTTGAAAATCCGGCCGAGAACCTGAGGCCCGACAGGCACGGAGATTGGCTTGCCAAGGTCGGTCAGAACCATGCCGCGCTTGAGGCCGTCCGTGGTGGACATGGCGACCGCGCGCACCCAGCCGTCACCGAGGTGCTGCTGAACTTCAAGCACGAGCTTCGTGTCCACGCCGTTGAGGACGTATTGGATGTTCAACGCGTTATAAATTTCAGGCAGCTTGGTGGCCTTGGAGAAGTCGGCGTCGATGACGGCGCCGATGATCTGGACGATGGTTCCGGTGTTGCTCATGGGAAAAAGTAGCTAGTTTTCAGTTTGAAGTTTTCAGTTTTTGAGGAGAGCCAGCGCTGTTTTTGTTCTTCTGAAAACTAGCAACTGGCAAACTTGAGTTCTTATTCCATGGCCTTCATGGCCGTCGTGATCTCGAGAAGCTCGGCGGTGATGGCACCTTGGCGGAGCTTGTTGTATTCAAGCGTGAGCTCCTTGATGAACTTCTTCGCATTGTCGGTGGCGGCCTTCATGGCGACCATCCGGGCGGAGTGCTCCGAAGCGCGGGCTTCCATCAGGGCCTGGAAAACCTTGAAATTGATGTAAAGCGGAAGGATCGAACTCAGCACATCAGCGGGCGATGGCTCAAACAGGAATTCCTGGGTCGAAGTGGCATCCGCATGATCGGTCGGAGGCACGACGGGAAGCAGCTGGATGACTTCCGGCTGTTGGCTCAGCGTGTTGACAAAGCGGGTGTAGGCGACGGAAACCTTATCGTAATTTCCATCGATGAAATGGCGCGACAGCAGGGTCGAGATGGCTCGTGCGTCGGAAAACGGCACCGGATCCTTTACGCTGAAATCGGCGATCACGCGGCGGCCGAGTTTTTCCAAGGCGATCCGCAGCTTGCGGCCGACGGTGACATAATCTGCGTTCGGTGAGGACTGCGCGCGGAGGGCGCGGGCCAGG
>JANODE010000073.1:0-2568 GCA_031412525.1 Akkermansiaceae bacterium | reverse complement strand
GCGCGGCACGGAATCGATTCCGCCCTTCATGTAGAAGTTACCTTCGGGCACGTCGTCGAGTTTACCATCGAGGATTTCCGCGAAGCCCTTGACGGTGTCTTCGATGGAAACGAGTACGCCGGGAACGTTGGTGAAAACTTCGGCCACGTGGAAGGGCTGGGTAAGGAAACGCTGGATTTTCCGGGCGCGGAACACGCTGGTTTTGTCCTCGTCGGAAAGCTCGTCCATACCGAGAATGGCGATGATGTCCTGAAGATCCTTGTAGCGTTGGAGCACCATTTGGACGCCACGGGCGACGCGGTAGTGTTCCTCACCGAGGATTTCAGGAGCGAGCGCCTTCGAGGTGGATGCGAGTGGGTCAACCGCAGGGAAGAGCGCTTGCTCGGCGAGCGAACGCTCAAGAACGACGGTGGCGTCAAGGTGGGCGAAGGTGTTGGCGGGAGCTGGGTCGGTCAAGTCGTCCGCAGGCACGTAAACGGCTTGAATGGAGGTGATCGAACCTTTGTTGGTGGAAGTAATCCGCTCCTGGAGACCGGCCATTTCCTCAGAGAGGGTCGGCTGGTAACCCACGGCGGATGGGGTCCGGCCGAGAAGCGCGGACACTTCGGAACCGGCTTGGGAGAAACGGAAGATGTTGTCGACGAAAAGAAGAACGTCCTGGTTCGCCTCGTCACGGAAATGCTCGGCCATGGTGAGCGCGGAAAGGGCGACGCGGAGACGCGCACCCGGAGGCTCGTTCATCTGGCCGTAGCAAAGGGCGACCTTCGAGCCTTCGATCAGGATGGGGTTGCCCTTGTCGTCGAGTTTCGGATGGCCGTGTTCGTCACGCTCGGTAGCGATAACGCCGGACTCGATCATTTCCCAATAAAGGTCGTTTCCTTCACGGGTCCGCTCACCGACACCGGCGAAGACGGAGAAACCACCGTGCGCTTTCGCGATGTTGTTGATGAGCTCCATGATGACGACGGTCTTGCCGACACCGGCACCACCGAACATGCCGCCTTTGCCACCCTTGAGCAGCGGGCAGATGAGGTCGATGACCTTGATTCCGGTCGGGAGAACTTCAGTATTCGCCGATTGCTCGATGAAAGCAGGAGCAGGGCGATGGATCGGGGAGCGGAATGAGTCGTCCGCGAGCGGGACGTTTTCGTCCACGAGATCACCCGTGACGTTGAAGATACGGCCGAGAACCTGAGGTCCGACAGGGACGGAGATTGGCTTGCCGAGGTCGGTCAGAACCATGCCGCGTTTAAGACCGTCCGTGGTGGACATGGCGACCGCGCGCACCCAGCCGTCACCGAGGTGCTGCTGAACTTCGAGCACGAGCTTCGTGTCCACGCCGTTGAGGACGTATTGGATGTTCAACGCGTTATAAATCTCGGGCAGCTTGGTGGCCTTGGAGAAGTCGGCGTCGATGACGGCGCCGATGATCTGGACGATGGTTCCGGTGTTGCTCATGGGAAGAAGTGGGAAATAGATCAGTGATGGAGAGTTAGATGCGAACAAGCTTGGCGCGCTGGTCGGACGTGAGGGTGGAAATTGCTACAATCTGGAGGCTGCGGCCGGCTTCGTTGTTAGCTGTTACTGCGGTAGTGCTCACTGTGACAGACTCCGGCATGCGATACATCGCTCCGGACAGGGGATCCACGATCACCATCCCAATCAAGCCGCCTAACAGGATGTTTCCAAAATACCACCCGTTCAGACTGGCGGAGATAGTCTCCTTGCCAATCACTTTGCCCTTCTTGCTGATTTCGATCGTGTATGTTCCAGCCCTGAAATAACCGGGTGAGCGGTCGAGAGTGGTGGTGGATGGCGTAACGCCCTCAGAGACCACCACGCCGTTTTCATCCTTCACCTTGTAGGCCAGCTTAGAGGGGGAGCTGTCAATTTTCGTCGAAATCTGTCTCGAAGAGACGATGGTGGCGCAGCTTGTCAGGAACAAGGAAGCGCAGGAGAGGAGAGCGAGAGCGGCTTTCATGGTTTTAGGGTTCTGGAGCTGCTTATTCCATGGCCTTCATTGCCGTTGTGATCTCAAGAAGCTCGGCGGTGATGGCGCCCTGGCGGAGTTTGTTGTATTCGAGCGTGAGTTCCTTGATGAACTTCTTCGCATTGTCGGTGGCGGCCTTCATGGCGACCATCCGCGCGGAGTGCTCGGAAGCGCGGGCTTCCATCAGGGCCTGGAAAACCTTGAAATTGATGTAGAGCGGAAGGATCGCGCTCAGCACGTCGGCGGGAGATGGCTCAAACAGGAATTCCTGGGTCGAAGTGGCATCCGCATGATCGGTCGGGGGCACGACGGGAAGCAGCTGGATGACTTCCGGCTGTTGGCTCAGCGTGTTGACAAAGCGGGTGTAGGCGACGGAAACCTTATCGTAATTTCCATCGATGAAATGGCGCGACAGCAGGGTCGAGATGGCGCGCGCATCGGAAAACGGCACCGGATCCTTTACGCTGAAATCGGCGATCACGCGGCGGCCGAGTTTTTCCAAGGCGATCCGCAGCTTGCGGCCGACGGTGACATAATCTGCGTTCGGTGAGGACTGCGCGCGGAGGGCGCGGGCCAGG
>JANODE010000072.1:0-3425 GCA_031412525.1 Akkermansiaceae bacterium | reverse complement strand
ACCGGCGCGAATTTCGACAGCGTCTTCCACGAAGTGAAGGATAAGTTAGGCGCGAATGCCGTGCGGATCCTTATACCAATCGGTGCCGAAGACCATTTGATCGGTCAGATCGACGTGGTAAACCAGACAGCAATTTATTATTCCGACGACGATAAGTTTGGTTCGACTTACACCGTCAAAGCTCTCGAAGGCGACCAAATCGAACTCTGTAAACAGGCCCACGACGAACTCGTTAACGCCGTTGCAGACGTGGATGACGCCGTGGGCGAAAAATTTCTCAACGAAGAGCCGATCACTCTCGAAGAGCTCAAGCAAGGTATCCGCCGCGCTACGATCAACAACCTGCTGGTGCCCGTCGCCGGTGGTTCCGCTTTCAAAAACAAAGGTGTCCAGTATCTGCTCGATGCTGTTATCGATTACCTCCCAAGCCCGCTCGACATTCCGGCAGCGATTGGCATGGATCCCGACGACCACGAGAAACACATCGAAGTCGTCACCTCGGATAACGAAAAGTTCGTTTCCCTCGCTTTCAAACTCTGGGCCGACAAGTTCGTTGGCAAACTCGTTTTCTTCCGCGTGTATTCCGGTGTCATCCGCAAGGGCGACACCGTTTATAATCCTAGGACCCGCCGCTCCGAGCGAGTCGGCCGCTTGATCCAAATCCAAGCGAACGAGCACAAGGACATCGACGCCTGTTATTCCGGTGACATCGCCGCCATGGTCGGCATCAAGAATGTCACCACCGGCGACACCCTCGCCGCCGAAAACCACGACGTGGTTCTCGAACCCCCGACTTTCCCGGAGCCGGTCATTTCGATGGCTGTCGAGCCGAGAACCAAAGCCGACCAAGAGAAGCTTGGCATGGCGCTCGGTCGTCTCTCCGAAGAGGATCCGACCTTCATGGTCAAGACCGACGAGGAAACCGGCCAGACCATCATTTCCGGAATGGGTGAGCTTCACCTGGAGATCATCATCGATCGCATCCGCCGCGAGTTCAAAGTCGAGGCTAACACCGGTGCTCCCCAAATCGCCTACCGCGAAACCATCACCCAAGCCGCTGGCGGCGAAGGCAAGCTGATCAAACAATCCGGCGGCCGCGGCCAATATGGCCACGTGATCATCGCCATAAAACCTAACGAAAAGGGCAAGGGACTCACCATCGATAACAAAGTGATCGGTGGCACCATTCCTAAAGAATACATCAACGCGGTTTATAAAGGCATCAACGAGTCGATGACCAACGGCATCATCGCCGGTTACCCCGTGATCGATGTGCATGTTGAAATCCTCGATGGTTCCTACCACGACGTCGATTCCAACGAAAACGCTTTCACCATGGCGGCCATTTTCGCCATGAAGGACGGCTTCAAGAAAGCGAAGTCCATTTTACTCGAGCCCATCATGGCGGTCGAAGTCTCCACCCCTGACGATTACCAAGGTGATGTCATGGGCGACCTCAGCCGTCGCCGCGGGCAGATTCAAAACACCGAGTCCAAAGGCAAGCTTTCGATCGTGCATGCCAATGTGCCTCTCAAAGAAATGTTCGGCTATTCCACCGCCGTCCGCACCCTCTCCTCGGGACGCGCTTCGTATGCCATGACCCCATCGCATTTCGAGCAAGTCCCAACCAATATCGTCGAAGAAATCGTCAGTGACCGCTTAGGCTAACTGATTCGATTCCTCGCCCTGTAGCCCAACCACGTAAACCGTCAAATAACTTCTCCACCATGGAAAATCAGAAAATACGCATCCGCCTGCGCGCCTTCGATCACCGCGCGATCGACCGCTCCGCCCAAGAAATCGTGGAGACCGCGAAGCGCACCGGCGCCCGCGTTGCCGGCCCGATCCCTCTTCCGACCCGCATCGAGAAATTCAGCGTCAACCGTTCGGTTCACGTGAACAAAAAATCGATGGAGCAATTCGAAATCCGCACCCACAAGCGTTTGCTCGATATCGTCGATCCTACCGCCCGCACCGTGGACGAGCTGAAAAAGCTCAATCTGCCAGCCGGTGTTGACATCACCATCCGTATCTAAGCCGGCCTTTCCGCCATCTTCGATCCTCTATCTTCAATCCTCTATCTTTTATCCAGCCATGTCACTCGGCCTCCTCGGCAAAAAAATCGGTATGACCCGCGTCTTCGACCAAGAAGCCGGCTCCATGATCTCCGTCACCGTTATAGACGTTTCCGGTAACACGATTCTCCAATCCAAGACTCCGGAAACCGATGGTTACACCGCAGTCCAAGTCGGCTATGGCGATCAAAAGGAACAACGTGCCACCAAGGCTGCCGTCGGCATTGCCAAGAAGGCCGGTTGCGCTCCTAAGCGTTTTATCCAGGAATTCCGCGTTGAAAACGGCGTTGAACTCCCAGCCGTGCATCCCGGCCTCGAAACCTTCACCCAAGGTCAATGGGTCGACGTAATCGGCGAGTCCAAGGGCCGCGGTTTCCAAGGTGCGGTCAAGCGCCACGGTTTCGGTGGTCTCAAGATGACCCACGGATCCATGATGCACCGCCGGACGGGAGCCATTGGTTGCCGCTCGACCCCAGGTCGCGTTTGGAAAAACCAGAAAATGCCCGGTCACATGGGCACTACCCGCAGCACCGTTCAAAACCTCAAGATCGTAGCTGTTCGCCCTGAAGATGGCGTCATCCTCGTTTCCGGCGCCGTTCCTGGCTCCAACGGCAACTACGTCACCGTCCGCCCCGCCAAGAAGAAGTCCGCCTGATCCGGTGGCAATTTTGAAACCTCTCACGATTCCCAGTCATGTCCGCTAAGACTTTCACCGCAGAAGACGCTCAAGCCGCCAGCCTCGTGTTGGTAGGTGCCGAGAAAGGTCGCCAAGCCGTCCACGATCTCGTGGTCGCCTACCGCGCCAACCGCCGCACCGGCTCCGCTTGCACCAAGACCCGGGGCGAAGTGTCCGGCAATAACCGCAAGATCTACAAACAAAAGGGAACCGGTGGCGCCCGTCACGGTGACAAGCGCGCTCCGATCTTCGTCGGCGGCGGTGTTGTCTTCGGACCACGTCCCCGCGATTATTCCAAGAAAGTGACCAAGACCGTCCGCAAACTGGCACTCCGCCGCACGCTGGGTGATCTCGTCACTGCGGAAAAAATCAAGACTGTCGATTCCTTCGCCATCGCCGATGGCAAGACCAAGTCCTTCATCGCTGCTCTCGATGCGATCGCGCCACTCGGCAAGATCCTCGTGGTTGGCAACTCCTTCGACGAGCAAACCTACCTCGCCGCCCGCAACGTCGGTTATGCCCAACTGGTCACCGGTTCGGACGTCAACGTCGAGCAGCTCCTCCTCGCCAACACCATCATCCTCGTGGGTGATGCCGTGCAAACCCTCGCGGCTCGCACCGCCTGAACCCCGGACCTAACACCGAGATCATGAAAGACATTTACCAGGTCATTA
>JANODE010000071.1:0-40443 GCA_031412525.1 Akkermansiaceae bacterium | reverse complement strand
TCCAACTCGACCATTTCTGGAAACAACTCTTCCGGAGGAGTGGGCGGCGGCATTTACAACCTGGGTGGTCGGACTCTATCCGTATTCAATTCGACCATTTCAGGCAATTCTTCGAAGAACGGTGGGGGCGGCATCGCCATTGTCAGCGGTTCCACGGTGCTAATCGCCAATTCCACGGTTTCTGGAAATATGGCAAGCAGCTCTGGCGCAGGTGTCTCAAACAGCGGCAATCTAACGGTGCGTAACTCCACGATCACCGGAAACAGCGGGGTCGAGGGTGGTGGCATCGCGACGTTTATTGGCAGCAGCCTCACGCTTGCCAATTCAATCGTAGCTGGAAACACCGCCCCGACCACGCCAGACATCAACACTTTCAGCCCAAGCAACCTGATTTCCAGCAACGGTGCCAATTTCATCGGAATCTCCAGCGGTGCTGCTGGGGCGGCACTGACGGACAAGACGTTTGCTTCCACCGGCACGACTCTTTCCCAGCTTCTCGGCCCGCTTTCCAATAACGGCGGGCCGACGCTCACCCACGCGCTGGTCAACGCCAGTCCCGCCATCAACGGTGGCAGCAATGCCAGCATCCCGGCGGACACCCTCGATTTCGATGCTGACTCGAACACCGCTGAGCCCGCCCCTTATGACCAGCGCGGCAACGGATTTGCCCGAGTCATCGGCACCACGGTGGACATCGGCGCTCACGAAGCATTCGCCTTCGAACCTGCTCTATCAGTTGCCACGACCGACGAGGATGTGATATCCAGCTCCGGTTTGATCATCAACTCCAACACCGCGGATGGCGGGCTGACGACCCATTACAAGATCGCCGGCATCCTTAATGGGACGCTCTATCTGAATGATGGTGTCACCGTCGTAGGAAACGGCTTTTTCATCACCAAAACACAAGGAGCAGCCGGCTTGAAATTCCTGCCAGCGGCCAATCTTAACAGCATGAATACCGCTAGTTTCGGCTTCTCCGCCCAAGCAGCCATCGGTGCCTCCGATTCGGATCTCCGCGGTGGTTCACAATCAGCCGCCATCACGGTCAATTCGATCAACGACCTGCCAACCGTGGTTGCTCCGGGGCTGCCGGACCAGATCCTGACCATCGGCCAGAACCGTTCCATCGCACTACCGGCCTTTTTCAGTGATCTGGACGGCGACACGCTTTCCTATCAGGTCGCTGGCAACTCCGGCGCCACCAAGGCATCGGCAACTCTCGTCGGCACTGATCTGATTCTAGCAGGAATTGCTTCCGGCGTCACTTCCATCACCATCGATGCGGGCGATGGACTCGGCGGCACGGTGTCTGACTCCTTCCTGATTTCTGTTGGAACAGCGGCACCCACGCCGTTGCAGATCGGCAGCACGGGGAAACTCAATTCACAATCCGGGTTGTTCGAGCTGACCGTGAACGTGACCAACACCACGCCGCTGCCGATCAACGGCTTCCGCCTGCGTGTCGACTTCAGCGCCTATAAAGCCGCCTATCCGAGCCTGCGCCTCTACAACGCAAGCAGGCTTCCAAATGCGTCTAACGCCTATATTGACTATCCGTTCCCGGTCGCCGTGGATGCGCTGGTCGCGATGAAACTCTCGTTCTACACCAGCACCCGGACCTTCCCGTCGCCATTCAAACCGAAGCTCTCCGTGGAAATCCTACCGTCCTCACAGCTCCCCGGCACGAATGGCTCCGGCGTCCAGCCGCGCCTTGTCAGGCTGGCGGACAAGACGGTTCTGTTGGAGTTCCCGTCGAAGGTCGGCGGCTGGTATCGGGTGCGCTTCAGTTCAGACATGATCCATTGGCAGGACTCTCCCGTTCCGCTTCAGGCTGGTTCCACCCGCATGCAATGGATCGATAGTGGCCCTCCTTTCACGGATGTTTCTCCCGCACAGGCTCCTTCCCGGTTCTATCGGGTAAACGAGATCGCCGCTCCCTGAGTTTTCAATCGCAACTAAAATCTATCGGAACCATGAATGCCCGCCTCACCCTGATGACGCTTTCCCTCCTCGGCAGCGCCGCCCATCCGCTTCTCGCGGGCACTACGGCTGCTGAAGTGATTACGCCGGATCCCGCTGCTTCCCGATTCCGTCTTGGAGCCGCGTTCGCGCCGATCGTTGGCATGAAAACGGAATTCGGCGGGCTTGGTAGGTTCGGCAGTGCGTTCACACCGCAGCCGCTTGGCGGCGGTCGGGACTACAACTATGACGATGGTTTCGTCCGCGTCGATTCATCCGGAAACCTCGGTGGCCAAACGTGGAACTGGGGTTATGAAAATGCAGCTCAGGTCAATCCCGGCGGCTCAGGTTCGCTCGATCTTTCCATCACTAACAGCAGCGCCACCGCGGGTGCCGCCGATGACAACCAGGCTGAATCCGGCATTGAGTTCTTCGCCTATTACGACATGGGCCCGCTCAACATCCCTGCGCTCAATTCGCTCAAAGCGACATGGGGTTTCCGCGGCGGATTCCACTACGCCCACGTGGATTCGGCTAACAGCTCTACGCTTGCTTCGCGCAGTGTCACCGTCACGGACCGCTATGATTTGAACGGCGTCGTTCCGCCGCTCGCACCGTATGCGGGTTCGTTCAACGGTCCTGGTCCGCTCATCGGGGATTCGCCGGACCGCACCATCGCACCTGGCACGACTGCAATTGTCGACGGATCACGCGACCTCGATGTCCATCTGACGACGTTGAATTTCGGCGGTTATGTGGAGGTTCCTGTCGGCGGGAAATTCAGCGTCACGCTCGAAGCCGGCCTCAGTGCGGGTTTCGCATCAGGCACCTACGATTATCAATCCTCCACCTCCATCGCCGGACTCGGCACGCAGGCGAGCTCGGGAGGGGATTCGGAATTATCCATCCTGCCCGGTGTTTATGTGGGCCTCACCGGGATCTATCAAATCAACGACCGGTGGTCGCTCCAGGCCGCTGGGCGCTATCAGTATCTGGACAGTTTGGAACTGGAGTCCAACGGCTCGAACGCGACGCTGTCATTCGACTCGGCTTTCGTGTTGTCACTCGGTGCGATGTATTCGTTCTGATAGGTTGTTGAGCGACGCGGGTTTTGAATTGGGAAGAGCTCCTCACCTCATGGAGCAGAGCATCCATCTGCCACTTGGCGGCAGCAGAGCGTGCCGCACTCCAAGGTTCATCACCTTGGTCGTGTCATTTTCGCGGGGGTCAGCAGATCGTCGAGCTGTTCCTTGCTGAGCCAGCCTTTTTCCAGCACGAGACTGTAAACGCTGCCGCCGGTTGCCAGGGCTTCCTTGGCGATGGCGGCGCTCCTCTCATAGCCTAATACCGGATTGAGCGCGGTAACGAGACCGATGGAATTCTGCACGTAAGCGAGGCAGCGTTCGACGTTAGGCTGGATGCCGGAAACGCAGCGAGTATTTAACGTGACGGCTGCGTTGCGTAAAAGTGTTAAGCCGAAGAGCAGGTTGAAGGCGATGATCGGCTCGGCCATGTTCAGCTCCAGCTCGCTCGCTTCCGATGCCATCGCGATGGTCACATCCGCGCCGATGATCTGATAGCAAACCTGGCTCACCATTTCCGGAATCACGGGATTCACCTTGCCGGGCATGATCGACGAGCCGGGCTGCATCGCAGGCAAGCGGATTTCATAAAGTCCGCATCGCGGGCCGGACGAGAGCCAGCGGAGGTCGTTGCAGATTTTTGATAGCTGCACGGCGGCGGTTTTCATCGCCCCGCTCAACAGCGCGAAGACGCCGCTGTCCTGGGTGGACTGCACGAGATTGGCCGCCGGATAGACGGGCAGGCCGCTGATTTCCGCCAAGTGGTTCGTGCAGAGCTTGGCGTATCCCGGCGGGCTGTTGATGCCGGTGCCGACGGCAGTGGCGCCCATGTTCACTGATAGAAGTTCCTCGCTCGCGCGCTCCAGGTAGCGGATGCCGTCGCCGATGGTGGAGGCATAGGCGCTGAATTCCTGGCCGAGCGTCATCGGCACCGCGTCCTGGTTTTCGGTGCGGCCCATTTTCAGGATTTCGGAAAACTCCGCCGCCTTGTGTTCTAACGAAATTTTGAGCTCCCGCAGCGCGGAGGTGGCGTCACGCAGTGTTAGAATAACACCGAGCTTGATCGCCGTCGGATAGGCGTCGTTGGTGGACTGCGAGCGGTTGACGTCGTCGTTCGGGTGGAGGAATTCGTATTGGCCCTTGCGATGGCCGAGAATTTCCAGCGCGCGGTTCGCGATGACCTCGTTGGCGTTCATGTTGGTCGAGGTGCCTGCGCCGCCCTGGATCATGTCGATGGTGAAATGCTCGTGGAGTTTTCCCGCGATGATCTCGTCGCATGCGGCGATGATGGCGTCCGCGCGCTCGGCCCTGACCACGCCGAGCTCCCGGTTCGCGCGGGCTGCGGCTTTTTTCACATACGCCAGGCTGCGGACGAAGTGGCCGAAGTGGTTGAGCTGGACGCCGGAGATCGGGAAATTTTCCATGCCGCGCAAGGTCTGCACGCCGTAGTAAGCGCTGTCCGGCAGCTCGCGCTCGCCGAGCGAATCGTGCTCTTTCCGCCACGTGACGACCACCGGTGCCTTGCCGCCGAGCACCCGCTCGTTCGCGGCGCGGAGCCGCGTGCTGAGCCGCCGAGCGATGTGGCCCACCATTCGATAGAAAACCTCCGGCTTCTTCGCGCGGAGTTCGTCGAAGACCTCGCGCGGGATCAACCAAACCGCCACGTCTCCGAGAGCCACGCCGGAAGCCGAATGCGGCAGATCGTCCAGCATCACACCCTCGCTGAACGCCGTGCCCGCCGTGAGTGTGGCCAGCCGCGTGGTGCTGCCGTGGTTGCCGCGGACGATTTCGACCTCACCGGTTTCCACGATGCCCATCCACAACCGCGGGGCGGATTCGTGGAACAGGTAGTCGCCCGCCTTGTAGGAATGCAACGCCCCGCGCCGGATCAAGGCCGCGAGTTCGAGTGCCTCGATGGACATCGTTTTCGCCAGCGAGGCGATCTGTTTTTCCGTGAAAATCATGGTGCCTGAAACTGGCCACGATCCGCCATGCGTCAAGATTTCCGCTGATTCAGCCGCCCGACCCTCCGTGAGCTTGCAGACGCCCCGGCATCCCTTTAGGAAATCCCCGTGGCCGCGAAACCGAAGACAACCCCCGTGAAAGCCGGCAATTTTTTCGCCGTCGTCGGCAGCGATGAGGGGCTCGTTCGCGAAAAGGCGCTCGTGCTCTACAACCAGCTCACTGGCGGGGTGGACGACGGCTTCACCCACGAGACCATCGACGGCATCGCCGATAACTCGGAGTCCGCCTTCGAAATCTGCTCCTCCACCGTCCAGGCCCTGCTTACCATCCCGATGTTCGGCGGCGACAAGGTGGTCTGGCTGCGCAACGCGAATTTCCTCGCCGACAACGTCACCGGCCGCTCCCAGCGCACCGAGGCCGGCGTCGAAAGCCTCCGCGCCACCCTCGAACGCGGCATCCCCGACGGCGTGAAATTCCTCATGACCGCCCAAGGCGTGGACAAGCGCCGGGGGTTTTGGAAATTCATTGAAAAAGCCGCCGACGTGCAGGTCCACGACCGCATCGACACCAGCCGCGACGATTGGCAGGAACAAGTTGCCTCGCTCGTCACCAAGCGCGCCCGCGAGCTCAATCTCAGTTTCCATCCGGACGCCCTCGCCCTCTTCGTTCTACTCGCTGGGGAGCAGTCCCAACAGATCGGCAACGAGCTGGAAAAACTTGATCTCTATCTGGGAGAAGAACGCCGCGAAGTCACCGAGGACGACGTCCGCGTGCTCGTCCCGCTCAGCCGCGCCGCCGTGGTTTTTGAAATCGGCAAGGCCATTCAGTTAGGAAATGCCGCCCGCGCCATCCAGCTCATCGACCAACAGCTCGAAGCCGACGAATCCGCCATCGGCATCATGCGCGCCTCCATCATCGGTGTCGTTAGAAACCTGTTCATGGCGAAGTTGATCATCGAAAAATTCAATGTCCCCACCGGCAACTACAGCGCCTTTTCCGGCGGCCTCAACCGCCTGCCCGAAGCTGACCGCGCCTGGCTCCCGCAGAAAAAGGACGGCTCCGGCGTGAACGTCTTCCCCATTTTCCTCGCCGCCGACAACGCGAAGAACTTCGAACTCACCGGCCTCCAACAGGTCATGGAAGCCACCCTCAAGGCGGACCAGGCCCTGGTCACCACCGGCCTCGACCACCGGCTCGTGCTGCACCGCCTCATCGTGGAAATCGCTTCTGCGAGGAAAGCCCCGGCGAGACGGCGGTAAGGTGGGAAACCGATCCGCATGTCTTTATCCCGGAGGGGTTTTAGAAGTTAGCCCCGGGTGGAGGAGCGGTAGCGACGACCACCCGGGGACAATGAATCTCTTGAATATGCACCCCGAAGGGCGTGCCGGAAAGTTCGGAAGCGTCACGGTAATCCACCTCTTCCGCGACCCGCTACCGGGGTCGAATCCCTCCGAAATCGAGGATCCCCGGGTTTTCGTCGCGATCGCTCCTCCACCCGGGGCTAACTTCCGCGAGCCCTGCCGGGATCAAGAATCGAACGGCGGAGATCCATTCCCGAAAGTCATTGCCCTTCGCCCGGAAGATTCAGGAACCCTTCCGAACAATGGGTAATTGAAATCATAATGCTTGATACACATAATGTTTTGCGGTATGAATGTTTCCATGAAACTGGAATTCGTCAACCGGACTGCAGAGCTCCGCGAGCTCGACGCGGCAGCCCGTCGTGGCGGGCTTTTGGTGGTTTTCGGCCGCCGCCGGGTGGGGAAAACGCGCTTGCTTCGGCGCTGGATGGATGGCCGGAGTGGGATGTTCAGCCAAGCCTTGGAGGGGCCGGTGGAAATGCAGGTGGCGCAGGTTTTCGCCGATATCCGGGATCAATTGGAGACCCGGATCGAACCGCGCGGTTGGGAGGATTTTTTCGAAATCCTAGGGCTCCAGAAAAATCCGTGGGTGCTCTGCTTGGACGAATTTCCCTACCTCACGGCAAAGGACTCCAGCCTGCCAAGCCGCTTGCAACGCTGGCTGGACCACGGAATTCCCGACGGCTGCCTGCTGATCCTGGCGGGATCGAGCATGCGGATGATGCACGATCTCTTCCTCCACCGCACTGCCCCGCTTTATGGCAGGGCTGGGAAGTTGTTGCAGGTCGGGCCGATGGATTATCAGGCGTTCTGCCTCGCTTGCGGCTTGGAAGTCGGAGCTGAGGAATCGTTTGAGAAATTCGCCTGTGTGGGTGGCATCCCGAAATATTGGGAGTTTGTCGAACCCGGAAAAACCGTCGTGGATCTGGTGGAGTCGTTGTTTTTCGACTTCGCGCCCTACATGGAGCAGGAACCGAGGCGGATCCTCAATGACGAGGGATTGGCCGGAGCGAACGCGCTCTCGGTGCTCGAAGCCGTCGGACGCGGCGCATCCCGTTCGTCGGAGATCGCCTCCCGCCTCGGCACCGCGCAGACGAATCTTTCCCGCCTTCTCCAGCAGCTGATGGACGCTTCGGTGTTGTCACGCGACCTGCCGTTCGGCGAGAGCAGCCGCACGACGAAGCGCACGCTCTATCAGATCCAGGATCCGGCGATCCGTTTCTGGTTCGGCGTTTATTCGCCCCATCAGAGCCTCTGGCGATCCTACTCTGAGGAAAAAAAGAAGCTGTTGATCCACGGCCACGCCGCCTCCGTATTCGAGGATTGGTGCCGGAGCCTGTATCCGGGAGCGCAGCGGTATTGGGATAAATTCGCCGAAATCGATCTGGTCTGCCCGGACCCGGAAAATCCGGGCGGCCTTCTGGTAGGAGAGTCCAAGTGGAAACGGCTTAATTCGCTGGAGCACGATCGGATTCTTGAAGATTTGAAAGCACGCTGGGGCCGCTGCCAGTTGAGCGCCCGTCACCCGGATGTCCGCTTCAAGGTGTTCGATGCCTCCAGCATTGTGGAAGTGTGAATTGAATCCTAGTCATTCGCCGATGCATCCTTCCCAGAATTCCCAGGAACTCCGCCACCTCCGCGATCTATCACCCCAGCAGAAACGCTCCGGGCTGGCGGCCTGGCTGGGGTGGTTGTTCGACGGGCTGGACATGCATCTCTACACGCTGGTGGCCACGGCGTTCGTGGCGCAGCTCCTGATGACGGGCGAGGGCGATCCGGAGGTGGGGAAAAAGGCGTCGATCATCCAGGCGGCGTTCCTCGTCGGCTGGGCGCTGGGCGGCGGGTTTTTCGGACGGGTGGCGGATCTCATCGGGCGAAGCAAGGCGCTGGTCCTGACGATTCTAACCTACGCGCTTTTCACCGGGCTGTCGTATTTCTCGCAGGAATGGTGGCACCTGCTGGTGTTCCGGTTTCTGGCGGCTCTCGGCATCGGTGGCGAGTGGGCAGTCGGGGCGTCGCTTCTATCGGAAACATGGCCGAAGCGGTGGCGGCCGTGGATCGCCGCGACGCTGCAGAGCGCGGTGAACTGCGGGATTTTGTTAGCCTGTCTGGCGGGGGCGCTGCTGAAAGGTCATCCGCCGCAGTGGATTTTCCTCGTCGGCGTGCTGCCGGCGTTCATCACGCTTTGGATCCGCCGCGCGGTGCCGGAGACGGAGGAATGGACGGAAGCGCGCAAAGGGCAGCCCGCGCCGCGGATCCGCGAGCTGTTCGGGCCGGAGGTGCGGAGCGTGACCTGGCGGGTGATGCTGATCTGCGCGGTTTCCCTAACGGCCCACTGGACGTTCATGTTCTGGCAGCAGAGTTACATCCGCAGCCTGCCCGAGGTCGGGACGACAAAAGCGGCGAAGGATGGCGCGACGGTGATGGCGCTGCTGTGGATCATGGTCGGCTCGCTGATCGGGAATTTCGCGGCGGGCGGGCTGGCAAAGCTGATGGGCTACGGCAGGGCGATCGCGCTGATGTTAGGCGGCTATTTCGTGGTGATGTGGATCACGTTTTCCAGTCCGCACGGCCTGCACGCGACTTACGGGCTGTTCGCGGTGATCGGCGTGATGCAGGGCTGTTTCGGGCTGTTCACGATGTGCCTGCCGCCGCTGTTTCCGGTGCTGCTGCGGAGCACGGGCGCGGGATTCTGTTATAACATCGGCCGCGTCCTGTCGGCGGCGGGCGTGGTGTTTTTCGGAATCTTCAACAAGGTCCAGGGCGACTTCGCCGGCGTGCTGCTCGCGGCGTCCTGGCTTTTCATCCCGGCGGCGCTTTTCGCGTTGCTGCTGCCGACCTCTGGTGACGACGATCTTTTGTAACGTGTGGTAGTTGGACAATCCGGCTACCTTGTGACACCCTGGCAACTTCGTTTTCGAATCCCCTCATGAATTCAGCCATTCTGGAAATTTCCATCGTCCTTATCCTCCTCGTCGCCAATGGCATCTTCGCCATGACGGAGATCGCCATTGTGTCCTCCCGCAAGGGGCTGCTTCAAGGCATGGCGGAAAAAGGGAACTCCGGTGCTGCGAGGGCGTTGCGTTTATCCGAGTCGCCCAACCGGTTCCTTTCCACCGTGCAGATCGGGATCACCTTGGTCGGCATCGTCGCCGGCGCGTTGGGCAGCGGCACCGTGGCGGAGCGGCTCGCCGAGATCATCGCTCCGCTGCCCTTCGTCGGCGAGTATGCCAAGTCGCTATCGCTGCTGCTCGTCATCAGCGTTCTAACCTACCTGTCGCTGGTGGTCGGCGAGTTAGTACCCAAGCGGCTTGCGATGAAGTTTCCAGAAACCATCGCCAGTGGAATGGCGGGGCCCATGGCGGCCATTTCCACCATGGCCTCGCCGGCGGTCAGCCTGCTATCCTGGTCCACTAGCGGGATTTTGAAACTATTCGGCGTTCGCGAGAGTGATGAGGAAGCCATGTCCCGTGAGGAACTCCGGGTCATGGTCCGTCAGGGGATGGTCACCGGCACCTTGGACCGGGTGGAGTCGCGGATGATCGAAGGCGTCATTGGTTTCGAAAAGCTCGTCACCTACGATCTCATGATTCCCCGGACACGGATCCTCTGGATCGAGCGCAACGCCCGCCACGAGGACGTGTGGCCTGGAGTGATGGCCAGCACCCAGGGTGTGTTTCCCGTTTATGACGGGCGCCGGGACAATCTGATAGGAACGGTGTCCGTGAAGGATATCTACGGCAGGCTCGCTGCCGGTGAACGGGTTGACTTCGGGGAAATCATGCAGCCGCCCCTGCTCGTTCCGGAAATGCAGAAGGCAAGTGTTCTGTTGGAGAGCTTCCGTAACTCCGGCCAGCGCGCGGCATTCGTGCTCGACGAGTTCGGCAGCGTCATGGGCATGGTCACGCTCATCGACCTGATGGAGGCGGTCGTCGGCGACGTGCCATCACGTGAAGAACGACTTGCCATGCCCATCCAGCAGCGCGCGGACGGCACCTGGCTGATCGACGGGCACTACGAGATCGAAAAACTACCGGATCATCTGGCAGCGTTCGATCTGCCTGAAGGCGGTGGTGACGAATATCAGACTCTATCAGGATGGTTCATGAGGGAACTCGGCCGCATGCCTGCGGAAACGGACCGGATTTCATCGGGCGAGTGGACCTTCGAGGTGATCGATATCGATGGCACGCGGGTGGACAAGGTGCTGGCGATGCGGACTCATCCGAACGCGCGCGCTTGATTCACCGCGCGGCATGCGTTTTTACTTCATCCCAATCATGAGCGATTCATCAAACCTCAGCCCGCCCGTTCCAACCTTCGCCGAAGCCCTTCGCTTTTGGTGGAAACTCGGCTGGATCAGCTTCGGAGGGCCGGCGGGTCAGATCGCCATCATGCACAAGGAGATCATCGAAAGGCGGCGCTGGATGAGCGAGGAGCACTTCCTGCACGCGCTCAACTTCTGTATGCTGCTGCCGGGTCCGGAAGCCCAACAGCTCGCGACCTATCTTGGCTGGCGTCTGCACGGCGCACGCGGCGGCATCGCGGCGGGCGTGCTTTTCGTCCTGCCATCGATGTTTATTCTGCTAGGCCTGAGCTGGCTCTACATGGCGGGCGGCAGCATCGTTTGGGTGAACGGGCTTTTTTACGGACTCACCGCCGCGGTGATCGCCATCGTGGTTTCCGCGGTGAAACGGATCGGTTCGAAGGCGCTGAAGTCACCAAGCCTGTGGGCGCTGGCAGGGTTGGCGTTCGTCGCAATCTTCGTTTTCAAGATCAACTTCGTGTTCATCATCCTCACGGCTGCGTTGATCGGTTATGTGGGTGGAAAACTCTATCCGAAACAGTTTCCCGCCGGCAAGGGCCACGGGAAGTCCGATACCGGAGAGTTTGCTTGTGTCGCACTCCCGCCCGCACCGCGTGCGACGCTGGCCCGCACGGTGTTGATCTCCACGGTCTGCCTGACTCTCTGGTGGCTGCCGGTCCTCGCGGTCGGAATGATGTTAGGGTGGGACGGCATCCATTTCAAAGAGGGCCTGTTTTTCAGCAAGGCGGCCCTCGTCACCATCGGCGGGGCTTACGCGGTGCTGCCGTACGTTGCGCAGATGACGGTGGAAAAATTCGGCTGGCTCGCGCAGACGCAGATGATGGCCGGACTAGGCCTGGCGGAAACGACGCCGGGGCCGCTGATCATGGTGCTGCAGTTTGTCGGCTTCGTCGCCGCCTGGCAGAATCCCGGCGATCTATCACCCCTTGCCGCTGGCACGCTCGGCGCGCTGGTCACCACATGGGTGACCTTCCTCCCGTGTTTCCTTTTTGTGTTCCTCGGCGCGCCTCACGTCGAGGGACTGCGTGATCGTCCCGGCCTGTCCACCGCTCTAACCGGCATCACGGCGGCTGTCGTCGGAGTGATCCTGAACCTCGCGATCTGGTTCGCCTGGCACGCGATGGCACCGGCGGGCGGATCGTTCGACTACTTCGTCGGCGTCGTGGCCATCGGCGCGTGGGTTGCGATCGAGCGTTTCAAAATCGGAGTGATTCCCACGCTCGCCGCCTGCGCGGTGCTGGGGATGATCTGGAAACTGGCGATCTGAGCGCCAGTTCCGCCCGGTGTTAGGGTGTGGGACCGCTGGCGATGCCGGCATGCGGGATCCGCTGGCCGCCGAGTCTTCCATTTTAAAAAGGGTTTCAACGTGGCGTGGTGTTGAACGGGTAGGAGCGCGGAATACCGGACGTTCCTATCACAAATCAAAACCAACCATATCATGAAAACGACAACGAAGAAAATCCACGTAATGCTCACCGCCGTCGCATTTGGTGCGCTTGCCACCTTCGCCCAAGCCGGTCCCGGCGTGGGATACTGGAAGCATGCGGGAAAGCAATCCCAGTTCGAACAATTCAAGGCGGGTGCGAAAGTTGCCTATGTTTGCAATGAGTGCAAATCCGTCTCTGAAATTCCGGTCACCTCGAAGGAGCAGGCCATGGGATATTGCAAGGAGGGAGCAACAGTCACTTGCCCATCCTGCACCAAAACGACCAAGGTGGTCATCAAGCGCGAGCGCAACGCCGCACCAACCCACACGGAAGTGACCTACGTGAACGATCAAGGGAAAGAGTGTGCATTTGTTGTCGCGAAGGAATGACCCTCACCACCGCACCAGGTGACATGACCCTTACCATACCACCACAAATCATGAATAACGCCGAATTCGATGACCTACTCCGGACGACAAGGGACGATGTTCCCTTGTCGCCCAACTTCAATCAGGAAGTCTGGCAACGCATTGAAATCGCGGAGGCCGACCGCTCGCCGAAGATCGTGAGATTTCCACCGGTTCTCGACGTTATCGCCCGTCCCTGGGGTGCCATCGCCGGCATCGCCGCGATGGTCACGCTCGGCCTGTGGCTGGGAGCGGCGACCGGTCCTGAAGCACGGGACCCGAAACTCGCCTATGCGCAAGCGATCAGTCCTTTCGCCCACTCCATCGAAAAATGAAAAAGGGAATCCTCATCCTGGCGATTGCCCTTCTGGCAGGCGTGATGGCGTTCTGCCTCATGCGCTCGCGGACGATCACCCACTCCCGGGAGAATCTGCTGGATTCGATGCCGGAGCTGGCCTGGGTGCGCACGGATCTGAAACTAACCGACGAGCAGTATGCAAAAGTATCCGAACTGCACGTGACCTATCGGCCGAAGTGCATGGAGATGTGCCGCCGGATTTCCGCCGCCCATGAGAAGATGGATGGATTGGCGGGCAAGGGCAGGGAACTGACCCCGGCGCTGGAAGCCGCGATCCGCGAACACGCAGTGATCCATGCCGAGTGCCAGCAGGAGATGCTCAAGCACCTCTACGAGACCGCGAGGGTCCTTGATGAAAAACAGGCAGCACATTACCTGGAAACGATGATACCTTTTGCGTTGGACTTCACTCTGAGTGGCTCGGGAAGCCCGCACTCCCGCTAGGAGCACCGACATGGAAGCTTCAGACCCCGAATTGATGGCCCGACTCGCGGGAGGCGATGATCTCGCGCTGAACGTCCTGATGGACCGCTGGAGCGAGCGTATCGCCGCATTCCTCTATAAGATGACCGGGCAGCGGGCCGCCGCTGCGGATCTCGCGCAGGAAACCTTCGTGCGGCTCTATCAGGCCAGGGAACGCTACCGGCCGAGCGGGAACTTCAGCACCTATCTTTTCGCCATCGCCTCGAATCTCGCGAGGAACCACGCCCGCTGGAAGATCCGCCACCCGACGGTGTCGATGGACGCCGTGCAGGATGACGGGACGCCGGTCCTGCCCGAGTTCGCGGACCTGAAACAATCGCCCGCGGAAGCCGCCCGGTCCGCCGAGAAATTCCGCGCCGTGCATGAGGCGTTCCTCAGCCTGCCGCCGGACCTGCGGGAAGCAATGACCTTGTTTGTTTATGAGGGGCTGGGTTACGCCGAGATCGCGTCGATTTCCCAGTGCAGCCCAAAGGCGGTTGAGACGCGGATCTATCGGGCTCGCCAGATCCTCAAGGAGCGGCTCCGCGAGTTCGTTGCATGAGCTGAATGCGATTTTCCAGGAAATCTCAAAATGGTTGAAGGGTTTCGGTTGCGGCCGGAGATTAACCAAACGGATATCGGAAAAAACATCCCGCAACCCAACCTGTAACCGAAGCCACCTATGAAAATCAAAACCATCATCGCCGCCGGCCTGTTCGCCATGGTCGCCTCATTCGCCGCCCCTTCCGCCATCGCGGAGGAAGCCAAGCAACCCGCCAAGGAAGAGAAGAAGGAAGCCGTGAAGCCCTACAAGCTCGACACCTGCATCGTCTCCGACGAGAAACTCGACTCCATGGGCGAACCCGCCGTCATGGTCTATCAAGGCCAGGAAATCAAATTCTGCTGTAAGAAGTGCAAACCGAAATTCGAAAAGGATCCCGCGACCTATCTTAAGAAGCTCGAAGGCAAATAATCGGCGGCAGAAGATTTTGAAAATCGCCCGGTTCGGACAACGGCCCGGGCGGTTTGGTCTTCTGCCCGCGGTCTCCTGATAGATTGCGTGAAAACTGGAGCGCGAGCTCCAGCCTAATGCCTGCAAGGATTCAAACTTCCACAGCCTGATTCTTGATCCTGATAGGGATCGCGGATTTTAGCCCGGGGTCGAGTTCGCTTGGCGGACGAAAACCCCGGGGACCTCGTTACCAGAAGGATTCGACCCCGGCAGACGGTCGTGGAAAGCTCTGGAATTCCGGGGGGCAGCCGGCATTTCTGGCACTCCTTTCAGGGTGCGGATTCTTTGGGATTCCTATCCCGGGGTGGTCGTCGCTATGGCTCCTCGACCCCGGGCTAACCTCTGGAATCCTTTTAGGATAAAATTATGGGAGATCCGATTCGCCAATCCTTAAAGGCATTGGACTTAAGTCCGCCCGGCAGGATTGGCAGACCCGGGGAAATACGAAGATCCCGTCACCGCGAATCTAGCAAGCCGGCTTCTGATAGATTTCGGAAAACAGGCCAGTCCACAGGATCCACACCGGAGAAGCGGCGAACCCTTCCGTATGGCGTCCTGCATGGAGTTTTCCACGATATGCGTGGTGATTGGCAGGATACGCCGGGCTTTGTGGTCGTCGATGTGGTTTGCTGGAAAGCGTTGCAATGCGGAATTCCTTCACCTTGCGGCACTCAAAAAAAACCAACAACCGATATGAAAACCACACTGATGTCACTTGCTCTTGCCTTCGTCGCCATGGCCTTCTCCAGTTGCAGCAACAGCAGCAGCCCGACCCATAACATGGGCAACCCAAAGAACCAGAATCCGATGGCGGATGAGAAGATGCCAAACCGCAATTGATCTGGCAGAATGATGGACGGGCGAGCGGTTTCCCGGACGTTCCGTGTGATCATGGAAAAAGCCGCCCGGTGGCCATGGTCATCGGGCGGTGGCAGATCACCGGACTCCATCACATCTTGCTGCGGGGGCCGACGTGCTTGAACCAGACATGATTGGACGGACCGGAACTTTCACGATAGTTTGCCGGACTCTTGTATCCGGGGCATTCGTGGCTGAGTTTGCCGGCAGGAGCTGCCCATGTGGGGGTGGCGAGGCTCATGGTGAGGATGGAGATGATCGTTGCGGCTTTCATTGTCGTTTTCATGGTTTTCAGTGGTTGGTGGTTTTCGGCCGGGTGTCCCGCATGGCTTGGGCCACTTGTTGGGGATCTCGATAACCGGCTCTGGGGGTGATACCCCGCGCAGCGTCGTAACCCTTTGATTTTTCAGAATCATTTCCGACAAATTTTCCGGATGCCCTGCTTACCCGGATATGGGGCGAAAGGCCATCTCTGATCGGGCGCCTCCGAGCGGAGACATTCTAATTGATAGGACCATCGGCCTGATGGCCGGTACCAGCGAACACGCAGGTGCCGCCCCTTGCCCATCCCGATTTTCCTCGCCTCACGGAATGTCCGCCCACAATTCGGGCGGGAGTGGTGACGGCGAGGGCGTGCGCGTCCAATCATTTCCCGGAGCGGATGGCTTGGGCATTGATGATCAGCAGATCGGCGGACGAGCCATCGGCGACCTTGCCGGTCACGGTAACGGCCGCGAGATTGGCAAGACCGCCGATGCCTTCGACGGGCTCCTTGAGCACCCGGCCATCCGCACCGATGATCTGGATGGTGGCGATGCCACGTTTTTTGTCTTCCGGGGAGTCGCAGCAGTTATCCCATGGCGTCGTGCATTTGTCGGCGGGGTCTTCGTTGCAGGCAGTGAGAACTTCGGGATCGCCGAGGATGAAGGCGGAGCGGCCTTCGACGAAGGGTTTCTCGTTGCCCATGATTTTGCCGCTCACGGTGATTTCATCGCCGGGTTTTGCGGTGGCGCGGATGAGATGGATGGACTTCGGCTCACCGGCGGGCGAAGCTGCGAGGACTGCCGAAAGAGCGGCGCTGGGGGCGCTTGCGATTGGAGCGGCGGCGGTGGTTTCTTTCTTTTCGCAGGAGGTGAGAAGCGCGGCGGTGGCGAGTGCGAGACAGGCGGATTTTGTTTTCATAGGTGGTTGATGTTAGTGATTTTCAGGACATGCGGAGAGCGGTGGGAAGCGGTGGCTTGAGACAGCGGATGGCGGGGGGCAGCGCGCCTAGCAGACCGAGCAGCAGTCCGGTCAGGATGCCGGTGATGGCGACGCCGGGTCCGACTTCCATGGTGAAGGCACCGATGGAAAAGGGAATCGTCCTGCCATCCAGCAAAGCAACGGCGACGACCGAGGCCAACAGCGCTCCAGTCAGACAGGCCAGGGTGCTTTCCTGAACGAGGCTCGCTAACAGCGCGCCGCGACCGAAGCCGATGGATTGCAGGGTCGCCATTTCCCGGACGCGGGAGGCGAAGGCGGCGTAGAGCGTATTGACGCCGCCGAAGAGCGCGCCCGCCGCGATGAGTCCGGCGGTGATCCAGGTCATGGCGCGCAGGGGTTTGAAAAAGGCGCTGAGACGCGAGTAGTAGTCGCTTTCCCGCAGGGCGCTCAACTCGAGGTCGAGCCGTTGTTTTGCGAAGAGATCCGCTTCCGCGAAATCGGCGGGATCGTTGAGGCGAAGGACGACGCATGACAGCGTCTCGCGCTTGGCGAGCACCCGCAGGTCGCCGAGTGTGGTCCAGATTTCGGATTCCAGCACGGTGCCCGGCGCGGCGAAGATTCCGGAAATTTTCATCGGTTGGTTCTCTAACGTGAGAACTCCGCCGAGCTTGAGATCGTTTTCTGTGAAACCCAGTTTCCGCCAGGCGAGGCGTCCGACCATGAGTTCGCCCGCGCTGGGGAAATTTCCTTCCAGCAACCTCACCTCGGGATGCACCCGCAGCGCTTGGAGCGTGACGCCGCGCAGCATGGCTTGGCTCTTGCGGCCGTCCGGCAGGCCGAGATAGTTCATGTAGTGGATCTCGCTGGAAACGGCGCGCACGCCAAGCGATTCCGCGATGCCGGGAATCGCGGCCTCCGCGATGCCAGCGGTGCGTTCCGGGACTTCGCTGCGCTGGATGCTTTCTTCCGAGCCTGCGCCGACGAGGATGACATTGTGATCCGAGCCGGAGGCGGAAAGCACGCGCTTCATCCCGTTGTTGATGGCGACGGATGCCATCACCAGCAGCACGACCATGGCGCTGCCGCCGATGGTCTGGAGCAACCTGGATTTGGAGCGGAACAAATTCCGCACGGCATAGGAGAGTGGAAGCATGAATCTAACTGCGGAGGTTTTTGACGATGGGCTGGGTCATGGCCTGATAGGCCGGCCACAGGGAGGCGAAGATCCCGAGGCCCAGCGCCGCCAACACGCCGATGACGATCACGGTGGCGTCCGGCTGGATGGCGAGGGTCTGGCCTTCATTGCCCATGGTGTAACTCTGCCAGCGGAGAAAAGCGGCGGCCAGCCCGACACCGGTCACGCCACCGGCGAGACCTAACATTCCTCCCTCGCTCAGGACGAGCCAACCGATGGCCCGGCCGGGAAATCCGAGGGTGCGCAGGACTGCGTTTTCCTTGACCCGGCCACGGACGATTAGCAGAAGTGCGTTCGCAACGAGGCCACCCACCGCGAACACGGCGCCGACGCCGAGCCAGCGGGTGAAGCCGATGAGTTCGACGAGTTCGGACGCGGTTTCGGCGAAAAACGCCTTTTCCGGACGGGTGTCGGTGGGTTCTTGGCCGCTGCGGAAGAGCTCGTCGATGGCCGTGGCCACGGGTTCGAGTTGTTTGGATTCGCTGACTCGGACATTGAATTGTGTGACCACACCGAGGCCGGCGCGCGAGGCCTGTTGGAGGAATGGGAGTTTCACATAAGCGACGTTATTGTCCTGCGCGAAGGGTGAGCGGAGGATGCCGGAAACCGTGACGGTGACACCGGCGGCGTCGAAGCGGTCGCCGGGTTTGAGCCCGCGGCGTTTCGCGAAAACCTCACCTAACAATGCTCCGTCATCGCGCCGCCGCCATTCCTCCTCGCTGCCCTCGATGATCTCAATCTCGGGTGCGAATTTCCGCAGCAAATCATCGGGAACGCCGCGAAAAGTGATGACGTCGAGGGACGCGCCGCAGTTGTTGACGACGATCTGCACCGGGATCACCTCGCGCACGCCGGCGATCCTGCGAATCTCATCGGCGTAATGTTCGGGCAAGCGGCTGGCGGACGGGCAGAAGCGGTTTTCCCGATAGACGACCAGCGTAGTGTCCGCCGCTGAGGCTTCGGTCGCCTTGCCGAGCGAGCGCTGGAGGGTCTCGACGGCAGTGAAGAGAAACATGCCGGACGCGACACCGAAGATCGTTAGAATGGACCGGACCCGATGGCGGGTGAGCTGGATCCACGCGAGTTTGAGGAGATTGATCGCGGCGTTCATGAGTTTTCGAGCAACTGGCCTTTTTCGAGATGCAACGTGCGGTCGGCAGCGGCGGCGGCTTTGGCGTCGTGGGTGACCATGACGATGGTTTTGCCATAATCCTTCGCGAGCTGCCGGATCAGGTCGAGGATGCGGGCGGCGGATTCACGGTCGAGGTCGCCGGTCGGCTCGTCGGCGACTAACAGCGGCGGATCGGCCACCACGGCGCGGGCGATGGCGACTCGTTGTTCCTGCCCGCCGGAAAGCTCGGACGGGGTGTGGTGCATGCGGTCGGATAGACCGACCAACGAGAGTGCTGTTTCGACGCGGGCGTGACGTTCCTTTTTCGAAATCGGCGAGAGTAACAGGGGCAGTTCCACGTTTTCAAATGCGGTGAGGACTGGCACGAGGTGATAGAGCTGGAAAATGTAGCCCACATGGTTGGCGCGCCACTTGGTGAGGTCGCGCCGGGAGAGTTTGGCGATGTCGATGCCGGCGATGACCAGCGAGCCGCTGGTGGGAGAGTCGATGCCTGATAGAAGGTTGAGCAGCGTGGTTTTTCCCGAGCCGGACGGGCCCATCAGCGCGAGAAACTCACCTTTCGGCACATCGAGGTCGAGCGCTTCCAGAGGAGTGACCACGGTGTTGCCTTTGTGGTAGCTTTTGGAGACGCCGCGGCATTGGATCATGGATTCGCTCATGGTGGTGACAGGGTAGGGTTGACGCGTTGGCCGTCGCTGAGATTCGCAGGTGAGAGGACGACCCATTCACCGGGTTTGAGTCCTTCGGTTAGGCGGATTTGGCCATCACGCTTTTCCGTTGTCATTTTGATTTCACGCTTGGACACGCGCTTCGATTCGGGATCGCAGACCCAGGCGCTCCCGTTATTCGCGGCGGATTCGGGAATCCAGGTTGAGACAGCTTGCGACGAGGCAGGTCCTGTTGGAGCAGCTCCTAGGAATTCCACCCGGCAGAGCATTTCGGGGCGGAGTTGGTCCACCGGATCAATGATGTGGACTTTCGCCTGGAGGGTATTGCGCTGGAGGTCCGCCTCGCCGGTGATGCGGGTCACCGTGCCTTCGAAAACTCGATCAGGAAGCAGGCTGCACCGGACGCGGGCGGCTTGTCCGATTTGCAGTCCGGCGGCATCGGCAAGGGGGACATCCACTCTCACCTGAAGCTTCGCCGGTTGGTAGAGAATGGCGATGGTGGAGCTTTCCATGTCATTGTCCTGAAGCATTTTCTTCTGGCCCGGAGCGGCGAGCAGCCGCAGCACGCGGCCGTCGATGGGCGCGGCGATGACGGTGCGGGAGAGGGCGAGCTTTGCCTTCTCCACCTCGATGGCGGCGGCGTGGATCTCGTTTTCCCTTACGCGGGTTTCCAATTTGAGTCGTTCGATTTCAGCTTCTGCTTCGGCGGAGGAGGCATCGGCCACTAACAGTTGTGCCTCCTCGCGGGCGACCCGCAACCGGGCGGAAACGATTTCCTGTTCAGGAAACGAGCGGGGGGACAGCCTCTCAAAGCGAGTCAAGCGATCCGCCGCCTCGTCCCGCAAGGTCGCGGCGGACTTGGCCATGGCGAGGGCACCATCAAGTTTTTTCCCGGCGGAACCAATGGCGGCAAGATGGGCGTCACGAGTTGCTAGAAGGGTGACGTGGTTCTGCTCTGCCGTCGCGAGGGAAAGCCGTGCATCTTCTGAAATCAGGGTGGCGAGGAGTTCGCCTTTTTTCACTGCCTGGCCTTCCAGCACGTGAACCGTCTCGATGACGCCGTCGATCAAGGAGGTCGCCTTGATCGGCAGTGGGTCGGGCTCAATCCAGCCGCTGGCTTGGAATAACAGGCCGCCGGAGGAGGATGGTGGAACTGCGGAAGAATCCGAAATCGTGGCGAGCACCACCGCGACCTTTACGTCCTGAGCCGGCAGCAGGCGGTCGCGGAACAGCGCGAGAAACAGCACGCCAAACCCGGCAACGATGGCCAGAGGAATGAGCCAGGCGGGCATACGGCGCAGCGGCGCTTGACCCGATGAAGTGCGGGAAAGGGAGTCGAGAGATGGAATCATGTGGAGCGGGAAATCAGGAGGACGGCAAAAACCCGGATGCGGGTGTGCGGAACAACCGTGCTAACAGGGCACGGTCATGGACGGCTGGGATGCCGCTCTTACAGTCTCCAGTTACCCAACACCGCCCGATAGGCGGCGGGTGAGGTGGGGCCGCGAATCGGCGCTGACACGGGAAAACAGGCCTGCCACATTCGTGTCATCACCGGGGCGGGACACAAGTCCATCGGCACATCGGCGATCACAACGGCGGGTAACGCAACGGGGAGTTGTGGTGCCGGAGATTCCGGGAGTTCCTCAAGGTCGTGACAGCAGGGATCCGGCTGCTCGGTTCCCTGGCTGCAATCCGCGCAACACTTGGCGTCCGCTTGATAGAAATTCAGTCCAAGCTCGAGAAAACAGATCCGGACGGGCGAAGCCGACGCGGGAATCAGGATTCCCACGCAGAACAGCAACAGGGCTGCCAACGTTCTTCGCATGGATTGAAGGGTCATCGTCCGATGGGCTGGGTCAAGTGGCAATTTTCCGTCGAAAATGGGATTCTGCTGATTGCCGAGAAAAGTGCGGGCGATTTCCGGTGGCTGGCCTCGACCGCCCCACCGGGATCGCATGCAGGCGCCTACTTCTTATCGCCGCACGCGCAGCGCCATTCGGGATTTCCGCAAGGTGCGCACTTTTTCTCGATGAAGTGCAAGCGCGCGGTGATGGGCTTGGCGGAAGCGCTGTCCTTGTATTGCAAGATCAGCCATTCTCCATCCTTCGGGGCGGCGATGGTGAATCCGCTTTCGCTCTTGGTGGTCTCGAGTCTGACGGGTTTCTCACGAGTTCCGGCGGTGGCGGTGACGGACTGGGCCTCGACCTTCACTGGCTTCATGTCCTTGTCGAGCACGGCGATCTGGAGCTTGCCCTCGATGGCTGTGACTTCGCCATGCAGAGTTTCGTCGGTGCTCAATTCAACAATTCGGCCTTTGTTAGGTCCGAGTTCGATGCCCTCGTGGGCGAAGGCGAAGCTGGCGGTGATGGCGAGGAGCAGGATGGTCAGTTTGGTTTTCATGGGATGGTTGTGTTGGATTCTATCGGGCGGCCGGAGCGTCCAGCCTGAGAGCTTTTTCCGCTGCTTTCCTGCCGATGAGAAAGAAGACGGCGGGGGTGACCACGAGGTCAAGGAGGGTGGAGGAAATCAATCCGCCGACGATGGCGACGGCGACGGGGTGGAGGATTTCCTTGCCGGGCTCGCCGGGGGCGAGCACCAGCGGGATGAGCGCGATGCCGGCGGCGAGCGCGGTCATGAGCACGGGCACGAGGCGTTCCTGCGTGCCGCGGGTGATGAGCCGGATGCCGAAGACCTCGCCCTCATGACGCATGAGATGGAGGTAGTGGGAAATCATCATGATCCCGTTTCTAGCAGCCACGCCGCCGACGGCGATGAAGCCGACGAGGGTGGCGATGCTGATGTTGTCGATCTTCCACCAGGTGAAAGCGAGCGCTCCGGCCAGGGCGAGCGGGAGATTGAGCATGACTTGGAGGGCGAGCGAGAGGCTGCGGAAATAACCGGTTAGTAACACGGCGATGACGCCGGCGACGATGGCGAAGAGGGTGAGAATCCGCTTCGACGCCTGCTCGCGGGCGAGGTATTCGCCCTCGAAGCGCAGGGTGTAGCCGTCGGGAAGTTTCACCTGTTCGGAAACGGCGCGCTGCCAGTTTTTCACCAATGACTCGAGGTCGCGCTCGCCGGTATTCGCGCCGATGACGATGCGCCGCTGGCCGTTCTCGCGGTTGATGACGTTAGGGCCGTTGACTTCGTGCACATCGGCGACGAGCGAGAGCGGGAGGTGGCGGCCATCGGGGGTCTGGATGAGGAGATCGCCGATTTTCTCGGGCCAGGTGCGCCAGCTTTCGGGCAGGCGCATGACGAGGTCCACGGTGGCTTCGCCCTCGCGTAGCTCGCCAAGCATCGAACCGCCTAACAATCGCGAGACCTGGCTGTTGATGGCACCGGGCGCGAGTCCTTCGAGACGGGCGCGGACACGGTCGACCTCGATGCGGATCTGCGGAATGGGCACCTGGGCTTCGAGATTCACGTCGGTGAGGCCGGGGATGCTTTTTCCGGCGTCCTTCACCTGGGTGCCGAGGCGGCGGAGCGTGTCGAGATCCGGGCCGTGGATCTTGACGGCGATTTTCGCGGAGACGCCGCTGAGCATGTGGCTGAGACGGTGGCCGATGGGCTGGCCGACGTTGACGAATGTGCCGGGGATGCCCTTGAGCTGGTCGCGGATCTCGGCGAATACCTCCTCGCGGTGGCGGCCGCCTTCGCGGAACTCGACGTCGAACTCGTTGACGGAAACGGGCATGACGTGGTCGTCGCGCTCGGCACGACCGGCGCGGCGGCCGACGGATTTGACTTCGGGGATTTGCAACAACAGCTCGACGGCTCTTTTCCCGACTTCATTCGATTGTTTCAACGAGGTGCCCGGTGCGCTGGCAAAGGAAATGGTGGCGCTGCCCTCGTTGAAGGTCGGCAGGAACTCCTTGCCCATGCCTGGATAGAGCATGCCCGCGCCGACGACTAACAAGATGACCACGCCGATGACAGCGAGCGGCGCACCGAACGCAGCACGCAGGAAAGTGGCGCGAGTAAGGGCTTTGAGAGCTCTCACCAACGGCCCGTCCCGGTGCTCCTTGCCTTCTTTCGGCCTCAGGAGGAACGAGCAAAGTACTGGAATCACCGTCAGTGAGACGACGAAAGAGGCGATCATGCTGACGATCGTGGCGATGGCGATCGGGCGGAACAGCCGCCCTTCCAATCCTGCCAGACCGAGTAGCGGTACGAACACGAGCACGATGAGGATCGTCGCGTAGAGGATGCTGGAACGAACCTCGCTGGAGGCGGCGGCGATCACCTCAAGGCGAGGCTTCGGCACGGGCAGGGCGGCGTTTTCCCGTAGGCGGCGGAAGACGTTTTCCACATCGACGATGGCATCGTCCACGACCATGCCGATGGCGACGGCGATGCCGCCGAGGGTCATGCTGTTCACGCTGGTGCCGAACCATTTGAAGGTGAGAAGCGTGATCGCGAATGACAGCGGGATGGCTGTTAGCGTGATGAAGGTGGTGCGGAGATTCAGCAGAAAGAGGAACAGGATGATGGTGACCATAATAGCACCGTCGCGGATGGCTTCCTTGAGATTGCCGACGGCGTGTTCGATGAAATCCCCCTGACGGAAAAGGACTCCGACTTCGACTCCGCCTGGCAGGCCCGGCCGGAGTTCTTCGAGGGCTTTTTCGATTTCGGCGGTTAGCTTGAGGGTGTCGAAACCGGGAGCCTTATCGATGCTGAGCACGACGCCGGCGGTTTCCCGTTTGTCACCGTCGAAAGCGATGGCCGCGTCACCGCGCATGGTGGCGACGCCGAATTTCACGGTGGCGACGTCCGCGATGGTGATGATGCGGTCGCCGTTGCGCTTGATGATGGCGGAGGAGATGTCTTCGGGATCGGCGGTCATGGCGAGGTTTCGCACCATGATTTCGCGCGGGCCGGACTGGAGGTAGCCGCTGGTGGCATTACCGGCGGAGAGCGAGACGGCGGTTTCGAGTTCCTCTAACGATACGCCCTCGGCCTGCATTTTCATGGGGTCCGGCTCGACGTGGACTTGCTTGACGCCGCCGCCGATGGCGAGGACCTCGGCAACGCCGGGAATGCTTTGCAAACGGCGGGCGACGGTCCACTCGGCGAAGGTGCGGAGGTCCATCGGCGCGATGGTATTGTCCTTGGAGCGCAGGCCGACGAGCAGGATTTCTCCCATCAGCGAGGAAACGGGCGTCATGCCGGAGCGCGCGCCTTCCGGCAACGGGGCGGCTTGCAGCCGTTCCTGAACGAGTTGTCGCGCCTTGTAGATATCGGTGCCCCATGCGAATTCGACGAAGACCAGCGAGAGGCCAACGTCGGAATTCGAGCGCAGGCGGTCGAGTCCGCCGACGCCTAGCAGGACATTTTCCAACGGGCGGGTGACGAGGGTTTCAACTTCCTCTGGCGCGAGACCAGGGGCTTCCGTCAGCACGGTGACGGTGGGCTTGGTCATGTCCGGAAGGACTTCGACAGGAAGTTCCGTGGCGGTGCGAAGACCTAACAAGAGGACGAGCAGGGCGACGGCGATGACAAGCGCGCGGTTCTTGAGCGAAAAGCGGATCAGGTGATTGAGCATGAGAAAACGGGGTTGACGCGTGATAGCGGTGATAGCATTGTTTAACTATGGCTCAATTGTTGGTGAGAAATATCCCGGAAGCGCTGGCGAAAAGGCTGAAGCAGCGGGCAGCGGAGCATGGTGTTTCCGCAGAAGAGGAACATCGGCGGATTTTAAGCACCGCGCTTAAGGACATTCCGGTGGCTTCCATCGAAGTCGCGGAAAAACCTCGAACCCTGTTTGATGCTTTCTTCGAATTGGGGAGAATCGCGCCGGATTTTGAGTTCGAACGAGATCGAAAATCTGGGAACAGGACTCGGAAGGGCTTCTGATGCGCTATCTGTTGGATACCAATTTCATCTCCGAGTTGCGCAAGGAACACCGCGCAAATCGAGGTGTACTCGCTTGGGCGCTGGCTCACGATCCCATGCAGTGCGCTTTGAGTGTCATTACGATTGGAGAAATCCGCAGTGGAATTGAGAACTGTCGTCTTCGGGATTTGACCCAAGCCATTGCGCTCGAGAAATGGCTCGGGGAGCAACTCGAAGTGTTTTCCGCCAACATTCTTCCCATTACGCTTCGGATCGCGGATCGATGGGGACGGTTGATTTCGGCAGCCGGACCATCGGATGCGGATTCTCTGATCGCCGCCACCGCGTTGGAACATGATTTGACTGTGATCACCCGCAATGTGACCGACTTTGAATCCAGCGGGGCGCGCTTTTACAATCCGTGGAAATGAAGTGATGGTTATCATTTCGCTTCGGCAGATGGGTTCTTGCGCGTGAAAATGCTGACCAAGAGCAGCAGGAAAAGCACGCCGCAGGCGATGGCGAGGAAGATGACGAGTGGGCCACCGGTGCCGTGAGCATGATCGTGGTCTCCGCCTCCGGCACCGGCGGCGGCGATTTCCTCCTTGGACATCTCGGTGCCGTCCTCGTTATGAGGGTGGCCGTGGGCGGCATCGAGCGCTTCCTTGAGCGAGGCGCTGCCTTTTCCGGCGAATGACAGGGCGTAGGCCCCTTTCAGGACCACCTCGTCTCCAGGAAGGAGGCCGGCGGTGATTTCCACGCGGTCGCCGCCGATCTCACCGACCGTGACAGGGATGCGGACGAAGGCGTTCTCCAGCTCGTAGTCCTTGACGAAGACGAAGCGGTTAGAGCGATCACCCTGGAGCGCATCGCGCGGGATGCTGAACACGCCCTCGCGTTTCGCGGCGATGAGGGAAAGCTCCGCGCGCATGCCGGGGCGCAGTTTTGAGCCGGGATTGGGCAGTTCGAAAATGGCATCCACGGTGGATGGGCCAGGTTCCTCCCCCGGAGCGAGCCGGAGAAATGCCGACTCAAGCTCCTCCTTGCCAACTGCGGGTATGCGGACTCTAGCCGTGAGGCCTTCCTTGAGCAGCGCGGCCTGGTGCTGCGGCACACGGGCGACCGCCCAGACGGTTGTTAGGTCGAGGATTTCCATCAGCACCTTGTCCGGCTCGACGGGTGCGCCGAGGTGGCCTTCGGATTTGGTGACGAGGCCATCGGCGGGAGCTTTCAGCTCGATGACCGGCGGTGGATCGCCCGGCTGGCGGCTCTCGATGCGGAGGAGGACATCGCCCTTTTTGGTGAAATCGCCCTTGTGGGTTCCCACCTCGATGATCTTGCCGGCGATGCGGCTGGAGAGCACGGAATGGCTTTCACAGGTGTGTTCGATTTCGCCGAGCACCGGGATGGTGCGCTCGAAGGTGGATTCCTCAACAGTGACGGTTTCGATGCCGAGGTTGGCCACGCCGGTGGCATCGAGCACGACAGTGTTTTCGTTGCGTGGCGGCGCTTCGGCCGCGAAGGCGGTGGTGATGAGCAGGATGGAGAGTGATAGAAATTTCATGGGTGAAGGGAGTTAGCGTTTGCCGAGCGCCGTTTCGTGGCGGACTTGGGCGAGGTGGAATTCACGCAGCGCGTCGAGCCGGGCGGCGGCGAGTTGCAGGCGTTTTTCGCGGGAGCGGAGGACGGATTGGATCTCGCCCTGGCCGTTGCGGAAGGTGGCTTCGGCGAAGGCGGATTGTTCCTTGGCGAGGGGGAGCAGGGTCTCGTTGATCTCGCGGATCATTTTCGCCCATTCCTCCATCTCCTTTCTAGCAGCCTCCGCTTCGAGGCGGATGTTGCGGCTGAGGGCGGTGGCTTCCAGCTCCTTGCGTTGCTGTTTCGCCTGTGCCTCTTGGATCGCGCCCTCGTTCTTGTTCCACAGCGGGAGGGGGATTTTGAAACGCAGGCCGACGATGGCTTCGTTGTCGTAGCCATCGGGCGCGTCTTCGGTGCGCTCCGCGGCGGCGAAGAGCCCGCCTTCCACGTCATCGTAGCGGCGTGCCTGTTCGAGTGCCACACCCTGGGCGGCGGCGAGCGCGTCGAGCTTCGCCGCTTGAAAATCCGGGCGGCGCGATGGATCCGCGGTGGCTGCCGGCAGCGCGGGCTCCGGCAGGGATCCGCCGATGTCGAGCACTTCGCCGGGCCGCATGCCTAACAGCGGCTTGAGCTCGCCGGTGAGCGCGGCTTCCCCGGCATCCAGCTGGCGCATTTCCATCTTCACGCTGGCGGCCTCGAGTTTTGCCTGCCCGGCATCGAGCGCCGAGCCCTCGCCCTTCGCCGAGATATCAGATAGAAACTCCGCGAACCCGTTCGAGACCTCCGACTGCTCGCGCAGAAGTTCGCGGCGCTGGCGGGTGGCGAGGATCTTCACCACCGCCTCGCGGGCCTTGCCGGTGAGCTGGCGTTCGACTTCGCGCACTTCGGCTTGGGCAGCTTCCAATTCGGTATGGGAAACATTTTTTTCCAGCAGCAACCGGTCAGTAATTGGAAAGCGTTGAGAGACCCCGACTTCGAATTTGCCCTCGCGGAAGCTGGGGTTGTGTTCGAACGAAGTTCCCAGTTCCGGATTCGCCAAGCGGCCGGCCTGGTTCACGCGGCCGACGGCTTCCTGAATCCGGAGATGCGCGGCGGCAAGATCCGGATTCTGGGCGCGGATGCGGTTGCCGACGCTCGCAAGCGAGACGATCACGGCGGGCTCCGCACGTAGCGGGACGGCCTGGGTGGCGATTGCCAGAAGGGCCGTGGAGATGAATTTGTGCATGATTTTGAGTGGGAAATCGTCCGCGCGAACGACGCACGGAATGGAAACGTTGGATCTGATAGCCAGCTCCGGAATGGCAAACGGCTGCCAAACGGGATACGATGCCGCGCCTCATGGGCAAGACGGCGCGTCTCTAATGGACGCTCAAATCAACGGAGGTTTTTCCGAACTCAAAAACGGCCCGTCCGGTGGCACTTCGCCTTCATGACGAAAGCCGAGGAACGTGGATGCCGGATCCCGCAGTGGTGACTCCGCGTGCCGATCCACGGTCAGCGGCATCACGTGAAAACAACATTGGTGGCCATGCTGGTGGTCCAGCGGACAGTCACCACCGTCGTGGTCATGACCGGTCGCAGGCGGTGACGGGTCACCGGTTTCACAACAGTGATCCACTTTTTCCGGACAAGTGTCGTGATGGTTCCCATCAGCAGGAAAGGCACGTAGGTTCACCCCGGCAAGAATGCCGATCACCATCAACCATGTGAGTAAAACTCGCATCAACGCTGGGCACACTTGTTTCGCATGAGTCAGATTTCAAGAAGAAATCTTTCGCGGCTGGGGCAGCCGATGCGTCGCCCGGATTCGCTATTGCAACTCGGCGACTCATGCAAAACCATCTGGCCATTCAACTTGCTAAAGAAAATGAGCTTCGAAAAAACATTCATTGCGGTGGATCTGGGTGCGGGAAGTGGTCGGGTGATCGCGGCGAGGACGGATTTTTCCAAGCTGGAGCTTGAGGAAATCCACCGCTTTGACAACCCGGGCACGGATCTTCCCGGCGGATCGTTCTGGAACATCATCGGCCTCTATCGGGAAATTCTCGAAGGCCTGCGCCGCGCAGTGGAGCGGCACGGGGACAGCATCGTATCCATCGGGATCGACACCTGGGGGTGCGACTTCGGCCTCATCGATGAGAACGGCGAACTGCTCGGGCTGCCGCACCAGTATCGTGATCCGCGGTTCGAGGGGATGGCGGAGGCGATGCACGGGGTTCTATCCGAAGCGGAGGTCTACGCGCAGACCGGCATCAAGACGAATTTTTATAACAGCTCGCTGCACCTGCTGGCCGAGGCGCGGAAAAAAAGCCCCGCGCTACTGAATGCCGAGCGCCTGCTTTTCACGCCTGACCTGTTAGCCTATTGGTTGTCCGGGCGGCAGGCGGTCGAGCGGACCGTGGCGTCCACCTCGCAGTTGCTGGATCCGCGGACGGGTGACTGGGCTTGGGGAGTGATCGAAGCGTTAGGGTTGCCGAAGAAAATTTTCGGCGAAGTCGTGGTACCCGGAACGGTGCTCGGTCCGATCCGCGAAGAGGTGGCAGCTTTCATCGGCAAAAGCGGCATTCCGGTGGTGGCCACAGCCTGCCACGACACGGCAGCCGCCGTCGCGGGCATCCCGATGACCGGTAGCGGAAATCTCTGGTTGTCCTCGGGAACGTGGTCGATCATGGGCATTGAAACTCCGGAGGCGATCACGACACCCGAAGCGTTAGGCCACGGTTTTTGCAACGAACTCGGAGTCGCTAACAGCGTTAGGTTTCTCAAAAACATCGCCGGTCTCTGGCTCATCCAGGAATGCAAACGCCAGTGGGAACTCGACGGCGAAAAACTCAGCTACGCGGAAATGGCGACGCTGGCGACCGACGCTGACTCCTTTTCCGCCTTCATCGATCCGGACGAGGCCTCCTTCGCCAGCCCCGGCGGCATGCCGGACAAGATTCGTGCGTTCTGTGAGAAAACAGGTCAAGCCGTGCCGCAGGGCAAAGGTCAGGTACTGCGAGTCGCCACCGAGTCGCTGGCGCTGAAATACCGCATGGTTTATGACCGCATCCGGGAACTAACGGGAATGGAGTTCGAGAGCCTGCACGCCGGCGGTGGTGGCATTCAAAACGAGCTTCTCAGCCAGGCAACCGCCAACGCCCTGGGCATCAAGGTCACCGCCGGTCCAGTGGAAGCGACTTCTTGTGGCAACGTCATCACGCAGATGATCGGCACCGGGCATCTGCCGGACTTCGACGCCGGGCGCGAGTTGATTCGGCAATCATTTGAGTTCCGCACCTTTATGCCAGTCGATTCGGAAGCGTGGAACGCAGCTTACGCAAAGTTCCAAAAGCTCGTCCGCTGAGAGCATGAAGGAATGGCGATCTCCGGATCACCTGATGGATCACAGCTTGTTATAAGGCATCGAAAACGTATCGCCGTCCTCGATTTTCCCGCTCTGAAGCCCCTTGTTGAACCACCGCATGCGCTGCTCCGAAGTGCCATGGGTGAACGAATGTGGCACCACGCGGCCTTGCATTTTTTTCTGAATCGCATCGTCGCCGATGGCGTTCGCGGCGCGCATGGCTTCCTCCACATCACCGCGCTCGAGGTACTGTTTCGAGTGGTTCGCCCAGACGCCGGCGTAGAAATCCGCCTGCAGCTCGAGGCGGACCGAATACTCGTTGTATTCCGGCCGGCCTTGCATCGCGGCCACCTTGTCAGACGCGCCTAGCAGTTTTTGCACGTGATGGCCCACCTCGTGCGCGATGACATAGGCTTGAGCGAAATCACCAGGGGATTGGAAGGTCTGCGCGAGTTCGTCGTAAAATCCCAGGTCGATGTAAACCATCCGGTCGCCCGGGCAGTAAAACGGTCCCATCGCTGCGCTGCCCGCCCCGCATGCCGTGCGGACCTGGCCGCGGAAAACTGTTAGTTTCGGCAGTTCGTATTGTTTCCCATGCCGTGCGAACTCCGCGGTCCAGACATCCTCGGTGTCCGCCATCACCACTTTCACAAAATCAAAACGCTCCTGCTCCTCCGGGCTCACATTTACTTGTTGCGAGCTGGTGGTCGGTCCGCCACCGAGGAGCATGCCAGGATCCACGATTCCGAGTTTCCACAGCACGGCTCCCACCAGCACTGCGGCGAGAATGCCCTTGATGCCGAAAATCCGGCCGATGGTCATCAGCAGTCCGAGCCCGCCACCACCACCACCGCCGCCAAAGCCGCCGGAACTTCTGCCCCGCGCATCTTCCACATTGTCACTCTGCCGTCTGCCTTTCCATTGCATGATCTTGTCTGGTTAAAGTCCCTTGGGATATAGCGGGGCGGTCATGCGCCCGCAAGCCCGCAGAATTTCCGGAATGAACACGGCTCCCCATAAATGGCCCCTAGGCACCGCTTTGATCAGGATGATAAATCATACATCCAATCTGTATGAAATTCTCCTCACTCGTCGCCGCCCTCACGTTGTTAGCTGGTGTGCTGTCAGCGTCCGGACTGCGCGCCGAGTCGCGGACGTGGCGGGCTGAGGACGGGAGGGAACTGATCGCCGAGTTTGTAGATTCCGAGCGTGACTCGGTGACCGTGCGGCGGCCTAACGGAAAAACCGCGCTGATACCCATGGCCATGCTGAACAGCGAGGACCAGAAATACGTGGCGATCCGAAAAGCGGAAAAACAGGCCGCGGCCGATGAGTTGGAGGCATGGAAAAAACCACAAGGCGCGATCACCTATCAGTTGTCCGGCGGCTCGGAGTCCTGGCCGGAGGATCGGAAGAAGGCAATCGTCGCCGCGATGGATGCGGCAGTCGCGTTTCTCAATCTGCATGGCGATTTTAAGAAGCACGTCACCGCCAACAACAGCCCCGGCACACCGACCGCGGATGCGAACTACGACGGTTGGATCAACTGGGGCGGAACAATCAGCCGGCGTGTAGCACTGCATGAAATATCCCACACGCTCGGCATCGGCACGCATCCGAACTGGCAGAAGAACATCAAGGACGGCATCTGGACCGGGAAAAACGCGATCGAGCAGCTGCAGGAATTCGACGGCAAGGACGCCGTGCTCCACGCGGACCGCATGCACTTCTGGCCCTATGGACTGAATTTCGACAACGAGTCCGACAAGGAAAAGGACCTGCGCCACGTGAAAATGGTCGCAGCGATGCGCAAGGACATGGGGATCAAGTGAAGCTGAAAATCGGGAGCGTCGATATTCTATCGACTGTTTCAGGCCGACATTCTGTCGGCCGAAACGAAGCCGATGGACAGAATGTCCGCGGCAGATAGCGTTCAGAATGAACGCGCTCCTATCAGGGCTCAGGGTGATATAAAAAACGCCCGGCTCCTTGCGGAGACGGGCGCTGATAGAAGACGCGATGGTTATTCGCCGAGGCCGAAGCGGACGAAGCGGGTCACCGTGAGGGTGTCGCCGAGTTCCTTGCCCTTCGTGTCGAGAAGCGCGGAGACCTTGATGTCGGCATCCTTCACGAAACCTTGTTCCAGGAAGCAGCTTTCAGCGAAGAACTTGCCGATCTGACCCTTGAGGATGTTTTCGATGATGTTCGCTGGCTTGCCTTCGGCTTCGAGGCGGGTGCGGAAGATGGAGAGCTCGTTATCCACCACGGATTGCGGGATGTCGTCGCGGGAAAGTCCCTTTGGCGCACAGGCGGCGATGTGGAGGGTGAGGTCCTTGATCAGCTCCTTGAAGCTGTCAGTGCTTCTGGTCTCCGGCTTGGTGGTGCCGACTTCGATCAGCACGCCGACCTTGCCACCGAGGTGGATGTAAGAAGCCACCACGCCACCGGAATCGGCGTCGTAGCGGACATACTTGCGGAACTGCAGGTTTTCGCCGACTTCGCCGACCTTGGCTTTCACCGTGTCGTCGATGGATTGGCCATCGACTTCGAGGGCGAGAGCGGCGTCGAGATCGGCAGCGCTGGAGGCGGCCAGCTTGTCAGCAAGGCTGCCGACGAAGCCTTGGAAGCTTTCGTTTTTGGAAACGAAGTCCGTTTCACAGTTCACTTCGAGAAGGATGCCGGAGTTGGCCTCGGCGTTGACGCGGGCGGTGATCACGCCTTCGTTGGCGGCGCGGTCGCTCATTTTTGCGGATTTCATGATGCCCCGCTCGCGGAGGAGCTTGATGGAGGCTTCGAGGTCGCCGTTGGTTTCAGTGAGGACCTTTTTACAGTCCATCATGGGGGCGCTGGTTTTGTCGCGGAGTTCTTTGACGATTGATGCGGTGATCATGGGAAATTTGATGTTAGTGCGAGAGATGAAAACGGGCGGCCTGTCGTGAGACAGGACGCCCGCATTCGGAAAACAAGTTAGTTTTTGCGGGCGGCGACCATCGCATCGACCAGATTCTGGAGGATGATGCGGATCGAGCGAATGGCGTCGTCGTTGCCCGGGATCGGGTATTGCACGAGCGCCGGATCGGCATTCGTGTCAACAAGGGCGATGATCGGGATGTTCAGGCGGCGGGCTTCGGCCACGGCGATCGTTTCACGGGCGGAGTCCACGATGACGACGGCGTCAGGCTTTTTGTCCATTTCGCGCACACCGCGGAGGTTGCGGAGGAGCTTTTCGCGCTCGCGGCCGAGGGCGGCGAGTTCCTTTTTCGACATCGCCTTGAACTCAGGCTGCTTCTCGATGTTTTCGAGATACTTGAGGCGCTCGACCGACTTGCGGACGGTGAGGCTGTTGGTGAGCATGCCGCCGAGCCAGCGGTGATTGACGTAGTGTTGGCCGGTCGCTTCCGCGGCTTCGCGGATGGCGTCCTGCGCCTGGCGCTTGCAGCCGACGAAGAGGACTTTTTTGCCCTTGCCGACGAGGTCGGCGAGGAAATCGGACGCTTTATCGAGCTGCTGGACGGTTTTTTCCAGGTCGATGATGTAGATTCCGCCTTTGTCCTTCATGAGGAAGGGCTTCATGCGCGGATTCCATTTTTTGGTTTGGTGGCCGTAGTGGACGCCGGCGTCCACCATTTCGTTGATAAGGTCGTTGATCATTAGTGTTACGAGGTTTCCCGCCTTGAAATCAGGACGGGCGATTTTGAAGATGTGCCGCGTGGGGTCCCTCCGGATCTTCGTTGGTGAGTAAGGCGGCTTGAAGAGGGGCGGGGAAACTGGGAAATGCGGCGGGGGTTGGCAAGGGAAATCCTGATCAGTGGCCGGTCATCGCCAGCAATGGGCTGCGAAAGTTCGGAGACGCCGTGATCGGTGATTGCCACAACGTTCCTCACCCGCTGGATGGATTCTCAGTTTTTCGGATTCCACCAGCCGTTGTTTTCCTCGGGGCCGAACCAGACGAGATTCCACTTTTCGGCATCGCCGCAGTGGGGGCTGCTTCCTAGGGTAGAGGCCACGTTGCGCGAAAACAACTAAAAAATCGCTCAAGTCAGCGTCGGACTCATTGAGGGAGCTCTCGACAAAGATCACCCCGCTGCCGAGCGGGCCCGTGGCATCCGCATCTCCATCGAACCCGACTTTCTGTGATAAACTGGGTCTTGGTTTCGGTTCAGAATAGGTAGATGAAAACATTTACCTGTTTTGTTAGCGCCACGCTGCAAAACTATCGCGAGACCACGCATAATTTGCTTTCCTAGCGAGTTGCAGGAATTGGTTCTTGGCACCAATCACGGATAGGCAACTAATCGACAGGTTCACCCCGGTGGATGGAGACTTGATAATCTCCTCACAAGGCGGTCGGCATCGACCGCAACGATGCCGCCAAACCGACCAAACGGCCGGGGAGGCGGTGGTGTATGTCCAGGCCGCCTCTTCGGGGACGGCTAAAGGCCATCGCGGTCGACCTTGTGCGGCTTATCAACTCCCCGTCCACCAGGAAGGACTCCAATCCACCTTCCCCATGAAACCTATCTCGCTCGTATTCCTCGCCGCGCTGTTCAGCACTATTTACGTTTTCTCTCAGGATGAAGAGACCGCCGATCTCCATGAGGCAACAACCGCCCGAATCCTCGGAGACCTGCCGGATGGCTCGTCGCCTCCTGCAGAACCTGCGAAGCCACCTTACATTGTCCCAGCAGCGGACATCCTCCGAACCGAAACTCACCAGCAGGGCGGACGTCATATCACCATCCAGCAAATTAACCCTATCGAGCTTCCTTTGCCTCCTCGGGCTAACGTTCCCCTGCCCGGCGTCGCCAATGCGGGTGCATCCCAAACAACTGCCGAGGATGCGGCATCCGTATCGACTGCCGGGTTTTCCTTTGTGGGTGCCACGGTTTTCCATCCGCAGGATTCCACTCCCCGGACGTTTGTTAATTTCTCGCCCCAGGGCCAGGTGGCCACCGTCAGTTTCTGGTCCACCGCAGACTTCGCCTATTTATCAGGTTTTTCCTCCTTCATCGGCACGGACGGAATCGACCGCAGCCTGATTATGACTTGGGACCGGCAGGAAATCGGGAGTCTGAGCGATCTTATGACTGGAAGCGGCGCATCTGACCTTGGAATACCGGTGATGCCCCCGCTCCAGACTGGCGCTGCCACCTTTGCCATTATCAGTGGCCAGCCATCACAGGAGATTATCACCGCCATACGGTCTCTTCACGATCTCTACAACAACGAATACGACCGGCTCAAAACAGCCTATGAAGGCCGTGAACGCGCTAGAATCGCGGAAGAGGCCGAACTAAAGGCCCATCCCCCAGCGCCGAAAGATCTTGTCATCAGATATTGGGACATCCAAGCAGCTCCGTCTGATGCCCGCCTAACTCCAGCAGAAGGGGCGGGCCAGTGAGAGTTCTTCCCCTTCGCCTGATGGCATGCTCTTTCTGCATCACTACAGCCCATGCTATGGTGGATGAGAATGCCAACGGAGCCAGCGATATTTGGGAGAAAAATCACAACGACGGTCAGCTTTTCACCGCGTACGATCCCACGGCAGACCCTGATGGAGATGGCTGGACCAATGCGCGCGAAGCCATCGCAGGAACCGATCCGTTTAACAAGGTTCCCCAAAATAGATTCCCACTCGCGGAGGTTACCCACGTTCCCGCCGTCTACGGCACGGATGAGAATGGAGACCTTTTGTTACAAACACCGGAAGGCTTCATCATCCTCTGGAATACGGAAATAGGCAAACAATACACACTGCAAGGTTCATCTGATCTATCAACCGAGAGTTGGTTTTCCGTTAATGAACCGATGACGGCCCTGAATTCGGAAATCAAGTTGGGGATTTCTCCGATCTACAGCGACGGCTCCACACCCCCGGCGCTGTTCTGGCGCGCTACGGTAAACGATGTTGATAGTGACGGCGACGGCTTCACCGATTACGAAGAATATTACCTTCGGACCGACTCCGAAATCGCTGACAGCGATGCCGACGGCCTGCCAGATTTGTGGGAAACTTTCTACGGGCTTGATCCTCACGACGGCGGCACTATCAACCCCGACAACGGGGCCTCTGGCGACCCCGATCATGACGGATTCACCAATGAGGCGGAGTTCGCGGGTATATCCAGCCCGAAAGATAACGTGAGCCTGCCAATTGGACAAGGACCGGGAAATGGTGCGGGGTCCCAATCTGTCGGTGCCCCCCCGAGCATCCTCTCATCCTGCACGGCAGCTTTCGGTTATAAATACGGTTTCCAAGGCTTCCAAACTTCGGGCAGAAAATACCTGACTCGGGAGTACAGTCTTACCAGCACGGACGGTTCCGGTGGAGGAGGCAGCACTGTCGAAACCGAATATATCAACTTTCAAACCGGCGAACTTACTTACAATCCCCCAGTAACAACAGGTTCCGGTGGAACGGATAACGGAGGTGAAATGACGACACTGAGCGATGATTTCCGCAGCCGAAACGGCACCGGCAGTGGAGGCACCGGGTCTTTCACCTCGACCGAGACACTCTCAAATGAATATACCACCGCCTTATTTACTGCTTACGTGGAAAGTACCCTGACTCCATACCCGGACTCATATACTAATATCCCAAAGACTGCTTACATCAGCCTCATGCCCCAGCCTCTGGAGAGTGCGGAATGGTACTCCGTATCAAAGGTAAAATACAAATGGGAGGTCCATAAAGAATCCGTTTATGGAGAAATCGTAAACTGGCTGGAAATCTTTACGCCTGACGATGAAAGCACTCCTGTTGTGGAACCTAAAACCTGGGCAAATTACCAAGGAATCGGGAATTCTCCCATTTATGAAATCGATCCAACGTTGAGGAATTCCCGAAAAAACGGGTTCTATGCGGTTGTTCCGGCGGAATTTGAGCTAAGGCATGATACGGATGTCATCCTTGGGTGGGACAGTACCAAGCGGGAGGACTGCCTGTCCGTGGGTGTTGGAAAAACCACGACAATAGCCAGTCTTTGGCTGCAAAACATTGGTGAGGAGGTGGCTGGAGAATTGGAACTTGTGGTTGATAAAGCAAGCCAAGGATATATCACCCTACAAAACCATACCATCACCGATCCTTTAACGGAATTTGATGTTACCGGAATTAAAGCCACATCTGCACTTGGTTGCAAGATCATCCTGAGACGGAAGGGCAAAAATGAGACCATCGCGACGCTCCGAGTCAATGTGTTCGATAAGATCGACGTGAAGGTGGCGATTTACACAGTCCATGATGGGCGGCAGCTAAATACCGATGTTGGTGATATTACAAATCTGAATCAAAACATCGAGTCAAAGCTGAATGAAGTCTATGGCCCCCAGGCAAATTTGAATTTTACCGTGGAGGCTATCTTGTCGAAGGATTTGAATATGGGTGTAAATGCCAACGATCCTGTATTATTCAACCCTGACGGTAAATTTAACTATGACACTTATCGGCAGGATGTGGTGAGCAGGGCGGATACACCCGCTAAAGTTCTACCTATATTCATAGTAAAAGAATTGCTCGATCCGACGAAAATCGGAGTAACTAACGAGGGAATGACCGAGTGTTTTGTCAATAATATTGCAGGTTGTGATGTTACATCCGCTCACGAGGTCGGCCACTATTATAATCTTTCAAGGGAAAAAAAAGGCCAGGCTGACGCCCACGATATGGGGCCATGGCCCCAAGAGCTAATCGATGGATTCGGCACTGCCAAAACGGGCCTGCTTCATGAAACTGGTGGCGTAACCCAATCGGGCTGGCTCCGCCAAAGAGACTGGGTTGAAGCGAATACAAAAGCCAAGTCAAAATCAAATTAAGGCGGCTTCGCCTTTTCCAAATGAAAATTATATTTTTAACATTATTCATCGCCTCACTCAAGGGCCCAGTAATCGTAGATCCTCCGATCAGGAACCATGACGAACTCATGGAACGAATCGAACAGAAGTTTATCGGCTATCGCTCGCCGTTATACGGCTGGATGGAACCTCCAAAATTGGCTGTAGTGGATTGGGTCACCCCTGAGTATCGCCCGATAGCTATCGAATACCTAAAAAGTAAGGCAAAAGATTCCCAGCATTTGGAACGGGCGCAAAGAGCTCTCATTGCTCTTGATGACGAAGAAACCTTGGTGGATGCTATCAAGCAGTTTAAAGAAGGGACGACCCAAAACCCAAGTATTCTTGCACAGAATCTTCCGACAAACCGGATCAAGGATTTGATTCCCGTGGTTTACGAAGGTTCGGAACATTCGATCAAGCTTGATATAGGAAACGTCAAATCATCAAGGTATCAAGCTGTCGATTTGATTCTCGGAAGGATCGTCAGGTCTCAACTATATCCAGATTCAACTAGACGTTGGGCTTCTGCCTTTGTCAGTAATAGTTATAATTTTGGTACTAATCCCCATATAATTTGGCTTTTTCAACAATGGTGGGAGCACAATAAGGAAGCTGTATTAGCGGAAAAATTCTCTGAGGCGACTTGGGTTCCAATGTTTAAGAGTGCACCCGATGTTTTCAGCGAAAACGTTAGAAATGATCCGGAGTATAGGAACTACACCCCTGCAACGAGAAATGACATTCTTCCCATCCCTAAGCAGGCTTCTATTGTTCTGAAAACCAGAGGATCTCCACCTGAAACCAAACCCTCCCGGGAGGCCATACCCGCAACGAAAAGTAATTCCATGATCGTTTATTTTGTTCTTGGACTGTTTGGCCTATTCGCCGCCGGCTGGGCATGGTCTAAGCGCAAGAGTGCAGGATGATTGCCAGACGGACTGATTCAAGCAAACCCTAGTGACACAGGTTTAATGCACGAACATGCGGAGGGTTTCACGCGCCGGCTAGGTCAAAGGGATTGGTTTGAAGCAAACAGCCAGGCTCTCAAGAAATTCCCAAACCCGTAAAGATCATGAAATTTTTAGCTATTTTTTTGCTTTTAGGTTCACTGAGAGTGAATGCTCCAAACCCGCCGGGTCCCGTCACAAATTATGACGAACTGGTGGCACGCATTGAGAATAAATTCCTGAGAGGGCCTGATCCGATCGGCTTTGACGAACCAACCCAACATGCCGATGTCTCATGGATACCGGCCGAAATGAGGCAACAAGCCGTCGATTATTTGAAGGAAAAAGGAAAAAATGCCGAAGTGCTCGAACGTGCTCAAAAGCCGCTCATCGCTCTGGGTGATGAGGAAACGATGTTCCGTGTAATCAAACAATTCGAAGTTGGAACTTTAAAAAACTTGGGTGATTTGGAAGTCAATCTGAACGCAGGAAACATAAAATACCTTGTTCCTGTTATCTATGGTGGAGCTTCCGCACCGCGAGAAGTGGGCTTCGGCAAAATGCAATCCCCCAGAAGGCAAGCGATTGACTTGTTTATCAAGTCGCTGGTACCCCGAAATGGGTTTACGGGTCCGTCAGCTCAGTGGGCTGGTCGGCTTCACTACTTCAGCCAAAAGATAGGTGATGATCCGCATATAATGTGGCTCTTCCAGCAATGGTGGGAACACAACAAAGGTTCTGTTCTGGCTGGGAAACTCGAGGAAGCGAATTGGGTTCCAATGTACAAAGGCGAAATGGATTTTTTTGACCCGAAGGTCCGCAACGAACCGGGATATAGGGACTACACCTCGACGTCGAGGAATGATATCGTCGAAATTCCCAGGTTGTCGTCAGTTCTTCATTCAACGCAAGCACCGTCCCTCAAGGAAAATAGACATCCAGCAATTAATCTAAAAAACAATAGGAACCTTCTATTCATTGTTCTTGCCGCTAGCTTGATACTCCTGGTTACCACGGGTTTGTCCTTGTTCAGAAGGACCAAGAAAAGGTGAACTTCCTCGAAAGCTATTCATGAACCAACTGTGGGGTTACCGGCTGGATGATATTCAGTTCTTCGGATTCCACCAGCCGTTGTTCTCTTCGGGGCCGAACCAGCCGAGGTTCCACTTTTCGGCATCGCCGCCGTGGGGGTTGAGGCCTGGGCTGGAGGTGTTTTTCGACTCAGCGGTGACGCTGCCGTCGCACCAGGCGACAAGGGCCTTGCCGTTGGCGCGGAAGTGGACGGTGGGGGACGGCCGGCTTCCGGACGGGCCGGAACCGTAATCCCAAAAGGGCGGCTCGCAGGTGGCGGATGCTTGCAGACCGCCGGGTTGGGCATAGGCAGCGGTGGTGAACATGACGGTGCGCTCGGGTCGGGTGACGTTTGACGGACGCTGGGAGAGCATGATTTTTTTCGAATCGAACTGAAATCCG
>JANODE010000070.1:0-70918 GCA_031412525.1 Akkermansiaceae bacterium | reverse complement strand
GGTCGCCCCCTTCGCGGGGGGCGCGGATTGAAACCGCAATGCCATAGCTTCCCGTGAAGGGGGAAATTTCGGATTGTGGCGCAAGGGGTTCTTTATTCAGGAAAAGAATGAACTCTTCGTCTTCTTTGGCGTGCTGACAGTCGCTTTCACATGTCCTTAAAACCTCGAGTATCCGGGACAATTGCATCTTGTTGATCGTTATCAAATTGCGGCTAACAACGATCAACGCTCCTTCTGAAAGGGCCCGATGAAGGCCGGCACACTGGCGGATCCGCCAATGGACGGGGTCAGTGAATGCGGGCAGTTTGTTTCTGTGCCCTGGAAAACCCTCTGGGATCCACCCGAATTCTAATCCCCAACATTCCTACCCGACACCATGAAGATTTCACCTTTGAAAAAACCGCTGTTGGGGCACCTGTCCATGGGAGGCCTGGCCTGCTTCGGTGGATGGGTCATGGCGACCGCGGCGTTCGCCGAGGGAACAAAGCCACCGGCTACGGGAGAGCTTTTTAGTTTTGTGGGCACCTTTGATACCGCCCAACTTGGCATTGCTGCCGGTGCGGTCGCGAGCCGTGACCGTTTAAAGGACGGCGGGGCTCCGGCGATCAAAGTCGAGTTTCCGGTTTCGGAAGTATTTCCTGGAATCGAATTCCCGATCCCCGCTGGCCGTTGGGATCTTTCCGACTATGGCGGTGTTGAAACAACCGTCACCAATCCGGGCACCTCCACCGTCTCGGTTTGCCTGCGGGTCGATAATGAAGGCGATTGGGAAATTTCCCCATGGAGCGTCGAGGTGGTTCACCTGGCACCCGGCGAGACGAAACCGCTGAAGGTGGTTTTCGGCAAGGCATTCGGGGGTGAGGGATTTGCTCTCGATACGAAAAACGTCACGGCTCTACGGTTTTTCTCGGGTCCAGTGACCGCACCGTTTTTTGTCCAACTTTCCAGCCTGCGCGCGGTCGATCCTGCGGGTGCCACAAGCTCGGGGCCAACTCCTTACCCAGCGGCAGAAGATGAAGCCGCGTGGCCCGGAAAAGGACCGATCCGGTGCTTCGACTGGATGACGGAAAACCGCAAGTATTACTGGACCCAGCGGGAGAAAGATCAGGGCGCGGTTGTCTTCGCAGGTGACTCGCTCACCGCGGGCTGGACCGAGCCCATGCTGGCAGCCGCTTTCCCCGGTCTGAAAATTGCCATTCGCGGCATCGGTGGTGATACCAGCCGGGGGATGTTGTTCCGTTTCAAGGAAGACGTGCTCGACCTCAAACCCCGCGCAATCATGCTGCTGGTAGGTGTCAATGATCTCAGTGCGCACGGTGATCCTGCTGATACCGAAGGAAACATCGCCGCCATGCTCGACATGGCCAAAGCGCAGGATCCCGCCATCCCAGTCATTCTTTGCCAAGGGCCACCAAGTGCCGATCCGAATGCGCCCTTCAAGCCCGGTGCCCGGGATGATCTGACTGCCCGCACCGCCAAGGTGGCGCATGGCCGCGAAAATGTCACCGTTGTGAACTTATTCAATACCTTTGGGACACCTGCCGGAGGGCCGCTCGCAGAGCTTTTCGCACCCGATCTCGTCCACCTGAGTGGTGCCGGATATAAAAAGTGGTCGGAAGTATTGGTTCCTGTTTTTGCAAAACTCGGACTTAAATAACATCACTGGGGAATCGTCCATCTTTATACCTTTCCATGATCACCACTTTGATAAATCACCTCCAGTTCCTCACTGCCACGGTGCGGACCTACATCGTCGGCCTTATGATGCTGGCCGCGCCGGTCGCCGCCGTGGCTGAAGGGAACAAGCCACCCGCCACGGGAAGCCTCTTCAGTTTTGAAGGCACGTTTGATCTAGGGAGCATCAAGGCCGATACCGGGGCAGCAGTGAGCATGGACCGGTTGAAAGATGCAGGTTCGCTCGCAATCAAGGTTGATTTCCCGATCTCCGAAGCCTATCCGGGCATCGAATTTCCGGTGCCCGCCGGCGGCTGGGATTTATCCGGATACGGCGGCATCCAGGCGGACATCACCAACCCCAGCACTTCTGATGTCTCGGTATATATGAGGGCCGACAATGCAGGCGATTGGAAACTTTCACCTTGGAGTGTGGAAGTGCTGAGGCTCAAGCCTAACGAGACAAAGCCGTTGAAGGTGACATTCGGTAAAGCATTCGGTAGCGACGGATTCGCCCTCGATCCTTCACATATCACCGTCATCCGGTTTTTTTCCGGTCAAATCACCGTGCCCTTTGCCGTGCAACTTACCGGCCTGCGGGCCTTCAAAGCCGAGGCGACTGCCGCGGCTCCGGTTGTTAGCATCCCCGAAGGTGCTTCCAAACCATATTTAACCACCAGCACCTCTCCAGCCAACCATGAGAAGCCCTTCGGGCAGAACCTCAAACTGATCAAGGATTGGACGTTCGGAAAAAACCGGCCGGACGCGACGATCCACAATCGCACCGAGATGGATCAGGAGTTCTTCTACCGGTATATCTATGAAGGCGGGAAACTGGACACGCTACCCACCTATTGGACGGTCCATCGCGACTACCCCGAGGGCGATTCGAAATCACTGCATGTTTTTGGCGACAACACGCTCACCCTGAAAGCGCGCATCCCCGAGGGCGGCGGTCTGCGTAAAGGCGGCATCGAGTCCGGCATGTTGCGAGGCAAACTGCCCGTCACTCCCGGCATGTATATCGAAATGCGGGCAAAACTCACCCGGGGTATCGGAGCATGGCCCGCATTCTGGCTCAACCCCGGTGTCGAGTACCCAGATGGCACGTTTTCCGCCACCCCATGGCCGCCGGAAATTGATATCTTCGAATTCTTCAACTGGCAGGGCCGCGAAAAGACGCGGGAATTGTTCGTCAACGTTCAGTCCAACAACGAACCGAAAAAATATGGCAATCCCTATGTCATCTTCAGTGCTCTCAATGCCAACAATGAGTATGTTCCCGGCATGGATTTTTCCGAGGACTTTCACGTATTTGCACTCGACTGGCGTGAAAACCGGCCCATCTGGCTGCTAGACGGACACCCGATCCGGCAGATGTATTATGAATGGAACGCGCCTCCCGCACATATCCTCGTCACCAACCAATTAGGCATCGAATTTGCCAAGCCCGCGATGTCCGAAATGAAAGCGGATGAATCCAACTGGGACTATGTCATCGATTATATACGGGTCTGGCAACGTGAGGAACCTTGAATCCATGAAATCTATTTTACCGTTCCTGCTCATTGCGCTGGCCACAATCGCCTGCGCCAAAGAACCGGTCGATACCCGGGTCGAGCCACTCCTGGCGAAGATGACCCGCGCCGAAAAAATCGGCCAGCTGCAGTTGATCAATATCGACGGCAAGGATTTGAATCCCCATCTCGCGTCACTTCGCGCCAGCAGAGTCGGGGCCGTGCTCAACTCTCCGGGACCCGAAGAAAGCCAGCGCTTGCAACATATTGCTACAACTGAGTCGCGACTGGGAATTCCACTGCTGTTTGGCAGGGATGTCATTCACGGCTTCCGCACCATTTTCCCCATTCCGTTAGCGCTCGCAGCGAGTTGGGATCCACAGGTGATGGAATCCGCCGCCCGCATCTCCGCCGTCGAGGCGCGCTCGCAAGGGGTCAATTGGACTTTCGCGCCAATGTTGGACGTGACCCGCGATCCGCGCTGGGGCCGTGTCGCCGAGAGCCCGGGCGAAGACCCGCATCTCGGTTCTGTATTCGCCCGCGCCATGGTGCGCGGGTTCCAGGGTGATCGCCTTGATCGCCCGACCAGTCTGGCGGCCTGCGTGAAACATTTCGCCGGCTACGGCGCATCCGAAGGCGGCCGCGATTACAATACCACCTGGATACCCGACCAACAGCTTCATGAGGTATACCTCCCGCCCTATCAGGCCGGCATCGAAGCCGGAGCCGCCACGGTGATGACGGCCTTCAACAACCTGAACGGGATTCCCTGCCCGGCCAGCACCCGGCTGTTCCGCGACCTGCTGCGCGAGCGTTGGAAGTTCGATGGCTTCGTGGTGAGCGACTGGAATTCACTCTCACAACTCATCACTGAGGGAATCGCCGCCGATGGACCTGCCGCGGCAAGGCTTGCCGCTAGCTCCGGGGTGAACATGGAGATGGTGACCGAAGTTTACCGCGAACATCTTGCCAGTCTGCTAGATTCTGGCGACATTGAAAACCACGTGCTGGATGGTCTGGTGCGGGAAATTCTCAGTGTGAAATTCCGCATGGGCCTGTTCGAAGCGCTCCCGGAAAAACCCCATGCCTACCCGCCGATGCTCGCTGCCCAACACCTCGAAGCCGCCAGAATTGCAGCCATCGCGAGCACCGTGTTGTTGAAAAACGACAACGCCACGCTGCCACTTGCCGATTCAGTCAAAACCATCGCCGTCATCGGTCCGCTCGCTGATTCCGGTGCGGACCAAATCGGCACCTGGTCGATGGACGGCCTCGGCACCGATGCCGTCACTCCACTGACATCCCTTCGCGAGATCGCCAATTCGCGCGGTTTGAAAATCCTGCATGCGCCCGGGCTGGCGATCAGCCGCACCACTTCAAAAGGTGGATTCACCAAAGCATTAGAAGCCGCACGCGCCGCCGATGTTACCGTGCTTTTTGTCGGTGAGGAGGCCATTCTATCGGGCGAGGCGCATAGCCGTGCAAGTCTCGACCTGCCAGGCGCGCAGCCTGAACTAATCCGGGAAATCACCGCGCTCGGAAAGCCAGTGGTCCTGATTGTGATGGCAGGCCGACCACTGGTGTTCGGCGATTTGCTAGATCGCACGGCGGCGCTTCTTTACGCGTGGCATCCAGGCACGATGGCCGGACCGGCGCTAACCGACATTCTCTTTGGAATTGCCGAACCCACCGGCCGCCTGCCCATCACGTTCCCGAAAGCCGTCGGCCAAATCCCGATCTACTATGCTCACCGCAACACCGGCCGGCCATTCAGTCCCGCTACCTTCGTGCCCATGGACAAAATTCCTGTCGGCGCACCGCAATCCTCGCTCGGCAACGAATCCCACTATCTCGACCTCGGCCACGACCCCGCGTTTCCCTTCGGCTTCGGCCTTGGCTATACCAAGTTTGCCCTAACCGCCCTCAAACTCGACGCCGATGAGATTGTGGCAGGCGCATCGACGAAGATCCGCGCCACCCTCGAGAACACCGGCAAGCGCCGCGGAACGGCCGTGATTCAACTCTACATCCGCGACCGTGTGGCTGGCATCACCCGTCCGCTCAAAGAACTGAAAGACTGGTCCCGCATCAGCCTCAACCCCGGTAAAAAACAGGAGCTGAGTTTTGACATTACACCAGCTCAGCTTTCCTATCCGGACGCAACTGGTGCAATGCAACTCGAGCCCGGCCTGTTTGATATCTTTCTCGGGACCAGCTCGGCCACGACTGAAAGTGTGGCGCTCATGGTCACCGGACCCTCGCCTTCGAATCGCTAACCAACCATCACCCGGCCCCTCACTCAATTCATGGAAATTCAAACCCGTCACGCCTGCCTGCTGCTCCTTTTTCTTCTTCCGATTGGTGCCATCCACGCTGAAACCGAACTCTTCAAATTCGATGGCACGCCTAGCCTCAAGGACGTACAAGCCGACCAAGGTGCGGTGATTGGCATTGTTCCTGGCAGTGGTCCACCAGCCATCAAGGTCGATTTGCCCGCCAGCGCGGGTTATCCGGGCGTGACCTTTCGAGCACCAGGTGAAGGTTGGAATCTGTCAGATTATGGAGGTGTCCAGGTTGATCTATCAAATCCTGGCGACAAGGTGGCGGACATCACCATGCGGATTGAAACCAAAGGTGGAACCGATCCCTCTTCCTGGAGCGTGGAGGTGTTTCACATTTTGCCGGGTAAAACCGAAACATTGAAGGTCCGCTTCGGGCAGTCCTTTGGCGGGCAGTGTGGCCCGGTGGACAAGGCACACATCACAGCCGTTAGGTTTTATCCGACTCCACCCAAAGAGCCGTTCAGCGTGCTGCTGAAAAACCTCAAGGCCTACAAATCGGATTCCATTCCGGCACCTTCAGGAGTGGCTGAGAAAACAGAACTTGTTGCGGTGGAACCCGTCCCGCCGGCCCTACCGGTTTTCCCGCCCACACCCTTGCTGGATCTATCCGGAAGAAATGATTTCCCGGAGGTGAGTGCTCTCAACGATGACGCAGCCATGCAACTGAAGGGCCTTGGTTCGCTGGCGGAATTCCGTGCTCTGCCGGAAGCGGACCGACATGTGTATTCGTTTGATCCCTGGCCGGATGCGAAGGATGATTTGCAACAACCTTCCTATAGTTTCAATTTTCTTTTGGGAACAAAAGGAGTGACGAACCAGAAAGTCGCCTTCATTCCCTCTGGTGGAGGAGAAGGCAGCACTCATACATTGATTCGCTCGAAGGACCCCACATCTCTGCGTGCCAGCTTGACGGGATTCGGCAATCTTGGCTGGAACGGCAACTCAGAGCATGTTTTCAAATTCAACAAGCCCGTGATCGCGTTTGGTGTGGTTCTGAAATCCACCGGGGATATGGAATTGCGGAGGTTTTTCTGGGAGGCTGCCCATGATCTGAACAGCTTTCCGGTTTCCTACACACTGGCCGACGGCACCACCACCCAGTTAGGAAAACGAGAGCTGCGTGGTGCCCTCATCAAGGCCGGAACCAACGCCTTCATCGGCGTCATTGATCGCTCGGGGACTGGTATTGTCTCAGTCTCCTACATGGTCAAGGGACTTGCTGGAAACACCGGGCAGAGCATCGAAGTTTGCCAGCTGGCATTTGCCACCCAGCCAAAACCTGCGGTGGCCGCAGTCATTGACCTGAAGAGCAGTTGTGATTTTGAATCGCCTGAAGAGATCATCACCGCGCCAGCCAATACCATTTCAGGACTGACGACACTCGATGATTTCCGCTTCATCGTCGGCAATCACCGCCATGTCTATCGCTTCGATACCTGGCCGCAGAAGAGCCCTGAGATTGGGTCCGGAACCGCCGGTTTTTCTTTTGATCTCAAAGGCAAGGGCACAGTAGGCCAGAAAGTGACCATCAAGGCATCGAATACCACTGGCGACGCCATTCTGACCCAGACCACATTGAAAAATAGTGAATCATTGCCATATTCGGTCTTGGGTGGATTTGGCGACATTGGCCAAGGTGCCTGGGCTGAACAAACCTTCATCTTTGAAAAACCGGTCTGGTCGTTTGGAGTCACCTATCGTTCGCCCAATGAAGTGAATCTTGCAATGATGGGCACTAAAAGGGATTTTCCCGTTTCCTATACCTTGTCCGACGGCACCGTGGTCAATCTGGGATCATCCGGCGTCTCCGGAGGCATTCTCGCCGCAAATCGAAAAACCTTTGTTGGGGTGGTCGATGATACCGATAAAGGAATCAGCTCGGTCACTCTGCGGGTGCAAGGTAGCGTTGGCAGCCAGCCGGTCTACATCGAGGACCTCGCATTCGCCATGTCCGGCCCTCCTCCAGGAGATTGGAAGCTCACACTCAACGAAAATTTCGATGGCGATCAACTCAACCCGGAGCTGTGGACTACCGGTTATACATTCAAGGAGGTCATCAACAACGAGCTGCAAGGATATGTCCCTGAAAACGTCATCGTTAAAAACGGCATCTGCACGATCAAGACCGAGGTCAAGGACTGCCACAATACCGACAGGCTCGGGCGAACGGGACCAGCTCGGAAGTTCGCGTCAGGAGCTTTCACCAGTTATGATAAGTTCACTCAGACCTACGGTTATTTTGAGGCACGGGTGAAGATGCCCAAGGCACCTGCTGCCGGCATCTGGCCAGCCTTTTGGTCCTTGCCGGATCGCGGGAAGAATTACCCTGAGAACATCCGTAGCAGCTATCTGACAGAATCCCATGGCACGGGAGTTGAAATTGATGTGTTCGAATTCCAGCCCTGGTGGAAACGAGCGGACAGCACCTTTCCGATGCATATGGGCTGTATTTGGAGTTATGCACCGGTCTCTGACAAGGATCCGGCACCACACGGCTACGGCGGCTACTCCATGGACAACGATGGTTGGGGCCCGGCTAGCCTCTACCTCCGCGAAGTGGATACCAAGTTTCATACCTACGGTCTCTACTGGTCGCCGGAGCGCCTCATTTTCTATGTGGACAGCAAGCCTGTATTCAGGGTGAAGGATCCAAAGCACGTGCCGGACGTCCCGCAATACTTTCTCTTCAACGTCGCCATGACCGGCAATGGCTGGGGCATGGGGCCCGGCAAAAGGGACCCGTCCCTTGCGCGAATCACCGCCGACATGCCCAGTCAGATGGAGATCGATTATTTCCGCGCCTACTCGGGAATCCTGGATGAGGTCATCCCGGCCTTACCCTCGGATATTCCCGGTCCATTGACCCGCTATTCTCCGCCTGCGATGGATGCCAATATCGTCCCTGAACCCGCGCCAAACACAGCTCCCGTTCCGGTAACAATCCCGGCCATTGATGTTCCCGCCGCACCGGCAAACCAAGGGATCTCAAGTCCATCGAACGGTTGATGGAGAGCAGGCTGCCACGATGAACCAACTTCCAGTTTCCTCCAGACAAGTGGTAACTGCCGGGTCAATCGTCGAGAACCCCCTTCACGAAAGTCATGGTTCCATGGCAACTCATCGAACCTTCGAAGAATGACACCTTACATTGGCGGATCCGCCAATAGACGCGTTGGGGAATCCTGCGAACGTTATCGTGCCATTAGGTCCAACTCAAATGGTTGGATTCTGAATCAACTCCGTATTTGTCACGGGCCGGCAGCCAATGACTAACAAAACCCATGAAAACCAACAAACCCAATCCCGTATCCATTCGTTCACCCCGTCCCTCTCCCGTCGTGCGAGCGGCGAATAGGGTCAAACTCTTATCCTGCCTGCTTCCCGTCTTATGCGTCTCGCCGGCACAAGCGCAGACAGTAGGAGGTGGCTCCCTTGCGAATCCGGCAGTCGGCCCCGCTCCAGCATACAACTACGGCTACGGCTCCAACATTAGCGGTGCCGTGCTCGTCAAGAACTGGGATTTCGGAAGCGGCGTCGGCAATACTGTCCGCAACATGAGTGAGATGAGCGGTGAATTCAACTATCATGATCAGTTTGGATCCATCGTTAACAACGGCAACTATGGTGCAAAAATCGTCTCGCCGGACAGTACGAACAGTATCTGGAACCAACCCGTGGAGGGGGTGAATACCGCCAGTCCGGTGCGTGAGTTCTTTCCGTCGTCACTGAAAACCTATCTGGTGCCGCTTGACGGAGCGACCACCCTGAATCCAATGCTGCAAAACACCGGCAACGGATCATTCGTGGCCAAATGGTCGGCTCCGAATGGCGGCGCGCTTCTGGGCATGGACATCATTTGGGAGACTCGGGTTCGTTATGTCACCCCACCCTACTTTTGGTTTGCCATCTGGGCAGCCGGCAACCAATGGGGCGGCCCATCAGGTGCGGAAATGGATGTCATTGAAAGTTTCGGCTATGACAACGGTTGGGGTTATACCAACTTCGACGGGCGCTACTGGCACTCGAGTGTGATCGGCAACGACACGAGCGGTACCGCCCCACGCGCCCAGACGGAAACCGACTATCTCAGCTCCAGTTGGGACAACTGCATGGCACGCTATGGGTTTAATTCCTTCGATGCGACCCAGTGGCATACCTGGACCTGGGTTTACAAGGCGGACAATACATTTGTCGTCTATCTGGATGGTATTCCGGTCCAGCGGGGTCAGTCGTGGTGGACCTTCGGTGCCTATCCTCCTGATTCCGACAACCCGCCGATCAACATGCATTTCCTTTTCGATGCTTCCTGGAGCCATAAGGATGTCAACGGCCTCAAGGATTTCACGCTTCCTGCCTCGGCCATGGTCGGGAAATTCTTCGAATGGGATTACAGTCGCATTTACTACCGGCAGCCGACCCCTTCCGATATCAAAAACCATGTCCTCACGGCCACGATCAGCGGCTACTCAAGCCAGGAATCCAACAATCCGGCCAGCCGTCTGATCGACGACATCTACAATACCGACACGAACAACCGCTGGTCGCCTACTTCAGGTACCAATCCGCAGTGGGTCGAGTTCGATCTGGGTAGTGACAAGCAGATCAGTGAGACCCATTTGATCGGCAGCTTCACCGATTCCTACCGCTACCGCGTCGAAGCCAGAACGGCCACCGGTTCCTACTCCACCATCGTGGACAAGACAGCCAGCACTTCGACAAGTCCAATCATGAACAGCACTTTCGCTCCGGTCACGGCGAGATATGTCAAACTGACTATTACCGGATCATCCACCGGCGCGGGATGGATCCAGACCCGTGAGTTTAAAATCATGGGTAGCAACGTGGCTGCCCTCCCTTCCTCCGACCTTGCGCTTAACAAACCCGCAACAGCAAGCAGTGTCCAGTGGGGCAACATCCACGTCGCCGCCAATGCGTGCGATGGAAACTCCACCACCCGCTGGAGCACGGAGGCGTGGGAAAATCAATGGATTTTTGTGGATCTGGGTTCGGTCCGGTCGATTTCCAGTGTCAAACTGAACTGGGAAGTCGCCTACGCCTCAGGATATAAGATTCAGGTTTCGGAGAATGCTACAAGCTGGACCGACATCTATACCACCACAACTGGAAATGGTGGCGTCGACGACCTTTCCGGCGTTTCGGGCTCAGGCCGCTATGTCAGGGTGTTGTGTCTGACCCGCGGGACTGCATACGGTATCTCCCTGTGGGACTTCGAAGTTCACGGGCCTCCTGCCAATCTCGCCCTCAACAAACCTGCAACGGCGAGCAATGTCCAATGGGGTGATGTCCATGTTGCCGCCAATGCGTTCGATGGAAACTCCACCACCCGCTGGAGCACCGAGGCGTTGGACAATCAGTGGATCCATGTGGATTTGGGTTCGGTGATGCCGGTTTCCCGCGTTAAATTGAATTGGGAAACCGCCTATGCCTCTGGGTATAGGATCCAGGTTTCGAACAACGGGACGAATTGGGCTGACATTTACACCACCACGAGCAGTAACGGAAACATCGACGACCTGGAAGGTCTGACGGGTTCCGGCCGTTATGTGCGCGTGATTTGCGTGACACGGGCCACCGGCTACGGAGTCTCCTTGTGGGACTTCGAGGTTTACTAAAAGCCGCGGCAAAAAACAGAAGCACGGCCCTTTCGTGAAACCGAACCTTAAGAAAGCGGCCATGCTGCCCGCAGTGGGAGTGATCCTTTATCTTGCATGGGCTGTCCATCAAGGAGCCCGTTTCTCCACGGCAACCCTCCTAGCAGATCCGATTGAATCCAAACATCGCCCTGTCGGAAGTCCCTCGTCTGCCTCAGGACAGGCGGGGGCGGACAGGGCGGGAGTCGGCGGTATTGGGGATTTTCGTGGCCGGGCGGAGTCATTGAAATCGGAAATCAATGCAGACCGGGACAACGCCTGGGTCTATCAGGAGCGGATCCGGGAGTTGCTGGCGGACTGGGCGGCCTCCGACCCGGAAGCAGCCCTGTCCTACGCGCTCAGCTCATACGACCAAGATCCTGTCGAACGCCTCTTCTTTGACGCGGCGGACGCCGCCCTAACAACATGGGCGCGCCAACACCCGGAACGCGCAAGGCGTTACGTCGAACAGCAGGCGAGAAGTCCACGCTGGGCTGCCGAACTGGGGCCTTCCATGGCGCGTGCCTACACTGCAGTGGAACCCGGAAAGGGCAGGGAATGGGTGGATAGAGGATTCGAAGACGACAGCGGAGAGCTGCGCCCGGTGATCGCGAATGAGCTTGTTCTAATACTTTGTGAACTCAACCGGGAGGACGAGGTCGGCCAATGGTTAAGCGCACGACAGGTTGCGGAGTGTGCTTACGCCCAACAGGCTGCCGGGACCTTTGCGGGACAACTCGCCCTGAGTGACATCAAAGACGCCCTGGCTTTTACCCGGAGATTGCCGCGAGGCTCCATGAGCCGGGGCCTCGCCCTGCAGCGCACACTGCAGGTCTGGACCATGCGCAATGCCGATGAGGCATTTCAATGGATCACCGCAACTTCGGCGACCGAGCAACTCGTGACGTCATTGTCTTCTGTTTTACCGGACGAGGAGAATCCAGCGGCGGGCCATACGCCGGATGACCTGGACCATGCCGTCAGCGGATATATCCTGGGGTTGGGAAAAATCTCGCAAAAAGGTGCCTTGGAAAGCTTGAAGAGCATCGTCAATCCTTCGCTTCAACAGAGGATCGCAAACGATTCCGTTTTTGGAGAATCCGAATGAAATTTGCCTGGCAGCCTCACTCTATCAATCACGAGAGCGTCGTTAGGATCCATTCATGGATCATGCGTTTCCGATATCTCAAGGTCCTGAACGGTGCTGATGCGCGGACGGCCTGATTCGGGGTCCACGTAAGCGAAAATCAGGTAACGAATGGTGGGAAGGAATCGCAGGTTGTTTTCTTTGACAGTGCGCCATTGGCCATTATAGAGAAATTCGAAGACCACCGGAGCCATGTTGAACGAGTCACGCTCCAATGGCATCGCGTATCCATGGCCGCCGGCGGGGTGGAGCATGCCCCTGTGCTCACCCACCACGAACCGGATGTCGTTGTTGTAAAAATTGGCGATGAACGCGCCGCCTTCAGGAAAATTTCGTGGAGTATCCTCGATGGCGAGAATGCGCCACGGTAGAGCGCCTGGCTTACCGGTTTCACCCTTCGACGGCGTTTTCACGAATACGAGCAGGGCGCGTTTTGCCGTAACAGGCAGGGTCACAATTCCGGCGGTTTTCTGGTCTCCGCGCGAATGAAAGTTGATCGTGCTGCCTACAACCGAGCAGATGATTTCCGCGGAAATCGAACTGGTGGAGAGCGGGCAGTTGACTTCTGCTCCTTTTACCGAGGGAGCGAGCACCGTTTCGGAGTCATCATCCCCTCCCAGACGCAGGAACCGGCAGGGGACCTGACGAACCTCCTGCGCGCTGCCGGTATCAGGCAGAAGCAGGAGAAGTGACAGTAGTAGGATGCGCATGGCTGGATAAATGTAGTTGGGAAATTCATCAATTAGATCTCGCCGGCACTGAGCCAGCGGAATGACACGATTTGGAAACGGCGGCCGAAGGTTCTGTTCGCATTGCTGGTGAGGGCGGCGGGGGGGATCTCCGCACCGTCCGCAGGGTCAACATAGTCAGGGACCCGCTGCACCACGGCCTCGCAGGTGGCAACGGCGGTCTTTTTGTTAGAAACATCACGGGCCTCCCCGTAGCCGCGGATGGTGAAGGTGTCGGAGCGCGGGGTGGCCGCGTTGCCCAGCACGGCCAACAGGTCCGCCTGGCTGAGGTATCCGGGAGCGCCCTGATAGCTCGCACCGGCACCCGCTCTGGCGTTGGCATATTTGTAAGTTGAGACAGCTGATTCGGAGATGTCGAAACCAGCATCGGCGCTATTGGCGGGACCTTGGTTCAGTGTGGAGTCGTCGATGGCCTGCTGCAGGGCACCACGCTGGGCCAGTTCGTCTGAAGCGGGCCCGAGACGACGGTTCACAAACTCGGACATTGATAGAAACGGACCGCGCAAGCGGACTTGATCGACGATTTTTTCGGCCAGCGTCTGCAACTGGGCGTCCGAGTATTCGCGCGGGCCGAGCCAGTAGGCGTCTTTGGGATCGGCACCATCCGCTTCGGATTCACTGGCAGGCAAACGAAAGCGACTGATGCGTGATTTCGTGGTGGCAGTGGGCTTGAGGGCGGTCAGCGCGGAATCACCCGGCGTGGTGGCACTGCCCTTGTTGATTTTGTGAATGAGTGCTTGTGAGTCGTGGATCGAGCCGAGCATCGCCTTCCATGCGGAGATGGAGGTGGAATTGATGTTGAACGCCCCGTTCATGAGCTGCCAGGCACCCGTTCTGGCATGAGGAGAACTGGCACTTGTTTCGGTCGCAAACGCTGAGGATGCTTTTCCATCGGGCGTATAAAGGCTCAGGCGGGGATCAACCAGCGGGATGCCGGCAATGAAGTCGCTCACCAGTGAAGTGACCGTCCTGCCGGTTCCAAAGGAGCCGGTCTGATCTGCAAGTCCGGAAAAGTAGTAGTGATCGAAAAGGGCGAGATTGAGAAGAAACGAATGATCGAGATACGGGTATGCCGCACCTGTCGTCACGATTTTTGAAGGATCTAGCAGAGGGTGGGCCCATGAATTCCCGATGGGTTGGGCAAAGCGCGGCAGATAGACCGATGAACCGCCGGGATTCGCACCGTTCAGGCTCACCAGGGTTTGCAGCGGTGCGAGCGGAATGTCATACTGAGCACCGAATTTCGTCCCGTAATCGCTGGTATGGCCGGAGATGAAATTGCTCCGCCCCTGGGGATCAACCGACAACAAGTCGGCAGTGCCTTTGCTAAGGACTTGAAGATCGAATTCATGGGAGAAATTTGCGGAATGTTCGCTGATGACCTTCTGGGTCGAGGCCGCGATGTTGGCGTGCGCAAAACTCCATGGCTTGGTGGCAAGGCGGCCGCCGGCATTGCTGACATCCCTGCCACCGGATGTGGACTTCGCCTGCATGCTGAGCAGCGCGAAGGGTTTCACTTTATCGAGTGAGTTGATGGGGGTGGAAGCGCGGTTTACCAGATCAAGTCCGCGGATATAATTAGGCACTGCATCGGCCTTGGGATAACGCATGGGCATCGCGGCACCACTCCCGCTGGTGAATTCCTTCAGTCCGTCGGGCTTTTCGAAATCCATTTCGATGGCGCTGACCACCGTGGGCGTGCTGGACGATCCAAGCGTGGCCGACATTTTGACGGTGAACTTGTTGTTGGCGCGGGGAATGTTCTTGGGGACGAATTCGACGGCGATCTGATCATCCCAAGCCAATCCCATGCAGGCCCAATAATGGCCGTTCTGGGCATTGTTGTCGAGATAGTAGCCGCCTGCCAGATTGTCGCAGTCAAAACCAATACCGTTACCCGGCCATCCGGGAATGGCATTGATATTGGTGGTAATGCCGGAGCTGACATAGATATCCCAGAACTTGGGATTCGCGAGGTCTGTCTGATAGGATCTTTTAGGATCGATGTCGGGGGAAAAAATCTTCACTTCTCCGGGTAGCAGCCTGAAGGTGGAACTCCCGGCTGTTCCGCCCCCTTTTGTTTTAAGATTCATCCCGAAAATTTTCTCCTGGGCACCATCCCAGTTGCTGGGACTGCCGCCATACATTGTTTCCAAGGGCACGAAGTCCCTGCTTTGGGGCGTACCATTGCGAAAGACCTTCATCGCGAAGGGCACATGGAGGAATTCCACCCGCAGATTTTTGAACTCGAGTGCGACGTTGTAGGGATTGTGAAGGGTGACGAGCGGCGTGTATAACAGATGTAAGTCATAATCAAACCGGGTGGCGCGGAAATGTTCGTCTTGCGGAGGGTGCAGGGTGCCGGACTTCTGCGCGGCGGTCAGTGGCCCGGAGATCTTCGCAGGCAAGTTTGGATAGATATCGCGGCCGACAAGGCTGAAGAGGACCTGGACTTTTGCGATGGAGGGCAGCATCACCACACCGGCAGGTGGCGTGGGGTTGATGGTAGTGGTAGTGCCGGACGTGGTCGTCGCGTTCCAACCGGCCGGGGCCTGGGCGCTGAGCACCGGCACCCCTCCCGAATTTGCAAGCCGCGCCGTATCCTGGTAGATCCGGGAAAACTCCTGAAAGGATTCCCAGCGGGGATCAGAGGGGGCGGCGCTTGCTGCCATTCCGAGGCGGGAAGCATACACACCTTTTCCTGCATACTCGGCGGGCAATGTGGCCGAGTTGGTGAGCAAGTTGAAATCCTCCTTGAGACCACCCTTTGCGGTATCGGTGAAAAGGCCGACTGACGCATGGGTGACATCATGAGTGAGGGATCTGAGCTGTGCGCCCGTGCCCGTGGCGAGGTGATCGGCAGCAAATCCCAGATTAAGCCGGCTGATTCCCTTATCGATCGAAGTAAAGCCCGTGCTGCCCGTTTCGAAAAAGGGACGCTGGAGATCCTCAAGACCGGAGATCGCCGCCACATTGGGTCGCTCGCCGGATCCCAACTGCGCCGTCTTCATTCCCGCCGTGGTGGCTCCGTCCACATAGGGCGTGTTGATTCGGACTTTCACGCCTTCATCCAGCACCGCCCACGCAAAAGCCCCGCGCGATGGTGACACGGTGACCTTGGTGGCAGTGACAATATCCGCTGGCGGGATCACTGCAGTGGGGGTCGCTCCAAGTGAACCTTTGCCCCAGAGCGTCACGGGTGTTGACGGTGCGGTCTTGGCAAAATCGATCCCGTTTGCGGCTTTCCCATCCGTGCTGGAAGCCAGCCATCCGACGAATTTCATGTCGCGTGCGGTCTTTTCATAATCCGTCGCGGTGGGAGGGGAGGCAGCGTTGATATCCCAGGATTTCCAAACTCCGGTAAGGCGTGGATTTCCGGTATTCTGAGGATTCACGTCAGCACGCGCGGTGATGCGCTGATCCAGACCGGCATTTTTCTGAAGCTCACCGAGCGCCAGCATCAACGCCATCCGGGCGTTCGCACGGGCCGTCGTCATTGCCGTCGATTGACCAGCTGATCGGAGTGCGATCGTTGACAGGCTCAGCAGACCAACCGCGAGCACGGTAAGCAAAATCATCAGCGACAGGGTGACGACCAGGGCGAATCCGCGTTCGTGAGAATGACAGGGCAGCGGCGCATGCGGGATTCGGTGGCTTTTCATGGGATGGGATGGCGGGAACTGACGATAAAAAGGTGATTCACTGGGTCGGCCAATCATGGGATCATGCCGCCGCTACCCTCTCCGTTCCCTCTGTTGGGTGTAATTTAAGAAGATATGCGGCAACCGTCTATTGGCTGATCCGCCAGTAACCTCTCTCTAACGAAAATTCGCGAGATGACCTCAGTTCATTCCGCTGCACTCGAAGCCCTGTATTCGCTCGGCGAGCATTGCACATGCTGGCGGAAAACGCTGGAAAAGTAAGCGCTGGAAGCAAACCCACATTCCATCGCGATGCCGGTGATGGTTTCCCGGTTGCGGGCTAACAAATCCTTGGCCTTGGAAATCCGCAACTGCTGCAAGTAGCCCATCGGCGTGAGGTTGGTGAGCTTGAGGCAATGATGGGCAAGGCGGGTGCGCGCCAGTCCGGTCTGCTCCGCCATCGATTCGAGCGTCCACGGTTCACCCAGTTCGCCTTGCAGACGCTCCAAAAACATCGCCACGCTCCGCTCGCCGAGCGTTAGGGAAGCCTCGCGAGGAGGATTCTGAGTGCGCAGCAATTCCAGCAGGCATACCAGCAATTCGTTGACCAACAAAGTCAGCCGCGACGATGGCACGGCTCCCGCCTTGGCAGACTCAATCAACTGGCCGATCGCTGTGAAACATCGGCCGAATTCAGGGGTGCCCGGCCACACCGGGTGCTCGTTTTCCCGCAGCAGGGCGGTGAGTTCCTTGATGTCTGCCGGAGCAAGGACCAGCCACGACGGCCAACGCCACGCCTGGTGGGGTTGGCGCACCCCAAGGTCAAGAATCAGCCAGTAGAGCCGGCTGGCCGCCACCACCGGGTCGCCGACGCTGTGAGGTTGCCAGGGGCGGGTGATCGTCAAATGACCGGCTGATAGAGGAAACGCCCGCCCGTCAACGGCGAAACCGAGGTGACCATTGTCGAGGTAAGTGATCTCGATGCCCTCATTACGGTGTTCACCCAGCCCCCACGTTTGGCGCTGCGCCGCATCCCAGAAGCCAAGACTGCTGACCTGCGGCAGCATCCCGTCCGGCATCGGCCGCCCGGGATAAGTGCCCCGCGCAAGGGCCTCCAGCCGCAATTCGCCAGCCGCCGCTGCTGTGATCAAAGGCTCGCAAGTGTCGGCACGGTGCCTCTGGTCGGCGGAATGGAAAGTCGCGGAATGGACCATGGGATTTCAAAATTTACCACTGGCCGTCGCCGAAAGACAAGCGCCTCGTCCGGTGGCAGGGTGAGTTGCTTCATGCTAGCCCACAACTCCGTCATCCGATGCTGAAAATTCCAGAATTCATTTCCCGCCTGCTGCTGCTCCTTTCGTTCAACCTCACGGCAGTGATTGCCGCCCCCGCAACGACTGGCCTTCCGCAGGTCCTGGTATTCTCCAAGACCACCGGTTTTCGCCACGACTCAATCGCTGCGGGCATCGAGGCAATCGGCGAGCTCGGGGCGAAACACTCATTCCAAGTAGAGTCCACCGAAGATGCCAATATGTTCACCGCGGAGAATCTAACTCGTTTCAAGGTTGTGGTGTTCCTGAGCGTGACCGGTGACGTTCTAAATCCACCTCAGGAAAAAGCGTTTCAGGAATATCTCGAAGCAGGCGGTGGTTTTGCCGCCGTGCACGGAGCCGTGTTCGGCCCACTTGCCTGTGAGGACCAATGGACGTGGTATGGCGAGATGATGGGCTGTGCCTTTGCCGATCATTCTCCGGTGGTGCCCGCAACGATCCTCATCGAGGACACCACCCATCCTGCTAACAGCGGCCTTCCCGCACACTGGAAGCATTCCGACGAATGGTATAACTTCACCGGCACGCCGCGCACACGGGCCCACATTCTTGCCACCGTCGATGAGACCACTTACTCCGGCGGAAAAATGGGTGTGGACCATCCTGTCACGTGGTGCCGCACAGTCGGCAAGGGACGGATGTGGTACACCGCGCTGGGCCATACGTCGGAGTGTTTTGCCGAGCCTTTGTTCCGTCAACAACTGCTCAACGGAATCCGGCTCGTGGCGGGTTGGACCACAGGTGATCTCACACCTAACAAACTTCCCGCAAGACCCTGATCCATCGTCACTCAAACTAACATTTCAAACCACATGGCCACCTTTAAAATCGCCCTCAACATGGAATACTGCCGCTCGGCAGACCAATCATTCGAAGCGGGCGTCCGCATCGCTTCCGAGCTCGGCTACCGCTGGATCGAGCCGATGGTTCACACGGGTTGGGAACTGCTCAGCGAAGTGAATTATTTCCATTCGTTCTCGATGGAGGAGGACCCGCTGCTGATGAAGGAAATCTGCGAGCGTTATGGCGTTCGCGTCTCAAGCCTCTCCGCGCATTCTCCGCTGATGAAGCCCGAGGCCGCGGTGGACCGCCTGACCCGCGCCGCCGTGCTCGCGTCGATGGTGGGGTGCGATTTCCTGAATTCCGACGAGATGATCAAACCGGATTGGATGGATGACAAGTTTGCACACGAGACGATGCATTACACTCTGACACGAGTGGCGCAGGTCTGCGCGCGTCATCGGAAGTATCTCTGCATCGAACCCCACGGCACCTATACTAAAACCACTGCCGGTCTGCTCAAGATCGTGAATCTGGTGGATTCGCCCTGGATCCAAATCAACTGGGACACCGGCAACAGCTACCTGGCCGGAATCGAGGATCCCTACGAAGGCCTGCAAACGGTGCGCGACCGCGTTTTCCACATCCACGCCAAGGACATCTCGCTGGCCCAAGGCAACGCGGAACGGGGCAAGGTCACCGGCACCCCGGTCGGCTGTGCCTGCGGCGAAGGCGTCGTGGACTGGAAGCGCGTGGCCGAAATCATGGCCCCCGTGGACCGTGAAATCTTCCTCAGTGTGGAATGCGGCAAGATCGACGAAGCCGAACGCAGCCTCACCTTTCTCACTGAAACGCTCGCCAAATGGCTGGCCTGAAAAATTCCATCATCACCTCAACCAAATCCTAACATGACTCAGAATCCCATCTCCAAACCTGAGCTTTCCCGCCGCCGCTTCCTCCGCAATTCGCTCGGAGTTGCCGGCGCACTGGGTTTCCCGACGATCATCCCCTCCTCCGCCCTCGGCAAGGATGGCAAAGCTGCCCCCAGTGAACGCGTCCTCATCGGCCTGATCGGCTGCGGCCAGCGGAGCCGCGCCGCCGCCCAATACCAGGCGGGTGGCCTGGCCGAAATCGTGGCGCTGGCTGATCCTGACAAAGGGGCGGTCCGAGATTGGACGGACACCCTCTTGAAGGGGCGCAAAGTACGTGAATACACCGATTTCCGAGAAATGTTAGACAGCGATGTCGATGCGGTTCATATCTCCGCAGGCGATTACTGGCACGTGCCGGCGGCGTTGTTATCGGCCCGCGCGAAAAAACATATCTATGTCGAGAAACCGCTCGCACTGAGCATCGAACAATGCCTTGCCTGCCGCGAAATTTCCGCGGAGCACAAGGTGGTCGTGCAATACGGCACGCAGAACCGATCGGTAGGATATGTCCGCGCAGGCGTCGAACTGGTCCTCAACGGCCACATCGGCGAGATCAAGGAAATCCATGTGTTCGCCCCGCGGGGCGCATCCGGGGGCTCTGCCACGCCGGTGCTGCCGGTGCCCGAGGGTTTCGATTACGAAATGTGGTTAGGGCCTGCGCCGGCAAAATCATTCAGCCACGATCGCGTGCTGGAAAAAGGACCACGCAACGGCATTTTCCATATCCGCGACTTCGCCATCGGATTCATCGCCGGTTGGGGAGCCCATCCATACGACCAACTCCAGTGGTGGCTGGATGAAATGCAAATCGGCATGCCGACCCGCGTCGAGGCGACCGGCACCATTCCCAGCAGCGGACTGTTTGACACGGTCACCCACTGGGATGCGACACTCACCTATTCCGGGCTTCCACCCGTGCACTTCGCCGATGACGAATCCATTCACCGGCACCTGCCCAAGCTCCCCGGCCTAACTGCTGGAGATCACGGAACCCTGTTCGTAGGGTCCGAGGGTTGGCTTTATTTCCATCGCGACGGTTTCCAGGGCTCCTCACGCGAACTGCTCGCCAAACACAAGGACCCGGGTCCACGCCGCGTGATCAACCCGGGTGCGACCCATCAGGACAATTTCCTCGATGCCATCCTCGGTAGAAACAAAGTCGTCTCACCGCTAGATTCCGCCATTCGCTCGGACATTTGCTGTCACCTCAGCGAGATTGCCATCCGCACGGGCAAGCCGGTCGGTTGGGATGGAGAGAACCACACAATCACCGGGAATCCGGAGGCGGTTCCCCTCATGCGGCGGGCCATGCGTGCACCATGGAACGTTTTAAATCCGAAATACTCGGGTTGAGAGGGATGCTGTTGTCCTTTCAGTTTCAGTTCTCGGACGCACTTTGTCCGGACGATCTAACTGTTTTTTGACTCGGGCGGAAGTTCACAGTTCATTTTATTGGCGGATCCGCCAATAGACTTGGGTGGCTAGTCGTGGCCCAATGGACTTACCAAGTTCTGAGTCACACCAGATGGTTTTTTCGACTTAAACAAGATCCCAATGGCCGCCACCCTACCACCGTCATCCGCCAGCTCCCCACCTGAAAATGGTGGTGCCGGCTTCCGCCTGCCTTTCGCCATCATGACCGTGCTCTTCTTCATGTGGGGCTTCATGACCGTCTGGAATGATATCCTCATCCCGCGATTCAAGGATGCCTTCGAGCTGACCTATTTCCAGGCGATGCTGGTGCAGTTTGCCTTTTTCGGTGCGTATTTTGTGGGTGCGTTGATCTATTATGTCATCTCTGTTTTCAGCGGAGATCCCATCAACAGGATCGGTTATAAAAACGGAGTGATCCTCGGATTGCTCATCGCCGCGGGCGGCAGCGCCCTCTTCTATCCGGCAGCGGTGATGGGCTCGTATGTGTTTTTCCTAATCGCGCTGTTTGTTGTGGGACTGGGATTCGCAATGCTCCAGATCGCTGCCAACCCGTATGTCACCATTCTCGGGCCGGAGCGCACCGCGTCGAGCCGCCTCAATCTCTCGCAGGCTTTCAACTCACTCGGCACCACCATCGGCCCGATCATCGGCGGCTGGCTGATTTTCCAGGTTTTCAACAAGGGTGGTGACACCCATGGCGCGGACTCGGTGAAAATCCCCTATCTATGTTTCGCCGGTGTGTTTGTGGCATTGGCTGCCGCATTTAAATTCGCACGTTTGCCCAACTTCGCGAGCACGGAGAACATCAGCCGCGGCGCGGGCGCACTCAAGGTTCCGCACACGGTGTTAGGCATGGTCGCGATCTTCATGTATGTCGGTGGCGAGGTGACCGTCGGAAGCGCGGTGATCAATTACCTCGGCCTGCCGAAAATCGGTGGATTGTCACACGAAGCGGCCAGCAAATTCCTGGCCTTTTACTGGGGTGGCCTGATGGTCGGCCGTTTCATGGGTGCCTTCGCCCTGAGCGACATGCGGAGCTTCCTCAAAAACGCGCTGGTCGCACTCACGCCGGCGCTGGCATTCGTGGTCATCTGGCTGTCTTCGGGCCGTGAAGACGCACTTCACTATGGCGCGCCGATGTTGGTTCTGTTAGCCGCTTTCTATCTGGGCGCAGCCAGTGCGCGACTCATGCTCGCTTTGTTCAGCGCGCTGATCATCGGTCTGTTGATCATCGGAATGGTTGCCGAAGGCGATCTGGCAAAATGGTCGGTCCTGGGTGTCGGCCTCTTCTGCTCGGTCATGTGGTCCAACATTTTCTCGCTGGCCATCGAAGGCCTTGGACCACTCAAGAGCCAGGCCTCCTCGCTGCTGGTCATGGCCATTCTCGGCGGTGCGATTCTCCCGCCGATCCAAGGCGCGCTGGCGGACAAGATGGGCATTCAATTCTCCTTCCTCGTGCCAATCATCGCCTTCGCCTATGTCGCATTCTACGGAATCAAAGGCTGCCGCATCGGCCGCACCGATTGAACGACTGATTTCCAACAAACAATTCCCTGCCTACCGCCATGTCACAATTCCTGTTCCGCGCCGCCTGTCTGGCAATGATATCATGCTTCCAGAGCGGCATGGCGGCGCTGGAACGTTTTGACCTGGGCGGGCAATGGCAGGTTTCCGAAGGCGAAACCGGCGATTGGTTTCCGGCGACTGTTCCCGGCAGCGTCCACACCGATCTGATCGCGGCGAAGCGCATCGAGGATCCGTTTTTTCGGGACAACGAGGCGAGTCAGCAATGGATCGGCGAACGAACATGGATCTATCAGCGCACCTTCACGGTGCCGGCGGAATGGAAAGTGCGCGAAACCGTGATGCTTCGTTGCGAAGGATTGGACACGCTCGCCACGATCCGCATCAACGGGCGGGAAATCGGCAGAACAGACAACATGTTCCGCACCTGGCAGTTCAGGGCGAACGACTACATCAAGGTCGGAGAAAATCGGATCGAAGTGCGTTTCGACTCCGTGCTGCCCTACATATCAGTTAGAGAAAAAGCCCGACCGCTGCCGACGTGGGCGCATCCCGGTGCCGCATACATCCGCAAGACCCCGTGCAATTTCGGCTGGGACTGGGGTCCCACGCTGCTCACCTGCGGAATCTTCCGCAGCATTTCGCTGGTCGGTTATGACACCGCCTGTGTGGATAACGTGCTCATTCTGCAAGACCACTCGCAGCGCGGTAGCGTCGGCTTGCAGGTGAAGACCACCGCTGCGCCGCCCACGCTGGCCGCGCCGCTGAAGACCCGCGTGACGGTGACCGGGCCGGATGGCAGGATGGTCGCAAATTCCGAGCAGACGCTGGCAATGGGCCAGTGCACGGCGGATCTAACCATCGCAAAGGCGCAGCTCTGGTGGCCCGTCGGCATGGGCTTGCAACCGCTCTACACGGTGAAGACCGAGCTCCTCGATCCTGCTGGAAAATTGCTCGATGAAAGCACCAAACGCATCGGCCTGCGCACCATGAAGGCGGTCCAGCAATCCGGTGCCGAGCCGATGCACTTCGAAGTCAATGGCGTGGCGTTTTTTGCCAAGGGAGCGAATTCCATTCCCCTGGATATGTTTCCCAACCGGATTACCAAACAAGCCATGCGCCGCCACGTGGAGGATGCGGTGGCCGCCAACATGAACTCACTGCGCTTCTGGGGCGGCGGGAATTACGAGGACGACGCGTTGTTCGATGCCTGCGACGAACTGGGCATCTGCGTGTGGATGGATTTCAAGTTCGCGTGCGGCACCTATCCGGCATTCGATCCCGCGTTTCTTGAAAACGTGCGGCAAGAGGCGCGCGACAACGTGCAGCGTCTGCGGCACCATCCGAGCATCGCGCTGTGGTGCGGCAACAACGAGATCATGATGTTCCGCGGCAGTGAAGAATGGACCGCAGAAAAAATGAGCGAGGCGGATTACTATCTGTTATTCCGTGACACGCTGGGCGAGGTAGTGAAGGCCCATGCGCCTCAAAGTGACTATGTCAGCGGCTCGCCGGATTGCGGCGATGTCCACTACTGGGGAGTCTGGCATGAGGGCAAACCGTTCGAGGCATTCGGTGACATCCATGGGTTCCTCAGCGAGTTCGGTTTTCAATCATGGCCAGCCCCGCAGACGGTTGCTTCTTACACCGCGGCGGAGGATCGGAATGACGTTTACTCGCCGATCATGCGGCTGCACGGGCGGTCCGGTCGGATGTATCTTGGCGGCAAGGAGGATGGCACGATTGGAAACAACAAACTGATGGAAATCCTGCGGCTGTATTTCCGCGAACCAAAAGATTTCGAGAGCACTCTTTGGCTCAGCCAGATCAACCAGGCATACGGCATCGAATACGCGGCGAACCTTTGGCGGCGGGAAATGCCCAAGAGCATGGGCTGCGTCTATTGGCAATACAACGACATCTGGCCCGGCACGTCCTGGTCATCGGTGGATTGTTTCGGCAACTGGAAAGCCCTGCACTATCGGGCGAAGCACTTTTATGCACCCCTGTTAGCCTCCGGTGTGGCGGATACCGCCAAAGGCAGCGTCAACCTCTGGCTAACCAGCGATCACCTGCAGCCAGTGACCGGCGAGCTGAGTTGGAATGTCACCAACCCCTCCGGCAAGACCCTGCTCACCGGCACGCAAACCGTGACGATTCCTGAGCGGCGCAGCCTGCCGGTGCAGGAACTTGCCCTCGCGCAGCTCATCGAGAAACACGGCGTTTCCAATCTCCTGGTGTGGATCACCTTCAAGACCGGTGGACTAACTGTTTCCGAGAACCTGACCACCTTCACCAAGCCGAAAGAGCTGGATTTACTGGATCCCAAGCTGGTCACACAGGTCAGCGGCGGAGGCAAACAATGGACCGTCACCCTGATCGCGAAGCACCCGGCGCTCTGGACGTGGCTGGAGGTGACCGATGCCAAGGCGCGTTACTCGGACAACTTCATGCACGTGTCACCCTCGAAACCGGTAAGCATCATCGTGACTCTCGAAAAGGAAATGTCGAAGGAAGAATTCATCCACTCGTTGAAAGCACGCAGTCTCCGCGACACCTTCAAGGTGGACGAAGTCTCGCAAGTCCGGTGAGCAATTTTCCCAAACCCAATCATGCAGACTACACCCCACAAGGTTTTGCGGCTCGCTGCGACCGCATGGCTCGTCGTGACGGCTGCGACCATTTGCCGCGCCGTTGAAACAACCGCAGACCTCGACGCGGACCTACCGATAGAAACGCGCGTCGAATCTCTGTTAGGTCGAATGACGCTGGAGGAAAAGATCTCCATCCTGCACGGCGACTCGCTTTTCACCACAGCGGCGATCCCCCGTCTGGGAATTCCGCGCCGCTGGTTGTCGGACGGGCCGCATGGCGTACGCGAGGACATCGGCCCGGACACCTGGGAGAATTCCGGACACGCGGATGATTTTGCAACCGCCATGCCCGCCGGGATCTGCCTCGCGGCGACGTGGAATCCTGAGCTCGGATTCAGCGAGGGCGAGGCCATCGCGCAAGAGGCACGCGCGCGGGGCAAGGACATCCTGCTAGGCCCGGGAGTGAACATCCTGCGCACTCCGCTGTGCGGGCGCAATTTTGAATACCTGGGCGAAGACCCCTTGCTCTCCGGCGTGATGGGAGTGGCTTATGTCCGTGGCGTGCAGTCGCAGGACGTCGCATCTTGCGTGAAGCATTTCGCAGTGAACAACCAGGAGCTGCATCGCGACATCATCGACGTGGAAGTGGATGAACGCGCCCTGCGGGAAATCTATCTGCCGGCATTCGAGTCCGTGGTCCGGACCGGCGGCGTCTGGACGGTGATGGCCGCTTATAACAAGTTTCGCGGCCAGCACTGCTGCCAGAATGAATACCTGATCAACACGATTCTTAAAAGCGAGTGGGGTTTCCGCGGCGTGGTGATGTCCGACTGGGCCGCCGTGCATGATACCAGGCAGGCGGTCCTGAACGGCCTCGATCTGGAAATGGGCACCGCCGATGTGGCCTATGATGATTTCTATCTGGCGAAGCCATACCGCGACGGCCTGCGGAGTAATACATTCCCTCTAACCGGCCTCAATGAGAAGGTCCGGCGCAATCTGCGCGTCATGTTCGCCACGAAGGTTTTTGATGCGGGTCGGAAAACCGGATCACTCAATACCGCAGCGCACCAGACCGTCGCGCGGCGCGTGGCTGAGGAAGGCATCGTTCTTCTGAAAAACGAGAATCAAATTCTACCGTTGGACCCGGCCAAGCTCAGGACCATCGCCGTCATTGGTGAAAACGCCACGCGGCGGCACTCACAGAGCGAAGACAGCTCGTCCATCAAGGCGCTTTATGAAATTTCTCCGTTAGACGGCATCGTGACTCGTGCCGGCACTCAGGTGAACGTGATCTACTCCGTCGGCTATCAGAAAGATGGCAGTCCGGAACTGGCCGAGCGCGCTGTAGCGGCGGCAGAATCGGCCGATGTCGTGATCTACCTCGGCGGCTTGAACCGCGGCAAGGGCTTTGACTGCGAAAATGCGGATCGCACCGACATGAACCTGCCCTACGGCCAGGACGAACTGATTCAAAAACTGGTCGCAGCAAATCCGAAGACGGTCGTGGTCATGGAAGGCACGATCGTGGAGATGGGATCATGGCTCGGGAAAGTCCCTGCATTGTTGCAGGCCTGGTATCCTGGCATGGAGGGCGGCAACGCGCTTGCCAGGATCATTTTCGGCGATGTGAATCCGTCAGGCAAACTGCCCGCGACGTTTGCCAAAAAACTATCCGACTCACCGGCACACTCGTTTGGCGCGACGGCTTATCCCGGCGTGGACAGCAAGGTGAAATATGCTGAAGGCCTGTTAGTCGGCTACCGTTGGTTCGATTCAAGGAACATCGAACCCCAGTTCCCCTTCGGTTTCGGTCTGAGCTACACGGCATTTCAATATTCGAAACTCGAACTAACAGACAGCGGCGATGGAACGGTCACCGCACAATTCGAAATCAAGAACACGGGCACGCGCGACGGCGCGGAGGTCGCGCAGCTTTACCTGCATCCGCAGAACCCCCGCCTGATGAGACCGGACAAGGAGTTGAAAGGTTTCAAAAAGGTGTTCTTGAAAGCGGGTGAGACGCTCGCGGTTGCCATTCCGTTGGATCAAAAGTCCTTTGCCTTTTTCGACCCCGAGAAAAACGACTGGGTCGCCGAAAGCGGCGGATTCACGGTTTTGGTTGGAGGCAGCTCGCGCCATCTCCCGTTGCAAGGTGATTTCAAACTCTCGCGCACCAGCCTGCTTAAATGACCAACGAACTTCCAGGTTGCTACCTGCGCTGCGTCTTCGATAGTTGACCTCATCCACGATTCTGCAAAAAAACCGTTTTTACCCACATCTCAGACACTGATGTATTCATGCCGGATGGTGGTAGCTGCGTTCTGCATCATGCAGGCAGCCCTTCTTGCCGGGGAGCCTCTAACACAGATTGGAGACTTGCGTTCCCTTTCCCGACAGCAGAGCGGCAACGCCAAGGCCGTCCGCGTGCAGGGCGTGGTGACCTGGTTGAACGGCCGGGACAACCTGACGGTTCAGGACGCCTCGGGAGGCATTTGGATCGAGTTTGTCGAGTCTCGCAAGCGCGGGGTGTGGCGGGGTGACGACGCCGTCCTGGACCGGGCCGTGGAAGGCATGGAAGTCGAAATCGAAGGCCGGGTGGACCCCGGCGGATACGCGCCGATGATTCTGCCTTCTGCTTTGCGTCTTCTTTCCGCCAAGCCGTTGCCGCCTGCCACGCCGATGGAGCCGGCAAGATTTTTCAGCGGTGCGGATGATTGCCAGCGGGTCGAGGTGAATGGCGTGGTGCAGCGTTTCTATCAGCAGGGCGAATGGGTGATCCTGGTCCTGGACGCGAATCCCGGGCGTTTTACGGCGCAGCTTTCCCGGGCGGTTGCGCCGGATCCAGCAGCATTGGAGGATGCGGAAATTCGGCTGCGGGGCGTGGCGGCCACCCGCTTCAACACCCGCGGCGAGGCGACGGGCAGTCGCATGTTTGCCAATGTGCCGGACGACCTGATCGTGACTGATCCGCCACCGCTGCCTGACGAGGTGCCGCGGGTCACGCTCGACCGTCTGCTGCCATTCCGGGCTGAGGCGCTCGGCCCGCATCGCGTGCGGGTGGAAGGAACTGTGATCTACTCGCTGCCCGGCAAGTTCCTCTACATTCAAGACGGGATCAACACAGTGCGGGTGGAAACGTCATCAGTCCTCGCGCTGAGCCCCGGCGACCGAGTTGAAGTGGCGGGCTACGTGTTCATGCACCGATTTATTGGCTCACTCCGTGACGCCAAGGTGCGCAAGACCGGGGCCGTGGGGCCCCCAATATCCGTCGAGATCAGTCCGAAGGAAATTCTCGCACTCAATGGTGCGGCGATTAAGAGTTTCCAGGTCGCCTCGCATGATTATGCCGGCCACTTGATCCGCTGCCGCGCGCGTTTACTGGCCGTGGAGTCGGGATTGGACGGCAAAACAAGCCGCACCCTCACGCTGGAGCAGACCGGAGAGACCAAACAGGACAATCTGATCTTTCGCGCAAAGCTCTACGAAGGCCCAACAGGATTATTGGATGACTTACAACCCGGAAGTCTGTTAGAAGTCACGGGGCTGGTGGAACTTGAATTCGCAGCCACGGAAATCGACAACGAAGGCCCCATCACCGCGCCGGTGAATCTGGGCCTGATTCTGCGCCGCGAGTCCGACGTGATTGTCCTCCAAAAACCATCCTGGTGGACGGCCCGGCGCTCCCTCGCCGTGGTCGGGGCGGTGCTGCTGGCACTCGGCGGGGCCTTGTTGTGGAGCCTCCAGTTGAAACGCCAAGTGCGGAGGAAGTCCCGCCTGCTCGCTCAGGAAATCAGCGCCCGCCGTGATGCCGTGATGGAATTCCGCACGACCATGCGCGAGCGCAACCGTCTCGCAGCCAACCTGCACGACACTCTCCCTCAATCAATGAGCGGCATTGGTTTGCAACTCGATGCCTGTGAAATCAGCCTCCGCCGTCTTGGCATCGCATCGTTGCCACCCTTGGAGGTGGCGCGCCGCATGGTCGAGTATGCAATCGGCGAACTTCGTGGCGCGGTCTGGGAAATGCGCAGCCTCTCCGTGCGCGGGCGCAACTTCACCGTCTCCCTGCAGGCGGTGGTGGACCAGGCGCTAAGCGGCCACGACGCCTGCATCACGGTGCGGACGGAAGGACCGCTCGAACGAATTCCCGACGTGGTTTCAGGAAACCTCTTGCTGATCATCCAGGAGGCGCTCCGCAATGCACTTCAGCACGGCAAGCCAAAAACCATTTCCCTGGTCATCACCACGTCCGGTCCTGGGGCACCCATTCGGCTTGACCTCCGCGACGATGGTTCCGGTTTCACGCTTGGCCGTCAGAACGGGCCAGAGCAGGGACATTACGGCATCGTCGGAATGCGTGAACGCGCCGAGCGCCTTGGCGGATCGCTTGAAGTGACGAGTACGCCTGGGGAGGGCAGTCGCATCGTGGCCATTGTGTTGCAAAAAGGTGATGATCCGGACGATGACGCCGAGGAAGACTGGCCACTGGCGGATCCGCCAATGGTGGAACCTATCCGGAGCCACTAATCTTTCTTCCACGACGGCAAATGGCGGATCGGCCGTGGATGCCACACGACCGGTCGGGCATCTGCTCGTTACAGATCCCTCTTTCCTATTTTCCCATCCTTCCAATCGCCCATGACCGCCCCCATGTCCTTGTCTGCTCCTATCCGTCTTCTGCTGGTGGATGACCACCCCGTCATGCGGGCCGGCATGGCGAATGTCCTCGGCATGGACCCGGACTTCGTGGTTGTGGCACAGGCAGACGATGGTGAATCGGCGTTGCTCTTGTGGCGCCAGCACCAGCCGGATGTGACCTTGTTAGACATCAGCATGGGAGGCATTGATGGCATCGACACCTTGCGCCGAATGCGGCATGATCACCCTACGGCCCGCGTATTGATGCTCACCTCGTCTGAAGCCAATGAAGACGTCCGCTTCGCCCTGAAGGCGGGGGCCTGCGGTTATGTCACTAAAAACGTCCGCGCCGGCGAGCTCGCCGAAGCGATCCGGACCATTCATGCGGGCGGTCAGGTGCTGAGCGAGGTGCTCAGGAAAAAGCTCGCCGAGGATGACGGCACCCGCCACTTGACGCTAAGGGAAATGGAAGTCCTTGGCTTGGTGCGGCAGGGTTTCACCAACGACGAAATCGGCCGCCTGCTCGGCATTTCCGAACGCACGGCCAGAGCCCACATGGGGACGATCCTTGAAAAACTCCACGTCTCAGACCGGGCCGCCGCCGTTGCCCGCGGTTTTGAAACCGGCATTCTCAAGACCTGAGCTGCGCGCGCCGAATCATTGGCGGATCCGCCAATAGACCGTCCTCGAAATTCGGGACAAGTTAACCGTGCTCCCGAGCGAACTGACAGGGGCATCGGCCTAACAAACGAGACCTGGTTGAAACCCAGCCGCCCGGTGTTTCACCCGTTCCGCTCCCACCGCCTGCGTCATTGCCAACCCTCAACGACTGAAATGAAAAACAACGACCCATCGAATTTACAGCAGCGGCCAGCGAGCCCGAGGAACTACCGGTGGGGATTCAGTTTGATGGAAATGCTGGTGGTGATCGTCATCATAGTGGTCCTTGCCACGCTTTCATTCACGATGGTCAGCAAGATCCGGCAGAGTTCCCGCTCGACCCGCTGCGTGATGAGTCTCGGCCAGATCCATGTGGCCTCGCAAATCTACAGTCAGGATCATAACGGCGCGGTGCTCCCCGGCGAATCATGGGATGGCTCGACCCATTTGTTCTGGCACTGGATCCTTCGCCCCGACCTCAATGGACATGGCGTGTGGGACGGCGAAGCAGACGGCCCACTCCGTTGCATGGACATCAAAGAGGGCCATCAGAATTTCTGGGCCTGGGGATATGGTGCTAACAGCAGGCCCGGCATGGAAGGGGCTGCGACTACGGCGATGCAGGGCAGTTACAATGCGGAGCAGGTCAACGTCGCGAGTCCGACCACTTGGCAGCGCACATTCAGACAGTCGGAAATCACCAACCCTAGCAGGCGTCTCTTTATATGCGACGCGGAGGAGTGGCAGGTGGCGGCGGCGGGACCCGGGGTCTCCTCGTTCCCGTCGTATGACCGTCACGGCAAAGGAAAGTGCAACACGCTCTTTTTCGACGGACACATCGGTTCCCTGAACAAACTTGAAGTGAACAAAGCGATGTATGATCCGGGCCGCTGAGTCCCCAGCCGTGCCCGTTTCTGATAGATTCATGCATCCGCCGACATCCATTTCTATCAATTCCCGCATGCGGCGATCTTTCCCGCGGTAGCCGGACCACACCGACTCCTGATCTGCATCTAAAACCTATTGAACCACCTCCAAACCCGCGTGATCAAATGAAAACCCAATCCCCCACCGCATCCCCTCATTGTCTTAGAAGCCGAACCCCGGCGTTGTTTTTTTCCGGCATCACTCTAGCAGGCATGGCATGGATTTCACTGTCCACCGCTCAGGCCCAAACTGTCATCAGCGTCAATTTCCAAGGCACGAATCCCGTGGGCCTGGCATCCTCTGACAGCACTGGAGTTCCTGCTGCCACCCATTGGAACAATGCCATCGGCATCAATGGCAGCGGGCTTGCGCTACAGAATTCCGTGGGTGCCCCGTCCGGCGTGACCCTGACATCTTATGCCAATAATGGCGCGGGGACCGGCACCAATGTGGAGTACACCGGCAATGACACGCCCCAGCGAATCCTGTTCGGTGGCGCGATTGAGGCGAGTTATTGGTATGGATCAGCCAGGTTTTCCCTTTCAGGACTTTCCGCATTCAGCCGCTACGATCTGGTGATTTACTACTCAGGCATCCAGAGTTGGGCGGGCGGGAGAACCGGTAATATTTCAATCGCTGAAACTCCGACCAAACATTATTTCCAAACCACCGGCAGTTCAGGGGATTTCACCTCCTTCACCGAAAGCGTGTCGACCACACCCGGCACGTTTGATGCAGGGAACTATGTGGTTTTCCGCGACCTTACCGCCGCCACCGCATCAGTGGTGATGGAGAATGTTTCTGACTGGGTGGTGCTCGCCGGTTTCCAAATCATCGGCACGGCCGGGGTTGTCAGCACTCCCTTCGACTCATGGATCGCCGCCAACCATCCTAATTTGTCCGACAAGACGTCGGCGGGAAACCCGGACGGTGACACTCTAACGAACCTGCAGGAATATGCGTTCGGCACCGATCCGTCAGTAGCTAACAGTGGCTCGATTGCCTATACCCCCGGCGCCAATGTTGGAAGTCCGGGGTTACCGGCGGCGCTCAATCTTGCAACTGGCGAAGGCGTTGACTTCCGCGCCGTGTTCGGCCGCCGCAAAAACCACCTGGCGGCCGGATTGACCTATACCGTGCAGTTCAGCGCCGGTCTGGACGTGTGGGTGAATAACGATGTCACTCCCGCCGTCCTCACCGGAGAAAACAGTGGGGAGATCGAAGCTGTTAGCGTGCCTTATCCGTTCTTCATCCCAACGGCCAGCGGTTTCAAAAAACCGACGTTCTTCCGTGTTGGTGTATCCAACAACTGAGCCCTGTTTCCCCCATTCCATCAAAAATCTCCGCATGAAACCCAATATCCACCTAGCCGCAGCGTTTTGCGTCCTCGCGCTGTCACCCTCCGCTCCGGCGGATGTCATCTACAGCAATTTTTTGGACATCGCGATCCCCCTCGATTTCGACGGGGTGACGATCAACATCGGTGCCGGCACCCTGAACCCGTTTTTTGGTGGCATCGGGGTCGCCAACAACGCCGCGTTGCAACCGATCCGCACGGGAAGCGGAGGGATGGACGCCATCCGCAACCTGTCCTTTGGGTCCACCATCGATGCCGGCAGCCTTTTCCTCGGCTCCGGCGATGGCGGTTCGCAGACCCATCTGGGAAACACCTTCATCGCGGGACAGGAAGGGTATGTCGGCTTCAAGCTCGCAGACAGCAACTACGGCTGGGCACGGGTGATTTTCACCAACAACACCGGCGGAGCCTTGGTCAAAGACTGGTCTTATGACAATTCGGGTTCCGGCATCGTCACCGGTGGCATCCAACAGGTCGGCCAGAACGTCCTCCTGTCATCGGCCTTTTCGGTTGGTTCCACAATCGCTGACTCCGGTGGCATCACCCATCTCGTCAAGAACAGCTCCGGCACGAATCTTCTCAATGTTTCAAGCACCTACACTGGCAATACCACCGTTAACGCCGGCCAGCTGCTGATGGGTGATGCGGCGTCGGATACCTTTGCCACCTCGGGACTTTCGGTCGCTTCAGGTGCATCCCTCGGTGGCTCGGGCACGGTTGCAGGCAGCCTGGTTTTGAATGCGGAATCCTTCTCCGGGGCGAAAGACGGCGGCGTCCTTGCGCCTGGCGACGGACCGGGCGTCCTAACAATCTCTGGGACCACGACTTTTCAAACAGGCTCCATCTTCTCGTGGAACATCGACACCGATGCCAGCTTGCAAGGTCGCGGGACCGAGTATGCGGGACTGAACACGACTTCCGTTTCCGCCGACGATGCGGTGTTCCAAATCGTGACGTCCGACAACGAAGGCTTCAGCGACAATTTCTGGCAGATCGACCGCAGTTGGAATGATGTTTTCAAGAATGCCGATGGCACCGGGACCCTGACAGATGATTGGTCCACCCGGTTCTCGTCGTTCGCCTTTTCCGATGGCTCCACGACGATTTTAGCCCCCACGAACGGGAATTTCACTTGGACGAACTCCGGCAACACCCTGTCCTGGACCGCCGTCCCTGAACCATCCACCTGCTCGCTCATTGGACTATTGCTGGGGGCCGGCCTGATCCGCAGACGCCGTGTTTGACTCATTTCTCCGAGTTTCCCGAAAATTCCTGAACACTGGCGGATCCGCCAATAGACACATTCCAACAGCACGCGGATACTGACTCCAGTCAATGAGAGTCCACACTTTGGATTCCGCCCAATGACCTCACCGGGCCTACCCGCTCACTCCATCCATCGCCATCCATCAAATCCTCTACATTCCCATGAAACCAAAAATCCAGCAATCCGCTACCCATCGCCTCGCTCGCCCGGTCAAAACCTCCGCGACTTTTTTTCCCGCCATCGCCGTCGCCGCCGTTTCGTGGCTCACACTTTCCACCGGCAAGGCGGAGACCATCATCAGTGTTAACTTCCAAGGCGGAAACTCCGTGGGATTGGCAAGCACTGACAGCACCGGTGTTCACGCCGCCACCAACTGGAACAACGCCGTTGGAGTCACGGGAGCTGATCTCGCCTTGAAGGATTCCACCGGAGCGGCATCCGGCGTGACCCTTACGGCCTATCAAAATGATGGCAATGCCCTCGGCGACAACTCCGCAGATACCGGCAACGCCAGCACTCAGGCAACATTGTTCGGTGGATCTCTCGATACGAACGGCGTATGGTTCAGGCCTGCCAGTTTTTCCGTCTCGGGACTATCAGCTTTTACCACCTACGACCTGGTGATCTATTACTTCTCGGGCATGCCGGATTGGGTGGGGGGCAGAACCGGCGATTTTTCGGTGGCCGAGACATCAACCCGTCATTATTTCAAATCCATGTCAGGTGCCGAAAACTTGACGTCGTTTGTCGAAAGCGCTTCGACCACCCCAGGAACGTTTGACGTGGGCAACTACGTGGTTTTCACCGGCCTTACCGCCGACACGGCCTCGGTGATGATGGAGCATACCAGCGATTACATGTCGGTGGTCGGCTTTCAAATCATCGGCACTGCCGGCACCGGCCAGCCCGATCCGTTCGTCACCTGGATCACCACCAACTATCCGACCCTCACCGACAAAACGGCGGCGGGAGACCCGGACGGCGACGGCATGAACAACCAGCAGGAATTCGCCTTCGGCCTCGATCCCAGCAGCGGCGCATCGGTCAATTCGATCACTGCTCAGTTAGATAAAACCACAGGGACCTTCAGCTACGTCCGCCGTGCCCCGGCAGTGACGGGACTCACCTACACCGTGATGACCTCCACCAATTTGGTGGACTGGGCCGCGGATGCCAGCGCGACCGACACCCAAGTGATTGCCGCCACCAATGACGGCATCCAAACGATGACCGTCACTCTTAGTGAAGCACCCGTTGGCACGACTCAGCGGTTCGTGCGTGTGAAGGCGCAGTAAACTGCTCCCGTTTTCATCCGGGTGATAGAGAAACTGCCCGTTTTTGGCTGGTGTTGGTTTTTAACAGAAATCCACTCGCAGCCTATGGCCTGTGCTTAAATCGAAACGGATTCTTGCACAGGCCACCCGACCATCCAATAGATTCTTGCCGTTGAGCAAGGACCGCATGGGAGTTCCCCGGTGGCGGTGGCGTTGATGTTAGGCAAAGGCTATCAAGTGGGAAACTTCGGAGGCAACGGGCGCACGCTTTTGCAAAAAGGCGACTTTCCGTATTGGAATGAAAAAGCCTATCAGGACGCCGTCGCCTTTGCGCCGGACGTGGCGGTCATCATGCTCGGGACCAATGATACGAAGGAGCGGAACTGGAAGTTCGAGTCGGAATTTACCGCCGATTTCACCGTCCTCGTAAAATCGTTCCAGGCGTTGCCGAGCCGCCCAAAGGTTTACGTCCGCCGCCCTTGTACCGTGCCGGAACCGGGGAACTACGGGATCAACGAAAAAACCTCACGGTGGGAATCCAGCGGATCGACGCCTTGGCCAGGAAACAGAATCTCGAAGTGATCGACATGCATGCGGCGCTCGCCGACAAACCGGAACTGCTGCCGGACCAAGTGCACCCTAACACGGGAGGTGCCGCGGAAAATGGCACGGACCGCGTACGCCGCACTGACCGCAACTCACGTGTCGAAGTGAGCCGCGGCTGACGTTGCTAACTGGCCACTCCGGGAAAACCTGAGATGGGTCATCGCTTTCAAGCTCACGGGTTGCTCGAAAAGTTTACCGATTCTTGGGCGTTTACTTCCATCGTGGATAAACCCACCATTCTCCACGCCTCCCGACACCGGCGCACATTCCCAAAACACCATGAAAACCATACCCCGAATCGCACTTCTCGCCTTTGCCCTCACCTCAGCCGTTCATGCCGACCCCATCCCGGAAAATCTCCGGCAAAACGGCTGGTTCCTCGGAGCCCAGGCTTACACGTTCAAGGAATTCAGCGCGTTTGAAGCCATCGCCAAAACCAAGGAAGCCGGCGGCAATATGATCGAATTTTATCCCGGCCAGGTCCTGAAACCCGGCTCCACCGACAAGGTCGGCCACACGATGTCGGAAGCCGCGATGAATGAACTCAAGGCCGAATGTGCCAGGCTGGGAGTGCATGCTGTGAGCTATGGCGTCGTCGCCGCAAAAACTCCGGAAGACGTCAAAAGCATCATGAGTTTTGCGAAAAAAATGGGACTCTATTCGATTTGCACGGAATCCACCGAAGTCGTGGCCGCCTGGGAAACTGCTGCGAAAGAAACCGATGTCCGCGTCGCCTTTCACGAACACGGTGGTTCCATGTCCAAGCCCACTTACAAGGTCTGGAATCCCCTATACATCCTTGGCGTCGTCGAGAGCCGGGATCAACGCCTCGGTGCCTGTGCCGATCTCGGCCACTGGTGCACCTCCAGCCTGAATCCTGTCGAATGCCTGCGCATCCTCAACGGCCGCGTTATCGGCGTCCATCTCAAGGACAAAGCCGCGAATGGAGAAGCGCCGGTGGTCGTCGCAGGAAAAGGAGTCGTCGATGTCGCCGCCTGCCTCGACGAGCTGAAAAAGCAGAAGTTCGACGGCAACATCTCCATCGAGCATGAGAACGATTGGAAGGACAACGTCGAGCAGGTCCGCGCCAACATTGACTTCGTCAAGGCCCGGCCGAAATGATCGATGGTGGTTTTTTCTTAGGCCTGAGGCCGTCTTAAAACTTGAGCGCGGATCTTCAGTCCGCTCCTAAAAATCTATCATCACAGAATCAGGGAAACCTTCAGGTAGGGCGAATCGAGTAGCTATTGCGAATCCATGAACACAAAAACCGCTGATAGAAATATCAGCGGCCGTGTGTGTTCTTCCCTTACCCAATCCTTTTCAAAAATCCCCTTCTCAAGCGCGGCGGCGGCGCAGCAGCCCGGCACCCAGCAGCAGGCTGGCGAGTGCGCTGGTCGGCTCGGGGACGGCGGACCAGGTAAGGGTCGAGCCGGTGATGGTGAACGAACCTACGGAACTCACATCCTGCAGGACGTTGCCGGTGTTGAAGACCGAGACGGGGGTGTTGCTCCAGCCGCTGGTAGTCGTCCCGGCGACATTGAAGATGTTCGACCATGTCTGGTTCGTGGTCCAGAAGGTGTCCGCGAAGTTGGTCCCGGCGTTCTGAATCACTTTGAAAATGGCCGCAGCGTTGATCGAAAGATTGCCGGTAACTGTTACCGAATCATAGTCGGTGCCGGCGATTCCATTGTCGGCGGTGGCTCCTAGGTTGTTATCCAAGCCATTCGTGTCCTTGTTTGCCGCAAGATCCCACTCGAAGATCGAGGTGTTCGAGTAGCTTAAGTTACCATCTACCGTTTGCGTCCCGGGGCTGTTGCCCGGGGCGTGCACCCCATCGATGGTCACGGTGTATTTGCTAACCCCATCGTTCGCGTCGATGGTGCCGATCCCGCTCAGGCGCTGCGCCGATCCAATGGTGAACCCACCAGTCTTGGCACTCACGTCCAGCATCGTGCCGGACGACCCCGCATGACCGACGATTATGATGTTGCTGTTAGCAAACGTTCCTGTGGCTGATAAAGTGAGGGTGCCCGCCTTGATCGTAGTTGGGCCATTGTAAGTGTTGGGGGCGGTCAGTTCGAGCGTGCCAGAACCGGTCTTAGTCAAACCAGCGGCGGCATTGACAACCGCCGGAGCCGAGTTTGCCAGCGTGGCAGTGAGATCCACCACCCCACTGAGCACACCACTCAGACGGGCGTCCACAGGGGCATCGCCTTGAGCTACATCAACCGTGCGGGTGATCGAGCCGAAGGCGATTGGATTCTGGAATTCAATCGTGGAGTCGGAATAGCTGGAACTCAGCTTAAAGGTGTGGCCACCCTCGGTGTTGCTGGTCTGTGTCGGGGTGGCGGAGCTAGTGCCCTGAGGGCTGACCAAGAACCCATCGCTTCCCCAAACCACCTGACGCGGAGTGGTTGCTCCGCCAAGATTAACGGTGCGCGTGCCTCCAAAGGCGCTAAACCCAGTATCGCCGATGAGGTGGACCTGCCCGGCCGCACCTCCAACTGCGCGGGTAAAGTCGGCCGTCGAGGTGGCTGAGGTGCTCCCCGAAAGGTCGGCGCCTATTTCCAACACGCCTCCGTATAGTCGGTAAATTGCGGCTCCCCCCGTCAACGAGTCGGCGCCGCTCTGGGCCTGGGTCTGGCGGAGAACGCCACTTTGGACCCATACATCCCCGGTTACCAATCCAGTTGCTACCGTTAGACCCGTACCGTTGAAGTACCCGGCAGCCGAGATGGGCATGTTCAGCGTAAGCGTCTGTCCTGCCGTGCTACCCGTCTGGTAGTTGTAGAAATAGGTCGTCTGATTGCTACCTCCGCCGCTGGTGATGCTAGCGCCATTGGCCCCGGTGGCGAGGATTCCGCGGGCACCAGCGGCGCTGTTGCCGTTTCCGAGGCGGGTAAATGTGTCGAAATTCGCGCTGAGGCTGGCCGCAGCGGTGCTGCTGTCCAGTTGTAAAGTATTATACAACACCTGCGCAATGCGCGTCACGGTGGTGTTGCTGATCGTGTAATTGCCAGTATCCAGCGTCGCCGTGGCACCGCTGGGCAAAGCCGTTCCCGTGTAGCGGCTGATGGTAGTCGTGCCGTTGTTGGTGGCGAACCCAATGCCCCCTGAGTCCTTGATGAGAACGTTGGCTTTATACCCTGTGGACACGTTGCTGGCCCCGGTGACCAAAATGCCATTGTTGGTGCGGATGGCCGTAGTGCTGTTGCTGTCAGCTGCGCCGATGATGAAGTCCGTTTTGAGCGCATTGAAGGACGAACTGGATGTGTCGAAGAATAGAATGTTACTGCCGCTGTTGGAACTCAGTGTCTGAATCGAGTTAAGTGTGGCCGTCTTGAGCGTGAGCGTGACGCCGTTGGCGTTGGTGTTGTTGTCAAGCACGACCCTGCTCAACACGGTTTTATCCACATTGAAGGTGTTGGTGGCGGCCAATGTACCAGCGCCGCTTGCGGCTCCCTTGAAGGTAACCGTGCCGCCAGCCAGGGTAAGCGTGCTGGTCGCGCTCAAAGGGATGTTGCCGGTTGTATAGTCAAAGGTCAGCCCACCGCTGTAGATGGATGTCGCGCCGGTATAGGTATTGGCACCGGAAAGGGTCATTGTGCCGTTGCCGTATTTAGCCACGCTGGCGACATTCTGAATTGCACCGGTGCCATTCCTCAACACGCCGGAGAAAGTCGAGGCCCCCCCGAGGTAACCGAGATTGTAGGTTTTCGGTTCATCTCCAGCCGCTTTTGATCCGGCATCCACAGTACCAGAACCGCTGAGATTTCCCAGTGAGTAAGTTGTGGCAAAAGCACTTGCCACGGTAAATTTGTTATCAGCGAACAAGTTGATCGTGGCGTTCCGGAAATCCGGTGAACTGAAGACGCCGATGCCACCAGTCGTGCCCGAGGCATTGACGTTAATCGTTCCGTAATAGGCCAAGTTACTTCCCGTCTGAAATCCTTGAACGCCCGTTGCGCCAGTGAGGGTGATGACCGAATCAACGCCACCAACGAGTGAACCGGAATAGGTCGCCCCGTTAGGCTTAATTATTAGCTGTCCCGAAGCGCCCAGATTGGTATGCCCTCCAGTGGCTCCGCCGCCTTGGAGTCCAGCGATCGAAACACTCTGATTATTCAGATCGAAGACAGCCGTCGGATCATTAGGGGCCAACTGGACAGTCGAGTTGGCGAGGCTACCGCCCGCGCCGATTTGAAGTCGTCCCGAAGTAATATAGGTGATTCCGCTGTGAGTATTGACCCCGGTAAGGATGAGCGTCCCTGCACCTGTCTTGGTGAGACCCTGAGCAATGCCCGGATTAGAAATGACCGAGCCAATCGTGAAAGGCTGACTACTGTTCTGATGAACGATCAATTCCGCTCCACTCGTGTTGACTCCCCTCAGTTGCCCCCCGGTGATGCCCGAACCCGCCGCGCCGACATCGCTGGAGATCAAGATGCCGCCTGTGGTGATGGTTAGGACATTCCCCGACGCGCCGAGGTTGAGCGTGCGCGCCGCAGTCGAGTCATTGAAGCGAATCGTGTTGATCGTGTTTGCAGCACCACTCAACGTGGTGTTGCCGCCCGTCACGTTGCTGTTGGCTGCCGATCCACCAAGAGAGGAGGCACCGGCATTCACCGTCCCGGCCAATGCCACAATGTTGTTGGTCAAGGCATCCTTGGCCGCAAAGTCCGTACGATTGACGGTGGTATAGGCAAAGGTCGGACCGCTGCCAGAGGTTAGAAGCGCACCGGCTGTGCCCGTTGTGGTCAGGATCCCGTTGGTCGCGGTTTGCGTCCCGGTCGGCAGGTTGAAGTTCAATCCGCTACCGACACCACGGCTGAGACCTCCGAGATTGATCGCCGTGAGGCCCATGCTGCTGCCGTTGGTCGCTCCGATGTTGGAGGCAGTGCTGGCCGTCAGCGTCGTGCTGGTGAAATTTTGAGTTGAATCTGTGGCGCTGTTTTTACCGACAACCGAGAGCGTGCCGCCGGAGACGGTCAAGCCGGCCGACTTGATGAGATCACTCGTCGCCGCGCTGGAATTGAAATTCAACTTTAGGGTTCCCGCCTGCACTGCGGTCGTGCCGGTGCTCGCGAGGTATTGCCCGCCGATTTCCAACGTGCCGCCAGACCCGTTGACCGTGAAGGTGCCGGTAGAAGCACCGCCGCCGCTGAGGATTTGGGTGCCGGATCCCTGCTTGACGAGGTTTGTTGCGAAAGCGCCCCCGATGACTCCGCCGTAGTTGCCTGCTGCATTGTTGGTGCCAAGCGTAAAGGTGCCACCGGAGGCGAAGTTGAAGCCTGTGCTGCCATTGAGTGCCCCGATCGTGGTGGATGAGTTTGGAGTGAATGTGCCGCCGTTGAGGGCGAGAGTGTTGTTGCGCAACGCAGTGGCGTTCGTGACGCCAAGGGTGCCAGTCGTCAGCGTGACCGTCCCGAGACCACCCGCATCGGCAGCCGTGAGGTTGGCCGTACCGCCGTTGATGGTGATTCCCCCCGTTAAGAGAAGTTGAGCAGCACTGACGTTGAGCGTACCGCCCGTGACGCTGATCAATCCTGTGCCGGACGCGTTGGTCGTGCTGATGGTCAGCGCGCCAGCAGAGAGGATGATGCCGCCACTGAAAAGGTTGCCCGTTGTCGCGGTGTTGGCACTGGTGCCAGCGGTGGCGAGAGTTTGCGTGCCCGCGCCAATTTTGCTCAGTCCGCCGGTGCCGTGAAGGACACCCGCATAGCTGGTGCTGGTCCCATCGCCGCCTACGGTCAGGGTGTTCGCCCCGAGGAGCACGCTGCTCGCAGCACCGCCGTTCGCCAACGAACCAATGGTCTCGTTCGTGCCATTTAGATCAAGAGTGGGCTGGTTGCTGGTGCCGAAGACGACTGCGGAGGTGTTTGCGATCGCTGACCCGCCCACGAGTTTGAGGGTGCCCGCGTTGATCGTTGTCGCTCCGGTGTAGGTGTTCGCTACGTTAAGAGTCGTTGTGCCTGAGCCGTTTTGGGTGAACCCACCCGCTCCAGTGAGGGCCGCGCCATTGAAGTCGGTGCCTTGCACAACCGCATTGGAGCGGTTGATCGCCAAGGTTCCAGTGAGCGTGATCGGACTCGACGTGTTGAGCGATCCCGTCGTGCCGCCGCTGCCGAGTTGCAACGTGCCCAAGGTGATAGACGTTGCACCGTCGTAGGTGTTGGTCCCGGAAAGGGTGAGCGTGCCGGAGCCACTTTTCGTAAGGGCGTTGCCTACTCCGGTGCTGGTGATTGGACCGGAGACCGTCGTCGTACCCGCGCCATTAAAGAGCGCGCCGAAAGTTTTCAACTGGAATGAGCTACCGGTGAAGGCCAGCGTACCACCGGATGTGGTCGGCGTGACGGTGACAGCGGCATCAAGTGCAACAACACCGGAGTAGGTGTTTGTGCCGCTGGAGTTGGTAGCCGAGATGGTGCGCGTGCCCTCCGCGCCACTGGCGGAAGGGCGAACCACGATCGTGCTGCCGATCGTGGTGCCGCCGTTCGTGTCGGTGATGCTTATCGTAGCCGCCGGGCTATTGGCAATCGTGTCGCCGAGGCGAAGAATACTGCTGTTGGCCGAGCCGTTTTCCGCGAACTGAAGGGCACCCGCGTTGACAAAGGTATCGCCACTGTAGGTTTGCGCTCTTTGGAAAATGACAATCGAATTCTGGTTAATGGCCAAGCTCCCCGTCCCCGAGATGGTGGTACCAGTGCCAAACGTGAGCGTGAAGCCGTTGTTGCCGAAGACTTTGAGTTGGTTGCCATTGTTGACGATACTCGCGCTGGTGACCGTCAGGTTGCCGCTGACTGGGTTGAACTCGTTGGCCGTGGCACTGTTGAGCGCAATGGTCGCGAAGCTTACTGTCTGGGTGGCCGCGCTGTTGTTCTCGATCTTGCCGAAAAGGTCGATGGCCGAGCCACCGAGCACGAAACCACCCGCGCCGGAGTTGAAGAGGATGTTTCGGAAGTCGTCGAAGGCCGTGTAGTTATTGTTAGGATTCAGTTGTGTCGAGCCGCTGAAAGAGATATCGGTGGTGGCACTTGGAATCGGCGAGCCGCCTGTCCAGTTGGCACCTGTGCCCCAGTTGTTGTCACCGCCCGCGCCATTCCATGTCTGTGCGTCAGCCAAGCCGGACAAAAGCGCGAGAGCGGTCGAGGCGGTCAAGGTGACGTTGAATGAACTAAAGGCGAAAAATCGGCGGGAGGTTCTGGGTTTCATGGTTTTGCTGGGGGATCTGGACAAGCGCTTGCCCTGTCTTGCGCTTGTGTGGGTTTGGAACTCTCAAGACCTACATCATCTTGTTCCGAATGCACTATCGCCCGTAAGAGCTAGCCTAAGCCCGGCGATTGGGAGTGTGTGTTGCCGGAGTAACGCGCAGACTGACACGTGGCGGACGGAATTCATGTTAGGCAGGGATTTGAAGGTCAGGAAGGCAGGGGTATCTTTTAACCGTTAGTTAACGGCCGAAACCTTCAAGAGTTATATTCCTAATTGAGCCGTCCGTCATAAGACAAGGATTTCCCAGCTTTACTCGTTGAGTGATAGTCCATCACATGCCAATGCCGGCATGGTTTGATCACGAATCGGTGATCCGGAAAATCTGGTGGGCGACGATGGCGACGATGGCGACGGAGGCGGAGCCGATGAGGAGTTCGTATTCACTTGGAGCCACGGGGAGGAATCTTTTTCCTCGTCCCAGCGGCGGAGTTGTTTCACCGGGATGTCGATGTTGACGGCGGTGGATCCACTGAGGGGGACTGTGACGCGTTTGAAGCCGCAGAGTGACTGACGCGGGCGGGTGGTAGTGTCGCCGGGGCGGCGGAAATGGATCTGCAACACCTCGTCACCCGCCATTTTTCCGACGTTGGCGACGTTCAGTTGGAGATGAACGGTGCAAGATGCGGGGACTTTGGCGGATGTAATCAGGACGCCGCCGATTTCGAATTTCGTGTAGTTCAAACCGTGGCAGAAGGCATAGAGCGGGCGTCCGGAGAAATACCGATAGGTCTGGCCCAGCGCAGGAGGCCATCATCTGCGAAACCTTCTCCTCCCGGGTCATCCAGGAGACGAGGTCCTGCACGCGCTCATCGACAGGCAGTGTGGGATAGCGAAAGGCGGGCTAGCCAGCCAGCGCGGTGGGACCAAAAACAAGTGTTAGAAGACCAGCTACGAGTCGTGGACAGCGGGTCATTTACTTGCCTGGCTGGCGGATCCGGATGTTTTGATAGAACACCTGATTGCCATGTTCCTGCAGCATGATGTGGCCGTCCGTCCATTCGCCGAAGCCAGTCATGTCCTTGTATTTGCTGGCGGCGACCCGAGCCCGGAACGCTTCAGAGTTGCGGTCGAACTCGACGGTTTTTTCGCCGTTGAGCCAGAAAGTGACATAACTGCCTTTTGATAGAATCCGCGCGTGGTTCCATTCTCCCACCGGCATTACCTTCTTGTCGGCGGGGGCAGCCATCAGGTCGTAAAGTGAGCCGAGGGTGCGGTTGCCGTCCTTGCCGAGTTTTGCGTCGGGGTGGAGCTTGTCATCGAGGATTTGAAACTCAATGCCAATGGCGGAACCGACGGCGGCTGGCTTGCCGGTAACCTTGTCGATGGGTGACAGGTTCGGCTGGACAAAGATCTTGATGCCGCTGTTAGCTCCCGGGGTGATTTTGAAATCCAAGGTGAGTTCAAAATCCGAGTAGCGCTTGCGGGTGATGATGTCGCCTCCGCCGGCGGATTCCTCGCCGCCGTTCTCGATGGTGCTGAGCACGCCGTCCTTGATCATCCAGCCCTTGGCGGGAAAGTTTTCGGACTTGGGGCTGCGCCAGCCTTCGTCGGTTTTCCCATCCCACAACAGGGACCAGCCGTCAGCCTTCTCGGCATCGGTCAGGGTGTTAGGCAGGGTGGTCTGGGCGGTGGATGCGGTCACAAGGCAGCAGGCTAGAACCGAGCGATGGAAGTTTTTCATGGATTTGATGGGATGGGTGAATCGGATCATGTCGAGAACCTCGCGCCGATCAAGCGGTAGGTTCCCAACCTGGTTCATAATCGCGAGTCCAAAGTTTCGATGCTTCAGGATCGTCGAGGATGTGGCCGTTGGATGGATCGATCTTCAACGCGCGGCCGCTGCGCTGGGCGATGTTGCCTAGTTGAGCAAGCAAGGTGCTCTGATGGCCCTGGTCGATGGGTGCGTTGAGCTTGGCATTGCCGCGGATGGCGTCGATGAAGTTCTGAGCGTGGTTGTCGTCGAGTCCAGGGTCTGCGCTGTTGGCGAGGTTGGTTTTTTTCTCACTGTCGCCGCCGACGGATTTGACGACCTTATTGACAAGATCATAGACGGTGTAGCTTCCACTGCCGTCGTAGTCGATGGTGCCTTTGCTGCCGAAAAAGACGATGCCGTTTGCCTTGTAGCCCGGCTTGCCGTAGGTGCTGCACGAGCGGCCAAACCAGGAAATGCCCTTGCCGGGGCCGAATTCGAGCTGGATCTCCTGGGTGTCCGGAGCCTCCCAGTCGTCGAGTCCGACGTCGTGCCAGCGGCCGCCGAATGAACTGGCTTTAGTCGGATAGGTGACGCCCATCGCCCAGCGGGCGACGTCCAAAAGGTGAACCCCGTTGTTGAGCGACTCGCCAGTGCCCCATTGCCAAAACCAGTGCCAATTGTAGGGATGCAGGTTGCTTCGATAGGCAGTGCGTGGCGCTGGTCCCTGCCAGAGGTCCCAGTCCAGTTCGGCCGGTGCGGCGACCGTCTTGCCAAAGCCGATCGGCTGGCGGCGACGGGAGTAGAAACACTGGGCGAGGAAAACATTTCCGATGAGGCCTTCCTGGATCTCCCTGGCCATCTGTTGGACGTTTGCAATCGAGCGGCGCTGGCTGCCCATTTGCACGAGCATGCCGGTTTTGTTAGCGACTTCCACGAGGATTTCCCCTTCACGCGGATTGTGGCTGCACGGTTTTTCCACGTAAACATGCTTGCCTGCCTTTGCAGCAAGAATGGCCATCGGCGCATGCCAGTGATCCGGGGTGGCGATCAGCAGGGCGTCCAGTTCCTTGTCCTCGAGCGCCTTGCGAAAATCATTCTCCGTTTGTGGAGCCTTCCCTTGCGCCTTCGTTGTGGCGGCCACGGCTTTCGGCAAATAGCGGCTGTCCACGTCGATGACATACTTGAACTCGACTCCGGGGATGGCGGCAAACTTGTTGATCAGCTCCAAACCGCGGCCGTGAATGCCGGCGACTCCGAGGACGATTTTGTTAGATTGAGCTTCGGCGGCGCGCAGGGATTCGCGGGACATGAAGGCAATGGCGGCTCCGGCGGAAAGCGAGGAGCCGACGAAATGGCGGCGGGAGATTTCAGGGTTCATGAGGTGATGGATTTCAGAGACTTTTCAGATAGGCGATGGATGCGGGAACCTGGACAGCAATGTTCGGGCTTTCGTCCTCGATGTAGTAGTGGAGGACTCCGGCTTTTTTGGCGGCCTTGAGCACGGCGGGTAGATCGATCTGTCCGGTGCCCAGTGCGACATCATTTTCAACAGGGGTTTTGCCGGTTAGATCACCGACGACGCCTTTTTTGAGGTCCTTGAGATGGAGGAGTTTGATGCGGTCTGCGTGTTTTTCGATCACGGCCGCAGGATCGGCACCGGGGTGGAAAGCCCACAGGATGTCGAGTTCGTAACTGACGTCCTGCGGGTTGGTTTTTTCTACGAGCAGGTCGAAGAGCGTGCCATCGCCATGTTTCACAAACTCGTAACCATGATTGTGATAGCAATAGGTGAGGCCGTGTTTTTCGCGAAGCAACTTGCCGATGGCGTTGAACTCAGCAGCGGTTCTTTCCGCGATCTCCAGCGTAAACGGCTGGCGGTTCGGCAGCCATGCGACCCTGACGAATTTTGCCCCGAGGGTTTTTGCGTTGGCGGCGACCTCATCGGTCTTTTTGTTGAGATCGTCCCAGCTGCAGCCGAAGGACGAGCAAATCATGCCGCGCGCGTCCAACATGGCCCGGATGTCCGCCGCGGTCTTCCCGAAGAGATTGGAAAATTCCATGTCGGTGATGCCGAGCGCCTTGATGGTGTCGAGCGTGCCGGGCAGGTCTTTGGCGAACTGCTCGCGGTAGGTGTAGGAGACCATGCCCGGAGCTTGTGGAAACAGAGGTGCGGCTGAAACGGGGCCGACCGCAAACACTGTCGTTAGAAACAGGAGAATTCTGACAAGTTGGTTTTTCATGAATGGATTTGTTGTAAACTGATGAACAAAAGAATGCCTGACGGAGCTGGCACCGTCTCCCGCAATTACCCGGATGAGGGGTGCCTACTTTCATCTTTTGCGCGATTCCACCTCGCCCGATCGAGTGAGGCGGAGTGGTTCTAACACTTCAAATTTCATCGGATCCGCAGGCTGGAGTGATCGCAGGTTCAGTCCTATTTCGCGACAACCCTCACGAAAATCGCGGGATTGGCAAGCAAGGTGTTCGGCACGTCCACCGTGATGATTTCAAAAGGATCGCCGCTGTTAGTCGAAGTGGAATCCGGCGTAAAGACCGTCCATCCGGCAAGGGTGGTGGAGTATTCGTAAGTGTAGGCGAGACCGGAGAGCGACGGCTTGCGGCGGCTGTAGCTGAACAAGCCTGTGGTCTTGCTGAGCTGAGAGGTGATGGGCGAGACCGAGGAGCCGGAATTCGGGACGAGGCCAAACGCGTATTCCTGCTGGTTTTTCAGGCCATCGTTGTCGGCATCCACATCGGCGTCGCCGTTTCCGGGAATCGGAAGTGAGAAATCGGCAGCCCATGTTTCATAATCGGTGAAAACGACAGGACCGACGAGTCTGACCTCCCCTGGGGTGGCGTAGTTCACCGAATAACCGGCAGGGAGAGCCGGGGTAACGGTGAAAGTGCCTGTGCGTGAGCCGGTGTAGGTGGCGATCACGTAGTCTCCTGAAGCACCGCCACCGAGGGTTGAAACCGCGAGGGTGGCACCGTCGATGTCGAGGTCCCCGGTGACGGCGAGCCGGTCGCCGTTGGCGGCCCCGTCGAGCTGGCAGGCATAGGAGCCATCGACGATCAGATTGTTGGCAATGACGAGAGTTCCGGCGGAAGCACCAGGGGCAATGGTGGCCCCAGCGCTGATGGCCGTCACTCCGCTGATAGAACCGGTGCCGCCAAGGCTGGCGCCGGAGGCAACCGTAACTGCCCCCGCGCCCGTGGCGGAGCCCGTGGCGTTATTGGCCAGCAAGGTGCCCGTGGTTACCGTGGTGACGCCGTCATAGGTGTTAGCTGCTGATAGGACTACGATACCATCGCCGGTTTTCTCGATGCCGGTGATGCCGGTGACATTGGGATTCGCACCGATCACACCGGAGAAGATGACGTTTCCACCTGCGACCTGGTAGAGTTTCAGAGTTCGGTCGTTGACGCTGGACACCGTGTTGACGTTGCCGGTGTAGGATGAAACCGCGGCCTTGTTTCCGCCGAGGGTCCAGTTCAAGGCAGCGAGCGCTCCCGCATCGGCAAGAGATATCGTCTTGCCAACGGTGAAAGCACCGTCAGTTAGAACGGTGACGCCGGGGTTCGGATTCCCGCCCTCACCGATTTGCAGCAGGGAATTCGCTCCGAGCACACCGCTGGTGGGACCGGCATCTCCCGCGATCAGCAAGGTGCCTTTCGTGAGGTTCGTCTGGTTTGCGTAGGTATTGCTGGCGTTGCTCAACCTGATTCTGCCCTCGCCCTGGCCGTAGTCGTTGATTCGGAAAAGCCTCGCACTGTTTCCACCGGTAATGGCACCGGTGAAATCGATCGTCATGCCGGATTGGGTGGCCGCCAGTCCGTAACTGCGTGAATTGTTGCTGATCGCCCATGAGCCGCTGAATGTCAGGGTTCCCTGGCCGCCGACGGTGTAGTTTAAAAACTGAATCATGTTGCGCCCGGCGTTGTCCGCAGTGCCGGTGGAATCGACATCGCGGCTGAAGGTGAAATCCTGCGGGGTGAGGCCGGATCCGACGACCGTTAGGGTCACGTTCGGATTGGCAGGGCCGGGAGGTGTGGTGGCGTCACCCATGATGATGGCACTGGTGGAATTTCCTAACGGGCCTGCCACGCCACTGAGAACACTGGCGTTTGCCGCGATGCCGCCGACCTGGATGGTGGTGGTTCCGGTGAAGCTGTTAGCGGCGGACAACGTGGAGAACCCATAAGCGGTGGGAGCCGCTTGAACAATCGATCCGGTGCCGGTGATCGGGTTGGGGCTGAAACTCGTGCCCTGAGTCACGCCGTTGGTGCGGTTGAAAACGAGGGTCCCGTTGTTAGTGATGACGTTGGTGACGGCCGCACTTGGGGAAAGCGAGCCGGTGGTGCCGCCGTTCCCGAACTGCAGGATGCCCGAGTCAACCGTCGTTCCGCCGGTGAAAATATTGGAAACGGTAAGGATGAGCTTGCCAGCGCCCGCGTGAGTCAACGAGCCGGAGCCCGTGATGGCGGCTGTGTTGAAATCGACGCCTTGTTCGACGGTGTCCGACTGGTTGACCGTAAAATTGGCGTTGTTGGTGAGAATTCCCGAGGTCGAAAGTGCCCCGGTGGTTCCCCCATTGCCAAGCTGAAGGATACCCGCGCTGATGGTGGTGGTTCCCGTGTAGGTGTTGGCGTTTGTCAGGATGAGTTTGCCAGGGCCGGTTTTGGTTAGACCGGCGGTGCCTCCGAGCTGTCGGAGAACCCCGGAAAAGATCGTGTCCGCCGTGTTGGTGACGTTGAAGGTCTGGGTCGCCGCCGCGCCTGTGGACCAGAGAGTCGTTAGATTCAGGGTTCCGGAAAACTCCATCTTGTTGGTGCCACCAAAAATGGTTGTTCCCGCGCCACCCCCGGCATGGGGGGCGGTGGTGACACCAGTGACGGGCCCGCTGAGAGGAGCGTTTACGTCGAAGGTGACAGTGCCGGCTCCGGCCACGCCCGTGACACCGATCACCCGTGCGTAGAAGGGCAGATTGCCAGCCGCGGTGACCATTTCACCGACGACAGGAGTGACAGCCCCGGTGTTCCAAACGGCGACGTTGCTGTTAGCCGTCAACGTGAGGCCGAGCGTCGCGGTGGTCGCCAGGTTCGAGCTGGCGAAATTGATGGTATTGCCGATGGCGTTGGGCCCTGATAGATCGGATGATGCGAGGAGTGTCCCGGCGCCGCCAACGATGCGGAGGGCACCTGCGCCGAGAGCGGATTTGTTACCTAGAACGATGGTTCCGAGGGCACCGCTGAATTCAACACCGCCCGTGTGGGTGTTGGCATTGGCGAGGGTCAGGGTGCCGTTTCCGGTTTTTTTGACCAGAAGCATGCCAGGTCCCACGCCGTCCGAGACGATGCCGTTGAGGGCGACACTGCCCACTCCGCCGATGTTCAGGCGGCCGCCGAGAGTGGGGGTGACATCACTGGCATAGACCCCCGCATTAAAAACGAGACCGGCTGTGGCGCTGTTGTTCGCAAAACTCCAGTCGTAGTTGGTGGCTCTGTTAGTAGCAGTGACTTGAAACTCGTTGTTGAAAGTGATGACCGGCGAGCTGGTGACAGTGGAGTTGATCGTCACGGACTGGCCGGAGCCGCCTGCGATGAATTTTTGCCCGCTGAAAGTGAAGCTACCCACCAATGCCGAATCGAAGGTGAGCTTGAACTGGGTCTGCGAGGTTAAGAGGTTGATCGCGGTGTTGACGCTTTTGTTAAACGTGGCGGTGCCGTTCACGGGGACGGCGGCTGCCCAGTTCGTGGCGGTGTTCCAATCACCATCAGTGGCTCCGGTCCAAGTGGCGTCAACGGCCCGGGCGGACCCGAATAATCCGAAGAAACAGGCTGCAGCAGAGAGCGTAGCACGGTGGCTGGCGACAAGGCTTGAAAAACGAAAACAGGAAGGCAGGACAAAGTGATTCTTGGGTTTCATGGGTGGATAAATGGCTGATGAAAACGACCGTCACTGGGATTCTGCAGGCGTCTTGGTCGGTTTGGAGGGTTTTCTAATCCGGCACACGACAAGCGCTTGCCTCATCTCGGAAGAGACGCTCCCGGGCACCTGATTGTCGAGGACAAAGGAATTTGAACTGCTGTAACCCATCATGCAAAAACCGTTCTCGCCATCACCCAATGGAGTTAGATTCCACGGAAGAGGATGTTCAGCAGCGACTCGTGGAGACAGAAGAACCGGCCGGGGTGATACGGGAACAACTCCCCCACCCCGGCCGGCTTGACGAAGGACCGGATTACTTGGCGACGACGCGGACGAAGATCGCGGGATTGGCGAGCAGTGCGTCCGGCACGTCCACGGTGATGATTTCAACCGGGTCGCCACTGTTGGATGAGGTGGAATCCGGGGTGAAATCCGTCCATCCGGCAAGCGTGGTTGAGTACTGATAGGTGTAAGCCAATCCGGTGAGCGACAGCTTGCGGCGGCTGTAGCTGAACAATCCGGTGGTCTTGTTGAGCTGCGAGGTGACCGGGTTAACCGAGGAGCCGGAGTTCGGGATGAGACCGAACGCATATTCCTGCTGGTTTTTCAAGCCATCGTTGTCTGCGTCCACGGTGCTATCTCCGTTGCCAGGGATGGGAAGCGAAAAACCAGCGGCCCAGGTATCATAGTCGGACGCCGCACCCACCACCAGCTTGACCTGGCCTGCGGTGGCGTAACTCACATTGTAGCCAGCTGGAAGCGCCGGGCTGACGGTGAAGGTGCCCGTGCGGGTGCCTGTGTAGGTGGCGATCACATAGTCTCCAACCGCACCGCCGCCGAGGGTGGAGACCGCGAGGGTGGAACCAGTGAGATCCAGATTTCCGGTAACGGCGATGATGTCTCCGTTGGCCGCGCCGTCCAACTGGCAGGCGTAGGTGCCTGCGATGGCGACATTGCCACCCGCGTTGAGCGTTCCAGCCGACGAGATACCGGGAGCGATGGTGCCGCCGGTGCTGATCGTGGTGGTCCCGCTGACGGTGCCACTGCCACCCAGGGTGCCGGTTGCTGAGACAGTGACAGCGCCGGTTCCGGTGGCCGAGCCGGTGGTGTTCGTCGCCAGCAGCGTGCCAGCCGATACGGTCGTGGCTCCGCTGAAGGTGTTGGCTGCGGAGAGCGTCAGGACTCCCGCTCCCACTTTCGTGAGGGTCCTCGCGCCGCCGGATTCACCGACGACCGCACCGATCGCGATATTGCCGGTGCCGCCCACGCTGCTGTCCGATGCCAGGGTGACTGACGAAAGAACGAGCGTGCCGGGAGTGGCACTGCCGCTGCCAAAGGTGTAGGTGGGAGTGCCGGTGTAGCCGGACCCTGCGGCGGTGAGGGTGACCCCCGTAACCTTGAAGTTGGTGGCGTTAAATGTGACGGTAAGGGTCCCGGCTCCGGCGGTGCTGGTATTCTTGTTGATGCCGGTGGGGGCGACCGTATATCCCGATCCCGGATTATCAATCGCAAGCCCCGTGATGGCACCCGAGCTAACTGTCGTCACTCGGGCCGTGGCACCGTTTCCATTTCCTCCTGAAATGTTCACATAGTCTCCGACGACCCAACCCGTACCACCCGAGGTGATGCTGGTGATGGAGGCGGAGGTCAAACCGTAGGTGGCGGTGGCGGTGGCCCCGGTGCCGGTGCCTGCGATGGCAACCGTTGGAACCGGGATGCTGTAAGCGCTGCCCGTTCCCGCGGTGGAGACGATCTGAATGCCTGCGATGCCGTTGGTGATGCTGGCAGGCGTCGCGGAATCGTTAATCAACGCACCGGCGGATGCAATACCCGTGCCGTTGAGGATGATCGGCTCATTGATTCCGGTCGTGCCGTTGAGGTCGATGGCCGTGCCACTGGTGACAGTGGTGGTTCCTGTGTTGTTGCATTGGCGCCCGCCCCAGCCGAGGGCTCTCGCGTTTCCGAGCTGCAGGGTCCCGCCAAGCACTTCGGCTGTCCCCACAAAGCTGTTGGCCCCACTCAAGAGGACCGTGCCGGCTCTGGCAGTGCCCACGAGTTGGTTTGCCGTTATATCCGGGATTCCGTCGGAACCGGCGGTAGCTGTGGCTGTCCCCGAGCTGTTGATTTGGTTGTTGGCATTGTTCACCGCATCGATGTTGGGGTGATTGCGGAATTGATTGATCGTCACCCGGGCATTGGTGATGGAAGACGAGGTGTCTGCGATGACTCCAGTGAATTGCGTGGTGGCACCTCCCTCAGCCAATAGCGCCATGTTGATGCCCGTGGTGATGACATTCGGGCTGATGATGGGGGCGGCGATGGCTCCGACCGCCACGTCACCCGGATTGATGTTTCCACTGAACGTGGTCGTCCCGGTCGTGGCCAAGCCGCCGAACTGGAAGCCGTTAGGAATCGAGACTCCAGAGCCATAAACAGCAACGTTGGGCGTCGTGAATGAGGAATTGCCGGCCGTGATCGCGCGTCCATAGCTGGTTTCGGCAGTCTCCATGAAAATGGAACGGATCGTGTAGATCGAAGTATCCCGAGCGGCCGGGGCGACGCCCACGAAGTTCGCGCCGCCCACAATGTTACCACTGTTTCCCTGCGTGAGGTTCAGGCCACCGATGTTGGTACCGATCGGGCTGGCAGTGGCTGTGGAAGGAACGGAGCCGTCAATGATGGCCGTGCCCATCAAAAGGTTGGTCGGTGCAGTGTAAGCGCGGCTGACGTCGCTGAAGCGGGTGGTGCCGGAACCCGCACCGTCCACATTGGGATCCTGTGGCGAGGTGCCTATGTTTAAATTTGATGCTCCTGCACCGGCACCTTGGAGGATGTCACCGGTGAAATTGATGTATCCCGTTCGAAACGCGCGGATCTGTTGGGTTCGGGTGGTCCCGGCCAATGTGCCTGTTCCCAGGGTGATGTCGCCAGCAATCGTCAGCTTGTTGTTGTTCACTCCACCCGCGCCATCACCTTGGAAAGACAAGGTCGACGCTCCAGTGCTATTGGTTTGGGAAAAATCAAGACCGCGGGACAGCGTGTAAACTCCGGCATCGCTGCCAGCGACCAAAGTGAGGCCAGTCGTTAGATTCAGGGCGGGGGCGGTAATGGCGGGTGGGATGGGTGCGACATTTCCATCCGTGGTGAAGCTTGTCCCGATAATGATCGGATTTCCGGAATTACCGAAAACACTGTCTGTGGAGAGGGCGATATCGGTTGAGAGAGTCGCGCTGACTATCCCATGCTCGATGATGGTGTCTCCGGTGTAGCTGTTGGTGTTATTGGTAAGGCCCAAGATGCCGCCCCCGATTGATGATGTAGGCAACGGCAGAATGACGGAACCTGTGCGGGTGACGCCAAAAGCACCGCTGATCCTGCCGGTGATATCAATCCTGCCCGCACGAAAGTCGGCCGCAAGGGTGTCGTTGAGAATGGTCGTGGCAGAGATGGTGTCCGTGGTCCCTGAACCGACGGTTTTCTGAAGGGATGCTTTGCCAGAAGTGGCGTCGAAAGTGAGCGAGCCGGCGGTTCCGTTCGCAATGTTGTAGAAGGCATTGCCATTGAACCCTGCCGACGCTGTGTTCAAATCACCCAAGGTCAGATTTCCAACCGTGATGGGGATATTGAGATTGACCTGTTGGGTTCCTTGGAGCTGCGGACCAGCAGGACCGTTGAACAAGATGTTGATGTCAAAGAGCGCCGAGGCTCCTACCGCGTTCGGGAAAGATGCGGGGCTCCAGTTGGCGGCGTCATTCCACGAATATTGCGAAAAATTGACGGTATTCGGGAGTGTCGGGGTGCTACCCACAATGGCCCATTGTTCGGCGTGGAGGGTGGGCAGGATTGCGGTGTAAACCATGGCGATGGTCGGCAGGCACCAGGCGGACTTGATTCTGAAGGCGGAGTTGATCTTGGGTTTCATGGGATGTATTGGTTCTTGGTTTGGGTATGGTCGGAGACTTAGGCGAAAATGAGCGGGCAGGGAGCAAGCGCTTGTCTGCTTTTTGGGGATAGGAATGAATGAGATGGGTTTTTGGGGGCATGGGCATATCTCAGGCGGGGACATCGGCACCATCACTCGGATGAGCTAGCCCGTAGAATACGTTCCGGACAGAATTCGCTTCATTGCTGCCGAGGCGGAGGATGCCGAGCTCAAAAGCGTTGGCAACGGCTTCGGTGCGGTCCGCGGCTTCGAGTTTCTGGAGGATGGCTTTCACATGAGTCTTGGCCGTGTGCTCGCTCATGCCAAGGGCGACGCTGATATCGCGGTTGGAAAGCCCACGACGAATGCAGTCGAGCACTTCAAGTTCTCGCTCAGTAAGGTTGCGGCGGCGCGAATTTTCCGCGAGGCGGCGGTCGATCTCAGGTGAGATGTGCGTGCGCCCGGCATGGATTTCCTGAATAGCATGGACCAACTCCGCACGCGGGACGTTTTTGCGCAGATACCCGCTCGCCCCCGCATCGCGGGTGCGCCGCATGTCCTCGACCAGCTCGGAAGTGGTTAGAACGAGCACTCTGGCATGCGGAAACTCCGAGCGAAGACGCTTTAGGGCCGTTAGACCATCCATTTCCGGCATCCTCAAGTCCAACAGGACGATGTCCGGCAGCGTGTTGCGGTATTGCTCCAGCATGCCGGCCCCGTCTTCCGCTTCGGCGACGATTTCAAGCCCGGGATCGAGCGACAGGACGGCTGCAATGCCCATCCTCACGACCGTGTGGTCGTCAGCAAGAAGGATGCGGATGGGCGCTGGGGAAGACATGGAGGACGGGCTTATTAAAAAACGGTATCAGCCGACTCCGCAGCCCGCCATCGCCCGGAAGAGCGAGGTTGGAACTTTCAGGAAACGAGTGGCCGGATTTCGGGCGAGTTCTGGAGGCTTGCCGGAGCGCGTGGGGCTTCCTACGTTGGGGTCGATGCGCATTCCTGTTACCTGGATTTCCGGCCTCGCCTGCCTTCTGCTGTTATCCTTTTACCCGATGGTGAAGGCTCAGGCACAAACCGGCACCGGGCCGATCACCCGCATCATCGACGTGCGCGACATGCCCCGCCCGATCGCCGCCCAAGAGCTGCCGGTGCGTCTGCAGGCGGTGGTGACCTATGACAATCCCGAGCGCTACGGCCCGTTGGTTTGTGAAGACAGCACCTGCGGCATTTTTGTAGCCCTGCGGCATTTTTCCGATTCGTCAATCGTCGCTGACATCCCGGAAAACCTCTCGCTCATGCCCGAGGGAACCCTGTTGGATATCGAAGGCGTCACGGGTCCCGGCGATTTCGCACCGATCATCCGTGCGACCCGCGTGCGGGCCGTGGGAACCGGACCGATGCCGCAACCGAGAAAAGTTTCCGTGGCGGAACTGCACACCGGCCGATTCGACTGCCAGCGGGTGGAAGTGAGGGGTGTGACGCAGACGGCGAACTTCGGGCCCTATCCGGGGCAATATGACCTCGAACTGGAAACCGAACAGGGCTCGCTGGTCTATCACCTGGATGACACTCCCAATCTCGATCTCAAATCGCTCATCGATGCGGAAGTGATCGTGCAAGGCGTCTGCCTGATGTATTTCAACCGGCGCAACGAGCAGGTGGGCACCCACATTCAGTCGAGCCGCAAGGACGGTCTAACGATTGTTACCCCGCCACCGCCGGATCCGTTCGGGGTGCCTTTGTTAGAATTCAACCGGCTGCGACCGTTTTCATCCGAACCACGCAACCTGCACCGCCGGCGGATCTCCGGCACGGTGACTTTCGTCGAGCCGAAACAGTTCCTGATGTTGCAGAACGGCGAGCGTGCCGTGCGGGTGAATTACCTGGGCGACACCGCGCTGCAGGTGGGCGATCTGGTGGAAGCGGCGGGTTTTGTGGAGGTGCGTGAGTTTTATGCCGAGCTGGGAAACGCGCTGGTCCGAAAAGTGGGTCCCGGTGAAAAAATCGTGCCGGTGGAAGTGAACGCACTGCGGGTCATGGGGCCGCCGAAAACTCCGGCACAGCGGCTGCCGGAGGATTTCGACGGACGACTGATCGCGCTAACAGGAAAATTGCTCGCCGTGGATGAACGCCGCGAAGGACGCCATTTCCTGCTGGAAACGGACAACGGCATCGTTGAAAGCGTGCTTCCCGGCGGGGTGCTGACAGAGCTCCCGGAAGGCGTGCGTCCCGGAAGTTCGGTGCGGGTGACGGGAGTCTGCACGGTCACTTACACCGAAAAGGTTCCCGCCCATGCCTTCGCCCGCCCGCGGAGTTTTGAAATCAGCCTGCGCTCACCGATGGATCTAACCGTGCTGAAAGCCGCACCGTGGTGGACGCCGAAACGCCTGTGGATCGCCCTTGCGATCGTGGGTGGCAGCACCCTGCTGTGCGTGGCGTGGGTCTGGACCTTGCGCCGCCGGGTCACCCAGCGCGCCCGCGAACTGGCAGAGGAAATCGAAGCGCGCCAGAACGCCGAGGTCGAGTTCGAGGCCACCCTGCGCGAGCGCAAGCGGCTCGCCGCCGACCTTCACGACACGCTTGAGCAATCCCTAACGGGTCTCGCCCGGCAGCTTGAGGCGGCCGACGAGCTGCGCGATGTCAATCCCCAGCGCAGCGAAACGCACCTCGGTCTCGCGCGTCAGCTGCTGGACCGCAGCCAGGAGGACGTGCGCCGCAGTGTCTGGAACCTGCATTCGAGCTCGCTGGAGGACCTCTCGCTGGTGGACGCGCTGTATGAAGTGGTCGAACACCGCTCGGCCGACCAACCGGTGAAACTGCTCGTCGAGGTCGAGGGCGAGCAGCGCGTGCTGCCGGATTTCGTTTCCGGAAACCTGGTGCTTCTGGCTCAGGAAGGCATCACGAACGCCTTCAAACATGCGGACGCGAAGACGGTCGTCCTGCATCTGGTGTTCCAGCCGGATTCCCTTTCCCTGAGCATCGTGGACGACGGCCGCGGATTCCTAACAAGTGGCGCTCCGGGCCCGCAGGAAGGCCACTTCGGCCTGCAGGGCATGCGCGAGCGGGTGAAACGCATGGGGGGAAAACTCACGGTAACCAGTGCGCCCGAAAAAGGCACCACGGTCTCCGCGCAGCTTCGCAATTAGATCGATGCCGCACCCGCAGCGGATGATGCAGGACCGGGAGCATCCTTTTTCATCTTAACCCTGCTGGACTGCCTTTTTTCCCAGGTGCAATGCCGGTGGATTCCCGAATTACCAGCTCCGTCTCGAGGACGACACTCCGCGCGTGGCCCTCCTCGTCATTCATGATTTCCAGAAGCATCTCCAATGCGAGCCGCCCCAATCGGGCCCGTGGCATTTTCACGGTAGTCAGGGACGGTTGAATGAGCGCCGCGAAAGGAATGTCGTCCGCTCCGACGACCGAGACATCCTCAGGCACCCGCAGCCCGGATTTTGTTAGAACGCGGATGGCACCCATCGCCGTCAGGTCATTGCTGCAAAGAATGGCGGTAGGAAAGCCCGGCGCGGACAGCATGGTTTGCACGGCTTTTTCACCTCCAGCGACGTCGTTCGTGCCTTCGATCACCCGCAGTTTCAACCCCGCTCCCTGCATCGCCGCTTCCACCGCCTCGCGGTAAGCGAAATGAGACGTGCGGTTCTGCGGACCCGCGATCAAGGCGAATTCCCGATGCCCCAGATGATGCAGGTAGTTCACCGCCGCACTCACGCCGTTCGGGAAGTCCAGGTGAATGTTCGCTTTCAGGCGGCTCGCACCACCGGATTGGAGAAACACCGACGCCACGCCATGTTCTGCCAGATAGTCAGGTAGACCCGGATCAGCGTTGGAGGTGAGCACTGCCACGCCCGGCGATTTGTTTTCGATCATTTTACGGAAGGCCTGCTCAGTCCGGGCGGGATCATAATGGGTCGTGAAGAGCAGCACTTCGTAGCCATTTTCCAACGCCGCAGTTTCGAAACTCTTGATCACTCCCGGATAGAAGGGGTTTTCAATATCGGAAATCACCAGCCCGAGGAAATTGCTATGGCCTCGCGCCAACCGCCGCGCGTGCGAGTCACGATGGAAATTCATCTCCCGCATTGCCTGCTCGACCCGCGCCCGGGTTTCCGGCGCGACGAATTTGGTCTGGTTCAGAACATGCGAGACGGTCGATTCCGCCACGCCGCACCGCTCGGCCACATCCTTCATCCGAACTGTCTTGAGCCTGCTCATGAAAAATGATTCATAGGGGGCAAGCGCATTTCTGCAATCCCAGGATCTGATTCGTGCGAAAAATAAAGTTTCTCCTGCACATCGCATCAGATTCTGTAAAATTTCCCCATCCGCACACGTTCACCCGCAGCGCCCCATCCCTCCGCTCGTTCCATGGCATCGCAACACCCCATCCGAATTCTTCTCGCAGACGACCACACCGTCGTCCGAATGGGCCTTGCCGCCGTGCTGGCCTTGGATCCGGGGTTGAAAATCGTCGCCGAGGCCGAAGACGGCGCGGAAACGCTCGAACAATACCGCCTCACCCGGCCGGACATCGTCTTGCTGGATCTGAGCATGCCCGAGGTGAACGGACTCACCGCCCTTAAGAACCTGCGCAAGGAATTCCCCGACGCGAAAGTGCTCATTCTCACCACTTCCGAGCTCGTCGAAGACATGCGCCACACCCGCGAGGCCGGCGCTTTCGGCTACCTCCGCAAAAACATTCCCCGCGCCGATCTTGTGGATGCCATCCGCCAGGCGCACGCCGGACATCGCCATGTTTCCCCCGATGTGGACCGCCGGCTCGCAGAAAACGCCCGCCGTCGCCATCTGACAGAACGCGAGCTGGAAGTGCTGGATGGCATGCGCCGCGGACTCTCCAACCGCGATATTAGCGTCGCTCTGGAAATGAGCGAACACACCGCGAAAACCCACGTGAAGGCAATTCTCCACAAGTTGGAAGCCGCGGACCGCACGGAGGCCGTCTCCAACGCGTTCGAGCTCGGCATCCTCAAAGTCGGCTGAAAACCCGCCGGACTAGCTCGACCGGGTGATGGTGGAAACCGGCGGGAGTGGGTAGGAATGAGTGGGTAAACCCATGCTCCAGCACTCCGCTCCGTCTTCCCAACGCGCACCAAGCTACCAGGCAAGCGCTTGCCGAAAGGACGCACCGGCTTTGCCATGATGGAAACATCCCGCACCATCCCGAAAAACTCATGAAACCCAAAACCCGCTCCGCATTTCCATCTCACTTTTGCCTCGCGCTCGGCTTGATCTCGAGCATCGGCGGAGTCTCGGCAGGCAACATTTACTGGGACGGTGTCGCCGGGAACTGGAGTCTGAACACCAACTGGTCAACCGCTTCCAATGCCACAACACCCGACCCGGCGGCGGCACCTACGGCTGCGAATTCGGACATCGCGATCTTCAACCAGACCGGCTCGTTAGGCGGCGTTGCCGTAACGCTCAATGGCAACCAATCGGCTACAGGGATTCAGTTCAACAACACCAGTTCGATGTCCCTCCGTTCCACTGTGGCCAACCAGATTCTCTCACTCGGAGCAACTGGCATGACCTTTGGTTCGAGCCAGGTTGACCTTGGGGGCGGAGGAGCCAGTGCGATGGTCATCAGCCTGTCTGCGAGCCAATCGTGGACGGGCACCGGATCGGGCCTGATCCAGCTTCTCAATGGTCCTGCCGCCCAAGGAATCACCAACGGCACCGCCGGAGCTGTAACGCTGACTTTTAATGGATCGGGTACCGGAAGTAAAACCATCAATGCCATCATCGATAATGGCAGTCTTGGCGGCACCACCGGATTGGTAATCAATACCACGGGAGCGTTCGGAACTGTGGGACTCAATGCCAATAACACCTACTCCGGCGGAACCACTTTGACCCAAGGCTTTCTGGGATTGAACAATTCCCTGTCGCTTGGCGGGGGCGCAGGGGCGCTGACCATAAATGGCGTTACGCAGACCAGCGCAATTCTCAGGACGATTTCGACCAATGTGGTGGGTGGCGTGACACTCACCAATAACAACGCACAAAACTGGAACTCGGACTTCACGTTGGGTGGTGCTCAGAACATCAATTTCGGGACGGGAGCCGTCACCATGGGTGCCAATACAACGATCTACCTTAACCCCTCTGGTACAGCGGCCGGAACCTCACTAACAAATTATACTGAAGGCGGAAACATCTCAGGTGCGTTTGCCCTGACTGTTACCTCAAATACTCCGGGAAATTCCGGCTACTCTCCCGCAATCAACGCGCAACTCACGCTCAACGGCACCAATAGCTACAGCGGTGGAACGACTATCACCTCGGGCCTTGTGAAATTTGGCAGCACGGCAGCCATACCTACGGGCGTTAACAAGGTTGTCTTGAACGGCGGAGCCATTTCGGTATCGGGTGCCTATAGCAACTTAGCCGGCATTCTTGCAGACACACAGATCACAAAGACCGCTGGTGCGTTGGCCTTGACGGCTGACAGCTCCGAGAACTTTACCGCACCCAATACAAATATTTCAGTCGGTGCCGCCTTGGGTTCGACGGTTAAGTATACGGGCACGATCACCACATCCAATAATAACTATAATCTGGGTGGCGGCGGTGGTACGATTGTCTTTTCCAATCCAAATGCGTTTACGGGTGCGAAATCGATCACGACCAATGGCGGACCCACAAACAATATTCAAGGTGGTGGCGGTACGGTTGTTATTACCGGGATCAATAATGCGACGGGTGCTGGAACCAACGCAGGTGTTACGGTAGGGGTTGGCACGCTCCAGGTGGATTCCATTGGGAGTCTGAATGGCGCGGCAAGCAATTTGGGTCAGTTCACTACTGCGGCGAACGGCACCCTTAACTTCGGCAGCTCTGGAACATATAGCCAGCTCCGCTACACCGGGTTGGGCGAGACGACGGATCGAATTCTGAATTTTGCCGGATTCAGCGGTGCCAATGCGGGTCTGGACGCATCCGGTGCAGGGGCGGTCACTTTTTCGAATACTACCTTTAACCAGAGTGGAAACACCGCTTCCAAGAACCTGACCCTCCGTGGGATCAATACCGGCGCCAATACGATCGTGGCGGGAATTGGCACGTCGGGAACCAACAATGGCACCAATTCTTTGTCCAAGCAGCAGCGGGGCAGTTGGACACTCAGCGGCTCGAACAATATTTCCGGTCTGACGATCAACGGCGGCACGCTGACGGCGGATTACACGAACGTTGCCACGGTATTCACCACTTCCACGCCTAACTTGACGCTTGGCGGCGGTGCATTGGCGATCAAAGGCAACGTTGCTGGCACTACGACGCAAACAATCGGCAACCTCACGACCTCTGGCAACGCAGGTCAGAACCAGATTTTCGTGACGGGCAATGGTTCGGCAAACACCGCAAACCTGACCTTGGGCAACACGTTCACAAGGGCCTCAAATACCTACGTCAATTTCAATTTATTGAGCGGCGGCACGGTCACGACAGCCCCGACAGTCACTAACGGCCTTATCGGCGGCCTCGCGGCATACACTGTGACGGACAGCACGGGTACGGATTTCGCCACGATCACGGCGGGTAAAATTGCAAAGCTTGGTGCAGGCACCGCGCTTCCTGCGAGCGTCGGCTCGGCTACCACAAATTATGCTCTTTCCGGAAACCTGAATCTCTCGGGTAATGTTGCGTCGAACTCCACACGCATTGACACCAGTGCGGGGGGAGGCACATTGACGCTCTCAACCTTCAACGTCACCGGCGGCACGGGTGAGTTTTTGATGAGCGGGGGGAATAACTACACCATCAGTGGCACCCGACTCGGGGCAGCGGCCAGCACCATCGGTTTATCCAATCATGGAGCCGGCAAGCTTACAGTGAGTGCGCTTGTTACCGACGGCGGGGGTGTTTTGAACAAAACCGGCCCTGGCCTTGTTGACCTGGCAGTCGCCCAGACCTATACCGGCGCAACCAACGTATTTGGCGGAGTCTTGAGGGTTTCCAGCACCACCGGTACGGGCAACATCTCGCTGAACACCGGCGGTATTTACGAGATCGCCACCGCAAGCACATTCAACCGCACGGTGGGAACCGGCACGAGTCAGGTCCAATGGGGCAACGGTGACGGTGGTTTCAGTGCTTTTGGCGGCAACCGCACGGTTGCCCTCACCAATGCCTTGGGAACTGCCACCGGCCAGTTAGTTTGGGGTAGCACCAACGGCAACAACTTCGTAACCGCACCCAACGCCAGCCCGGCTTTCGTGAAGGACGGTTTCGCTCTCTTGCTAAGTTCCTCGACTTCCGACTCTACCATTGACTTCCAGAACGCTATCGACGTGGTGAACATGCCGCGTGCCATTGTGGTGGGCAATGGTTCCGCAGTGGTGGATGCGAAACTCAGTGGCATAATCTCCAGCTCTGATTACAGCGGCGGCATTGAAAAATCCGGAGCCGGCACTCTCGAAATGACTGGGACGAACACCTACACAGGTGAGACGCGGGTGCTTGCAGGAAAACTGCTCATTAACGGCAATCAGTCATTAGCGACTGGCAATGCAACGGTCTTATCAGGAGCCACCCTTGGCGGTTCGGGATCAGTCGGTGGTGCCACTACCATCCAATCCGGCGGTTTCCTCGCTAGCGGCAACAGCATCGGAACTCAGAATTTCCTCTCCGGCCTGACCATCGCAGGAACCGATACCGTCGAGCTCGGCACGGCGGGAGCCACTCCCGCGGCTGGTATTTCCGATCGTGCAGTGGTAACAGGCAATCTGGTGCTTACGAGCGGGACGCTTGCTTTAGTGGACAATGCCGGTGCCAATGCCCAAGGCAGCGCAGGACCTGGAGCCTACCGCCTCGCCACCTTTACTGGCAGCCGCACCGGCACCTTTGCCACCGTCACCAACCCACTGAGTGCCACGCTGCATGAAAAAGTGGTTTACAATGGCACTAGCAACGGCTCGGTGGACCTTGAGCTCTATGCCCTTGCCTCCGCAGCGACGGTAGGAACTCCGGTTGCCCTCGGCAAAGCGCGCGTCGGCGATGTTGGCTTCAGCACCTCGCTCACCGTCACCAATACGACGCCCGCCAACAGTGGCTTCACCGAAGGACTGAACGCCACACAGGGCGCGGTCACCGGGGACGCGATCGCCGGTGGCTCGAACGTCGTCAATCTTGCCGGTGCCTCAAGCAGCACCTCGCTTACCGTCGGACTCAGCACCGCCACTTCGGGTGCGAAGTCGGGCACGACCGCGATTGGCTTCGCCTCCAATGGCAGCAACAGCGGCTATGCGGATACGGGACTGGCCGGGCAAACGATCTCGGTGAGCGGCACCGTTTATGACTATGCCAACGCCGCCTTTTCCCAAACCAGCGGTGATGGCTCACTGACCGGCGGCGGACTAAGCTACACCTTGGATTTCGGCAGTGGCTTGGCGCTCAGCACCAACTACACGGCCACGATCCAGCTCGCGAATACGCTTCTCGGCGGTTTCCAAGACGCGCTCGGTGGTGCGTATGTCGCAACTGGTGACGCCGAGTTCACGAACACTTCCAGCACCTTCACCGGATTGGCTGCGGGTAGCTCGAATTCCTTCACGATCACTTTCAACACCGGCACCAGCGGCACCTTCAACGGCAATCTGCTCTTCAACGGTAGCAGCGAACAAACCGGTCTCGCAAATGCGGCGCTTGCAGGAATCAACATCGCAGTCACCGGAATTGCAATCCCCGAGCCGGGCACCGCTGCCCTGCTAGGCGGATTCGGCGTGTTCTCCCTGCTCCGCCGCCGGCGCATCAAATAAAGATTTCCGGAGTTATTGGGTTATCTCCGAAGAAACGGGGCCGCCGGCTGGAGGGCCGGCGACCCCGTAATTTTTTCCGAAAGGAACTTGGTCAGCCTCATCCGGCAACCGGCGGCCACAAGGGCAGACGGTCGCCGGGCTAGCCCGACCGGGCGATGTGGATTTCAACCTTGATCGAGTAAGAACTCCCTGCTGGAACGGTAGGATTGTGCCGATGAAAAAGCGCTTGCCAGGAAGGTCAGGGAGTTGCCTCGAATCAACCAGGATCAAGAAACCCACTTCACACGATCAGCTTGGATTTTCTATCTGATTTCCCAGCCTCCCGAAACCCACCATGAGCTCCCAGCCAGCAACTACCGCCATCGCAGGAAGATCCCTGACGGGGCTGCTTGCTTTTTTGATCGCCCTGCTGAGTCCGGTGGCAGCGCTGGCACAGACACACCCGTTCATCATCGTAAAAAGCACTGACTACCCCGCCCTGCAGGCGCTTTCAGTCGGCGCATCTTCCAAAGTGCCGTTCATCCGCATGCGCACCGATGCGATGAACATTTCCAACACCACGACCTACAGCGAGACCGCCGCCGTCGCCACTCGTGCGGGCAGTATGATCAAGATCATGGATTCCACGGCGCTCGCCTATCTCATGGCTCCGGCGAACAGGAACACCTACCGAAACCGGTTCTATCAGTATTTGAAATACTGGGATCTCGCGCAGAACGGGAACATCACGAAGGATCTCTTCATCAATGACTGGGGTGCCTGCGTTCCCACGGCCGCGGCGTTCTTTGCCACGATCATTGCGATGGACATCATCTACAACGATCCCAGTACGACCTCAGCCCAAATCACCCAGCGCAGCAATTTCAACACGATGATGGAAGTCGCCGGAACGGCCGGAACACAGACTCCCTACGTCGCGGGAACGATGGGCGCGGCGACCTTTTTCAAAACACAATACGAGCCCTATCACCTCGAGTCACTGATGTCCGCCCGCGCGCTGTGGGCTCTGTGGAAGGATGGCCCCGTGAACAACACAGCGCTGAGCGACGCGGTCACGGTTTACAAGGATCACTGGCGCGACCACATCACCGAGGACGGCTGCTACCGTGAGTTCGGAGGTTACGCCATGGCACGCGCCGGCGATCCCAGCCGTTACAACAAGGGGGTCTTCCACGATGTCATCGTCTATGCCGGCATCGATCCCACGTGGTATTCGGACCCCAAGATGAGCAAGTTCTACGAGTGGCTCGGCGGCTACGCGCTGATGCCGAATCGATATAACTGGCCGCTCGGCGACGGCAGCTACGCACCCTTCACCGCCACCTATGCCAGCCCCTTTGACCGTGCGGGGAACTTTTCCACTCTCGGGCTGGCCTACGGCGAGTGGCAGCAGAATGGAGCCATCCCGCCGGCAAAACTATTCTCCTACCTCGCCCGCGCCCGCGCCACCGGCACGGCCACCGCGCTCGAACCACCCAGCCGCATTTTCAACAACGGAGCCGCCTACCTCCGTCAGAAAGACGGCGGCACCCAATCGCTCGCCGCCGTCCTAACCAACCAGAAATTCACGACCGTGCCGAACCTCGGCCACCTTCACAGGAACACCAACTCGCTGAGCATCGCCGGATTCGGTGAGATCCTGCTCCGCGGTCCCGGCTACAATGGCTACGCCGCCGCCGCCACCGACCCGAACAACTTCGGCTTCGATTTCAGCTATCTGAACAACCACGCCATCTCACAGAACGTCGCGCTATTCAACTACTCCATCGGAAACTATCAGAACCCGTCCTTCACCAACGACCACCGTGCGAAACACGGCGGCTACGGCGTGCAGGGGCTGCTATCGGACAGCCTCGACTACGCCACCGGCGACAGCGGCCTGCTCACCGACGCGAACCGCACCATCAACAACGGCCGCCACATCCGCCACACCGTCGCCATCTATCCCCAAGACGGCATCAACGGCTATGTCTACGCGATGGACGAACTGGAGGGCAACTCCAGCGCCACCACCGGCCAGCTCGCATGGCATCCCTACTCGGACACCATCACCTTCAACTCCGACAACTCTTCCAACGACCGCTACGAATGGCAGATCCGTCAGAAGGCCAACACCACGGACCAGCTCTATCTCTCGATCTTCATGCCGACCGCTCCCAACAGCAAAACGCAGTATGACGGCCTGTTCGCGGACGATATCCAGGGATCGGCTTCCACGTCGTTTGTCGGCAAATACATTTTCAACGGTTACACGCTGAATTCAACGACCAAGAAAAAGAACGTGCTCACCATGTTCTTCCCCCGCAAGTCCGCCCTGGCCGTGCCCGCCATGGAACGCATTGCCGCCAGCGGCACCGGCACGGCCGCCCAGGCCGCGGCGTTCGCCTTCGCGGGTGGGGTCACCGACTTCGCGATCGAATCGGACGGCACCGGCGAACGAACGATCACTTCGTCCGCCTACGATCCCGCCGGGGCCGCCGCCCGCGGCAAGGCGGTAATCTATCGGAAAATCGCGACGGAGAACTCCACCGACCTCGCGTTCTACTTCGTCGCCAAGGGCCGCTCGTTCAAAAACACGCCGACCGGCCATACCCATGGCTTCACCAGCGACGCGGACGTCGATCTGCACGTCCGCGGTGCCAAGGGGACGATCGTTTCGCCCGGCACCTCCGTCACTTTCCATCATCCCGGAATCTTCACCGTGAAACTCGACGGCACCACGCTGGTGCCGCTCCAGAGCGGCAATGGCTTCTCACAGGTGAGCATCCCCGCCGGCACCCACGGATTCACCTTTGAATCCGTGCTTCAGACTGGAAACACGCTGCTCGGATACGCCGCGCCGGACGGAACATCCGTCAAAATCAATCCTGCGAACCCCGCGAACCTTTTCACCAATCCCGGCTTCGAAAGTGGTGCCGCAAGTCCGTGGGTTTTCACCAACACGGACCGCGTCACCATCAGCACGGGTGTGGCCCGCACCGGAAGCAGCTCCGTGTCGATCGTCGGAGGGACCGGCGGCGCTGGCATGACCAACATCGTCACGCTGAAACGAAACATCCCCTATCAGTTCAGCGCCTGGGCGCTCGAAAGCACTTCCAACACGAATTCGTACGTCACGATCTACTCCGCCGCGACGCCGGACCCCACCGGCTACTTCACCGGCACCACTCCGGTCTGGCAGAAAGTCAACATCCCGTTCACGCCCGTCAACGGCACTGGAACGACACGCAATGTCCAGTTCACTCCGTGGTTCTCCAGTGGATCTGCCGGCAGCGTGAATTTCGACGACTTCGAGCTCTACGAACTCATGGCCCCCGGCACCAGTGCCGAACTGGGCACCCGTTTCCAATCGCAACGCCACACCCGCATTACCGCACTGCGCGTCTGGCATCCGGCCGAAGGACCCGCCAGCTACACGCTCAATCTATGGGATGATGCCGGCCTGCGTGTGGCGCAGGTCACACAGGCCGCTCCGCTTGGAGCCGGCTGGGTGGAGGCGCCGCTCGCCGTTCCGGTCGACATCCTGCCCGGCCGCGTTCACACGGTTTCATACGGAGTGTCAGCAGGCGCGGCCTATCAGATGAGCGGTTTGCCTACTTCACCCGGATCACCGATCATCCGGACCGTGAATGGCGGAAACGGCGTCCATGGACCGATTGAAAACAACTTTCCGGTCCAAGGCACGAACGGCACCAACTACTGGGCGGACATCGCCTACGAATTCATCCCATCGCCTCCAGCCGCCGCCGATGCCGTCATCGCCACCTTTACCGACGGCGAGGGTTTCACCGGTCCCCAACAGTTTCCCGGAACAGCGGGCGACGGTTGGAGCTCCGGGTGGGTGAATAGCGCGGGCGCGTCAGGCACCGGACCCGTGGTAAATCCGCTGGACAACACCGGTCCCTATCTGAAAGTCACGCGAAGCCTGGCAACGAGCGAGCAGCACGGAATCTACCGCCAGTGGTCGTCCGTCATCCGTCCGGTTGACGCCTTCTTCCGCCTCACCTTCGATGTGAGGCTGGATTCCGATTCCGCCGTCTTCAATTCCGCCGGGGACAATCTCACCATCGCCGGAAGCACGGCAGCCGGGGCAGGCACATCGGTGAACAGCACGTTCTTCATCCGGGCGTTCGGCGCGGCTTCAGGATCGTTAGAACCACGGGAATGGGGTGTTTTCAATGGCCAGCCAGGTGTCGCAAACACCTATGACCCGAACCTGCTGCGGCCCACAGGGATGCTGATCCAGCCGGGCACGACCTATCATTTCACCATCGATGTCTATGCCGCCACCGGCAGCGGGACGACCGCCGGAAAAACCCACGGCACCTATGACGTCTCCATCAGCGACGGAGCAAGCACCGTGAAGGTCACCGGCTCCGGTTTCCGCGCCAACACCTTTCAAGCGGGTAATTTCCTGAGTTTCACGACCCAACAGAGTTTGGCGACGGACAACCTGGCCTTCTCGCTCGATTCGATCAGAATCGATCCCCTGCAACTCGCCCCTCCGCAGACTCCCTCGGAGATCTGGCAGGCAGCCCACTTCACACCCGCAGAGCTCGCGAATTCCGCGCTCGAAGCCAGCCTGTGGGGCATGCTGGCGGATCCGGACGGCGATGGCTCCGTCAACCTGTTGGAATACGCGCTCGCCAAAAATCCAAGGGTTTCCGATACCACTGGCGTCCGGCTCGGCACCGCGATGCGGAACAACGGCGAAGGCGGCGAACCCTATCCGATATTGACGCTTGCGTTCTTCCGAGCCCGTGCCGACCTCACCTATCTTGTCGAAGGCAGCTACGATTTGTCAAACTGGCTTACCATCGCCGAGAACCCACCAGCATTGAACTCCGAGGTAACCGTCGATGACAGCGACCCGATCGACGGGACCAGGCGTTTCCTCAGACTGCGTGTCATCAAACCATGAATGCCGAAAATCCGCCAAAGCCGGTCTCCGGTTGTTATATTTCGACGCAGCGCACCCTCCCTCGCCGGAGCTTCCTGCGGGGAGCGGGCATCCTGTTTTCCCTGCCTCTGCTGGAGGCGATGGCCCCGGTCTTCGGCGCTGCCGCGAAGGCGGAAACCAAGCCGCGCCGCATGTTTGCCATCTGCAACAACCTCGGACTGCTGCCGGATCAGTTCTTCCCGACGGGCGAGGGTCGTGACTATCAGGCCTCGTCCTATCTGGACCTGCTGGCAGAGCACCGACAGGATTTCAGCGTCTTCAGCGGCGTCTCGCACCCATATGTGGATGGCAGCCATGCATCCGAAGCCTGCTTTCTAACTGCCTCACCGCATCCTGGCAGCGGGTCGTTCAGAAACTCGATTTCGCTGGATCAATACATCGCCGAACACATCGGAGTGCTCACGCGGTTTCCTTCGATCGCCCTCGGCGTAAACACACGGAAAGGACTGGCGTGGACATCCAACGGAGTCCAAATCCCGGCCGAGGATAAGGCAGCGGATGTCTTCAAGCAGTTGTTCATCCAGGGCAGCGCGCAAGAGGTCGAAGCGCAGCTCCGCCGCCTCGATACCGGCCGCAGCATTCTTGACACGGTGGACGGACAGTTGAAGCGATTGCAAACACAGGTGGGCCCGCAGGACCGTGAGCGGCTCGACCAATACGCGACCAGCGTGCGTGATCTGGAATCGAGGATGCTGGCATCGCGGGGTTGGGAAACCAAACCAAAGCCGGTCGTCAATGCCGAGCCCCCCGTTGATCCCGGAAGCCCGGCCGCCTACATGGAGAAGGTGAAAGTGATGTATGACCTTGCCCGTCTTGCACTCGAAACCGACTCCAGCCGGTCCATCACGCTGATGCTCGACAGTGCTGCCACACCGGTGGTGAATCTGCGGGATGCAATCATTTCCGAGAGCTATCACAATCTCTCGCACCATGGAAAATCCGACACCAAACGCTCGCAACTCAAGGCTCTCGATGAAGCTCACATGAAGCTTCTCGCCAGTTTGCTCACGGACATGAAGGCCGTTCGTGAAGATGGCGATACGCTGCTGGACCGAACGATGGTTCTTTATGGTTCCAATCTCGGAGACGCGAACACCCACTCCACGTTCAACATGCCGGCCCTGCTGGCGGGCGGTGGTTGCCAACACGGCCAGCACCTGGCATTTGATAGAACGAAGAACTATCCACTACCGAATCTCTACGTTTCCATGCTGCAGCGCCTGGGGATCGAAACCGACCGTTTCGCTTCTTCGACCGGGACCATGAGGGGCCTGCAACTGTCATGACAAAA
>JANODE010000069.1:0-10253 GCA_031412525.1 Akkermansiaceae bacterium | reverse complement strand
TCGACATCCTGCCAGATGCCGGTGCAGCGATCGCGGATGGTGGGGATCCAGTCCCAGCCCTCGGTGCAGAAGAACGTCGGCCCATCAAGACAACCGTCGCCGCCATTGGGGCCGGCACCATTGCTTACGGATTCCTCGTGGGCCGCGCCGCCGTGGGGTTGGGGACGTATGCGCACCGCCAGGGCATTGGGCTTGCCGGCAGGGGCCAAGGACGACGTGGCGTCGAACACGCCCCGGATGAAGGCGCCGGTGATGGTGCCCAGGGGCTTGCCGTTCAGCCACACCTCGGCGTGGTAGTTGATGCCCTTGAATGTGAGCTGCACGGTGCGGCCATCCCAGCTCGTGGGTGTCGTGAAGGCGGTGCGGTACCACCAATTCCGACGGGAAAGATCATCGGGGATGACTAGGTTGTTGAGGCCATAAAGGGGATCCGGATAGATGCCTTGTTGCACTAGGGTGGTCAGCACCGTGCCGGGCACGGTGGCATCATACCAAGACGTGCTTTTGAAATCAACGGAGGCGACGGCAGCGGCACTCAAGTTCAATCCGGTCGCATCCGCCATTTCCCAGCCTTTGTCCAACCGCAATGTGCCATCGGCGGCGGGTTGCGGCACCGGACGCTGCGCGAGGCGCGGTATGCGCTTCGCCTCCCAGCGCGGCTTGGGGCCAGGATAGGTGGTAGGATCCTGTTCAGCGATGATGCCCCCGCGCTTTACATACGGACCGAAGCGCTCCGGCGTGTCGCCAGCGGGCGCCGGCGCGAACGCAAGCGCATCAAGCCCACCGTTGGCCCTAGCCAGCGTGGTGATGGCACCGGCATCCAACTCCCGGTCCCAGATGGCAAAACGGGCCACGCGGCCATCGAAACAGCCGCCTATCTCCCAAGGGGGAGGCGGTGCCATCTGCGCCCGGGCGGCGGAACGGGTCAGTCGCACTTCGGCCTTGGCGACTTCGCGACCGTCCAGATAGACACTGATACGCTTGCCGTCGAAGGTCGCCGCGCAGTGCTGCCAACGCCCGGCTGTCAGCTTGACATTGGTCGGCACGTCGACACCGCCTCCCCAGAAATGCAAGCCCTCGGGAAACAAGCCGAGGTACCGTTCTGCACCATCCAAGTTGATCGCTGCGCCGAAGCCGGCGATGAGCGTCGGCTTGGCGGGGATGCTGGTGGGTTTCACCCAGAAGGAAAAAGTCCAGGTATCATCTGAATCGATGGGCGGCATGCCGTCGAACCAGCGGGCGTGGCCCGGGCCGGCGCCACGGCAGTCGGCATCGAAGGGGCCGGCGACTGGACGGTCGGCGGCGGCGGCGAGGGTGAGCAGCCCACAGAAGAGGAACAACGAGCGGAGGATGGTGGGTAAGCGAAGGGTCATAGTCGGTTTTCGATGGTGGAAGTTTATTGGCGGCCGGGATTGATTGTTAACTGCTAGAATTTGCTTTCTGTGGGAGGCCCCTGAGATAGCCATTGGGTCGAACCAGAGAGAGGGGAAATGGGGATTGATGAGTTCTCCGCTTAGCGATTTACTCTCAGGCGGAGGAAGCGGTGCGGGTGGGCAGGAGTGCCTTGAGACGCCCAAGCACCTCAGCGTATTCCGGGTCGCTATAAAGCAAGTTTTGGTATAGGCTCTAGTATGATTCATCTAAGTCGGTCGATTAATAACTTCCGCTGTTAAGTCTTGGCTCCTATTCGTATCTGCCGGGTGTATTTGGGAAGTGAATTACAAGACCATGAACGAGAGTAAATTCTACAGGTCAATCTCCAGAGAGCATCAACTCCGCGGAATTCGGGTCGCCCTGCCCCAATAGTATTGATTGAGTTCGGCATCCGTATAGGGGGAGCCGGTTTGTGGATTTCTCGCACCGGGCCCCGGGAAATGAGCTTTTGTAAACATTTCCACATGCCCATCAAAAAAGCCTACAATTCCCGACCCTCCATAGATGTCGAACTCAATTCGTTCGTTCTCATAGTCATTCCCTTGCAGAATATACGTATAATCGTTGTTTGAATTGAGCTTTGTATGGGAAAATAGGATCAACTTTTCAGGATTTTCAACTTGGTGAGTAAATGCCGCGCCAGCCACCCATTCCATGGTTTGTCCCGGGTCGAGCGCGACTGACCCGATCTGATTGTTGTACGCGAAGGTCCGCCAAGACTTACTGCCCGATTTGGGTAGTTTCCCATTGGCTATTTTGAGGGCTTGATTGTCTCCAAACAATCCCAATCCCTTGGCGATCATGTCGCGCTGCTTCTCTTCGAGTGAAGCGGCTTCAGGGGCAACCTCGTCGAACAGCACCTCTGTCCACTCCCTCCGCCTTTCATTGATCATGGTAGCTGACTCGTGAAGAATCGCTCCGTTGTTTTCCGATGAAAAGCCCTGACTGACAGCCACAAGCTGCCTCAAGTTGTTCATGCTTTTCGATTTGTTCGCATTGAGCACCATTTTTCTACTCGCAGTCATTCCGACCACGGCAAGCACCGCCACGATCGCAATGACAACCAGAAGCTCCACAAGGGTGAAGCCCCGGTCGTGACGCAAGACATGACATCGAGATGCTTTTGTCCGGTGAGAGGGGCGTGCGAATGAAGGACTCCGAGTAGCATGGGCAGGGAGACAGCGATGAGATGAAAAAGCGAGTGATAGCAAGCATATCCAGGTTGTGCTTCCTACCAACTCGGGTTTTGATTGATTAGAATTCATAGTTGATTTTTGTCTGAATCGAAGTTCATGCAATTCATCACGGGTTCAAGAAAAGGATGCTGCGGACCTCCACCCGCAGCATCCGGTTCTACCGGAGAAAACCCAATAACTCCGGTAAAATTATTGCGAGGAATTTGCTTTTGAGGTGAAGACCATTGGAAGAGCTGTTGGCCGAACTGGAGGCGGGGAAAAGGGGTTGGGCAGGAATACTGGAAAACTTGGGTTTGGACTGGCTTGAACAGTGCGAATATTGGTTCTTGAGGATGGGTTTGTAATCACTCTTTCGAGTGATTACTGGTGGCTTTTTCAACGGGTTGTCATCTCTCAATGGTTTCATCCACCGCTTGAAAGGAGATTATCCCGGATCGTTCAAAGCTGATCCGCAGGCTCGGCCACTTCCGCGGGATCACGCCCCGAAGCAAGTTGGGCAACGCCCTAGCGTATGCCGCGAGCCAATGGCCACACCTCGAACCCCGCTTCACGGACGGGCAGATCGAGTTCGATCATAATCTCACCGAAAACGCCATCCGCCCCACCAAGCTCGGCCACAAGAGCTGGATACTCATCGGCGGCGAGCACACCGGCTGGCGCAGCTGCCCGCCAACTGGCTCAAAACCCGCCCGGCCGCCAGTCAGACCATCGAGAGCCGAGTTGTATAGATGTCGTAGCCGCCCGAGCTCTGGCAAAGATGCGAGAGGTGCTCTGTTGACCGCTTACGTTTTTCGGTTGCTGGAATCGATAAGGACGGTTGTGAAAAAGCGACATCATTGGGCGTTCAATAAGGGCGTGATGTTCACGTTCAGGCGGATGAATTTCTGCAAGTCGGGTGCTTTTGGAACGCTGAGTGTAACCGTGTCGAAACCGGCCGGGAAGCCCTTGAGGACAGTCACGCCATCTGATGAAGTGGCGGTGTCAGCTCCTACAGTGTAGTTGTCCGGCCAAGCGTGCAGGGTGGTGCCGACTTGAATGAGCAAGGCGGTGGTGGCGTTGATCGAGGTCTGAGTCCGCTGGAAAGTGAAGAGGATGTTTTCGCCAGAGGACGAGATGACGGGAAGTTTGGAAAGATCATTCGTTAGGACGTCACCCCCGAGCACGTATTCCACGGCGTTGAGGACGCCGTCGTTGTCTTGATCTTGAGCGGAGGTGGTGCCGGAGGCGTTGGTAGAAGCCCAGGATGTATAACTGGTGTCTGGTAGGGCGCGCAGGGCAGAAGCTGCGGTGAGATATCCGCTTGAGTTCAGCGACGCCGCACCCGAAACGCCATTGATGGAGATCAAGCCCACCTGAGCGGGAGTCAGGCCAGCCCCTGAGGTGCCGAAGCGGATGGACGCATTCGAGACGAAAGCCCCTGTAATATTTAGCGTCCCAGTCCAATCAGCAGGGCTGCCGCCAGCAAAGGCCAAGGTGCCGCCGGAGCCAACATTGATGGTGGCGGCGGCCGTAACGGCAAGCGTTCCAGCGGTGTCGTTGAAGGTGCCGACATCAAGGCGGGCGGCCGCGATGGACACTGCACTTGCGTTCGGGAGGCAATTACTTGCTCCGAGTTTCAAGGTGCCGCCGTTGACGGTGGTGACCCCGGTGTAGGTGTTCGCGCCGGAGAGGATCAGGGTGCCGGAGCCAATTTTGGTGATTGCTCCACTGGCACCGCTAATGATACCGGACAAGGTCGCCGTTCCGACGGTGAGATTGGTACCGCCGACTTGGATCGACAAGGTTCCGGAGAGGATTTGGTTTTTGGTGATGGTCAGGCCCAAGGTGGCCGCGTCATCGTTGTAGAAAATGACGGAGCCGGAGCCGGGCAGTGTGACGCCGCTCAAAGTCGTCGCGACCCGCGCGGCGATGTTCGCGCCGCTCGACACGGTGATCGCATTACTAAAGGTCGGATTCCCAGCAGCATTAAAGTTCAAGGATCCACCGGCGAGAGCGACTGTCTTATTGGTGGGCAAGGCTCCGATATTGGCAATGAAGACGCGGCCTGCGCTGATGTTCAATGTATTGTAGGCGTTGGCGGCATTCGTGAGGATCAAATCAGCGCCACCGACCTTGCTCAGGTTGCCACCGCCGGTGCCGACGACTCCGCTCAGAGTCTGGCCCCCCGTCTCTGGGGTCAGTCCTTCTATTTCAGAAATCTTACTGAAAATTCTGGAAAAGCATGAGAGAAACTCGGAAAACAAAGGACTGACCCCGGCCAGAACACCAATAATCCGCAGAGAACTCAAAGAACAAAAAGGAAAAGACAATTGCTCCATGTCTCATTCCTTTGCGCTCTCTGTGTCCTCTGCGGTTAAGAAATAACGGGATCGCAAATTGCCCGTGCCCGAAGGCGTTCCAGCGGGTCGGGGAACGCCAGGTTTGAAAATGCCGAAGAGACACGGACCTCTATCAATGTCTGTTATTTGGGACCGCCCCCGAAGCTTACTGAAAATTCTGGAAAAACATGAGAAAAATTCGGAAAACAAAGGACTGACCCCGGCCAAGACCCCGGCCAAAAATAATTACTCTCCAGTTTCGCCAAGCCATTTGTGCAGCTGCGGGGACTTACCCCAGACATGAGAAAAATTCGGAAAACAAATGACTGACCCCGGCCACCAAACATGACTACGTGATATGGCACCAATTGAAACATGTTTCGGTGCGGGGACCGACCCCAAACACTTTACTGCAACGAAGCCAATCCAAAGAAGCAGCCAGAGCCGCCTGCCCCGATCAAGAATCTGGACGACGCCCGCGGCTTCTGGCTCGTCCGCCCCGACGGAACGCTGAGTGAAACCGGGAAATTTTTCTCGAGTCTCTGGCAACGGAAATAGAGCCGCCTCACGTCGAAGTGCCCCGAATGTTCGGACGTCCTCCGTTCGCGTCCCAAATTGACGCGCCGAGTGGAAACCGCTAGGCTGCCGGGAATTTGCGATGATTCCTATTTTAGATTAAGTCGGTTGGTTAGTCTGATTTTCCTATCGTTTGATCAACTCGCCAGCAGGCCCTTCTGCCATGTAAATCCCGGAGCCCACCGTGAAGGTCATGCGATTTTCGACTGGGGCGACCTTCTGGGCATCAGCAAAGACAACGCCCTTGGTATCAGGCTTGAAAGGCAGGCGGATCGTGGCTGTCGTGTTGACTGGCACATCCACTGCCAGTCGAAATCTTCCGTTTTCATTTTTCCATGAAACGCGGATGAGTCCGTAGGGCGAGTCGTGTTGCGCCTTGACCCACTCAAGTCCTTGCACAGGCACAGGGGCGATCACTATCTGCTTGAAGGCGATCGCTTCTGGTTTGCTTTTGGAGGCAACCGCGCAGACCGTATCGGCCAGTTGGATGCCTGCCAGTGTTTGATACCACCAGGCGGAAACATCACCGAACATGATGTGATTGCGCGAATCTCCGTCATCCCAGTCTTCCCATAAAGTGGTGGCTCCGCGACGGATCCAGGAGCCATACGATTTTTTGTCATCCTTCGTCGCCATGGCAAAAGCCAAGTCGCTGCGTCCGGCGTCACTGAGCGAGCGGAAAATGTATTTAGACCCCAGAATACCAAAGTCTGGATAGGAATCACTCTTCTCTACGACCTCAATAAGTTTCGCTTCGACTTTCGGACGCTCGTCATGTGGGACCAAGCCTTGATGCAAGGCGCAGCTCTGGGCGGTCTGGCTTCCAATCGAATAAACGCCTTCGCCCTTGTAGAGGCTCCGGTTAAACGCCTCACGGATCTGTTCGGCCAGTGCGGAATACTTCTTGGCGTCATCTATCTTGCCTAGTAATTCAGCCACACGAGCCATAATCTGGACATCGAGATAGTAGTAGCCTGTTGATGTCGCAGGGACCGGCGTCACGGTCTTCACCGGTATCCAATCACCCAAGCCGTGCGAAGCAATATGGTCTTTCGCTTGAGAGCCCATATAGTTGACATATTTGGCCATGGCTGGATAAGCCTTCTCCAGGATGCGCATGTCGCCCTGATAGACGTAGAGCATCCAAGGGATCATCAGGAGCGCGCTGTCCCACGCGGGTCCGTTGCCCCAATTGTAGCCCCAGCCGCTGGTGGGAATGATTGCCGGCACATTGCCATTCGGGCGCTGTTCATCCATGATATCCTGGATCCACTTTTCATACGCCGCTGTGTTCTGGAAGTTATACATTGCCAGTTCCGTCGCCAGATGCGCATCAGCGGTCCAGCCATTTTTTTCACGATGCGGGCAGTCTGTGGGATAGCCGTTTGTGAAGTTACTGCGATAAGCCCATAGAATTGCATCCTGCATCTTATTGATGAGTTCATTACTACAGGTAAAGGAGCCGGCAGGCTTGAAGTCGGTCTGCACCATACAGGCAACCACGTCCTCTTCTGAAAGCGTGCGGAGTCCGCTGATCTCCGCGTATTGGAAGCCATTGTAAGTGAAACGCGGTTCGTATGTTTGTTTCGCCGAGCCATCGCACACAAAGCGGTCCACTTGAAATCCGCCCCCCGGCAGTAGCTGGTTTGAGGCCGTATAACGGAAATGCATATCCAGTGGCTTGATCGTGACACGTCCGTCGGCCGCCTGACGTTCGCCGTAGCGAATGGTTAATACGTCACCGTGCTTCTGCCCCTTCACGCTCAGCCGGATCCAGCCAGCCATGTTCTGTCCGAAGTCAATACCCCACACACCGTCGGCGACCTTGCGGATTGCCTTGGGCTTGATTTCCTGCGCAACCACCGAGGGTGGCAAAGCCTCTGCTACCAGCTTGCCGGCAGGTCCCGTCACCTCTTCAGCCATGATCACCGTCTTTGCCAAATCCATGGTCTTGTCGGGCTGTAAACCGATCACTTCGCCTTCACGAATGCAGTCAAAACCGATCGGACTGCCCACTTGACGCCAGCTCTTATCCGTGCAGACCAGCTCCTTGGTTCCATCCGTATAGACCAATTCCAACTGTGCGATCATCCGCGGGAAATTACGCCACGGCGCATTGTCAAAATTCCATACCTCAACCGAACGAACATCGTACCAGCCGTGGCCGAGAATTACATTCAACTGATTGGTACCCTCTTTCAGTTGTGGTGTTAGATCATACGTTGAATAGAGAACCCGCGAATCAAACTTCGTGGGGACAGGGTCCAGCACCTTCTTGCCAATGCGTAGGCCATTGAGACTCGCCTCATAGAAGCCGACACCTGTGATATGCAAGGTGGCCTCAGCGAGATTCTTTTTCACCGTGAAGGCCTTTTCAAAAGCAGGCGAAACTGCTTCCATCCGGCGCTCGATCCGGCCTTGGGGTGTTGCATCAATATCCGCCGTCTTCACGACCTGCGACCAACTCTCATCCGTAACTAGGGAAGAGCCATCCGGAAAGCGCAAAGCCGCGATGAATCCAGCTTGATTTTTACTATTAACACCTACCTTGATCTGGTTTTCACCCAGCTTGATGAATGATGTCACGTCAACAAAGCGCATCTGCTTCGGGCTGTTTAGATGCCCGTCGGTCTTTAATGCCACTTTTCCATTGATGCGCACTTCGAAGGTTTCGTCCCCTGCATATGCGATGATGGCGACTTGACCTGCCGGAATCGCGGGCGCTTGAAAGACCTTTTCAAAGCTCTCATTCTTGCCGTTGCCCCCGTAGAGCCATTTTGCGCCCGCCATATCAAAGTCAGGACGCGTGACGGCATTCGCCCCGATCCATTTGGCTTTCCAATCGCCCGGATTGATCAGCCCCATGACCCAGCTAGCCGGAACGCTCCATGCGGACGGGGTTTCATCGTCCGGGGTCCAGACACGCACACGCCAGGCATAGCGACCTGAACTCACAAGTGGCTTGCCTGCATAGACGACATTCAAGGACTGGGCAGAGAGCACTTTGCCGGAATCCCAGACTATCTCTTTGTCCTGACCTATTGTCTTGCTGACCTCAACCTGATAGGCTTCCTGGCTCAGATTCTTTGCCGAGGCCGTTGTTGCGACGAGTTTCCAGCTCAATCGTGGAGCAAGGCAGTCTAGCGCGACAGGGTCGTTTAGATATTCAACAGTCAATGCCGACGGTGCTTTGACCCCCGCGCTAAAAGCGTTTTGGCACAGGGCTATTGCGATGATTACTAACTGCAAAAAGATCTTGTTCGTGCTTTGTATCCACATTTTATTTTCAAGTTAAAGGACCAGTGTAGGCGTGATTTTCCAGCCATCAAGCGAAACCCCCATCGCTGGGGCCGCGTCCTTGGTGGCACAGCGTCAGACCTCACTAAAAGACCTCGATATGGCCGAAGAGGCCAGCAAGTTCAATTCCCCCAAATAGGCTTTTTATTTCCGGTTTCTGATCACGGATCCGAGCGTGTCATCTCAAAAACATGGAGTAACAGATTGGCCGCGCACCTTGGTGGCGGCTAGCGTGCTGGCGATCACGCCACCAAGGTCGACTTGTCACATGGAATCCTTCCGCGCCCAGCAAATCATCCTTCCGACCGATAAACGCAATCCCTGCTTTACGCTTTACTCCAGTGATGATGAGAAATCCATCGGGGTTTTCTATGGCTTGGAACTCATGGAAGTGGTCCCGGATGATCCTAACCAGATGGCCTTCAAGATGCTCGCCGGTCGCCTTTACAACGCGGGCGTCTTGGTTGCCAAACTCGAAGAAACTTTCAGGGCCGATCGCAAAACCATTCGCTCATGGGGAGACGCCATCGTTTCGCGAGACCCAGAGCGCCTCGCATGCGTCCTGCTCGGCCGTGGCGTAAATCCGGTCTCCCGGGGTCAGTCCTTTGGAGTCAGTATTTTGATGCTATATTTCTGAAATGCAAGGACCGACCCCGTCCAGGATGCAAGGATCGACCCCGTCCACGGGCGGACCCATTCGCCTACTCTGAGTGGGTCCTCGAAAAGCTGAAGCACAACCCCGCTCCGTAAGAACTGCAAGCTCTGCTGCCCGCCAACTGGCTCAAAACCCGCCGGGCCGCCGGTCAGACCATCGAGAGCCGAGTTGCAAAGATGCCAGAGGCGCCAATGCTCTGGCATCTATGCGTGAGGTGCTCTGTTGACCGCTTACGTTTTCCCGATGTTGGAATTGATAAGAACGGTTGTGCAAAAGCGACATCATTGGGCGTTCAATAAGGGCGTGATGTTCACGTTCAGGCGGATGAATTTCTGCAAGTCGGGTGCTTTAGGAACGCTGAGTGTAACCGTGTCGAAACCGGCCGGGACGCCCTTGAGGACCGTCACGCCATCTGATGAAGTGGCGGTGTCAGCTCCTACGGTGTAGTTGTCCGGCCAAGCGTGCAGGGTGGTGCCAACTTGAATGAGCAAGGCGGTGGTGGCTTTGATCGAGGTCTGATCCCGCTTGAAAGTGAAGAGGATGTTTTCGCCAGAGGACGAGATGACGGGGAGTTTGGAAAGATCATTCGTTAGGACATCACCCCCGAGCACGTATTCCACGGCGTTGAGGACGCCATCGTTGTCTTGATCTTGAGCGGAGGTGGTGCCGGAGGCGTTGGTAGAAGCCCAGGATGTGTAACTGGTGTCTGGTAGGGCGATCAGGAAGCCACTGTCGTTGAGGGTGACTGCTCCGCCTCCGGGCTTGGAGATTTGGCTG
>JANODE010000068.1:0-10260 GCA_031412525.1 Akkermansiaceae bacterium | reverse complement strand
CACAAATCGATCCAGCTCGTTGAAATTGTAATAGGGATCGGTGCGCGGGCCCGCGCCGTCAGCCTTGATTTCCTTGATGTATGGCTGAAGCAACGAGGCGGGCAAAGTGGTCTGGCGGTCGATCCACGCCGCGTAGCCGAGATCTTGGACTTCCTTGATCGACTCCGGTGTAGGCCCGAAACTCGCCTGCATGAGAAACCGCGCGGCGTTCACGGGTGACGGTTTCCCTGATGTGATGCTGCCGGAAGTGCCGCCGTTAGGGTTTGAGCCCTGAAGCCGGTCGAGCAACGCCACGGCATCACCGCCGAGGGCCGGCCCATTCGCGCGGGTAAGCGGCTGACCGAGTGAGGACCCGTTGCTGATAGAGGATTCCAACACGGTTTTTTCCACCCAGTCTTCCACTCCATCCGCATCCGTATCGAGAGGAAGAACGCCGGCCCGATAGAAATTCTGGCGGGCTGCTGAAGGAAACTCGGCAGGAATGGTGACCTGTCGGCGTCCACCAACGATGCCGGATGGTGGCAGGCCAACCGCGGTCTGCCAGGTATCTAACGAACTGCTGATTTCGACACGGTTGGCTTTGAATGGAAGATTCGTCCACGAAAGGATGAAGTTGTTGGAATCGCGCCAGCCTCTGAGATCCAAGCGGGAATCCGCGTCGTCCGGATCGGTGCCGGCTTTGCTTTCATCGAGATTGCTGAGGCCATCGCCATCGTCGTCTGCTAGGGGCGGACGTGATTTTCCGCCACTCCACAGCACCCAGGCGTCGGAAACGCCATCGCCATCAAGATCGTCGATTTTTCCAATGAACTGGAACCACGCGGGAAGGTGGGTGGCATTGAGTGGGTCGGTGCCATGGTGATGCTCCACGCCGTCTGGCGCTCCATCATTGTCGCTGTCCGCATCGCGTGGATGGGTGTTCCTCAGATATTCCTTCAAATTTGTCAGCCCATCGAGGTCGGCATCCAGCGATGCGTCTGATAGATTGTTGGGATTGAAGGTGTACGTTGTTTCCCAAGCGTCCGGCATGCCATCGTTGTCGGCGTCGGGAGGGCCGAGCGCGGCGGGCGAGACCAGCGCCTGCACGCCGATTTCCAAGTCGATATCGATGCGCCCCGTCGCCCCGTCCTGGTTGGTCCAGACCGTGCTGCCATCTAGCAGTGATGCATCCGCCGCAACGGCGTTGCTGTTGGTGTAGGTGGCGATCGTCACCGGGCTCGCGGGATTCGTGAGATTGGAAATCCGGAAAGTGATCGTCCAGCGGTTGGCGGGGTGCTGTTGGACCGCGGTGAATTCAAGCCGCAGCGGATACGAATCATCGGCGCTGCCATAACCGCTGAATCCGAAATCCCGCGTGCGGTCCGTCGGGGTGCCGCTCCAGTCGCTGTCCCAGAATCCGCTGTTAGGAAATCCATCCTGATGGAAAACTCCTTCGATCCCGCGGAATCGATGCACCAGTTTTCCCTTGTAATACCGAATCCCCAATCCTAACTGGCGGCCCCATCCGCTCTGGTTGATATCCGCTACCGCTTCGCAAAGCATGGACTCGTCGTGCTCGATGGCACCCAGCATCGACCGATCATGATTCCACAGCATCCGGAGATTGTCGATGCGCCAGCGCCAGGTGCGGGTCGCAGGATCCCAGACAGGGACGGGAGGTGGCGTGCTGGCGGAAGAAAGCGGATTCGAATGATGGGTGCGCTCGACAGCATCGCTGAACCCGTCGTTGTCACTGTCTGCCAGCGTGGGATTGGAAGGGAACGGCAGGGCGTTCACCTCGTCACCGTCCGTTAGGGAATCGTTGTCGCTGTCGGCATCCAAAGGTGATGTCCCGTGCGTGGCTTCCCCGCCATCCTTGATGCCGTCACGGTCGGTATCCGGGTGATGTGGATCGGTTCCTGTCGTGATTTCCAAGGCATTACTCAGGCCGTCGGTGTCCGCGTCCGCGGTGGCATCTGGGACCGTCGGATTGAAACGGTTTTCCACTTCAAGCGCATCCTTCATTCCGTCGCCATCGGTGTCAGTCCCAGTGTTGATGATCTGGATGCCATGGATGCCGATGGGATCAAAGTCATAGGCCCGCAGCGAAATCGTCTGCATGGCTCCTGCTAGGTTTCGATAGCGGACGAAATTAGCAGGTTTGATGGAGGCCAGCGAGCTTGCCTTGCCTTCGCGCCAGCCGATAAACGGTGGTTGTGAATCCGCGACGAAATAGCGGTCGCTTGTGGGATCCACCCCCAGCCGCACCACTCCGCGGGCGGTGTTTCGATAGGTAAAACCGACGTAAACGAGGACGTCGTAAGTGGCAAAGGGAATGCCGCTCAGACTGACGGTAGCGGGAGTGTTGATGCTTCCGACACGCAGGCAGCGGATCATGCCGTTCAGGAGCCGCTCGTCGCCCGGGCCTTTGTGAAGTCCGTCACCCGCAAAGTGATAGGACCAGTTCGCGGCGGCGGTCGTGGCCTGGCCCCGGTGGTTTTTCAAAGAGGATTTAGAACTGGTTAGAATCGTTTCGTCCGAAGTCACTCGGGGAAGCGGGGCGGAGGTGTTCCAGTTGGGAAAGCGGAAATAACCGGCTGGCTCACCCGCACCAAGAACGGCGGAGTCCATGTTTTCGCAGACAAACTGCAGGCTGATCGCACCGGGGAAATCAAACGGTACGGAAGCAGCGCTTTGCGGATTGCTGCCCTGTTCGACTTCAATGTTGTCCGGCCACGTGTCGTTGTCGCTGTCAGCGAGCAAGGGGCTGCTGGTGGTTTCCGCTCCGTCTGTGAGACCGTCGCCATCGGTGTCCACTTTGTTAGGATTCGTATTCAGGCTGACCTCACGGGCATCGTTCAGTCCGTCGTTATCGCTGTCCGGATCGGTGGGATTGGTGCCTGCCTGGGATTCGGCGAAATTGCCGAGTCCGTCACTATCGGGATCGGCCGCGGCATCTGCGGGGGATGAGTTGTTCAGACCGTAAACTTCTTCGAACCACCGCGGCATGCCGTCACCGTCAGGATCAGTTAGTGCGTCGGGATCGGCTTCGAGTTTGATGTGGTCGAACTGAATGTAGCTGCCCGCGGCACCGCCCGAGCGCTCGATCTGGAAGACATTCGCCCCGGCGACGGCACCCACAGATGAAGCATTCACCGTGAAGCTCAGGCTGCGGTCCCAGGTGATGGAATTGAAGACCCCGAGCACCTGGCCGTTGAAGGTGACGGTGATATCGTGACTCGAATAACCCGGAAGGGGCCCGTTGATCCAAACTCCGCCGTTGATCAAGTCCACCGTGATCCGGAGTCGGGAAACGGACGATGCCTGGGCGGAGGTCAGCGGGAAATGAATGCGATTGCGCGGATCTCCCGAAGTCACGGCGCGCTCGAAATTGGATAGATCCTCGTCGGTGACGCGCGTGCCGATTGGAGCGGGGTAGCTACCGGCGAAGTAATAGTCGTCATCCTTGGCCGAGGCAGAACCGGGGGCGCTGTTCGGCTCGAAGTTTTCCTGTGAGAAGGGCAGCTCAGTGCCATCATCCGAGCCCATCTGCCAGACGGTGGCAAAGGGTGCTGCCGCCGCGGCCGGTCCTGCGAGTAGTGCGGTCAGAAGAATGGAGCGATGGGCAGGTCGTAACATCGAAGCCGGGAAGGTAGGGTAAATTTTAAAAAGTTTCAAATCAACGTTTCCGAAAAAAACATGACATGGCGGCAAGGCAAAAAAGACCCCCCACCGCCGGTTCAGGCACAGCGATGATGTTATCGACCAGAAAACCACTCGAGATCCGTGCGCCTTGATAATCCACGGTGGACGAATGCAGGATCCGCATTTCGGTGACGCCAGCCATCGTGGCAGCGGCATTCGTGCCACCGGCGCTGACGAGTGCGGCGGGCTTGATGTCAAAGACGGATTTCACCCAGCCGGAGAACGCGGCGATGGCTGTGGGTGAGGTCACGAATCTACCGCCCGGCCCGTTGAAGGCGATGCGCATCGAGAGTGTGGTGCTCCCGGAGTTCCGCAAATCCGCGGCGATGGCGGTGATTCCCGATGCAAGGTAGTCGCCTATCCAGAGTGTGGTGTTGTAAACGATCAAGCGGCTGCCGGGTCCGGTCCCTCCGTTGGAAGTGACTCGCAGTGAGCTATCGCCTGATCCAAGCGGTCCGGAGTTGGCGAGAAGCGCGGGCGGGTTTGGATTCGGGTCGCCGCTGTCCCAGCCGTTCTGCGCGGAAAATGTTTCCATCTGATTCAGCAGCACGGCAGCACCCGCCACCGATTGAAGATAGACGGTGAGCACCGGGATGAGGAGGAATTTCACGCCGCGCAGCATGGTCGCGCGAAAGATTTGCTCCAGCGGAAATTGCGGGACAGACTGCGCTTCCTTCCATTTCCCGTATGAAGATCACCCGCACGCTCGCGACCTGTAAAACGCCCGATGGAGCCCAACTCACGCTGCACGAGCACGACGGACAGCATTTCCTCAAGGTGGCTGGCCTGCAGTTGATGAGCACCACCGCGTCTTCCTCGGAAGAACAAATGGCCGAACTTTCGTGTCATCATCTGCCACCGCAGCCTCGCGTGCTTATTGGCGGTCTCGGCTTCGGCTTCACGCTTAAGCGGGTGCTTTCTCTAACCGGCCCGGACGCGCGCGTCGATGTCGCGGAGCTGTTACCTGAAGTGGTCGCCTGGAACCGCGAATTTCTCCATGACGTGAATGGCTGGTTGTTGGACGACCCGCGCGTCGGCATCCACGTCTGCGATGTCTATGATCTCATCGACCGCACGGGAAATGACCGCTACCATGCCATCCTGTTGGATGTGGACAATGGGCCGGACCCTTTTGTGCAGAACCGCAACGAGCGGCTTTACGCCAAGCCCGGCATTGTCCGCATTAAGAACGCGCTGCACCCCGGCGGGCGCGTGATCTTCTGGTCGGCCCATCCGGACAAATCGTTCGCGCAATCATTGAAGGCTCATTTCAAGTCCGTCGAATGCATCAGCGCGAAGGCCTATCCGAAGGCGAAACGCTTCAGCCACACGCTGTTTGTCGCGGATCGGGATTGAGAACCCGTGTTGTGGCCGGAAATGAGACCACGTGGCCGGTTCTGGGACCTCAATTACCTTCCAAGGCCTGACTTTCCGCGTCATCTTACATCCAACGAAAGGCGACGGCTCACTCAGATGAACTGAAAACCTTTCTCAACATATCCTGTCCCGCGCCACTCTGCCACCAGCAAGCACCATCGAACTCCGGGGGGAAGACGATGGCCAAGCCGGCAAAGCCAAGCGGGATCTTTGGGGGGAAAATGTGCTATCTCGGGCGCGGTTCGTTTCATCGGACCGCGCCCGATTTCTTTTGGCGGTTGCGGCGTCTCTGCAAATGCCAATGACTATTCCGCACGCTAACTTCCACAAGCGCCTTTCCTGATCGAAGTCCGCGGAATCCGATAGACGCAGAGATGCCGCCAATAGGAGTTAGACCGGCTTCTTCTCGATGAGCCTGAAGCGGTCGTGATAGACGCCGCTGTTGAATTTTCGGCAGCAGTCGTAGCAGGCGACGGCGCGCTTGATCGGTTTCACGCGGTGGATGGTGCTGAAACAATTCGAGCAGATGTAGGCATGGTTGCGTTTCATCTTCCGGCGCTTGAAGGGGAGGTTGTGGAACGGTTGCTCGCCGGGAATTCCGAGGTCCGCACAGGCGACCTGCCATTCGGGGCCGTGGGGTTCGATGCGGCGGCGGCCGCAGCGTTCGTAGGCGACGAGGTGGGCGAGTTCGTGCTTGAGCGTGCGCCAGAGTTCCTCGGGCTCGCATTCCTTGAGTTTCGGATTGAGCTCGATGGCCCGGTCCGGCCACCAGGCGCGGCCGGCGGTCGTCTGCATCCGCGGGTTCCACGAGACGCGCACCTTGCGGGCGAGCTCGGGCAGCAGCAGGGCTTTCGAGGTTTCGACACACCAGGCTGTTAGTCCGCCGTCTTCCCTAACTGACTTGGTGCGTGGCGCTCCGGATGGTTTCAGAACACGGAGCAAGGAGGTCCATCTGAATTCCAACTGCGGCATGCTTCGACCCATTGGCAAGATGGGTAACAGCAATCTCCCGAGATGGCAACACGGGCTTGCCGCTTTGGGTTGGAAATTTCAATGAAGTGGTGCCTGCTCGTGTGGCCAAAGATTTCTTGGCAGGAGGACTGCGGCCTGTAGGGTGCCTGCTTTGGACTGCGCCGCGTGTCGATCCCGTGGAGCGATATCTTCATCCCATCCCCCATTTTACCCCCCCCCATGAAAACTTTGTGTCTTCTTGCTTCAGGCGTGTTCGCATTGGTCAGCCACACAGCTGCTGATGTTGTGGCACCATCGGTCCCTTCCATCCTGATCACTCCCGCCTCGGTCGATTTGAATGCCGCTGACGCCCCGATCGCCATTACGATGCGCATCACCGATGATGAGAGTGGCGTGCAGTTTGGGAATCTTTTCCTCTACAATCAGGAAGGAACCTTCGTCACCTCACTCTACTTCGATCAGGCCCAACGCACCAGCGGCACGGCATTGGATGGGAACTACACCATGACCCTGATCGTGCCGCGGTACGCCGCGCCGGGGACCTGGCGGGTGGATGCGCTTGTCGAGGACGTGGAAACGAACCGCCGGAACATCGGCCCCACCAACCCTGATCAATTCGCCGCTCCCACGGCAAATTTTACGGTGGTGAACGACACCGTGGACGTCGCACCGCCCATCCTGATCTCCTCCAGCGTTTCTCCGGAATCGGTCAATGTCACGAACACTCCAGGGACCCTTACCTTCACCATCAAAGGTGGCGATCTAACGGCAGGCTTTGACTATGGATTGATCTACCCGAGAGATCCCAACGGGGATTTCCAGTATCAACTCATCAAATATTTTTCGGTGTCCGAACGGATTTCCGGCGATGGGGGAATGGTGTCTATCAGGTCGACTTTGTTCTTCCAGAGGGAAGCATGGAAGGTGACTGGAGCATCGATATCTATCTGAAGGACCGGGTGGGAAATTCGGATTTTTACCCGGCGGGAAACATCACCGTCGCCTCGGGGCCCCAACCGCCGGCATTGGTCACGCGAAATTTCCTGGCGCAGGCGGTGGATGCGATTGGTCATCCGTGGTCCAGCACCGGCTGGGTCATGCAAAGTCAGGAAAGCAATGATGGCATCGACGCCGCCGCAAGCCGGCCCGTCGCTGACTCTGGCGAATCCATTCTTGAAACGACCGTCACCGGACCAGGCACGATGAACTTCCAATGGCGAACGGATTCGGAGCAGGATTCGGATTTTCTATCAGTGGCAGTGGATGGCACGGTCATCGAGCAGATCAGCGGCTTCACCGGATGGATTCCGGGCTCTGTCACGATACCGGCCGGCAGCCACACGGTGTCGTGGCGCTATTCGAAAAACGCCAGCGGCAGCAGCGGCGAAGACCGAGGCTGGGTGGATCAGGTTCGTTTCCAGCGGACAACGGACGAGGCGCTGCCGCAGTTGCAGGATGTCCGGATTTCCCCTCGTCCGCTGGATCTATCAAACGGCACCAGCGACGTGACATTCCAGATCGAGGTCACCGATGATCTGAACGGACTGCTGGAAGGCCGGGTCGAGCTTTTCGATCCAGCAGGAAATCCGCGGGTGAGTACCAGCTTCAACGGAAGCACGCCGAACGAAGGCACGTCTCTAGCAGGCACCTACCAGGTGGTTCTGCCTGTTTTCAACGATGTCGCATCCGGACTCTGGCGGGTGGAAATTACCCTAACGGAAGCCACGACGAACGCCACGCGCAAATACGGCGGGGCCACGGGTGAAGCCTATCCGATCCGGGCGATCGAGACCTTCTACGCGGGGAATGTCCTGCCCGCCGATGTCACCGAGCCGACCGTGCGCGCCCTCGCGATCACTCCCGGCGCAGTCAACGTGAGCAACGGATCCGCTACCGCCACCGTGACCCTGCAAATCACCGATGAGATTGCGGGTTTCAATTCCGGCAACATCTCAGTGCTGAATCCCACAGGCGCATGGACCGGGGCGTTTTACTTCGACAATGACGACCGAATTTCCGGCGATGCCTATCATGGAATCTACCAGATAGAAGTGGTCGTCCCCCGGTATGGAAATCCCGGGAACTGGTCGGTCGCCTGTTACGTCAGCGATAACAACAGCAACGACCACGAATATCCCTACGATCTCCCGTTTCAAAGTGATGTCCGCGGAAATTACACCGTGACAAACACCGGCACCATTGACCTGGCAGATCCATTCATCACCTCCATGGAAGTCACCCCCTCGCAGATCAGCACCAGCAGTGGCCCCGCCCAGGTGCAGGTCACAGTGGCGATTGAGGACGATGTGAGTGGAATCTTGCAGGCCTTCGCCTATTTCTACGATCCCGCTGACAACGAACAGGCGCCGCTCCAGACGACGCTCGATGTGAGCAACCGCATTGACGGAGACGACCTTTCCGGGGTCTATCAGTTCACGAAGACGATTCCGCAGGGCAGCGCTGCGGGTCAATGGCAGGTGCGCATTTTCATCCGGGACAAGACAGGCAAGCCAAGATTCTACGGCCAGCCGAGTGAGCCGTATCCCCAACTGGGCGATGGCCTTTTTACCGTTGGTGCCGCGCCGGCCTCATTGTATCAGGCGTTTACCAACACTTATTCCCTTACCGGAAATGACGCGCTTCCCAGTGCGGATCCCGATCACGATGGCCGGAACAACGCCACCGAACTCATGCTCGGCACTCATCCGTTCAATGCTACCAGCAACGGAAACGGGATGATTTCCCTCAACCGGGACGCCTCACACGTGCACCTCGATTTCACCATCGCCTCCGGCTTGACCGCCACCGTGAATGGAAGCTGGCTGGAACTGCGCGACGGCGGTGGTGGGTCGCCGCTGTTGCTGAAGGGTCAGACAAACTCCGGGCTAACAGGTCAGTGGGCCGACACACTGCCTGTTCCCGTTCCGGGCCCCGCCTACCGCGTCAGCCTTCCTTTTGCTAACGGACCGAAAGGATTTCTACGGCTGTTTTTCGAAACTCCGTGAAAGCCGCGGATTTCCTAACTGACGAGAAATTTCTGCCAGTCCGGAATGCCATGGAGATTTCGGATCATCACGGAGGCGGGCACCGCACGAGGCACGACCGGGCTGCGGAGCAGGCGTAGTCCGGCCTCCTGCGGCAAGCGGTCTCCTTTTCGCGAGTTGACCTCGCGGTGGGAGAGCACGCAGTTGTTCCACGACGATGCACCGCCGCGTGATCGCGGCACGACGTGATCGATGTTTCCCTCGCCAGGTGTGAGTTTCCTGCCGGTGTATTGGCAGACTCCACCGTCGCGCTCCCAGATGCCACGCGCGCCAAAGCGCGGACGACACAGTGGAACTTTTGAGTAGTTAGAAGCGACGATCACCGTGGGCACCCGAACGGGGCCGCGCGGCGTGTTCACCACATGGTCCTCCTCGCGGATCGGAAGCTTCAGCCAATCGTCCCATTTCAGCGGTGAAATGGAATCGTTCCCCTGCACGTCCAGCCCATTGGCTGCACCGGTCGCCATCATGCAGAACGCCTCGGCGGGTGTTTTCACATGAATAGCCTGCCAATTGCGGTTGAGCACGAGCACGGTGGTTTTGTGGAGGATGGATTTCATGGAGGAAGTTGCTAGTTTTCAGTTTTCAGTCTTTAACTTCGACGTTCGATGTTGGGCGTTCGATGTTCGATGTTCATCAGTCTTCGGCCCGTTCGCCGGGCGGACACATTTTTACGAGTTTCGGATCAAACCGGCCGAGCACTTCGACGAGGTCGGATTGCGCGGCCATGACAGTGTGAATGTCCTTGTAAACACCCGGCACCTCATCGAGTCCTGCGGACAGGAGTTCGACGCCGCGCTCGGCGAGCAGTTTTTTCGTGCCGCTCCAGGTGAACGACTGGAGCGCTTTGGTCCGGCTCATCACGCGGCCCGCGCCGTGCGACGCGCTGTTCAGTGACTCGGGTTGCCCCTTGCCGCGGACGACGAATCCGGGCGATGCCATGGAGCCGGGGATGATCCCTAACACGCCTTTACCAGCAGGAGTCGCGCCCTTGCGGTGAACAATGAGTTCGCGCTCGTGCCCGTTCACGACATGGCGCTCTTTCCAGGCGAAGTTGTGGTGGTTTTCGATGTCGAGGATGACGCGGGCGCCGAGCTTTTTCGCGATGTGCTTGTGGATGAGCTCATGGTTCGCGGCGGCATAACGTCCCATCAGGTTCATGGCGTTCCAGTATTCCTGCCCA
>JANODE010000067.1:0-24271 GCA_031412525.1 Akkermansiaceae bacterium | reverse complement strand
GTCGCCGCGCTGCGCCGCTACATCGACGAGAAGGAAGCTGCGTTTTTCCTAACGCTGGATGGACAGGGCGAGCAGGCGGTGTTTGACGAGGTGCTCCTCAAGAACGGCTTCCAGCTCCACTACACCCGCAGCCGCCGGGAGGATTTCCCGGACAACACCGTCTTCGAAGTCCGCGATCCACGGCGCACGGCACTGGTCTGCATGGCATGGAACGAAAGCATCAAGGACGGCACCATCAAGGTCCTGCGCGAGATCGCGGAAGCTGGAGAGGCGCCGTTCTTCATCTGCCTGGAGCGCTCGCTCTCCACCACCAGCAAGTGGAATCTCAGGCATTTCCTCGGCAAGCACTTCAACGCGTTCTAACGTTTCCGCATGGCCAAACTATTCTTCTCCTATTCCCACAAGGACGAGGTCCTGCGCGACACGTTGCAAACGCATCTGGAAATGCTCAGGCGCTCAGGAGCCATCGAGACCTGGCACGACCGCATGATCCGGGCCGGTGATGAATTTGACGGCGCGATCGACCAAAACATGGAAGACGCGGATGTGATCCTGCTGTTGGTGAGCTCGGATTTCCTCGCCTCATCCTACTGTTTCGACGTGGAAGTGAAACAAGCGATGGAACGCCACCACGCCGGAACCGCACGCGTGATACCAGTCATTTTGCGGCCCTGTGATTGGCAGGAGGATACGCCGTTCAAGAATCTATTGGCCGCTCCGAAAGACGGTCGCCCGATCACGAAATGGCCGAATGAAGACGAGGCGTTTTTGGATGTGGCGAAGCAGATCCGCGCAGCGATCAAAACGCTGCCAACTCCGCTTCCAACACCAAAGGCAGCCACTGGTTTTCACGATCCTATGGAGATCATGCAAAAGGTGTTAGCGCCACGTTCCAGCAACCTGCGGCTGCATAAATCATTCACCCAAGCGGACAAGGACCGCTTCATGGATGATGCCTTCGAATTCATGGCGAAGTATTTCGAGGGCTCGCTGGATGAGTTGAAAAAGCGCAATGCTGATATCGATGTCAGATTCAAGCGCATCGACGCCGAGGGTTTCACCGCCGTGATTTATCGTAACGGAAAAGATGTTTCCAAATGTGCCATCAGGCACGGGGGAGCGTCGGCTTTCGGAAACGGAATCACCTACTCGCACGATGATAGGAGCCGGGGAAGCAGCTGCAATGAAATCCTGAGCATCGAAGTCGGTGACCAATCTCTCAGTCTCAAACCGATGGGAATGTCCTCAATGATGCGAGGCATGGACCGGGAGTCCGGGCTATCAAGTGAAGGGGCTGCGGAATTCTATTGGGCTATGCTGATGGAACCGCTTCAGCGCAGGTAAGTAAATTCGTCGTCGCCGAGAACCAAACGCGAAATGCCTCCAATTCTCACCGTGAGATTGCCATCCGCACGAATCTGAGCGCACATCCGTGCATGGAGTTCGTGATTTGGCGGATCAAGCTCAACATAAGGCTCGTCGCATGCATCAATACCCGAATTCACAATCTTGTGCTCGGAGCCATTATAAATGATCCGATTTCCGGAGTTTGCGAAACTGATCTCCATGATATTCGGCCTACTGAGGTGCTGAACCCGATGTTTCCCGCTGTGTCACTCCGAAAAAATTTCCTGAGTTCAGGTAGGTGACCTTGGTCACGATGCCTTTTTTGATTTCGTAGGTGTATTCGATCACCCCATTGCTTCCTGCCGGAGCGATGTTGATCGTGGCATATTTTGTTCCGTTGGACTCTGTCATCTTGTCCGGGTTACCGACATACTGGATCACCTCCTGTTCCGTGGCGCGATTGACCGGGAACGAGGAAACATAGCTCTTCGGGATGGTGGAAAGCGTTGGACGAAATACGCCGGATGGTCCGGTAGAATTCGCGCAGCCTATCACGATTGAGCATAGAGCAAGAATAAGCAGTTGGTTTTTCATAAGGGCAAGGTCTGCCTTTCGATTAGATGCATTTCACTGGCGAGAAAAGGAATTTCTTGAATGGGGCATGAATAGACTCGGGCCTCGCGAATTCATATCCCGGGTCTATTGGTTGCCGTTTAAGCAGGGTTTGGAGCAGGACAGTTCTGGGAGGAGATTTACGATGACACCGTCCAGCTCGTCGAGATTCACGAAAAATTCCCGGTGGATCGGGGTCACCAAAAAGTGTAGTTCTTTCGCACGATCATCACGAAACAAGCCGCAGCGGACAAAATCGCGGCCTATCTTCACAATGAAATCACTCTCGCGGAGCTGGTGGACTGGTCGGAAAGCTTGCTGATGGACGGTGAATTCGAGGAAGCGGATGCCACTGCCATTTCCAAAGTGATCGCCCGCTTGGGAGTTGCGGATGTTCGCGCGTTTGGCCTGACTTGGAAGGATTGTGAGGAACTGCTGAATCAACTCGGTTTTATTCCCCGCGTGGAAGCGGTGGCGGCGTAGGTGGAATCAAACGAAGATGAACCCTATTCTTGAAGAGCTTTGGCAGACCAAGGATGACTTGGCGCGTGAAGCCGGTGACGACGTGGCCCGCAACTGCTAGAACACCCGCCGCTGGGCAGCCGTTCATCCCCATTCCGGCCCGGTCGTCAACGACGGGGCGGAACTCCGCGCATGGCTGACCCGGCAGGAAGAAGATGAGTTGTCGGTCGTCCGGGAGGATATGGGGACGGTTCGGGGCAGCTCTTCACACCGGGCATCAACGGCAGCCTGGAGGGCATCAGCGTGAATTTGTTCAAGGCGGGGAATGGTGAGGATGTGGTGTGGAGTGATGGTGATGGTGATGGGGTGAAATCCTAACGCGGACGGCGCAGACTTTCGCTGCTTCAAGGACCCGCATGTCGCCGGTGGCAATGGAGCGGGTTATTTCTGGCGCGGCGATTCGAGATTGTCGCCCGGCGGCTGGCGGCCTTTGCGCATTTCCGTGACGGCGTCCATCAGCGTGTGTGCGGCGTTTTTCGCTTCCTCCATGAAGGCCGTATCACGATCCAGTGCCTCGTGGCTAGTGGCATAGGGTTCGTAGTAACCGATAAATCGGTCAAAGACGGCGGCGGCCCCAGCGGACACGAGTTCCATGTCCGTCAACCAATCGTGGAGATTGCGCCGTAAACTTTCGATGCCCGTGGAGTCACCGTGGGTGATGATTGAAAAAACGCGTCCTTTCAGATGCCGTGGATAATCCCAGCCCTTTAGCTCAATCGCTTTGGCCTCGGCCGCTTCCTTACCGTGCGTGCTCGTCGGATCAGGATTTCCACCATCCGCGCAGACGAGCCGATCCATCATGAGCTTCAGCACGCTCGGTGCCTGATACCAATGAACCGGCGTCACAATCATCACGCCATGCGCGGCCACCCAGCGCGGATAGAGTTCATTCATCCAGTCATGGATCTGGCCCATGTAGTGATTCGGGTAACATGAACATGGCCAATGACACAGCGGCATGGCGGTGGAGACGCACGCTTTGCACGGATGAATCTGGCGACCGTATTCGGAGTTGATCTGGCTGAGATCGAGGAAATCCACGTCGAAGCTGATGTGCTTTTCGATCAACTCGCGCACCTCGGTGGTGACGCGGAAGGTTTTCGCCATCTCGCTGGGGCACGTTTCATCCGTGCGTGGCGAGGCGGAAATGAGAAGGATGCGCGACTGGCCGCCGTGATCCTCGAAGCGCCGTTGAGCCTCCTGGATGGCCGCGCGCGTCTCCAACCATTCGTGTGAGAGTTCGTGTTCCGGATCGGCAAACTCCGGCCCCGCCTTCCGCGATAGCGGGCTTTTGCGACCGTCGTCATAGGCCTCCCAAGCGATGGCCGTCAGCCGTTCGACTTCCGGCTTCGCCGCGTCGAAGGCTGGGTCTATAAACTGAGCCTGGTAGCGGCGCTCGAACTCGGCGCGTGATAGTTTGGTCGAACCCTGCCCGGTGCGAATTCTGGGAATTTCAGTGTTCATGGTTGTATCTCCTTGTAATTCCGGCTGGCGGACGTCGAGACCTTTTGGGCCAGCTCGACGATCTCTTGCCCGTCTGCCAAGCCGTCGATGAATCGCTTGGGAATACCGCTGAGTCCGACTTGCGCGCCAACGAGTGCGCCGGTGAGACATGCGCGGGACATGTTTTGGCCGCCGCCGTTTATCGCGTGGAGCACCGCGCTCTCGAAGTCGCCGGGGAAGCGGGCTGCCAGATAATAGGCGGCGGGGAGGACGAAATTGATCGCGCATGACATGCCGTGGACGAGAGAGATTTTCCATGCGGGTTCGATGCTGATATCGGGATCTTGTGAGGACTGTGCGATCCACGAGGGGAGCAGCAGCGCATCGGGTGAGGGAAATCCAAAGGATGGCTTCGTGTTTTTTTCCGCAGCGGCAATCGAGGTTTTTGCCACGAAGGGCAGAGTGCCGTTGCCGACGAGTTCCATCAGCTTGTCAGAAAGCTGCCCATCGAAAGCCTCGCCCCTTACCAGTGCCGCGAGCACGCAAGCGAAGGCGACGCTTTGCTGCGCGACTAGCGGATCGGTCTGCGTGAGTCGGCAGCAATCGAGCGCATGTTTTGCCGCGAGGTAAGGATCGGGGGCAAACGCTGCGGCGAGGATGCTGACACGCTCGGCTGCCTCCGAGGTGTCGGCATTTCCACCTGCCTGGCCCCACGATTTTCTGTCGATCACGCGCGCCTGCCAGACTTGGCGGAACGAGTGATTTGTATAGCCGCCTGGCCCGCTGAATGGATCGGCGGTGAGCATTGGCAATAATCCTTCATCGAGTCGGCGTGTGAAGTCCACCTCTTCGTAAGTGCCACGCTCGACGACCGAGAGAAGCAGCATCCGCATGATGATCCCGGTCTGCGAAAGTTCGCCTGCTTTCATCCCGGCATGGTATTTCCGCTCTGGTCTCGGAGCAGTATAGTCATCGATCCAAGGGCCAAAATCCCGCCGAAGCTCGTCGAGGTCGTAATACCAGTGCGGCCCGAGGCCGAGCGCGTCGCCAATGAAAGCACCGACGATGCAGCCTGCTGCGCGGTCTGACGGGTTGGAGTTGAAGTTCATAGCTTCATGGAGGGCAGGTGTGTTTACGGTTTAGTCTCAGTCTTGGCGGCGTTGTGGAAGGCGTCGTCATCAGGTGCACCCTCCGTTCCTTTTTTGCGCATAGTTTCTCCGCTACCCTTCTCGATGCGTTTTTTCTTCGCCTCGATGTTCGCGTAGAGTCCGGGTTTCTTTGCTTTCGCTACTTTTTTGGTGGCCACGATGTGAGGGGTAAAATGCTTGTCGTCTCTGGTTCCAGGGTGCTTTGCGCTTCGTTCAATAAGCAAAGGGTGGGTAACTTACCTACTAGCATGGCAACGGCGACGGTATCGGAGTCGCAGGAATTTTCTGCGAGACTCGCATCATTGTAAGATTATGTGATAGCACGGGTGAGAGTTAGAATGCCCTCCACCCGTGCGCCGTTTTGCCGGATTAGTTAGGCATCAGTACGGTATCGATGGCATGGATCACGCCATTGCTGGCGGGCACATCGGCCATGATGACCTTGGCCTTGTCCACGGTGACTTTGCCGTCTTCGACCATCACGTTTAGGCTTTGGCCATTGACGGTCTTGGCTTTCATCGTCTTCACGTCCGCCGCCATGACTTTACCGGAAAGCACGTGGTAGGTGAGGATGGCAGCTAGCTTCTTCTTGTTCTCAGGCATTAGCAGTTCGTCCAGCGTGCCCTTGGGCAGCTTGGCGAAGGCCTCATCCGTAGGGGCAAAGACCGTGAATGGCCCCGTGCCTTGCAGGGTTTCCACCAGCCCGGCAGCCTTCAGCGCGGTACAGAGCGTTTTGAACTTACCCGCAGCTGCGGCTACCATGACAATGTCACCAGTTTTGGCATCCGATTCATTACGCCCGGATTGGGGAGGGACGTCGGTCTTGGCTACTTCTTCAGCGTAGGTGCTTCCGCTAAAGCCGGTGATCGCTAACAACGCCCCAAGGGCTAGCGTCAGGTGCGTATTCTTATTTAGTTTTTTGGTTTTCATCTGTTTGTCGTTTGTTTGGTTTTTGTTTTTTCAGTGCCACGGATTGTGGCAATAAACTGGTTCCGATGTCGGCTCCTATCGCCCGCGACGGCGCTGGGAAATTACACCAGCAGTCGCGCCGGCGTCGCCTAGTCTCCCTCAGCGGCTGCATCTCCATCCCAAGGGTGGTTAACACTCACTGAAATTTCCCGCCAGTCATCGCCTCGGTGGTAAGTTTGTGAGTGGAGGTGCAACCGTGCCCCACCATTTTCCCGCCAGAGCTGTGTAGGTCAAAGTTGGCAACGATACAGTCCATCGATGCGCTGATCTCGTGGGTGATGTGCAGGATGGTCTTGGAGGTTGCGGTCATTGGCTATTTGCTTTTTCGGCGGTTTCTCGGCCCTGATGGAATAGCAGTTACTGTAATGCGTTCATCGTTGTCTCCGGCGTGCGGATTCCGGTGAGCGCGGTGTGATTATCTCCATGAAGCAACTCGATCAGTTTCGGTCCTCACGCCTGATTTCTCTATGGGGTGTTTTACCCATTTTTCGAAGTGGTCAGTTTTCGAAGGAGTCAGTTCTCGCATACTAACTAGAAAGGGGTCGGGAAAAGGGGTCGGGGAAAAAGGGGTCAGTGTGAGAGAGAAGTGGGAGAAGTGACGAGCGATCAGTGAGTAGGGAAAAAGAAGGCGCCGGTGGATGATTGGACGTTGACGTAGATCCGGGCCGAATGGCGCGGGGAAGACGACGTTTGCCAGGGAGTTTCTGCCACAGGAGGCAAGCTGCCTGACGTTCATCAATGCGGATCTGATCGCGCAAGGACTCTCGCCCTTCCGCCCGGAAGACGCCGCGGTTCGCGCTGCGAGACTGATGTTGGAAATGATCTCGGGATGTGTGAAGCGTGGTAAAAGTTTCGCCATCGAGACCACCCTCAGCGGGCGCACCTATGCGAGGATGATCCCGCAGTGGAGACTGGCTGGCTATCAGGTGGCCATGTTCATTCTCCAATTTTCACGCGCTCTACAAACCCTTGTCGACAGATGGAAACTTTACGATAATTCCGGAGCGAGGCCGACTTTGATCAACAGCAGCGAACAGTCATGAGAGCAAGCAACTGGTCTCAACAAGCCGACCAAGCGCTGATCCGAGCCGCGGACCGGGCAAGAGCTTTGGCGGCAAGCACCAACACGGCGAGGATTGCGCGTCCACGCGCCCTATGCCACCACCTACAAGTGGGGCTACCTGCACGAGGCCTTGGAGATCGACGGCGCGCACGACGCGCAACTGCTCTTCACCCCCGCATCAATCAGGACATTCATGCGATTTTCCTGCGGCAGGTCGCAGAAAGCGATCCGGGCCTGGTGCATGTGGTCAACATGGACCACCCCGGACAGGGTCCACTCGATGATCGACGGCTGGATGCGCGATCAGACAAACGCTGGCGCTCCGAACTAAAGTCCAGTTGCTAGTGGAATTTGGTATGACTCCGGTCGAGGGGGCGGTGGAGCGGGTGATGCTGGTGCTGCATGGTTACCGCGGGCGGGAGGGACCGGATTGAAACGATAGGAGGTATCAGCTCGGATCGCTGGAAATTCATCAGAAATTTCCAGCTGCGAAACGGACGATGAAGTGCTCTTTCTTCCAGGCAACTCAATCACATGAACATCCCCAGCTCCGAAACGTCTCCCAACAACGACTCACTCCTCGCAATCTGCCTGTTTGCGGCTTTTTCTGACGGTGACAAATCCGAATTGGAACGCGCCCAGATTGCGAACATCGCCGAGGAGCTGGAATCCGAGAACCTCGCCGAGATCTCCCGGAAAATTCTGATGGGAAAGATTTCCATCGAATCAGTCGTCAGTGGCCTGGAATCCCAGGAAAACCGGATGCTAGCTTACGAAATGGCCCGTGGGATTTGTGAAGCCGGCGGATCCATTACCGCTCCTGAGCAAGAGTTTCTCACCCGTTTGCGCGGCGCACTGGCGCTCACGAACGATGAGTCCAAGGTGGTGGACGATGATGTCGATGCCCTATCGCTCGCTCCCGTCACCCAGGCAGAGGGACTCCTTACTGCCGTCGATAACAGCAGCATGATCCTGAAGTATTCCATTCTGAACGGCGCGCTCGAACTCTTGCCAGAAACCTTCGCCACCATGGCGATCATTCCGATGCAGATGAAAATGGTGTATCGTATCGGAAAAGCACATGGCGTGGAGCAGGACCGCTCGCTGATCAAGGAATTTCTGGCCACCGCAGGAGTCGGCTTCGGCTCCCAGGTGGTCGAAGGGTTCGCCCGCAAACTCATTGGCGGCTTCGGCAAGAAGCTCGGTGGAAAAACGGCAGGGAAGATCGCTAACCAAGTCACCGGGTCCGCATTCTCATTCGCCTCCACCTACGCGATCGGCCACGTCGCGGAAAAGTATCACAGCGGCGGAAAACGTCTCGCCGGACCGGAAATGAAGACTCTTTACAGCTCTCTCAGCGAGCAGGCGCGCTCACTCTACACGCAGCACCTCCCAGCGATTCAAGAACGCTCAAAAACCCTCAATCCGGCTTCGATCCTGGCCATGGTCCGAGGGAAAGAAGCCGTATGAGTTCCGAGTACTTCGTTGACGGAAGGCGGATCTAACACTTTGAACCGGCACAGGGAAACTCAGGATTCAGCCGGACAGCTTGACCGGGAATAGCAGCCCACCGCCCGACGAGTGACCTTGCCAGATGAACGGTGATGGGCAATAGAATCCGCGCATGATGGATGATTCCGCAGAATCGCAATCGGCAGCAACCAAATTCCGGCGGTCGCTTCATCCTGTGTTCGCGCTGGTTGCCGGTGTCTGCCTGCTGGCATTGGTCGGCTGGATCGGAAAAGTGAACGACTGGGTGCACGCATGCACCTTGATCACCGGCATCGTGTTTTCTCTGGAGCGCGCCTGGAGCTACCGGAGCCGGAAGCGTGAGCGACGCCGACTGAGCATCCGGTTCGTGTTGCCGATCCTGGTGTTCTGTGGTTCCGCGGTGCTGCTACTTCAACCATCTAGCAGATGGTCGATGGGTGCTCACCTGTTTGTCCTGACCTCCGTGTTCTTTTCCGGTTTGTCGCTGGTCGTCTCCCATCAGACTCGCATCACGGCGCGCACCTTTCACCCGGGGCTGGTTCTTATCACCTCGTTCTTCGCCATCATCGTCGGTGGGGCGTTGTTATTGAAAATGCCGTTATGCACGGTGCCCGGACAGACCTGTTCATGGCTGGACGCGGCTTTCACCAGCACCAGCGCGGTTTGCGTGACCGGCTTGACTACACAGAATCCGGCCACGTTCTTCTCGACCACGGGACAAGTGATCATTCTTCTTCTCATCCAAGTCGGTGGACTGGGGATCATGACGCTCACCTTCTTCGCCGCAGTCATCTTGTTCGAGGGACTTTCACTGCACGACCGGCTGCTGCTAGGAAAGATGCTTCAGGAAAACCGGCTGGCCCGGGTGGGTGAGACGCTGAAGTTCATCGTCGCCATGACTATCATTTTTGAGGGAGTCGGCGCGGCGGTCCTATTCTTCAGCCTCGTTGGATTTCCCGACCTGTCCACCCGCTTGTTCCACTCGGTTTTTCACTCCATTTCCGCATTCTGTAATGCGGGGTTTTCCACACTTCCGGACAACCTGGCCAGCACAGCGATTCGTGCAAACGGGGTCTGGCAGATCATGATCATGCTGCTGATCGTTGTCGGTGGATTGGGCACATTGGTGATCGAGGATCTCTCATTCTGGGCCGTGGCGAAATTCAAGCGCTGGCGTCTGAAAGAAGGTCCCCACCGGCGGCTCCGGGTCCACACCCGCCTCGTGCTGATGGTCACTTCGCTTCTCATCGTACTCGGTGCAGGGCTGATCTACGGCACCGAGTTTCTGCTTGGAAATGGTCCTGAAAATGGCGGACGCGTCCTCACGGCCTTCTTCCACTCCGTCACCGCACGGACGGCGGGATACAATTCAGTGCCCATGTCCCAGATCAGTCTGTTGACCGCGCAGGTGCTCATCCTCCTCATGATCATCGGCGGTTCGCCTGGCGGCACGGCAGGTGGCTTGCGAACCACGGTTGTCGCCGTCGGCCTGGGCCAGCTTTGGCAGCAACTCCGCATGGGACGCGGCGGGATGATCTTCTTCAACCGCAAAATCTCTGAAGCGGCCGGCTCTCAAGCGCTGGGACTGATCTTCCTAACTGGTATTTGGCTGTCGATCAACTTCATCATTCTCGAACTGCTAGAGTCTAGCAGTGGGATCCCGGCAACCAAGCTGCTGTTCGAGTTAGTTAGCGCGTTCGCCACTGTCGGGCTTTCACTCGATCTCACGCCAAAACTCAGCGATGGCTCTAAGACCTTGTTGATTGTGAACATGTTTGTCGGCAGGATTGGCTTGTTGACGGTCATGGCCACCTTCATCAAGCCGGACAAGCGCCCCGCCTCTGGAAAACCAAACGAAGACATCCTTCTCACCTGATCCCCTGTTGTTATGAGATTCTGCATCATTGGCCTTGGAAGCTTTGGCACCCACCTTGCCCGTCAACTCACCCGCGACGGGCATGAAGTCATTGCGGTGGACAACAACCCCGCGCACGTTGCCGCCCTCAAGGATGAGATCGAATACATCATTCAGGCGGACTGCACGGACATGAACGCATTCCACGAAATCCCCATCAATGAGTGCGATGTGGTGATTCTCGCGATCGGAGAGAATTTCGAGGCATCCCTCTCCATCGCAGCGAACATCCAACAACTCGGCGCACGGCGCATCATCAGCCGTATCATCAACCCGCTTCACGGTCGCTTGCTCAAGCTGTTAAAAATCGAAGAACTCTTGATCCCTGAAGCGATGGCCGCCGCCTGGCTGGCCCGCTCGCTCAAAACGCCGGACGTCATCAACAGCCTCGAACTCGGCGGAGGTTTCGAGATCGCCCAGATCATCGTGCCGCCGCCGTTGGTAGGCATGACTCTGCAACAGGCCGATCTGCGCGGCCGCTATGACCTTAACCTCGTCACCATCGCCAAGAGCCGGGAATCCACGAGTCTCACCAAGACCCGCCATTCGATCAGTAAAGTTCTCGGCATCCCATTGCCGACGCGGGCCTTCGAGGCAGACGATATTCTGGTGCTCTTCGGCCAAGCCAAGGACATCCGCCGGATGATACTGGACTAATCACACGGGTTCCTCCGCGTCTTTTGCTGGCATTCGGACGGACATCACCGTAGCGACCGCGAGCGTGCCGAGAACAATCACCAGCGAAACAAGCGGATCAATTTTGATACTCTTAATCTCGCTGGCGCTGAAGCCGAAATCATTACAAGGTGAGGATGGGAAGAAGAAAAGACAGGAATCCGGCGTCGCTGTGTGCTCTGCCGGGATAAATGTCTCTATCACGTCAGGCTTTTGCGAGTTTTGTGATGTCCCAGAGTGGTTGGCCGAGTTCGACGTTGATTTCGTTGAACTCACCGACTTCGGCTTCGGTGAAGAGGATGCCGCCGGCTTCGTCGGAGCGCTTGCGGGCGGCGGCTTCGAGCTGGCCGGGGAGCATGGAAGTTTCATTGCCGTGGCCGAGGATGTCGTCGATGACGGCTTTGAGATTGCTCATCTGGTCGCGGCCTTGGGCGAAGTTTCCGCCGGAGAGGGCGTCCGGGTGGATGACCTGGAAATAGAAGACGGGCGTGTTCTTTTCTCCGTCAGTGTTGATGGAACGACCACGGATGGTGGGGAGCGAACCGCCGATGAGGCCGCCGAAAATTTCGTTGAGCAGGGACATGCCATAGCCCTTGTGACCACCGAATGGGAGGAGGGCGACGACTTCGTTAGGATCGATGGTCGGCTGGCCGTTTGCATCGACGGCGGCGCCGGGTGGGAGCATTTTTCCCTCGCGTTTCAAGGTTTGGACACGGCCCATGGCGACGGTGGAGGTCGCCCAGTCCATAACGATGGGGAAGCCGTTAGCCTCTGTGCTGGGAATTCCCCACGAGTGCGGGTTGGTACCAAGAGTGGGAAATTTTCCACCGAAGGGAACGACTTCAGCAAGGGCGGAGGTGCAATTCGTGTAGGCGTAGTAGCCACGCTCCGCGGCTTCCATGACGTAGCCGCCGCCCCAGAGGTAGTGGAAGGCGTTGTCCACGGCGATCTGGGCGATGCCGAATTGGTCGGCGAGTTCGATGGCGCGGTCGATGGCGCGGTAGGCGACGGATTGACCGAGTTTTTTGTTCGCATTCCAGCGCTCGGAGGCCGGGAAACGGGATGGCAGAACCTCGATTTCCGCGCCGGGGACGCAGCCGCCGACACCGGAGCCGAAAAGATGATCGAGGTGCAACGCTTTCAACGCATGGTGGGTGCGGATGCCATGACGGGCTGCTTCGGCACAGAGTTTCGCACCTTCGGCCGCTTCTTCAGCAGTGTAGCCTTTTTGCTGATAGGCGAGGGAAACAAGGGCATCGTGATCTTGACGTGGAATGACGAGGAATTCTGACATGACAGTGGATTTGGTGAATAGGTCCGCGAATGATGGCGGGCTGGCCCTGCATGTCCAGTGAGATGGTGTTGCAAAATGAACCGGCCGGGCGAATCGGAGGGCATGGGGGGCTGCACCTCCGGCCACACCGGCCGGTCATGTATTTGGGGGGAATCTTTAAAGGGTTGTCATTTACTAACAGAAAGCCCGACTTGCATGGCAGCGACCGCGGGGGTGCGCCTGACTTGGAAAGTGACGGGTGCGCAGAGAAACTCGGTGCCGTAGATGGTGGTGCTCACGAGAGCGACGGTGTAGGTGCCGTCTTTGGTGAGGTTGGAATCGAGATCGGCAATACGAAGCGAGGTGGTGTCGGCAATTTCACAGGTGTTAGTGTGGATCATGACGGGTGTGCCGGTGATACCGTGCACGGATGTGCCTTCGTAAATCATGAAACGGGATTCACTGCCCGGATAGAGATCGGTGAGCTGTAGTTCGATGGGTGGAATATTCGATCGGATCACATCGCCCTGAGAGAGTCCTTTGATCTGTCCGGAAGCGACCGGCCAGACCTGCACTTTTCCCGAGGCGATCTGGGTCTGGCTGAGGATCCCGTTTGTCAGGGTGTGAATGACAAAATGCTCTTCTCCAAAAGCCTTGGTGGGATCGGTGGCTCTGATAGAGGACGCGGGGAATTTCAGCACCGTCCGGCCGTTGGCGGTGATGTAACCGCGGTGGACCGGAGTGGTTGATCTGACTGACGTGGGATCGAGCGAGTTTTCACCGGCCTGATAGCCTGCGATGTGTTGTTCGATGAGAACGTGAGTGGATTCTTTGGGCAGTCCGTTGCCGGTGAGCAGGCCTTCCACATTCACTTCGATCGTGAAAGGCTGGTCCATGCGGGAGCGGGGAATTTTTCCGTTAGGATCGAGGGTGAGCACTTTGATTTCTGCTGCCGGAAGGTAGGCGCCGATGAGTTTCTGATCGAGCAGGCAGTCCTGTGCCGGATTTTCCCGAATGCTCCAATGTTGAAAGAGTGCACCCTTCGCCACTCGGGTCGGGGCGGCTGCGGCGGCACCAGTGGCAGTGATGGGCATGTCCCAAACGACGCCCGTCCCTTGCTGCGACTGGCGGATGAAATTCACGAAGTGGTCGTCTTCAGAAATCGCGCAGGCGGTCGTAAGGGCAAAGAGCAGGCCGGAGAGTTTCATCGTTGGGTGAGGGTCTGGGATTGGGTAGCGACGTTGACCGAGATCGGGCCGCTGTGGTGAACTGCGATCACCAGCTTTTCCTGCTTCGACCAGCTTGCGACGTTTGCCGCGGCCAGCGGTTCGTTACCGGCGGCTTGATCGAAGGACACTTCATCGGTCGCGATCCAGGACCGGTTGAGGGAAATGAAATCGGCGAAGGTGAGGAGCTTGCCGACGGGTTTGGCATCGACGCGTGATTTCAGCGAGTCAGGGAGGAAAACGACGGCACCCTTGGGGACGATGGTCCAGTTTTTCCCATCGTGGAGGACCATCGATTGTTTGAGGATGGATTGATCGGCCGGGGTCGTGACTTTGGCTTCACCGGCGGCGGGTTTTTCCAGTTGAGCGATTGGATTGGCTTGCTGGAGCTTTGCCAGGGCTTCAGGAGTGATGCGGACCAGAACAGGCGGTCCGGCGAAAGCGCTCGTTGCGAGAGCGCAAAGGATCAATGCGTTTTTCATGGGGGAATTGGGGGGATGGGGGGATGCTTGCTCTTGCGAACCAACGTCGTCATGTAAAACCGAAGATGGCGGAAAATCAAGAAATCCGGTGTAATCTACGCGATCACGTCAGAGGTATGTTAGTTTACATTTGCTTTTTGATAGATCTCCAATCTGTTGATTGTCTGATGATTACAGAGAGCATAAAAAATCCCCACCGAGCCGGTTGAGGGCAAGGCGGGGATCGGCAAATATTCAGGATTTCCTAACTAAGCTGGTTTCCTAGTGGAATCAACGATCCAGAATGGAGTTCCAGTGCTCAAGATTGTCCTTTTGGGATTCGAAGAGCGCGGTGGTGTCTTCCTGAATGGTGATGGAAGTGATTTTGTCACCCTTGGCGATCTTGTTGACCACGTCTTGTCCGGTGATGACCTCGCCGAAAACCGCATGTTTGCCGTCGAGGTGAGGGGTGGGGAGATGGGTGATGAAAAACTGGCTGCCGTTCGTGTTAGGACCGGCGTTGGCCATGGAAAAGATGCCCGATTTGGAGTGCTTCAGCGAGCGGTCGATCTCGTCGGCAAATTTGTAGCCTGGTCCGCCGGATCCGGTGCCAGTGGGATCGCCGCCTTGGATCATGAAATCCGGGATCACACGGTGAAACGCAACGCCGTCATAGTAGCCGCGTTTTGCGAGATTGAGGAAATTCGCGGTGGTGACCGGAACCTGGGAGGCGAAAAGCCTGGCGTTGATGTCGCCGACGGAAGTGTGGAGTGTGATTTTGATGTCAGACATGGGTGTGAGAAAACACCGGATTACCGCCGCTGGCAACTGACTTCCGGCGGCTGATCCATTTCAGGGATCACGCCGGACACGGACGAAATCGCGGCCGGGTAGAAGGATGATCCGTTCCGTCGTGGTGAACCCGCTGGCGGTGCCGAGTGGGCTGGATCGCAAGGTGGGCAATGAAAAGTCGAGGTTCTCGCTGCATTCGAGAGTGTAGTAAAGGCCCGGAAAACTGCGGAAGGTAAGGTCGAACTCCGGATGGGTCAGGGCGTTGAAACTGCCGGTTGGTGAAAACTGAAGAATGTTCAGAAGGCTGTGTGGATCGGTGGGATCCGTCATGTTGGCGATTTCCATGGCGTCCGTCGAACCGTCGCCGTCGGTGTCGCGGTCGCTGTCGTCGTCACCGACTGTTAGCCCGTAAGTGCCTTCCAATCGATCATCAATACCATCTGTATCCGAGTCAACCAAAGGCAGCGATGAAAACGGAAATGCCTCGACTGCGCCGATGTCCGGATGCGGCCCAGACGGCCGGGAGTGGCCTGCCTGATCGGTGGGCGGAGTGCTGGCAAGCAGAAGCGCTGCTTCGATCAGCGGTGAACCGGGCAGAGGTGGCATTGTGGCCGTGCTGCCGACATAAATTGCGAGAGGTGCCAGCACGGGATTTCCGCCGATGAAATTGACGCCCAGCGGTTCCTGCACCATGCCGGAAATTTCATCATTCGATCCAGCAGAGTTTCCAGCCACAACGGAGTTGCTGATGGAGAATCCAATGCCTGGCGGTGTTTCGCCACCAGTGGTGATCGCAAGGGCACCACCGATTCCGAACGGGCAGGAATTGCCTGATAGAGTGGAGTGGATCAGCTTTACGGTGCCTGCCCGGATGGCGCCGCCCGAAACGCCCGCGATGTTGCCGGCAAAGGTTGAGTTTCTGATCGTCATGGTTCCATTCCGGAAGATGCCCGAACTGATCGCACCTCCGCTTCCGGTGGCGCTGTTGCCGGAAAAAGTGGAGTTCCAGACCTCCATGATGCCGCCGTTGGAAATCGCCCCGCCATCAGTGGCCGTGTGATTGCTCGAAAAAGTGCAGCCTGATAGAACCACGTAGGTGAAATTGCTGGAAGCGGCGGCGAGGGCTCCACCCGCGGCGGTGCTGGAGTTGCCGTAAAAAGTGCAATCGGTCATTGCGAGCGAACAATCGGAGGCCATGACAGCCCCGTTGTGACCACCGGTGAACTTCAGTTTCCGGAGGTCGATCGCTTCGCTGAAAATGATCCACAGCACGTTGGACAAGCCGCTGCCCGAGACGGTGATTCCGTCGGATAGATCAGACGCATCAATTGATAGGCCGGTGCCGACAACTACGATCTGGGTTCCATTGAGCGCGATGGTGCCACCATTCAAGGCGGGATCGAAGCCGATGCGCTCGATGTGCAGCCCGCTTGAAGCGGCGACGGCATCGCGGAGAGAGATGCTGCCGGTGAGGATGCCATTGTTTTCATCGGCAAGCGTGTTGACGATCATCTGTTGGGTTTCCACCGCGCCGATGTCCATGGCGGAACCTGATATCCTGGGCAAACCGCGTTGGTCGGCATCCGGCGGATCGGACGGTGTTCCGGCGGTATCGCGTATCGGTGAACCGTGTAGTGGTGGCATGGTCAGAGTCAGTCCGCCGTGATTCCCTAACGGGGCCAGCTTGGGATCAGCGCCGACGAAGTTGACTCCTGCTAGAACCATACTGGACTCGGAAATGTCCGGGTTGTTGGCGGCGTTGTTTGCTGCGACGATCGAGTTCTCCAGAGTGAGCTCGGCGGCGTGGATGCCACCTCCTTCACCTGATGGATCGGTGCTGGTGTTGGCGGATATCGTGCAGTTTCTCAAATCCACATGCTCCAGTCCTGTGATGGCCCCACCCCGTAGTCCGGCGGAGTTTCCGGCGAAGGTGGTGTTCGACGCGTAAAGGTTTCCGTAACTCTTGTAGCCAGCATAGCCGCTGTAGCCTCCGCCGGAGTTGATTGCCGTGTTTCCCGAAACCGTGCATTCTTTCAGAACCACCCATGCGTATCCAAAGGCTCCACTGCAGGAGATGCCGCCGCCGATTCCGTCACTAACGTTGTCGGAAATGGTGGAGCGCGTGAAGTTCGCCGGACCGTTGTTTGAAATGCCGCCGCCGAGAACCCCGGCCTTGTTTCCGGTGATGACGCATTCGTGCGCAAGCAGTGAGCCGGAGTTCTGAATCCCGCCTCCACTGTCAGGCGTGAGGTTGCCTTGGACCCGTGAATCGATGAGCATCATTTCTCCGCCATTGTGGATGCCTCCGCTGCTTCCGCCTGTGATGGTCAGGTGATGAATTGCAGTGTTGGACAGCGTTTCTACAACGCTGGAAGTATCGCTTCCTGATAGAATGATTCCGTTTGCGAGGTCGGAAGCATCGATGGCGACGTCTGAATTCACGGTGAGTTGGGTTCCTCCAAGTGGGAGCGTCGCTCCATCCAGCGCAGATGCGAAATGAATGCGGTTGGCTCCGTTCACAAGGTCTGCGTGCTGAAGGATTTCGCGCAGCGAATCACCGCTACCAGCGCCGAGGACGCCATCATTTTCATCAGCGGCAGTCGTAACCCACAGGTGGTAATCCGGATTGTAAACGAGGACATGGTCCAGCAAAAGATCGAGGTCGACCGTGTGAGGAGATAGATCGGAAAACACCAGTTCAGTGAGATTTTCCTGTGCGATGAATTCGTAGTGTTTCGGCATCCAGACCGTGGAACCGCCGCCTGTGCCTTGAAGGAAAAGCGTGTCATTCATAAATGAGACTGGATTGGAAACATTCCTCATCTCCACCCTGAGACGCTGCTCATCGCTGTTGTAGGAAAGCACACCGACATCAAAATCGACCACATACCGCACGCCGGGCTCGGTGGCGAAAGTTTGTATCAATATTCCGTTTGGCTCGCGGTTCGTCGAATTGAACGCTGCGGTTTTGATGCCGTCAGTGGGCTGATAGGGACTTTCGCTTTCGATCGACGCATGTCCGGTGGCAGTCCAGCCATCCAAACCGGATTCGAAACTTCCGTTAGTGATCAGGCAGTCGGGATCGAGTGCCGTCAGCGACGCCGGGCACTCCACGCTACCCTGCGGTGTGGAAATCACGAGGCGCCCCGGATGACTTCCAGCCACAAGATCGAATGCACCCGCAGTCACCGAGATCTGAAGATAAGCCGACTGGAGGGGAGCCAGAACGCCGTGATTCGGCCACACCGTCAGGCAAGAAGAAGCGTCTGGGACATCGACTGAAGCCGTCCATTCCACTGCCTCCGTGCTCTCGTTGGTCACGATATAAAGCCTTGTCAGCGGGAAGAACGGACCTTTTCCCACAATCCCACGGACGGTGAAAGGGCTCGCGTCCCCGATCGAAAGCACCGGCGCGTATACCGCACGCATGTTCATGTCGGAGGTGACGGTAAAAGTGGCGGACGGATTCGTTGTGAAATGAACGCCGTCCTTGACCCATTCGTGGAACATCTTTCCATGAGAAAAGACAGGTGCGGTTAGGGTCACCGTTTCTCCCTCGTAGAAGCGCCGGGTAAAGCCGGAGGCACCGCCGTTTTGGTGATCGATGCTCTCGGGCGTCATCGTCATCTCCACTCCTGGTGCCAGGCTGTCAAAAACCGAGCTCACGTAGAGAAAGCAGGATGGCACCAGACGCACACGATCGAGCACCAGATCGAGACCGACGGTGGTGTCTGAAACGTCGCTGAGCGTGAGCGTCACGGCATTGCTGGCGACGGTGAAGCCATAGTTTCCGCCGATCCAAGTGGTGGACCCGCCGCCCGCTCCCGGGATATGGATGGTGTCTGAAACGAGGGCATTCGCACCATCCATGACCTGAACGTGCAACTTTTGATAGAGCGGATTGTAGGACAAGTTTCCCACGTCGAACAGAAGGGCATGGATGCGTCCGGGAACCGTGGCTACGGACTGGCTGATAGAGCCGCCCGGTGTGGCATCCTCGGCGTTGAACGCGGCGAGCTTCACCCCAGCGGTGGGAACATACGGAGGACTGGTTTGAATGGATGCGTTCCCCGTCACCGACCAACCGTCAAATCCGGACTCGAAGCTGCCGTTCACCAATGATTCCGCATAGACTGATAGGAATCCGGAAATCAGCCAAATCGCGAAGCACCGCTGGAGATAACACCTGGTTTTCATGATCGCTCCTTTCTTTTTAGTCGAAAGAGTCGGGAGATCTGATTCGACCGCACCGATCAGGTTAATCTCACAACCGCCGGGATGGCAATATGGGATTTTGTAATGGGCTGAGTTAAGGCCGAAGCGGCATGTATGATTCCACACGGAAAAATCGATCCGATGCCTCTGCCGTGATGACGGAGCGGGTCGTCGAATCGCCATCCGGAACAATATTCTCCAGGACAGGCTGCCACGAATCCGGCAACAGGCTGGTGGAGCTACTGATTCGATACATTCGGGAAAGGGAACTGGTCCATGTGAGGGCACTGGAGTTTCCAGAGGTGTCGAAGCTAAGGATGGCCAGCGAAGATTGCGCAGTGGTGGGATCGCTGCCGGCGATGCTTTCGTCCACATCGGATTGTCCGTCGCCATCAAAATCACCGGTGGTAGTTAGGGACTCGAGCGATGGAGGGTTCGTGTGCTCCAGTTCGTAGGCATCGGTGATGCCGTCGTGGTCGGTGTCGGTGCCCGGTTGCAGAGTGTTGGACCGCACAAACCAGGTAGCTCCGTCGAGTTGGACCCATCCGCAGTTAGGCGACCATACGGAGCCTGACAGACAGCCTGATTCGAGGGAAATTTCCGGATTTCCAGTCGCTTCGAAATGAAGCCAGCCGATGTTTGCGGCATACGCAAAACCACGGAGATTTGCTTTAAGCGCCGAGGAAGTTTCCTTCACATTCACTCCGTAGTCGAAACTGGTGTTGTTTCCGTAGTGGATTCCGTTAGTAGGTGTCCCGTCACCGAGGGTCGCCCAGCCGCAGTTCGCGATCCAGACATGGCCAGAGCAGACGTATTCACCAATCACCGCTTGATCCCAGCCCATCCAGCCGATGTTTCCGGACCACGCGTATTGACGGATCGGATCAATTGTCGTGGATCCGTGCGCCGACAGTCCAAAGCAGAGGATGGCGTGGATCGCTTTCATCATCGGGGGATGTAAGGTGCCCTGACCGCGAACTTGAGCGTGCCGTTGGCTTTATCGAAATAACTGATTGCCGGCTCGCCTGAGGGAGAAAATGCGAGCGAGCTGTTATAACCCACCGTGGGAGAATCGTCCACGATGGTGTGGGTCCAGGCCGTGCCATCGAAGGAGACGAAGTCGAGATGAGGGAATGCCATAATCCAATTGCGAGGGTCCATGGTGATGCTCATGACGGGCTGTCCCGCAGGCGAGATGGCGAGAGACGGATGGTAGCCGAGGTCTGAAGCGACCAGCACGTTAAGCGGGATGCGCGTAATTACCCAATTCGAAAAGACATCACTGGTCTTGCTGGCGACCCAGATTTCTCCAGAGGAATACCATTTTTCGTAGGCGATGAAACGCTTGCCCGCCAGAGTCACGGCAAGCGAGGGGTGCGCGACATCCACTCCAATCCCGTCCACGGTTTCGACGGTGGAAACAACCCACCCAGTCGATCCCCGCTCGGCATACTTGATGTCCGTGTAGCGACCGTTAGAAAGTGTTCTGCCTGAATACGTGATGGCGGGCTTGTCAGCAACAAATGCCAGCGAGGTGCTGAAGCCGACAAACCCCGCGGAATCGACTGTGGTGATGTTCCACTGGGTACCGTCTAATGAAGCGAATTTCAGGTCCTCGTTGGTGGCGTCGAAATAGCTGATGGAGGGCTGTCCCGAAGGGGAAACTTTTAGTGACAAATCGGTGCCGACGTTGCCCGTGGAGTCCACCGTGGCGAGTTGCCAGACAGTGCCGTCGAATGCCGCGAATTTGAGATCGGAATGCGTGGTGTCCTGATAGGCGATCACCGGGGTTCCGTCTGGCAGGAATGCCAGCGCGTTGATACCTCCGACATCGCCTACACTGTCGACGAGCGTTGACTGCCACGCTGTTCCATCAAAAACGGCGTATTTCAGGTCCTGGCCAATGCCTTCGTAGTAGCTGATTGCGGGCTTCCCGTTGGATTGAAACGCCAACGATGAATCCCCACCGCCCGTGCCGACGGGAACCGTGACGCTCAGATTCCACGGCAGCGGCACACCACTTTTTTCCAGCAGGATTCCAATGGCAGCGTTCTGCTCGTTGTTCTTTTGGAGGAGCGTGGCGATCTGCTGCTGTTGGGATAGATTCTGTGCTTCGAGCGCGACTGACTTATCCCAGATCTCCTGGAGGCTCTTCATGGTGGGAGCGGGTCCGCCAGGGGGAGTCATGCTGCCTTGGCCCAGAGCAATGCCACAGATGACGGCGGAAAATCCGAAAATGGCTTTCATGGTGTGCGGGGGAAAATGCGCAAGTCATGCTCCGGCGCACTGTCCGTAGTTGCAAGATTACGGTTTCTACATGGGTTAGAAACAAACCTTCAGGGCTACCTATATTTTGCAGCCCGGACAGGAGTTATCCGCAGGCTGTTGATGGAATGGACAATCCTCCATGTGGGGGCAAAACAGCAGCTGTAGAGGAAGGCCAGTCATCATGGATAGATTCAGCAGCATGTCGCCGGATGGGAAATTGCGTCCTGTTTCCCAATGTCCCCAAGTGGCGGTCGAAACTCCGAGAGCACTCGCGACATTTTCAATGGTCAGGCTCTGCCGGGTCCGCCACCACTTCAGCCGCGCACCGAGGATGGTGCGGTCCGCGTAAAAGTGGTCGGCGGGTTTCGTGTCCATGGGAAGGGACCAACGTTTGCCAGCATGAACGCTTCCCGTGCGCCTCAATGCAAGGCTATTTCCTCCGCGCGCCGATCACCCATCGGTATTCCCCGGCGATCTGTTCTTCCACCGGACGTTGCAGGCCCGCAGGCAGGACGCCCCACGTATAGGTCTCGATTTCGTAATGTCCACATGCGTCCGGGTAATCGCGCTGCCAGGCCAGCACCTGCAGCACTTCACGACGGGTGGAGCGAAGGGGTGGGGAGGGCTCCGCATCGAGAGGGATGTGGAAATGCACGCGGGCCTCCACCGCGCCCGGGATTTCGGGCGCATTCAGGAATTCCGGGAGATCGATGAAGCGGCTGATTTCCGCTCCTTCTCCGAGCACCAAGACCTGATGGAAATACGTCGGCTCGTCGAATGCGCGGATCGCCGCCATGGCTTCAGGATCGCGAGGATCCAGCGCCAGAGCGCTTGATAGATGGATCTTGGAAATCCGGATGCCGTGTTGCCCCAGCAGCTCCAGCGAGGATCTCACATCGTCGTATTCCAGTGCGAAATGACAGGTGTCGAAATTGACGCCGATTCTCCGCCGCAACACCGCTGCGTCCGGGGCCCCGGCGTGCAGGCGGTCGAAAAACTCCAGTGTTTCCGCGGTGTTTTCGAAGTGTCCCAGCGGCTCCGGTTCCAGGCCCAGGTGAAAATCCAGTCCCGTCTTCACTGCCAACTCTTCGATCCAGCCCGCCAAGTCGATCAAATTCCGACGGATCTCCCGTTCGTCCGCTCCGAACGTCTTGTGAGATCCCGGCAGGGTCGAAACCGACGCACCCGTCCCTGGCCGCGCCACTTCGGCGAGGATGCGGAAAAGGTTCTTGGTATACTCCACTCGGGCGGGATCGGCCCAGTCCGGCCGGAACACCTGCTCCTTCACCCGCGTGCCATGGAAACTGCCGTAAGGAAATCCATTGATCGTGAAAACATAGGTACCGGTGGACTCCAGCCAACTCTTGAATTCCGCCAGTCTATCAGGATCTAGCAACTCTTGGGCCGCCACCGCGGAAAGCCTCAACCCGATGGCAAACGGCTCGTCTCCTGCCAGCTCACCAGAATCCACCAGCCGGTCTCTAACTGCCAGCACGTTGGTTTGCAGGACCCCCCTCGTTTCCTCCCAGGTTTCTGCGGGGTGGATGTTCGTGCAGTAGGACAGATGGGAATTATCGAGTTTCAATCGTCAGAAAATGGGTTGTGCCGGAAAACGTCCTGGAATCCATCAGAATTTACAACCCCGCATACGCTTGCCACCAGGCTTCCGCCGTTTTCGCGTCGGGTGTGCCATCGGAGACCACCAGTCGGTAGCGGGAAATGTAACTCTTGCCGGGCATGATTTCCATTTCACCGAGTTGCTGTGGCGCATAACAGAAAAACGGCTCGGTCGGATGGGCACGGATCGGCTCCGGGAAATGTTGATTTTCCGGATGGCAGAGAATCGTCACGCCGCAGGTGGCACCATCGACCTTGCCGCCGACCCAGCACCATTTTTCGCGCGATGCATTCACCTTGTCACGAGGGGTGAGACCCGAAGCAGCTAGAAACAGGCAGTTTTCCTTGCCGTTCCACGCGGCATTTCCGCGGAAACCGACTCCGCCGTAGTGATACTTTGGGAGCTTCAACGGCGCTTCGGTCGCGCAGGTCTGGGTAGAGGTGTAGTCGATGAGGAAATTTCCTTCGTTAGAGGAGACCGTGATGTCCCACGTTTCCATCAGCACGACCTTGGCCGGCCTCACCGTGAGATCCACAAACTGATGGCGCGATTGAAAGCCCGCCTTGCCATCCTTCTGCCAGACCTTGTCCAGCGCGACAAATTCCACTTTACCTGTTTCGGCCCCCATGTTCCAGAAATCCGGCTGCCGACCTTCGAACTCCGTTTTCGTCCATGCACTCCAGACGCCATGATGGTGCACGTGGCCGACCGCAAAATCATCGGTGATCACCTTGCCGGATGGAGTTTTGATCGACTGGATGTAACCTCCGCGAATGAAAGCGGGTTTGATGTCCGGTCGTGGCAGTTCACCAGCTTCAGCCTGATATCGGAGGATTTCCTTTTCTCCAGCCCGGATGACAAGCTGCCGACCCTCGCGGACGGCCGTGATTTCATCCGCTGCAAAAAGTGCGGAACTCCATGACCATAAGCCGAAAACGAACGCGGAGAGGATCTTCACGCCGCCTAATACGCCTCCATCGCCTCAATTTTTCAAGCCCCGGCAGGGGACAAAAGAAAAGCGCGCGTTGGATATCCCCCCGGATCTCGCAACGCGCGCTTTTTTCAGCGCCTTCCGCTTTCGCCTTGGTCGGTTTGATTTCCCCCCGGATCTCAATTCGACTCAAATTTGGCTGAGCTTTTGAAGGCTGAATTCCCAGAGGCCGTAGCGCCTGCGAACAAAATCAAATTACCTGAAAATCAGGAGAGCGAAAGCAATTGATGGTCCCGATTCCG
>JANODE010000066.1:0-33765 GCA_031412525.1 Akkermansiaceae bacterium | reverse complement strand
CCATTGATGGTCATGTCATCCGCCGCGGCACCGTCGTCGACACCTAAATGACGAGAGCTGCCGACATTGAACGCACCATTGATGACCAACGAACCATTGCCCGCCTTGGTCATTTCACTATTCTTCACATACGGAGCGTTGATGGTGAGGGTGTTGGAATTGATGTAGAGATAGGAAGCAACACCGTTCTGAGTGACCCCGTTGCCACTGGTGTTGTTGATTGAGTAATCAAATCCGCCATTGAAGATGAAGCCACCCGCACCACCTGGGGCGGAAAGTCTCAGCTCACTGGTTCCGAGAGCCAGCGTCTCACCGGAGGCAGTCGGCGTGATGCGAATCGCATTCGCAGTCCGCGATGCGGTAATTGAAGCGCTGCCTGAAATATCTACGTTTGAGGCGGAAGTCGCCGCATTGATGTCGGTGGTATAGTCCGTAAAGGCGCTAACGCCGAGAGCGACGCCGTTGTCCTCCGTGATGTCATAAGTGGCGAAATTGGCTCCACCACCGACGGACTCGTCCTTGATGACTCCATAACGAAGCACGCCGTTGGTGAGATTAGGTTGGGCGGTGCCGAAGATCACGCGGCCACCAGAGGCTCCCGTAGCCCCGAGGGTGTTGCCGGTCGGGACGAGAAATTGGAGGATCGTCGGATTGCCGTTGGTGTCCGCTGTATTTCCAACTGCGTTTTGAACCTGCAAGGAGGCGAAGGTCAGTTGGGATGACTGGCCGCTGCCGTTGCTGACACGGATTCGGCTGCCTGGACCGCTGGCGTTGAGGATGCCGAGAGTCTCCGAAGAGGCTGCGGTGGCGTTACCCTTGAAATCAATCAAGCCACGGACGCTGGTGTTGACTTGGTTGCCGTTTGTGATGCGGTCCGCGTTGTTGGTTCCCGTGTTATCGAGAATCAGGGCCGCATTGGCATTACTGTGCCAGACGCCGACATTGTATGTGGTGCCGGCACCAACGGTTACCTGGGCGCCCGTGCTCAGAATGAAGCTGCCAGCACCTGAGAGGTTGAGCGCTCCTGCCCGAATGCGCAGCGCTGTTGAGGTCGAATTCGTCGAAGTGTAGGCGTTGGTCAGAGTCACATCGGACTCGTTGAATTTATCGAGTCGGCTGGCCCCGTTATTGAACGAGCCGTTTAAGCTGATAGAACCCGTGCCCGTGCCGTTGAAGAGGATGTCGCCCGTGGTCGTGATGTTATTGTTTATAATCCACGTGCCCGAGCCAAGCTGACTGATTCCACCGAATCCACCCAACGTGAGCACCTCAGCAACCGTGGGGCTGAGGGTGTAGTTCCCACCATAAAGATAGAGGGAGCGAATTGTTGTATTGGCGGAAAGATTAAGGGTCTGATTGAGACCACTGCTGTTAAAGAGCACGTCCGTGGAAACGCCGTTTGGTACTCCGCCGGACCAATTGCTACCGGTGTTCCAATTGCCGCTGGTGGTTCCAGTCCAGCGGTTAATCTGACCACTGACACGAGGAGTGACAGACAGGATGAAGAGCGTGAGGGAGGGAAGTAAGTATTTGGGTTTCATGGTCGCAGATAAATGGAAGGTTGATCCGGGGTGGTGCCCCTACTACAACGAGGGCCGGGACAGCGTCGGGAGTCGGCTTCGCCAGCAAAACATCTGGATCTTCAGAAAGGGCGGATTAGGGGAAAGCGAAAGGGCTAACTGAATGCATCTGCTAGTAGTCCGACAAGCGGTATCTGTTGCCATTCCGCTAGCAGCCCCCTATTCTAGCGGAGCCCTTCCCTCTGAAAAAGGTTTCTGTCGCGCCGACGAAGGAGAGCCAACAGACCCAAACCGCCCAACAGCGCAGCTGAAGGCTCCGGGATGACTTGGAAATAGATATCTCCCGTAACCCCACCATTCGAAGCGGTGCCAACGATGAAGTTCCCTGTTTGTCCCCCTGCTAGATTGCTGTAACTCAGACCATTCGTGACCAACCCCGTGGTCCCGTCGAAGGTCAAGCCGGTGTAGGTGTTCGCATTGTTGCTGAGGGTGTCGAAAAGCTTGTAATAGCCAACCGCTCCCGTGTTCACGAAGTCGACATTGTTTGAGCTGAATGCAAAGTCTGCAGCTGCAGCTCCGGCCAATGTTAGGAGGTCGCTGGAGTTTGCTACGATTGCGTCGATGGTTGGGTTCGCAATACCAAGTTCGTACTCAAACGAAGACCCTGACGCCATGGCGACCGTGCCGGTCGTTCCGCCGAGGTTAAGGGTAAGATTTCCGATGCTGGCACCTGGAGCGAGGACTCCACTGATGGTAATCCCGTTTGCTCCGCTTGGAGCAATCGTGCCGGTGCCCCCCAACCTAGTTGAACTATTCACATTCAAAGCGCCCCCGCCGGTGGCGGACCCTGTGGTGTTGCTAGCAAGAAGTGTCCCCCCTGAAACTGTAGTGCTACCGGTGTAGGTATTACCGCCACCGCGGTTTAGATTGACAGTGCCAGTGCCGGTAATCGATATGCTGCGGGCATTGGTGTTCTGACCAATTTCCGTGGTCACTATCAAGGTACCGGTAGTGTTACCACTGTGGAGATTAAGGCTTGCTCCGTTCGGGGCCAGATCAGTTCCCCCAACACCACCAAACACGTTAGCCAAATTGATCTTATTGGCGTTATTCAAGGTAACGATGCCAGTATTGCCATCTTTTAGACCAATTTGGCCCATATAGGTAAAACCACTTCCGGAGTTGTTTCCGTTCAAAGAGATTTGACCTGTGATCGTATCTGCAACACCAAGCAGCAAAGCAGTGGTTGAACCAGCCACTTGAGAACGCATGTCGAAGCCGTTGTTGATGGCGCCCACTTTATCAGCGATGATGGTGCCGTGGGTGTCCGATCGGAACTGGCCTGTCCAGGTATTGGCGCTGCTACCACCAAGAACGAGGGCGCCTCCGTTTAGACTCGCTCGACCGCTGCTGCCCATCGTACCCGAAAGGGCACCGTTGAGCGTCACGGTCATCGTATTATTTTGCAGGCTCAGAATCGTGTTACCACCGCTGCCGCGGGTGCCAAAGTTGATGTTGTTGGCGTGAACCTGTGTGGCGTTTGACGAATCGACACGGAAATCGAGGTTATTGGTGCCGGCGGCGGCGGAATCCGCGAGGGTAATTGTACCTGTGCCAGCCGCGCCGGAGGCGTTGAGGCGAAGGGCGGTGCCTTGACCAATAAGGGTTCCGCCGCCGTAGGAGTTGGAGCCGTTGCGCAGGTCGTAACGGATACCGCCGCCGCTGGGAGTGGTAGCCACGTTGGTCAGTTGTAGCTGGCCCGCACCACTAATGACTCCTGAGAATGAAGGCCCAGAGGAGCCTGTCGAAACGAGTCCGCGGATCTCGGTGTTGTCATTTAAGACAATGTTGGTGCTGTGACTTGTGCCTCCGCTGGTGCCGGTGCCAGTCAGGCCACCGCGCATGTCCCATAGAGCGGTGCCACCCACGGCAGTGACGTCAAAAGTCAGCCCATTGGTGCCAGTCGCATTGACAGAGCGGGCAACCGATCCCGCTTGAATGAGAGTGCCAACAATGAAGTTGCCGTTTACCGTAAGTGTGCCGCCAAGTGCCTGAGCATCTGCTATTGCGTCGATGGCATTCGGGACACCTCCGGAAGTCCATCCCGGGCTAACGGTCGATGTCCAATTACCCCCGCCGCCCGACCATATGGATTGGGCAAACGCCCAATGACCAGAAAGGATGAAAACGACGACGGATGGGAAAATGCATTTGGGTTTCATGGATATATTACTAATTTGAGATTATTGGGGATAATCACCTGCTAGAATCGGTATGTGGACCTCTGTTGATCATCGAATCGCCTCGACACGGGCGAATTTCTTCGGGGCACCGAGCTTGGGAATCGTCACGACGATGGCATCGATGGAACCACTATCATTGACAGTATAGGTCGCACCATTCGGCCCGGTGCCGTTGACGTCACCGACGATGGTGATGTCATTGGCAGGATTCCAGGTGACGAGATCATCGCTGACCTGGACCTTGACCGTAGTGGGCAAGGGTGAGGTCTCTGAGATGTCGGAGCGACCGAAGCTGACGACAAGGTTGGTGCTGGAGTCGGTGACGACCGGGCGGATGGATGGGCTGTCGTTGGTGGTGGGATTTCCACCGAGGACGAATTCCAACAGGTTTTTAACTCCGTCGTTATCGAAATCGAGATCCCCTGTGGTCGGGGTAAAACCGGGGAAGGTGCCGGCCCAGGTGTCATAGGCATTACCACCGCCGCCGCCTTCCAGCCGGATCTGCTTAAGTCCCGTGTCGTGGACGATGGTGTAACCGGAGGGCAGACCGGTCACGCTCGCGAAGGTGTTGGCACTTCCGGGATTAGCGTTGCCGGTGAAGGTGCCGGTGTAAGTGGCGATGATATAGCTGCTGGCGGCGGCTGGGGCGAGGGAGGTGATGGCGAGAGTCCCTCCGGTTAGATTGAGGTCGGTGGTGAGATTGAGACGATCGGAAGTTCCGCCGTTCAGTTCAATCGCGACCGTGCCAATGAGCACGCCAGATCCCGCGGTCAGTGTACCGATGCCGTTGGAGCCGGGGGCGACCGTTCCAGTAGAAGTCACCGTACCACTCACTGTTCCCGTACCACCTAAGGTTCCGGTGGTGTTCACTGCAATTGCCCCGCTACCAGTCGCCGAGCCGCTGACGTTGTTGGCCAGCAAGGTACCCTCCGCAACGGTGGTGAGACCGGTGTAGGTATTTGCGTTTGAGAGCGCCAATGTTCCGGTGCCGACTTTCCGGATGCCGTTATTCGACCCCGCCCCACTGGCGTTGGCGATAACTCCGGAAATGATGCCATCGATTGCAGCCGATCCGTTGAGAATATTCAACGTGCGGGTTTGGTTGGAGGAAGTGCCACCGGCGAGATTGACCGCATTCTGAAAATCCACCGTGCCCGCTACATTGGGTGAACCGAGAGTGAGGTTACCCCCAGCAGAGAAGAAACCTGTGGAACCATAGGTGACAGCTGCGGTTCCCCCATTGAGATTGATGATAGACGTGCCGGTCACTGAGGCGAAACCGCCGCTGTTGAGGGCATTTCCAGAAGTGCTGCCGAGAGCGACCGTGTTGACACCAGTCGTATTGAGGTTGCGGCTGAATGTCGTGTTGCCGGTGCCGAGCTCCAACACAGCATTCATTCCGGACGAGAAGTTTGCCTCTGAGATCAGCAGGTTGTTTACGCCCAGGGCACCCACCGCATCCGCCCGCAGGTATCCGCCGAGGATTCCGGTGGAAGCCAGCGAGCCACTTGGGAGGAAGCCGGTGTAGGTGTTCGCTCCTTGAAGAATCAATAGACCCGACCCTGTCTTACTGAGACCCGTTGTCATGGTAGCCGCATTCGCAAAGGCAGGATCCGTGTTGCGGATGACACCTGCAATGACAGTGGTGCCGGAGCCGGAGAATTCAAAGTTGGAATTCCTCGGTGTGGCGTTGTTAGCGCTGAATCCCTGCAGGTTGCTGGTACTACCAAAGGTGATGATCGCCGATGCATCATTCGATACCGTATAAGACTGGTTGTCGGTGAGTGCTCCCTGTATTAAACCGGTAAAAGTAATCGCCTGATCGCCAGCAAGGTGAGTTGCATTCTGGCTGCTTCCCTGCTGAGTAAGGTTCACCGGGTTGGCGAGGATAGCGGGGTTGGTGCGAGCGGCGAGCGTGCCGCCGTTCATACTGATCAAACCGCTGCCGAGGGCATTGTTTTGCAGAGTGGTGCTGGATTTGGCGAGCACGAGGGTGCCAGCGTTGAGCGACGCTCCCTTGGTAAATGTGCTGTTATCCCCAGACCCGGTAAGCGCTAGAGTACCCAACCCGGCTTTCTGTATGGCACTGCCCGCGTTTTGCAGGACACCCGAAATCTGCATGTCGTCAACGCTCGCCCCATCATCAACTCCTATATTCCGGTTGCTGAATTGCGTGTTGCCATCGATGACCAACATTCCGTCACCCGCTTTGGCAAAGTCACCGCCAAAGTTGATTGATGTTTTGGATACAGTCAGGGTGTTTGAATCGATATAAGCATTCGCGGCCGAGAAGTTTCCGAAATTAAGTGTTCCAGAACCACTGATGCTGTAATCGTTTGTCCCCTTGAAAATGAAACCTCCCGCATTTTGCAGAGTTAGATTAAAGTTGCCGTCCAGGGTCTGACCGCTCGCGGTAGAGGTGATGCGGAGTGCATTGGCGGTGCGGTTGCTTGAAAGGGTGGCACTGCCGGCCACATCCCCGTTTATGGTTGAACCCATTAAATTGATGTCCGTCTCGAATGAATCCTGATACTCCGTGACACCCAACAGCACGCCCTCGTCCACCGTCTCGTTATAGGTGGCGAAGTTCACGTCCGTGGCGGTTTTGATGACGCCGAATTTCAAAACTCCATTGGTCAGAGTCGGTGGCGTGTTGAAGATCACGCGACCACCAGTGGGACCGGGCACGCCCAAGGTGTCGCTGCTATTCACGAGAAAAGTCATCAACGTGGGGTTGGTGTTGGGATTGCTGTCGTTTAAGCCACCGTTTACTAGAAGAGAGGTAAAGGTGACATTGGCTAACTGGCCGGACCCGTTATCGATACGTATGCGGGAGCCCGCCCCCCCGGCGTTGAGAATACCAAGAGTTTCGGAAGAGGTGGCGGATGCGTTTCCACGAAATTCGATCAAACTTCTGGTGCTCAGGTTGATTTGGTTGCCGTCCGTGATGCGATCGAGGTTGTTGGTTACGGAATTGTCCAGAACCAGTGCGGCACTGGCATTATTGTGCCAGACGCCCACGTTGAAGGTGCTTCCGGCGCCAACAGTGATTTGAGCTCCAACACCGAGATTGATGCCGCCGGCCCCTGTCAGGTTCAGGGAGCCCGCACGAACGCGGAGCGCAGTGGTGGAGGTGCTCGTGGTCGTGTAGACGTTGGCCAGAGTTACATCGGACTCGTTGTATTTATCCAAACGCTGTGCCACGTTGTTAATGCTACCATTCAGGGTGATGGCACCAGAACCGGTGCCGTTGAAAATGAGGTCGTTACCTGCTACACCGAGGATGTTGTTATTTACCGTAAAATTGCCGCTCCCGAGATGGGAAATGCCGCCACCTTGAATCGTGAACGTTTCTGCGACCGTCGGACTGAGGGTGTAGTTGCCGCCATAGAAATAGATTGAGCGGATTGTCGTATTGGCCGAAAGATTGAGGGTCGCTTGGTTGAGTCCGCTGCTATTAAAGATCACATCGGTTCCGGCCGCATTGGGGAAGCCGCCGTTCGACCAGTTGCTGCCGGTATTCCAGTTGCCGCTCGTGGCTCCAGTCCATCGGTTGATCTGGGCTTGGAGCCCTGAGGTACCGGCGAGAGTGAAGGTGAGGTAGGCAAGGGATGCTAATTTTGGGTTTTTCATGGAGTTGCTTTAGGTGGGTTTTGGAAATCAGGAAAAGTGTCAGACTGACGGAAATCCCTGTCAGTAAAGACGAGGATAATGGCTCACTTGGCGCGGTCGGCCGGTATGTTGATGACCAGGTTCATTTCGTGGGGGCGCTTGGCTTCAACATGGCCGTCGAAGAACAGGACGTTGAGCTTTCCGCCTAGAAACGCGCCATCTTTGGCGGATGCCGCGGAGTAGTAGGCATTCCATTCCGGCCAGGTGAAAATGAACGCACGGGTGCTCTGGGCGGTGATTCGGTCCAACCGGAACGCTCGGCCCCAATCGGGGCTTTCTTCGGTGTTAGGCGAGGGGTCGGAGGGGAGGCCGGGCTGCATGTTCATGCCAAATCCGGTCTGCCAGAATCGGTTCCTGTCATAGGCCTTGGCTTTGGACCAACCGGGTGCCACCAGTAAATCCACTTCCGGCTTGTAGCCGAATTTGTCCACGAAATCCCAAATGCCATTGTATTCCCGACCCATGTAGGTGGCGATCACCCATTGCCACTGCTGCTTGGCGGTGGTCTTGGCAGGCAGGAGTTTCTGGTTGTTGTCGGAGGAATACATCGCCGACAACGAGTGCAACTGTCGGAGATTGGCAGTGGACTTAGCCATCACAGCGGAATCCCGCATTTTCCCGATGCCCACCATGGTCAATGCGGCAAGGACGATGACGATCGTGACAACGATCAGCAGCTCGAACAAAGTAAAACCACTGCTGGAGTGGCGGCGTTTTGCGCCGGTGCGATTCACGGTTTTGATATTCATGGGTTTGAAGGATTGGATGGAGTGGTTGGGATGAGCTGTTGAGCACCACGATCGATAAAAAACTAAGGTCGCGGCGCAAACATTGTCCATGGGAAGAATGTCCCATTCTGAGCCCTCCCCCTGTGGGACGATTGTCCCACTTTTCACGCGTGACATCTAGGGGGCCGTGCGGAGAACTGACGTGTGCTGATGAGATGGGTCATCCTCCGGTTTTTTTTGCAATGCGTGCTGGCCATACCTGCTGTCCTGCAGGCGGATGCAAAATTGTACACGGAGGTAGGGGAAATCCTCACGCTATCTCCCGAAGAAGCGGCCCAAGAACACCCCGTCGAGCTGGATGCCACGATCATTTATTTCGATCACGGAACCTTGGTCTGTTTCGTCCACGATGGCGTCAACAGCATTTTCCTCTCGAATGTGGACCGCGCTCACGCCATTGCCGGCTTGGACGTTGGGGACCGGATTCATCTCAAGGGAGTGACCAACCGAGGGGATTTCCTGCCATCCATCTACTACCGCGATCTGCAGAAATTGGACTCGCCTGGCCCTCCCCCGGCACTCGCCGTGAATGAAAAGGAACTGATGGAACCGGCAGCGGACTGCAAGTGGGTGGAGTTCGATGCAGTCATGAAAAGCTTTTATCTTTTCAATGATCACGGTGTGGTGGATCTCGAAGTGGCAGGCAGGACGGTCACCGGCATGCTTGCTGCGCAAGTCGGGCTAAGTAAACCACCTCCCGGGCTGCTGGAACGGCCGCTGCGCGTACGCTGTGTCGCGGTCTGCCAGTTCAACGATCAACGGCAGATGTGCGGGCGCACACTCTACATTCCGAGTCTCGATTGTATCATTCCGAAATTCCCGGCGATCGAAATGACCGACGCCCCGCTGGTAAAGTGCGATTCGCTGCTCAACGCCCATTCGGCGCTGGGTGAGCTCATCCGAGTGAAAGGTGCCGTCACCTATATTCAACCGGGTGCGGGATTCTGGATTTACGGCGATTCCACCGGGCTCTTTGTGCAAGCTGCGGCCCCTGAAGGTCTGGCAACGGGGGATGAAATTGAAGCCGTGGGATACGCGGCATTCGCTCCATTCAGACCGAAGCTCAACGGCACGCTCGTTACCCGCACGGGCAGAACCCTGCCGGTGTCCGCCATTCCTCTCGATGCGCCATTCAATCCCTCGGGGCCGCTACATGGCAGTGTGGTGACTCTCGAAGCGGAGTATCTCGGAAAAAGTTCGAGGTCGGAAGTAGGGTCGCTGCTCTGCAGTGCGGCCGACCGGACGTTTGAAGTCATCACGCCTGCGCAGAACCTCAACACGGAACCTCTTGAAAAAGGAACCCGGCTCAAACTCACCGGGATCTACGGCCTGAAAAGCACCCATCCATTGGGTCTGTCGAAACAGGCGGAAGCATTTCAGATTCAACTTCGCGGGCCCGCCGATCTCACCATCCTCAGCCGCCCGCCGTGGTGGTCCACCCGGCGTGCAATTTGGGTCATCGGCGCAGTGCTGGGCCTCGCTGCCCTCACCGCCATCTGGGCAGTCATGATGAGAGCTCAAGTTCGCAAACAATCGTCCATCATCGCCCAGCAGACGGTTCAACAGGCGACGCTTGAGGAGCGCCACCGCATTGCCCGCGACCTGCATGACACGCTCGAACAGGATCTCATGGGAGTGAGCCTGTTGCTTGACAATGCGGCGGCCAAACTGGTTTCCGCACCCGTTTCTGCGAATGGACTGCTGGAAATCGCCCGCCGACTTCTGAAACGCAGCCGTGAGGAATCACGCAGCACGATCTGCGACCTGCGCTCCGTTACTCTCGATCAACTTGGCCTGCCCGAAGCGATTCGGGAAGTCCTACAGCCACTGGCTGATGCCGCAGGGATGAAACTGGTCTGCAATTTTCAGGAACCTTGGCTGCAAATGCCACGCCAGTTTGAAAACGCGTTGTTTCGCGTGGCCCGCGAAGCCGCTTCGAATGCCGCGCACCATTCCGGCGGCAAAACCATCACCGTCACCTTGTCAACCGAGGCGGATCGAGTGCGCCTGACCATCGAAGACGATGGTGCCGGCTTCGAGCGCGGTGTGGCTCACCTGTCCGAGGCGAGCTTCGGCCTGCAAGGCATGGAAGAGCGGGTCAACGCCATTCAAGGACATCTCGAAATTGATTCTAACACCAACACCGGCACCCGCATCACCGTGACCTTGAGGCGGACCCCTAAAACATCATGAAAAAGAAGATTCGAGTCCTGATCGTTGACGATCACTTCAGCGCGCGTCTCGGCATCGGCCTGGCAATCCGTGAAGAACCCGACATGACCGTGATTGCCGAAGCGACCAACGGCACACAGGCGGTCAGTCAGTATGACAAGCATCTGCCCGACGTCGTCATCATGGACTATAACCTGCCCGACTTCAACGGCGTGGAAGCAGCGAAAAAGATCCACGTCACTCATCCTGATGCCAGAATCCTGATGTTCACCATTCACGAAGGTGAAGAGGATATCCACCGGGCGACCTGCGCCGAAGTCTTCGGTTACATCACCAAAAGTGCGGAACTCGAGGAAGTCTTGTCCGCGATCCGCACGGTCGGTGCCGGCGGCAGATGGTTCCCCAGATCCATCTCCGCAAAACTGGAGTCCCGGGCCTCTCGCGACCACCTGTCAGATCGCGAGATCGACATCCTCCGGCACATTGTCAAAGGCTCGGCCAACAAGGAGATCGCGGACAGCCTGCACCTCAGCGGTGGCACGGTGAAACGGCATGTCAGCCTGATCCTAGAGAAACTCGGTGCCCCTGACCGCACCCGCGCCGCCATCCTTGCCATCGAACGCGGTTTGATTCGCCTCGGTGAATGACCCTTTTCCGCCATCATATGAAAACCCTGTTAGCCTATCTCATCACGGCTGCTGCTCTAACGGCTGCAACCACGCCACAAGGCCCGGTAGTCAATGTATCCCGTGATCGCGCGGAGATCGTTCTCAATGGCGTCTGGCGATTCCAGCCAGTCGGATCTGCCAATCAAAAGGAGCCAGATCCCGCTGCATGGGGGGAGATGCCCGCGCCGGGAAACTGGGTGGGCGACTGGAGAATCAGCCTGCCGCGGGAGCCCGTGGTGCGCGGCAGTGGCGATGATTGGAAAAATTTCGGCAAACCGACGGTCGCGGGCTGGTATGAACGGACCCTTCAAGTGCCGCAGGAGTGGTCGCGGCATAGGACTCTGCTCCAAGTCGGACGAGTCAGCACGGATGCGCTCGTTTGGCTCGACAATCAACCGATCGGTGTTCTCGGATATCTCGGCGGCGAGTTCGATCTAACTGGCGTCTTGGTTCCCGGAAAAGCATCCGTGCTGCGAATTCTCGTCGTCGCTTCAAAATCCCCCATCCAGGGATTTTCGTTTGAAAATCCCGTGCAACCCGCAAGCGACGGAGGATGTGCCTCCAAAGGACTAACAGGAGATATCCTTTTGATCAACCGCCCGTCCGGCGTCCGAATCGACCACGTGGCTGCACTGCCCAGCGTGCGCCGGAGCGAACTTTCCCTCATCGTCGGCCTCGCGGATTTCGCCACCCTAACAGGCAAGGAAGTGGCGATCGGAGTCAGGGCGTTCGACATGAAATCACCCACACCGGTCAAATCATTTTCGGCAACGGCCACCGTGGATGCCGAAGGCTCAATCCGGACGACCTTTTCATGGAAAGACGCGCATTTGTGGGACACCGATGATCCCTATCTGCATCGACTGGAAGTCACGGTAACTGGCGTCGGAATCGATGACCAGCTCATGGTGCCGCGATTCGGGTTTCGCGAGTTCTGGGTGGAAGGACGTGATTTGTTCCTCAATGGCTCGTTGATCCGCCTGCGCCCGACAGAAGCATCCTCCGCCTCAAATCTCGCCGCAATCCGGGCGGACCTCGCCCGCCGGATGCAGCAGGGCAACAACATTCTCGAAATCTGGCCGCAGGATTCAAGGGAACGGGGATATACCCATTTCAGGCAAATCTACGCCGCAGAAGCCAGCAAAGCGGGCATGCTGTTGATGATGCCGACGGTAAAGTTGAACGAGTTTTTCAACCGGGGAGATGAGAAATTCAGGGAATGGATCGATCTCGCCCGGCGCGATTGGCGTGACTACATCAATGAACCGTCGGTCGTGGTGATGGTCCCATCAGGAAACAGCCAATGGCTCGCAGCAGATCTGAATCCACGCTGGTTAGGTCGCGCCGACACGCCACCGATCCATGAATACCAGGAGCGTGACTGGAAAAAAATGGACGAGGCAAACGCCGCATTAAAAACGATCGATCCGACCCGTCTCATCATGCACCACCAGGGCGGTCCGCGCGGCGACATCTCCGCCAGCAACACCTATCTGTTATGGGCACCCTTGCAGGAGCGGGAGGAATGGCCAAGCGCGTGGGCGGATCGATCACAGACAAGCGTGATGCCATTCAGTGCGATCGAATTCGGCACTCCGCTCGATTGTTCCTTTTTCAGGAATCGAAATGGCTTTGGAAATGCCTACTCGAGTGAAGCGTTGATGACGGAATTTGCGGCGATCTATCTGGGTCCCGATGCCTATGAGATGGAGAGTGATACCTACCGGCAGGAACTGTTGGTTAAAAACTATCAGGGCAAGGACCCGGTTTCCGGTGCTGCCCGCTGGCCGCTCAGGCAAAATCCTCCCGCCATGGTCACCGCTCCCGCTTTTCAGGAAATCCAGCGCTTGTTCCAGCGCAACACCCTGCGGACGTGGCGGACGTGGGGCCTGAGTGGTGGGACCGTGCCATGGAACGAGGGATTCTCCCATCGTCCGAAGAGCTACGAAGAGACCGCTGGCATACAGACTCCCGGTGACCGGGGAAGCTATTATCAACGGATTCGCAAAACGAATATGGCGGCAAGTTTTCACGATCCCGTCTTCGAGAGCCTGCCTGCTGCTAAGATCCAGGATGAGAACCAAAAAGCCACCCTCGCATGGATCGCTGGCAAAGCGGCCCAATGGTCGGAAAGAGGCCACCACTTCCCCTCGGGCGGCAATCTGGAAAAATCGATTGCCCTGATCAATGACAGTCGCCGCGAACAACTCTATCACGGGCGATGGGAGTTGAAGCGGGGCGATGACATCGTCGCCGCACAAGAGATCGAAGGGAGACTCGGCATCGGACAAATCAAGTGGGTGCCCGTCTCCGTCACGATGCCGGTGGTTTCGGCGAAGACGGACCTGACTTTGGAACTCCGGGCTACCATCGGCAAAGACGAGCACACCGATTCATTTCCCCTGCGGGTCTGGCCTGCTAGAAAGCCGGCTGCGGTCGATGTCACGCTGTTTGATCCCGTCGGCATGACCAGCAGGCTATTGGATCGGACTGCGGACGAATTAACCGCCAAGCCGAAGAAAATCACCATCATTGGTCGCCAGGCACTATCTAGCGGAATGATGACTTCGGATCAGCTTGCCGCGTTGCAACCGCATGTGGAAGCGGGGAACACCGTCGTCATCATGGCCCAGGATCCCGAGTGGATGCGTCGCTGGTGGGGTTTCCGTGTTTGCCGCCAGGTCGTCCGGCGGGCATGGCCGGTGAATCCATCCCTCCCGCTCTGGCAGGGAATCGACGCCGAAGACCTCCGCGACTGGAACAATGCGGGAACCTTGGTTGACGGCCGCCCCGAACATAATCCCTCGCTCCCTGCCCTGTTCATGTTCCGCTGGGGAAATCAGGGCAGTATCAGCAGTGCCGCCGTCGAGAAACCCCACCTCAGCGGTTGGACGCCACTGCTGCAATGTGAGTTCGACCTTCAATACTCGCCTTTGATGGAACTGCGCCGTGGCAAAGGCCGCATCATTCTTTGCCTGTTGGATCTTGAGGATCAGGCCCCCAAAGATCCGGCGGCTCGGGCACTGCTGGACCGCCTGATCCAATATGCCGCAGACCCCATGGCTCCCCGCTCGAACCTCTTCGGGATCGCTCCTAACGACCTGCCGCCCCGAATCGCCGCCGAACCCGCGTTGGCAGCAGCCATCACCGCCATTCACTCTCCACAATCTGCGGAAAATGCAACTCCGCTGGAAAAACTCATCGAGCCATTGAAATCGATCCATGTGGAAGCGGAGCAGAAACCATGGCTGCGTTTCCCGCGCTGGCGACTGACGCGGGTGGAGCACCAGCTGCGGGCCAACCTTGGAGAAGAGTTCCCCGCCGATGCTCGGATTCTAAACCCGCAGTGCGACCGCCTCGATCTTTCCGGGCTCTGGATGTTCCGCCCGATTTCGCGCGTCAACGCAGTCGCCGGCAAACCCCTGCCCGATCCCGGGATGAACGACTACCATCGAAGCTTGTGCCAACCGGAATTCGACAAACGGCTCTTCATCGAGGTCTGGCAGCCCGAAGCATTGCTCGACGACACGGACGGCGATGCCATCCTCCGGCGTCGAATCGACCTTCCAGCGCAGTGGCAAGGCCAACGGTTGAACCTCGAACTGGGAGTGATGCAGTCAGAGGCTGTGGTGTTTTTCAATGGTCGCCCGATCAACGGAGGAAAACCCTTCATCGTGGGTGAAACCATCCGAGGCGAGGTCCCTCCGGAATGGGTGGATGGCCCACGGGCTGAAATTGCCGTCCGCCTTTGGAACAGCCAAGGTCCGGGAGGTTTCGTCAACCCGGCCTCTACCCGGATTTCTATCGGTTTATCTGCCTCCGATCCGGCTCTGCCACTCTATCACCCGGATTACCGCGCGGATTTCAAAGATGGCGACGAGCCCTATCGTTTTTTTCGCTGGTGAATGGCCGGTGCCGAAACACCCCCCAGACTCCATCGGCGTTTCGGGTTACAACTCAATCAGTCACAAGCTTGCAGGCCGCGCAGAGGGCGGCGTAACTTCGTGCATGACGGTGGCGGACAGCGGCGGGATGCTCAGGGAGGTTTTGAAAAACCACAAGGGATCCAGAGTGCTGGTGCCGACGATGGGAGCCCTGCATCACGGCCATCTGGAGCTCATCCGCAAGGCGCGAACGCTCGCAGGACCGGCGGGAACAGTCATCGTTTCAATTTTTGTAAATCCCATCCAGTTCGACCGCGCCAGTGATCTGGCGGCGTATCCCCGGCCACTGGAAGCAGATCTGGCAGCCTGCGAGGCGGAGGGGGTGGATGTCGTCTTCGCGCCGGAGACGGGTTCGATGTATTTCCCGGATCGGTCGGTGACGGTCACCGAATCGCTGCTTTCCTCCGGGCTTTGCGGGGCGGCGAGACCGGGGCATTTCGACGGAGTCTGCACGGTGGTACTGAAACTTTTCCTGCTCACCGGCTGCGACATGGCGGTGTTCGGTGAAAAGGATTACCAACAGCTCGCGATCATCCGGCGTATGGTGCGGGACCTGGACGTGCCGGTGAAAATCGTGGGCAGCCCGACGATCCGTGAAAAGGACGGCCTCGCGATGTCCTCGCGCAACGTCCGCCTCACTCAGGAACAACGCGCCGACGCACCACGCATCCGGTGGGCGCTGCTGTCCGGGGCAAAATTCGACTCGGTTTCCGAAATCCTCGAAACCGCGCGGACCGGGATCAACGCATCACCACTCGCCCGCATCGATTACCTTTCGCTGGTGGATACGGAAACCCTGCAGCCGGTGACGGAAATCACGCGCCCCGCTTTACTCGCGACGGCGGTGTTCTACGGCGAAGTGCGCTTGATTGATAACGTGATCGTGTACCCGGCGGGTTTTGACTCGCTCTGACATGCTCCGCGGGGTAAGTGCAGGGCGGCCTTCCATGATTTCCCCCCATCGACAAAACAACTTCGATCTCATCCGTCTGCTCGCCGCGGCACAGGTCGTGGTGGCGCATGCGATCGGCCACACGTCGTTGGTGAAAACGCTGCCGGCCTGGGGGAAATCGCTGTTCGACGCGCTGATGATGTTGCCGGGCGTGCCGATCTTTTTCGTGATCAGCGGTTTTCTCATCACGAAGTCTTACGAAAAAGATCCCAACGACCTCAAAGGCTACTTCTGGCGGCGTGGACTGCGGATTTTCCCCGCGCTATGGGTCTGCCTCGCAGTCACGCTGGTGGCGCTGGGGATCTTCGGATTTCTCGAACGCAGTTTCATACTCTCGCCGGTTTTCGCCGGATGGCTGGCGGGACAGGTGAGCTTTTTCCAGTTTTTCAATCCGGAACAATTCCGTGGCTTCGGCATCGGCGTGGCGAACGGTGCCTTGTGGACGATCACGGTGGAGCTGCAGTTCTATCTGTTCATCCCGCTGTTCTGTTATCTGACAGACCGCACAAAACTTGATAGGATCATCACGCCCGTCCTGTTTTTCACCTCATTCTTGCTCTACTGCATCATGGACGACAAAGTGAACGGCCCCGGCGGGTTTTCCGGAGCGCCCATCGCGTTCAAACTGCTGCACGTGACCCTCATCCCCCACCTCTGGATGTTTCTGCTAGGGATTCTCATCCATCGGAATTTTGAAAAAATCAGACCGTGGATCGAAGGGAAATTTTTCCATTACCTCAGTGGCTACATCGTGATCATGGCCCTCCTGCATTTCCTGCTGCCCGAGCGGTCGGTGGCTTTCTACCTCGCCTATCTGCCGTCCCGCACGATCCTCGCCCTTGCCACCATCGCCGGGGCATTCAGCTTCCGTGCCCTGTCAAACCAGCTGCTAGGCGGCACCGATATTTCCTACGGCATCTACATCTATCACTCGGTGGTGATCAACGTCCTGGTGCAGCTCGGTCTCCTCACGTCGCTGGCATCGGTGGGGCTGGTGTTCGCCATTTCGATCGGGCTCGCGCTGTTGAGCTGGCATCTGGTCGAAAAACCGGCGCTCGCCTGCAAGTCGCTCTCGCCCGTCTCGCTGTGGACGCGCCTCCGGTTACGTGCCTAGCAGGCAGACGGTGTGATCTCGATCTCGATGGCCTTGCTCGTTGGAGTGCCGCTGCCTTCAGCCTGGCTGCCTGCGGGAACGAGCACGTTGGCCTCTGGAAAATACGCCGCGGCGCTGCCTCTTGGCATTTCATAAGGGATTGCGGTGAATGCCCGGGCGGTGCGGCGTTCCTCGCCCCAGATGCTGGTGAGATCGACGGTGGAGCACGGGGCGATTCCCATTTCCCGCAGGTCCTCGGGATTGAGAAAAACGATGCGCCGGGCGTTGGAAATCCCCCGATAGCGGTCGTCGAGGCCGTAGATGGTGGTGTTGAACTGGTCGTGGCTGCGCAGGGTTTGAAGGACCAGCCTGCCGGGCGAGACTTCAAAAACATCCATCGCGCAGTCGCTGAAATTCGCCTTACCGGTGGTCGTCTCCCAAACGCAAACCCTTGCCGGATTGGGCAGATAAAATCCTCCAGCCTCGCTCACCCGGGCGGTGAAGTTTTCAAATCCAGGAATCACCCGCTCGATCAGGCTGCGGATGCGGTCGTAGTCTTCCGCCAGCCAGCGCCAAAGGATCGGGCTGTTAGCGCCTTGCACGGCTTCTCCCAGGCGGGCGATGATTTCCACTTCGCTGAGCAGCTGCGACGATGCGGGGGCAAGCACACCGCGTGACAATTGGACGACGCCCATTGAGTTTTCCGTGGTGACGAAACGACTGTCTCCATCGCGTTCGCTGCGGCCCAGGCAGGGCAAGATGAGCGCGGTGCGGCCGGTCACCAAATGGCTCCTATTGAGCTTGGTGGAAATGTGGCAGGTGAGTTCGCAGTTTCCCAGCGCCTCGGCGGTGAAATTCGTATCGGGCGAGGCTTGCAGGAAATTTCCCCCGAGCGCGAAAAACACCTTCGCCGCGCCGCGGTGCATCGCCCGGATGGAATCCACGGTGTCCATTCCGTGGGCGCGGGGCGAAGTAATGCCGCACTCCCGATCGAGCGCGGCGAGGAAGGATTCAGGCATTTTTTCGAAGATGCCCATCGTGCGGTCGCCCTGGACATTGCTGTGGCCACGCACGGGACAGAGGCCTGCACCGGGCTTGCCGATAGCGCCTAACATGAGATGGACGTTGACCACCTCGCGGATGGTGGCGACGGCGTTGCGATGCTGGGTGAGGCCCATCGCCCAACAGGTGATGAGCTTCCGCGAACCGCTGAGCAAGGTTTCCGTGAGAACGCCAATCTCCTCCCTTGTCACCCCGCTCATGCGGAGGATTTCCGACCACGGGGTGTTTTCAACGATGGCTCGGTAGGTTTCGAAACCGGCCGTGTTTTTCCTAACAAAGGTGGAATCGATGATGGTTCCCGGGGCAGCGGATTCCATTTCCAACATCAGTTTCGAAACCCCACGGAACAACGCCATGTCGCCGTTTACGCGGACCCGCAGGAACTGGGAGGCGAGCGGCGTCGCCTTGTGGAGAAGAGTGGCCGCGACATGCTGTGGATGGATGAACCCGACGAGCCCGGCCTCGCGCAACGGATTGATGGAAACGAGCTTGGCACCTCTCTGAACTGCGTTTTGCAGCGTGCCGAGCATGCGCGGGTGGTTGGTGCCCGGGTTCTGGCCGACGCAAACGATGGTGTCCGCCTCCGCGAAATCCTCGAGAGTGACGGTCCCCTTCCCCACTCCGATCGACGCCCTCATCGCCAGCCCGCTGGACTCGTGGCACATGTTGGAACAGTCCGGCAGGTTGTTCGTGCCGAAGCTGCGGACGAAAAGTTGATAGAGGAACGCCGCCTCGTTGCTGGCGCGGCCGGACGTGTAAAACACCGCCTCATCCGGGGAGGCGAGGGATTTTAACTCTTTGGCGATCATCCGGAACGCGGTCTCCCACGAGACGGGCGTGTAGTGGGTAGCTCCATCTAGCAGCAACATCGGCTCCGCGATTCGCCCTTGGCGGTCGTGCCAGAGGTCGCTTTGAGCAGAGAGTTCGGCGACGGAGTATCTGGCAAAAAACTCCGCGTCCGCCAGCTTGCGGGTGGCTTCGGAAGCGAGCGCTTTGGCTCCATTTTCACAAAACTCCGCGATCGACCGACCGTCATCGGGATCGGGCCAGGCGCAGCTCGGACAATCGAATCCACCCATTTGATTCATCTCAAGCAGGCCGCGTGTGCCGCGGAATGGGCCCGCTTCCCGCAGGATGTGACTCAACGAGGAAACGACCGCCGGGATGCCAGCCGCCCAATCTTTGGGTTCTGATTGTGCGATTTTTCCATCTTCATGCATCCAGCAGCAAGGAAACCCCCGCATGGTGATCTTTCAAGTGATAAAAAGATGCCTCTTGGCAAATCGGACCGACCCGTGCTCTCATCCGCGCGACCGTGCCTTTCTAACATGCTCTGCCGTTCCTCCCTCACCCTTGCCGCTGTTGCCCTGATGACCCTGATGTCATCCTCCTGCGGGCTCTTTGCACCGAAGCCTCCCGCCAAGGCGAAGCCGCTGTTATACGAATGGCAGGATGACGGAGGGCCGGGCGAGGTTAGCGTGAAGATCGACCTAGCAGATCAAATCGCCACCTTCCAGCGCGGTGGCAGGCCGGTGGGCTGGTGCTTTGTCTCGACCGGGAAAGAAGGACACTCCACCTCCACCGGCGATTATTCGATCACCGAAAAGATGGAGTTGAAGGAGTCAAACCGCTACGGCTGGCTCGCAGACGCCGCCGGAAACGTTACTAACGGCGATGCCACTCCGAAAACTCCGGTGCCTCCGGGTGAGTTCTATCACCCTGCACCGATGCGCTTCTGGATGAGAATCACCACCTATGGAGTCGGCCTGCATGCCGGGGAAATTCCGCGTCCCGGGGAAGCGGCGTCGCACGGTTGTATCCGGCTGCCGCGTGATTTCGCACCGATCCTCTACGAAGAGACCAAGGTGGGAACACCCGTGAAAGTCGTTCGTGGGAAAAAAATTCCCCGCCACAGAGCTCCGATCACGGCCTAACTGCCACGCGTGCAAAGCGTTTCGCTGAGCCTCGAGTGAACTGGGTATCCCTGACACGGCAACGTTCCCAGCCTGCCGTCACCGGCGTAATCTCTACGGCTTGAGTCGCTTCCTGCCATGCGGACGCATTCAGACTACCGGAAAACTGCGGGATGTAGGTAAGTCCGCTGGCGATCCGGCGGAGATAGTCGATCTGGAGGAGTTGCTGTCCCTGCGCGCCGGGGACGAGGTTGATCGATGGGAGGCCAGCCGTGGAACCTTCTCCGCCGAGGTAATAATTCGCGTCCGGGATCGTGGTGCTTAGATTGAATGCGTATTCTAACAGCGCCGGGACTCCGTCGCGATCTCCATCGACCGTCGCATAATCACCATATGCGGCATCGCTGGTATTGAGCACGTCCTCCTCCAAGGCTTCACTCAGGCCATCGCCATCGCCATCTTCGGTCCGGTCGTCGAGCATCGGAATGAAGACGGATTTCACAAAGGTGTTTTGTCCCGAGTCGGTAGCCAACACCTGCAGCATGAGGTTTCCGGAACCGGTGTCAAAATCACGGTCGAACCCTGGCTTAACGATGAGTTGATTCCCGACGATCTCGAAAAACCGATTGTCCAACGCGCTGCCGTCCGAGGTGAGTGCGAAACTAAAGCTGTCTCCGACGTCGGGATCGAGCGCCGCCAGGGTGCCTGCCATTGTCCCTGGCGGGCTGTTTTCCAAGAGGGGCACGGCGGTTAGAATGATATCAGCAGGTGCTCTGCCGTCCGCGGTATTGATCCAGAGCATCCGGGTGAGCCGTCCCTTGTCGGTGTCCGCCATGATTCTAACCGAGCGGCGGGCACCAGTGATGACGGTGCCGGTGATCAGTCCGGTTAGGGGGTTGATCGTGAGGTCGGATGGGAGCCCGATGGCTTCGAAATGGGACGGACTTGCACCGCTCACGTTGAGCTGGGAGGAGATGACGTCACCCGGCCAGCCGACGATGGGAGCAGGATTGTTGATCTCGGGAAATCCTGACGAGCGGCGCAGGGCGAGGTTGTGATAATCACCCGCCACGAGCAGTTTGAGATTCACCCCTTCGACGGGGATCGCGGCCTGACCGAATGCATTGGAGCCCCAGACTTGAGCGGTGCCGTCGCCCTTGATCACCGAGCTGTGAAGCCAACCGCCAGCGACCGACCTCACGCCCGTTAGGTTTTGTGGCAGGAATCCCTGGCCGCTCGTACTGTCACCCCATGCCGCGACGGTGCTGTCCTTTTTCAAGGCAAGATTGTGATTGGCCCCGGCGGTCACTGAAAGAATGCCTGCCAGATCCTGAGGGACCATGGCCGCACCGCCCCACGTCGAGCCCCAGGCCGCCACTGTGCCATCGCTTTTCAACGCCAGACTGTGGCCTCCACCGGCGGAGATCGCGACCACATTCGTTAGGCCGGGTGGCACGGTGGTTTGTCCGAAACCGTTGTATCCCCATGCAGTGACGGTGCCGTTTCGTTTCAGGGCGAGGTTGTGATAGTTCCCAGCTGCGATGGCAATCACGTCGGATAGCCCTTCCGGCACGTCGGATTGGCCATCGGCGTTCCCTCCCCAGGCGGCGACGGTGCCGTCGCTTTTCAAAGCCATGCTGTGGTAATCACCGGCCTCCACCGCGACCACGGAGGAAAGCCCCGGCGGCACCACCGTCTGGCCTTCGTCATTCCGGCCCCAGCCGATCACCGTGCCATCCGTTCGCAGCGCAAGATTGTGTTCCAGCCCGGCCGCAAGATCGATCACATCGCCAAGGCCCGCCGGTCGGCTCGTTTGGCCCCGGTTGTTCTTCCCCCAGGCGACAAGCAATGTTCCGGTGGGGATGCTGCTCGCTTCTAACGGTAGCGAGTTGTTGGAAACTTCGTAGCCGTCGCCAAAACCATCGCCATCCGTGTCGTAGGTGAGGTCGCTGGATCCATGCATGTCTTCCTCCTGCGCTTCGGTGAGCCCATCCCGATCAATGTCTTCCGTGCGGTCATCGAGAAAGGTGATGGAGAAGGTTTTTTCAAAGGGGTTAAACGAGGCATCGCGAGACCTAACCCGGATGGAGAAGGGGCCTGCGTTTTGCTCGAAATTGCGCCCCAGACCGTGATCAACCAGCAGTTGATTGCCTGAAATACGAAACTGTCCGTTATCCGCGGATCCGATCCCGGAAACCAGATCATACGTGTGGGTGTCGCCTTGGTCCGGGTCCTCTGAGGTTAACGTTCCGACCACTACACCGTCCGGGCTGTTTTCCAAAACCGTCGCGGGACCCAGCTCCAGATTCGTCGGGGCAACCCCATTGAAAATACGGATCGCCAGGATTTGCGTCAGGGTGCCGCGATCCGTCCGGACGGTCACTCTGGCCGATGCCCTGACCGGTGTGGCGACTTCGCCGGCGATCTGGCCGGTGGTGGGATGGATCGACAGCCCGGTTGGCAAGCCGCTTGCGGAAAATTGCAACGGCGTGGCATTGGCCACGACGACTGCATGGGCGACGACGGCTCCTGGTGCTGAGGTGACGAGCGTGCCGCTGGTGATTTCAGGAAATCCACTGACACGGCGGAGGGCGATGCTGTGAAGCGCTCCGGTAGCAATTAATTTCACACTTGCGGCAGCGGAAGGAGGAATCAAGGACTGCCCGGCGTTGTCCAGGCCCCATGACGTCACGGAGCCGTCAGTTTTCAGAGCCAGATTGTGAAATCCACCAGCGGCGATGGCCACCACGTCGGTGAGATTTGAGGGAACCGACACTTGGCCGTTTTCATTGTAACCCCATGCCACGACACTCCCATCTCCCTTTAGTGCCAGACTGTGAAAGCGTCCTGCAGAAACCTCCACGACATCGGTCAATCCGGCAGGCACGGCCACCGGTTCCCAAAACTGGCCGTTGAAAGTGCTGCCCCAAGCCACCACGGAGCCATCGCTTTTCAGGGCGACGCTTTGAAATCCGCCCGCCGAGACCGCAATCACATTTCCCAATCCGGGCGGCACACTGACTTGCCCGAAATTGTTCAACCCCCAGGCGACCACGGAGCCGTCCGCTTTCAGGGCCAGCGAGTGGACTCTCCCTGCCGATACGGCAACGACTCCGCTCAGGCCGGAAGGAATGGTCGTTTGACCCTCGATGTTGCAGCCCCATGCCTGCACGGTGCCATCCAGTTTCAGCACCACGCTGAATCCGGAATCCGCGAGCCAGTAATCACCGCCAGCCGCGATGGCGATGACGTTCGTCAAACCGGCTGGCACCGTCGTCTGAAGAAAGGTATTCCGTCCACCCCAGGCTCTCACCGTGCCATCCGTCCGCAGGGACAGGCCGTGATGCTGTCCGGAAGTGATCGCCAACGTTTCCGCGTCCACCTGCCCGAAAAGCTCTCTTTGACGATTGTCCCCCCACCCGAGGAATGCATTTTGAGGCCAGAGGTTGGAATTGGTTGCCGGTGTGTTGCCCGCTACCTCGTTTCCGTCGCCTACTCCGTCCAGATCGGTGTCGTAAAGAAGATCACTGGTGCCGTGCACATCCTCCTCCTGGGCCTCCGTCAGACCGTCACCATCCACGTCTTCCGCGCGGTCGTCGGTCATCAGGATGACGATCACCTGATCAAAGGAATTCAGTGCGACATCTCTCGTCCGCACCCGAATCGAGAAGGTCCGCGGATCCACTTCGAAATCCACGTTCACTCCCTCAATCGAAACACCATACGGCGCAATCAGTTGATTTCCCGAAATAAAAAACCCCGGATTATCCGAGTCACCCGCGCCGGGCACCAGCTGAAACGTATGAGTGTCCCCTACGTCGGAATCTGCAGCGGTTAGTGTTCCCACAACGGTTCCGGGCAGGCAGTTTTCCTGTAGGACCTGTGAACTCAATGCTACCCCCGTCGGTGCGGCGGCCCGCAGGCCCGAAGCCAATGCAAAGACGATGCCACACCACAAAACGATGGTGGCGGCAGTCTGGAATCGCAAAACCAAACAAGCGAAAAGCATCTGGGGGGTAGGCAACTTGAGGTAGTCTTCGATACAGAAACCATGATCGTCAATCGGATCAGAGTGACGATCTGGCAAGCACACCCTGCGCCACCCTATCAAAAACCTTCCAAGGCACATCGGCTCAGAAGGATGCGAGAATCAGGCAGTTGCGAAGAAACATGGAATCACGGTGTGGGGGGATGACAGCGAGGGGGGATTTCTCCAAAACTCAGACGATTGTTTTTTCGGAGGCGTCGGGGGATGCTGGGTTCCCACGACGTCGATTTCAATGCAAAAGGCAATTATTAGATTCAAACTCATTGATAGTCACCTACTCCTGATTCCGTCGCAATCCGTTGATTTTGCGTAAGTCACTTGAGTTGCTTCATGGGAAATTCCAGGCTTCATCACCCGCCGCTAGATGGATCGCTTTAAATCTTCCACTTCACATACCCGCCGAATGAATTGACTCACCGCGGCATTGAAGTTAGACCGCCGTCCAGAAGATACCGTATGGAAATCACTGCCATCCCCCTCTCGGAGAGCCGTTTCTCCGCTTTGATCAACGATCTTTTGCCGATCTGCCGCAGCATCACCGGTGCCGGTGTGACCCGCAGCCTTGAGCGGCTCCAGCAGGAAATTCCCCTGCTCATCCGTGAAGTGCCGTCCGGTGCACCCGCTCTCGACTGGACGGTGCCGAACGAATGGAACATCCGCGGCGCTTGGATCAAAAACAATCGTGGAGAATGCGTCGTCGATCTCAAAAACTCCAATCTCCACGTCGTCAGTTACAGCGCGCCAGTGCACGCCACCATGTCGCTGGAAGAACTGAAACCTCACCTTTTCACGCTGCCTGACAAACCAGGCGCCATCCCCTACCGCACTTCCTACTACAACGAAAGCTGGGGGTTCTGCCTGGCCCATGAGGATTTTCTCAAACTTGAGGAAGGCGATTACGAAGTGGTGATCGACAGCGAGTTGAAACCCGGATTTCTCCGCTACGGTGAGCTGCTCATCAAAGGGGAGATCGAAGAGGAAATTCTCGTCACCACCCACATCTGCCATCCCACGATGTGCAATGACAACTTGTCGGGACTGTGCGTCGCCACCTTTCTGGCGAAATTCCTCGGGCAATCACCCACCCGCTTGAGCTACCGTTTCCTGTTCATTCCCGGCACCATTGGCTCGCTTGCCTGGCTCGCCGCCAACGAAGACCGACTCGCCACAATCAAAGCAGGTCTTGTTCTTACCGGCGTCGGCGATCCCGGCTCGCCCACTTACAAAAAAAGCCGCCGCGCGGACTCGTTGATCGACCGCGTGATGGAATACGTCCTGAAATCTTCTTCGCCAGAATTCGAGATCCGGGATTTTTCCCCGTTCGGCTACGACGAGCGCCAGTTCTGTTCTCCGGCGTTCGACCTCCCCGTCGGCTGCCTCATGCGAACCCCTCACGGCGAGTACCAGGAATACCACACCTCGCTCGACAACACGGACTTCATCACCACCGCCAGCCTCGAGGACACCCTGCGGATCTGCCTGCGTTGCGTCGAGCTGCTGGAAAACAACCGGATCTATCAAAATCTGTTCCCCAGGGGCGAGCCGCAGCTCGGCAAGCGCGGACTCTATCAGGCCATGGGCCAGCAGACGAAGGACCGCCAGTCGCTGCAGCTTGCGATGCTTTGGGTATTGAACTACTCGGACGGCGGCCACGATCTGTTGGACATTTCCATCAAGTCCTCCCTGCCCTTCGACATCGTCTCAAGCGCGGCGAAATTGTTGGAGGAATGCAGCGTCATCCGTCCGCTCCCATCCGGTCATGCAGCTTGAAATTTTCACGCTGTGCGATGCCGCCACTGTCACCGGCGGCAAGATGAATCTGCTAGGGTCGTTTGATTCCCTCGGTGCGAAAAGTTTCCCCGCCAGACACCATCAATGCGCCGTCGCCTGCAAGCTCCGGCTCGATGAGGCGGACTCCGGTGAGCACGAACTCCTCGTCCGCATCATTGATCCTGATGGAAACGACGTGCTCGAACCCTCGCGCACCATGTTTCACAAGACCATCGGCGAGGATCGCACCAGCGTTCATCTCCACATCTGGCAGATCAATGGCTTCCGCCTGCCAAAACATGGCGAATTTTATGTGGATCTCATCCTCGACGGCACCGTCCTTTGCCGCCAGCCGCTGCATGTGAAGCTGATGGAGTGATATGGACACATTTCAAAAAGGCTCGTCCTCGCTCCACGAGTCACCAGAGTTCCCCACCTGCCATTCCTCCACCATTTCCGCGGGGAAATCCTCCAGAAAACGTGACGGCCGGCAGATGATGTCACCGGTGTAGGACTTGGGGTTCATCATCGGATAGAGCAGATAGAGATCGTCCTTCGCCCGCGTGATGGCCACGTAGAACAGCCGCCGCTCCTCCTCCAACATTCGCAGGTCGTCCGCTTCGAGGATGCGGCCGTTAGGGAACTGACCGTCCACCAGCCAGATCAGGAACACCACTTTCCATTCGAGGCCCTTTGCCTGATGGATTGAAGAAAGCGTGACTTTTTCATCATCGATGTCGTTTTTATCGCCCGTTGGTTCCCCGTCCACGGAACTCATGAGCGAGAGCTGGGCGAGGAATTCGAGAATATCGTCAAAATTTCCGCCATACTGCGATAGCTGCTCGATGTCGCTGCGGCGGTTTTCGAAATTTTCGAAACTCTCTTTGAGATACTCGTCATAAACACCCTCAAGGATGCTGAAAATCATGTCGGACGGTCTTGCGAACTGGCCGTCAGGAGTGAGTTCGTCAAGCACATAACAGAGTTGCTCCCAATGTTTCACCGCCTTTTTCGGCACCTTGAATTGCAATAACAGATCCGACCATTTCGGCGGTAGTTCCTCCTTCTCCGCCCAGCCGCTTTTCAACCACTCCGCCCACAGTTTCTGTACGGCCACCGGCCCGCAACCGGGCAACAGGCTTGCCATGCGCAGAAAGCTCACCTCGTCGCGCCGGTTCACCACGAAGCGCATGAAAGCCGCGATGTCCTTGATGTGCGCCTGCTCGAAAAACCGCAGACCACTGGTGATTGCAAACGGAATTCCGCGCACGGTGAGCTCCATCTGGATTTCCAGACTCTGGAAATGCGCCCGATAGAGCACCGCCATTTCCTCCAGCGGGATTCCTTCGTCCCGCAGTTCCAACATGCGCTGCGCGACAAACGCCGCCTGCGTCCGCGGGTCCTGCAAGGGCACCAGCGCCGGTTTCACACCAGGGCTGTCGCGCGACGCCCGCAGTTCTTTTTCATAGCGGCCGGTGTTCGCTCTAATTGCCGCGTTTGATAGATCAAGGATCTCCGGCACGCTGCGGTAGTTGGTCTCAATGGTAAAAACCTTGGACCCCGGATAACGCACTGGAAAACCGAGGATGTGCTCCATGTCCGCACCACGCCACGAGTAGATCGACTGCGCGTCATCGCCCACCGCCATCAGGCTGTTGGACGCGCCGACAAGCAGGTCGATCATGCGGCCCTGCACCGAATTCGTGTCTTGATACTCGTCCACAAGGACATGGCGGAATTTCTGCTGATAGAGTTCCAGCACGTCGGGACGATCTTCGAAAAGCCGCACCGTCATGCAGAGCAGGTCGTCAAAATCCATCGAGTTCGTCGCCAGTTTTTTCTCGATGTAACCCTGCCGGACGAGCTCGATTTTCTCCGTCCAATCGTAAAAATGGTCGTATCGTGCAGCAATTACTTCCTCGAGGGTCGCCCCGGTGTTTTCGATCAGGCTGAACATCGAGGCCAGCACATCCGCTTTGGGAAAACGGCGCTCCTTTGTGTCGATGTCACAACGTGCGATCACCGCGGTCAGCAGGGATTTCTGATCATCGCGATCCAGGATGGAAAACGATCGAGTGAACCCCAGATCTTCCGCATGCCGCCGCAGGATCCGGCTACCGATCGAGTGAAATGTCCCCGCCCACAAATCCGACGTATCGTGCGGCACCAGATCCCTCACCCGCTCGATCATCTCCCGCGCCGCTTTGTTAGTGAACGTCAACAGCAGCACCTGTTTCGCGTCCAGTCCGTGGTCGAGCAGCCAGGCCACCCGATAGGTCAGCGTCCGCGTCTTGCCGGACCCTGCGCCCGCGATTACCAACGCTTTTCCCGGCGGCGAAGAAACCGCTTCGTATTGTTCCGGATTCAGCGCCGCCACGTAGTCGATGCCGGATGCCGCAACCGTCTGCGGACGATGAAGAGTGTATTGACGAGCCATGAACGCGCGCAGCCTGACACCGGAAATCTCCTGCGGCAACCCTGCGTCCGAATGAGCATGTCAGCGGTTTAGACCGATGCCTTTGAGAGTTCCTCCATGACAGCCCCAGCCATTCAACGACCGGACGACAGGAAAAAACGACGGGCGGAAGCTGCCTGCGTCCAGGTTTTCCAGCGATTCTTGATTGGGAAAAGTTCACCTGCCGATGCAACTTTTACGCAACAGGCGTGTTGCACTATTGCCATGAAAGCAATTACCAAACTCACTATGACATTCCTGATAGCAGCATGCACTTCTGGCTATGCTGATACCAACCGGACCGCTGACTTCCTCCGCATCAATCCACAAAACCACCTCGACAAGGAAGTGACCGTGGATGTCTCGATGGTGAAACCCGTGCATTGGAAAAGTCCCTTGCCGGACGTGGCGTTTTTCCATGCCCTGACCATTGACCGGACGGAAGATAAGGCGGGTGGCTCGATCCTCGTTGCGGTTGATGCCGCTGAAGCAGGGAAATTCGCTAAAAAGTACGGGACGAATTTCGAGGGTCGCAATGACAAGGACAAGCTGACGGGTTCATTCATTCTAGTCAGCGGCAACGGAGCTTCAGGTCTTTGGATCATCGACACCACAGGCAGGATCGCACAGCTGATCAAAGAGAAGAAGCTGGTGCTTCCGGATGGGGCGAAGAGGGGAGGAGACTTCGATCGTCCGGCGATTTCAAAACGGCGCATGGGCAGACTCTGATTTTCTGCAATCCGCCAGGTGACCCAGCAGTTGTCATTAAGCCTGGCCTTGCGTCATTCATCCGGAAGGTGAACTCTCCCGCCATGAGTCAAGACGTGGTCAGCCTTCTCCAACAACTCGTCAGGATCCCCTCCGTCAATCCCGACAACGCTCCGGGCACCGAGCAAATCGGCGAGGAAAAAATCGCAGTGTTCCTATCCGGCTGGCTCGAATCCATCGGCGCGGAAGTTTCGCTGGAGGAAATCAAACCCGGCCGCCCGAATCTAATCGCCCGCTTCGCCCCGCTCGATGGACGACCGCGAATCCTGCTGGGACCTCACCTTGACACCGTCGGCGTCGGCGGCATGACCGTCGATCCCTTCGGCGGAGAAATCCGCGATGGAAGGCTTTGGGGACGTGGCGCCTCAGATACGAAAGGACCGAAGGCCGCGATGCTTTGGGCACTTCACGAACATCGCGAACGCCTCGCGGATTTCCCCATCGCGGTGGATTTCGTGGCGTTCATGGGGGAAGAATCCGGTCAGTGGGGTTCCAAGGATTTCGTGAAAAAACATGGGAAAGATTACACCTTCGCCCTCGTCGGTGAGCCAACCTCGATGCAGGTCGTCCACGTGACGAAGGGCTCGCTGTGGGCGACGCTGCGGGCCACTGGCAAGGCCGCTCACAGTTCGCAGCCTGAGCGGGGCGAAAACGCGATTCTCAAACTTACCCGTGCGCTCGACCAGCTCGATACCCACCTCGGTAGCGAGCTTGCCACTTTCACCCACCCCGTGCTCGGACGATCGACGATGAACGTCGGCATGATTCGCGGTGGCGCGCGACCGAACATCGTGCCAGACCTCGCCGAAGCGGAAATCGACATCCGCATCACCCCCGCTCTTGCAGCCGCCGGGGGGGCGCTGAAATTGCTCACGGAAATCATCGAATTTCACGACCTTCCGATTTCCATCGTCAAGCCGCATGAAAATCCACCGATGGAAACCGATGCGGATCATCCAATGATCCAGGCACTGCTCGCCACCGATTCCGCCACCGGTTTGGCCGGTGCACCTTGGTTTTCGGATGCTGCGCATTTGTCGAACGGTGGCATCCCGAGCATCTGCATCGGGCCGGGATCGATCGATCAGGCGCACACGATCGATGAGTTCATCGACATCGCGGCCCTGGAAACCGGGGCCGCCTTTTTTACGGAATTCATTGGTAGTCTTGGGAAATGAGTGTGAAACGGCCACTTGCGCGGTCCTCAATGGAGATTACGATCCGCCATGTCGTTCGTCTGCAAAAACGGCCGCTGTGAGACGCCTTGCTGGATGCGCAAGGTTCTTCTCGCGGCCGGCGTCTATCATCTTTGTTTCGCTGTCTGGGCGATTCTGTGGCCTGGTGTTTGGTTCGACCTGATCGGCATTGAACAACCGAACCATCCGATGCTTTGGCAGGGAGTCGGCCTAGTCATGGGTGTTTTCGGCGTGAGTCTGATCCTTTCCGCGAAGAACCCGATTCAGAACTGGCTCATCATTCTCACTGCTCTTGGCAAATTCACCCTGGGCATCATCGGCTTCAGTGCAGCGATCTATCATGGTGAAATTCCCCTGCGCTCGATCTGGCTGATGGCAGTGGACGATCTCATCTGGTGGGCGCCTTTTGCGGGAATTCTTTGGGCATGCATTCGCGCCCACACCGGAGTGCCTCCGACGCGCAACGAACCGTTCAGCATCTCCGAAGCCGCCGGAGCCTATCACCTCTCCAACGGAAAAACCCTGGCGGAAGCGTCCGAGGACAAATTGCTGGCCCTCGTTTTCCTGCGACATTTCGGCTGCACTTTCACCCGCCAGATTCTCCGCGGGCTGGAAGGCATAGAAAAAGAAGCCCGCCAGCACGGCGCGGATCTCGTCCTCGTCCACATGCTGCAAAACGGCAAGGAAACCGAATATCTCGGCGAGCGCAGCGGCGTGCCGCGCATCGCGGATCCTCGCTGCGAGCTCTATCGGGCATTCGGTCTGGGCAAAGGTGGCTTCATCGAACTCTTTGGCCCGCAAGTCTGGTGGCGCGGCGCGGTTTCGATTTTCAAAGGCTGCGGTGTCGGCCACCTCGCCGGTGACGGTCTTCAAATGCCCGGAGCCTTCTTGTTTCATCGGGGGAAAATCGTTGCCGCGCAGCCTGCGCATTCTGCATCGGATCTGCCGGATCTCCCGCAGCTTTTCAAAACATTGCCGTTGCCCGCCGCCCCTGACACGGTAACGGCATGAGTCCACTGCAAGGAAAAACCCTGCTCGTCACCGGCGCGTCCAGTGGGATCGGCCAGGCGCTCTGTGACCTGCTAGTCGACCGCGGGGCAAATGTGCTCGGCGTCACCCGCAGGCCGTCCGCACTATCAGAAAATGTTTCCCCGGTCATCGCGGACCTCACCCAGCGCGAGCAGGTTTCCGCCATTTTCCAGGGACTCGGCAAGATCGATGGGCTCGTGAACTGCGCGGGTGTCGCCTACCTCTCGCGCATCATCGATGGCAACCCGGCCGACTGGGAGGAAATGTGGCGCGTGAACGTCATGGCCCTCACACTGTGCTGCCAGCTCTCGCTGAAACATTTTCCTGTTAGTGGCGGACGAATCGTCAACGTCTCTTCCATGAGCGGTCACCGGGTGCCGCCCAGCGGTGGATTCTACGCACCCACCAAGTTTGCCGTTAGAGCAATCACCGATGCCCTCCGTGCCGAGCTGAAATCCGTGAATTCGCCCGTTCAGGTTGCCTGCGTTTCGCCCGGTTTTGTCGACACCCCCCTGCTAGACCAATACTTCCGCGGTCGCGAGGAATCGCTTTCGCAGACGAAGGCCGCCATGAAGATGCTGGAAGCCCGCGACGTCGCCTGGGCCGTTCTAACCATCCTTGAAGCGCCTCCGCATGTGGAAATCGGCGACATTCTGATGCGCAGCGCGGAACAGCGGATGTGAGATGAATCTTCTCCGCGTCATCGCCGTTTTCGCCCCGTGCCTGCTCACGTCGTGCATCGATTGCCATGAGGAAATCTGGCTGCAACCAGACGGCTCCGGGCGCGCGGACATTTCCTACACCCTACCGGCCGCGGCCGCAAAATTGCAAGGTGGCGAGGATGGAGTTAGAAAACTCGTCGAACGTTTTCTAGCAAAAACCGAGGGAATCCGGTCACCGATGTGCGAGGTCACCCGCGAGGGAGATCGGCTGCAAATTCGGGTGCGCGCGGATTTTGATTCAGCGAACGACCTGACGGAAATTTCTTCCGGTGGACCCGTGAAGGAGCTCCCGTCCGCCGCCACCAATCTGGCAGGGAAATTCGAGGTTTTCGTCAGCGGTCGGACGGTGGATTTCACCCGCACCATTTCACCCGGAGCCGCCTTGCCGGGCGCGGGTTTCATGCCTTCATCCACTTTCGAGGGACGCCGTTTGGTCTATATTACCCATCTCCCGGTCGTTGCCAATGAGTCCAATGCCACCCGCACCGAGAATGGAGGACGCACCCTTGTTTGGGATTTTCCGTTAGCTACCGCGATAAAATCGCCAGTGACTACACATTTCAAAGCCGACTTTCCGATCCCTAAATCTCTCATGATCGCCACCGCGCTTGCTGTCCTGATCGCGGGTTGGGTTGCGTTCCTGGGATTTCTCCGGCTTCGGACGGGCCGATCGGGCAAGGACGGTGAAACTTTGTCCCACTGACGCCTTTTTGCCTGCTCTTGGATTTGGTTCTCCCCTCCGGCTTGGAACCTGCTTGGATGCGTAATCATGAAGATTTATACAGAACCCAAACCCCTCAGTGGCAAGGCGCTGACTGCGGAAATCGAAGTCCGCGGACTGCCGAAAGTCCTGCTCCATGAGCACCTCGATGGTGGCCTGCGCCCTGCCACAGTGATTGAGCTGGCGAAGGAATTCAGCTATCAAAGTCTGCCCACCACCGATCCCGCGGATCTCGCGAAGTGGTTTCATCGGGGCGCGCAGCGGGGAAACCTGCCGGAATATCTGGAGGGCTTCCAACACACGATCGCCGTGATGCAGACGGCCGAAGCGCTGGAGAGGGTGGCGTTTGAATTCATCGAGGACATGTATTTCGACGGCGTGGTGTATGCGGAAGTCCGCTTTGCACCGGTTTTCCACACCGAGCGTGGCCTGACGCAGGACGAAGTCGTGGCCGCGGTGGTGGCAGGATTGGAACGCGGCGAGAAGACGTATGCCGTTGAATGGGGGCTGATCATTTGCGCGATGCGAAACCTGCAGAATTCATTGGAGGCCGCTGAGTTGGCGATCCGGTCACGTGAGCTCGGAGTGGTGGGATTTGATCTGGCGGGTGGTGAGGATGGCTTTCCACCGAAAAAACACGTCGAGGCGTTTCAGGCAATCGAGCGCGCCAATTTTTACATCACCATCCACGCGGGTGAGGCTTACGGACCGGAGTCGATCTGGCAGGCTCTCCAATACTGCGGAGCCCACAGGCTCGGCCACGCCACCCGCTTGCGCGATGACATTTCGCTCGATCCAGATGGTACGTTGAAACTCGGACCGCTGGCTCAATACATTCTTGATCGCCGCGTGCCGATGGAAATGTGCCTGCTGAGCAACCTCCACACGGGAGCAAGTCCAAGTTTGGAAGATCATCCGTTCGGCATGTTTTTTCGCCGCGGTTTCCGCGTCTGCCTGAATACCGATGACCGGTTGATGAGCGACACGACGATGACTCAGGAAACCACCCTCGCCGCCGAGTTGTTCGAC
>JANODE010000065.1:0-20718 GCA_031412525.1 Akkermansiaceae bacterium | reverse complement strand
CCGGCACCTGGCTCAAAGCCCGCAGCGGCAAAGCCAGTCGCGCCGCAGCCTGATTGCATAGCTCAGAGAGAACCGGGAACTATGACTGCTATGCTACCGCCGCAGCAAACCCATCCGCACGGTGCTTCAGACTTCGCTTACTTCAGGCGGGCGTTAGTGCTTTTAGTCAAGAACCCGGTTGATCAGGCGCTTTTTGAGCTCGGTATGCAGGCCGACGGGCCCAAGCAGATCTCCGGGCTGGCTGTAATCTTTGAGAAGCTCGTCGAGGAGGGCGTCGGTATTTGGTGGTTTGATTCTGATGTGTAGGTATTGGTGATGGGCACATCAACAGAAAGCGCTTACCCAAAAAATCTTACACTCGCCCTACTGCTGAAAGCTTATTGCCACCTCCGGCACCTCTCGTCTCCCGCCCGTTCGAGCTACCTCCTGATCCTTGGATACAAAAAACGGAAGATCAGGCCGGAACGAATTCCGGTCTGATCATGCATGGTTTTTTCAAAGGAAAACGGTCACTCCTTTTTCTCAACTTCGACTTCGACTTCGCCGTCGTCCTTGTCGATTTCAGTTTTGGTGGTGGTGTTGCCATTTTTCTCCTCAATCTCGACCTTATCTTCGTCTTCCGAGTATTTGATCGAGGGGATCTGGACCGAGTCCACGATTCTGTAGGATGCATCGACGGCGACGACGTTGCTCCCCGCGACGTAGTAACGAATTCCAGCAGTCGGGGCGGGAAGAACTCCGACCAAATCCGGAGGTACATCCACCAGATAGGAACGCTGGGCCTCAGTGACGACCACTCCTGGGGCGATCCGCGAAGTCCGCCATCCGGACGGAATCTGCTTCACTTGGATTTTCGTAGCGTAGCCCGGAGGAAGCCCATGTGGATTGGCTTTGTAACCATCGAAATAGGTAACGACCTTGGTGCGGACCTCAGGATTGAACGAGGTCGTCGTGGTGGTGGTAGTGTCTGTGACCCCACCAGCGGATCTTGAGCTCTCGGTGGTTTCGGTGGTTTGGCTTACTTGGGCGACGAGGGGAAGGATGCTTCCCAAAGTGGCGAGACAGCAGGTTTTAACGATGGATTTCATGACAGCAATTGGTTTTGGTTTGATGCAGGCCGGACCGCAACGGCGGGAGGGCAGCACCTCCTCATCGCAAGACAAATGCCAAGGCTGAAACTCCCATGGAATCAGGGTTTCCCAGCCACCCGTCACTTTCTCCCTGTGCAATTTGCGTGGGGAGTAGTGCAATAAGAGAAAAACGGGAACTAACGGGTCGTCCGGCGAGTTGGGTACCGGCGTGCTTGTGCCTGAATCGCCGATTGGGAAATCCCATACCGGCCGGCAATGGCGTCTACCCGTTTGCGGAGGGATCCGTGGGACGTCGAGGTCTGCTCCGGTTCGGTAAGGACCCAACCGAGAAACGCATCAAGGCGATAACCCGCGGCCATCGCGTATCGCGCGCCGGCGATATCGGCCTTCAGTTCTTTTTGAGGAGTGGTGTCGGAAGGTTTTCCCAGATCTTCCACGAGGTGGGCGAACTCATGACCAAAAAGAAATGCCCAGGTATTGGGCGGCACCTGGCGCGCAGCGACCGGATGAATGAAAATGGTGCACTGATTTACGCTGCCACGAATACTCACGAGTGGACCGGGATTTTCTCCACGGACCAGCGTCCAGCCAATTTTTCGGCCCGTGGTTTTTGCCACTTCACCTGCGACGGCACGGAGTTCGGAGAAGTCCGTGGCAGGCCGATAGCGCGGGTCCGGTCGGCTCGCCGAGGACCGGCGGACCGTGGAGTTTTCGTATTTCGCCGCCGACCCTGGTAAACTCCTCGCGGCCGAAAGGCGGGGCGGACCCGAGCCTGGCTTCGACTGACCGCTGCAGGATGGGCTTCCCGCCAGGGCAATCGCAGTGGCCGCCGATAGGAGCATGTGAGGGAGTCGGTAACGAATCATCTTGGTCGTTAAGAAATGCGGAACCGGTTTGTCAGCAAGGAAAAGAACGAGTCGATGCCGATTCGGCTCAACGTAAGTGCTGGACGTTCACCCGCCGGATGGCTGTCTGCTTGCCGTGCGAATCACGGGCGCGGAGCTGAATTTCGTTTGATCCGAAAGGGAGAAGGCCCGCCTTTACGTCGAACTGCCATTTGCCGGCGTATCCGATGGGGACGGTGCGCCAAAAGCCGCTATTGATGCGCCACTGAATGTCGGCAGCGGTCACGGTCGCCGAGCCACGGAGGTCGATTTTGGCACCACGGGTGGTGCGGTTGTGTTTCCCAAAACAACGGAATGCAAGATCCGGATTGGGAACCACGGCACCGGAGGCGTTAAATTTCAAACCACCCGTCCAGTCCGAGCCGTCTGGGCCGCCCTTGGCATCCAATTCAGTGTTGTCCAAAGAAACACCGGCGCGAGCAAGGGCGCGACCGCCACCGCTGCTTTTCGCTCCGAAGGTGATGCTGGTCCCGGCAAAGTAGTTGCCGGCGAAGCGGTTGTTTGCACCGATGGTGATCGCGCTCCCGGCATTCCAGAAAATCCCGCAATCCCGCCCGCCGTTAGAGCCGGGATTGATGACCGTGACGGAAGAATTGACGGAAGTGGTCAGAGCCGTGCCGATTTGAAAGACCCAGAAAGCTCCATTACGGCCGCGAGCGTCGAGCACAAGCGCACCGGTCAATTTTGCGGTTCCGCCGAACGTGTAAACGCCGGGTAGGAGCGTTTTTCCTGCGAGATCGACGTTGCTCAGGATTTTGTCCGAGGGCATTCCCGCAAGGCCGACCTGGGCTTTGATCAGATCGAGCCGCGCCTGGCGCGTTACCGGTCCTGTCGCAATGATGGCACCGTTTTGGATCACAGCGGGTGGGAAGCCGGTGATCCCGGTGGTGGCACCGGGTGAAAGACCCACGTTACCATTGCGGATGACAGTTCCGGAGACTCCGGTGCTGGTGATCGCCGTGCCGCCGAGCACGGCAAAATTGTCAGCGGATTGAAGGATCGAAGCCAGTCCTGCAGGAGCGGAAAAAAGCAACGCCAGAACTGCCGCACAGGTGGTGCGGGAAAAAAGTTTCGAGGTCATAGACTCGCCAGCATGCTCTTTCGAAATTACACTTACAAGAAAGATCGAGATTCATTAAGAATCAGTCGCAAGGAGAATGCGAAGCTGGTAGATCGCTTCCGCCGGATGTGCGGCGGAAATGCTGACGCGGAGGCGGGCGGTGCCACGGGGAACGGTGGGAAATCGGATCGCGGGGACAAGAAAACCGGCGTCTTCAAGATTGGCTGCCGCAGCGAGGGCGGTCTCGTTCGATCCCAGCACGATGGGGATGATGGGCGTAGCGGATCCGCTAAGGATGGCAATGTTCTCACCAAGTCTCTGCCGAAGCTGCTGTCCTTCATCAGAGCGAATGAGAGCGAGTGAAACCATGGCCGCATGAGCAAGGCAGGGCGGGGGAGCGGTGGAATAAATGAATGAACGCGCGCGGTTGGTAAGGAGGTCGATCCACTCGCGCGAGGCGGCCAGGTAACCGCCTGCTAGACCCGCGGACTTGCTGAGCGTGCCCATTTGAAAGGCGATGCGCTGCTGGAGTCCTTCCTGTTCGGCGAGGCCCATGCCGCGCGAGCCGAGGACGCCAAAACCGTGGGCTTCGTCGAGGAGAAGCAGTGCGTCGAACTCTTCCGTGAGCTCGACCGTCTCAAGCAGCGGACACCTGTCGCCGTCCATGCTGAAAACGCTTTCAGTGACGACGAGGATGCGCGCGTCCGGGTTCTTGGCTCGGGTGGAAGCCAGCAGATGCCGGAGTTTTTCCAAGGCGTTGTGCGGATAGACGCGGAGCGTTGCGCCTGAAAGTCGGGCGGCATCGACGAGACAGGCGTGGGAAAGCTTGTCGAGGAGGATGAAATCGGATTTTCCCACGATGGCGGGAATGCAGCCGAGCGCAGTGGCGAAGCCCGAGGAAAAAGTAAGTGCGGCTTCGGTCTGTTTCGCCGAAGCCAGCGCATCTTCTAACATTCTGTGAGGCGGCAGCGTCCCACAGACCAGGCGGGAGGCGGCGGAACCCGCGCCATAGCGATGCACGCCTTCGATCAATGCGGCTTCTATCTCCGGATGGCGGGCGAGGCCGAGGTAGTCGTTAGAAGCAAAGTTCCACAGCGTGCGATCTTCCCGGGTCACTCTAACTCCCGATGGGGAATCGAGTGGTCGTTGTCGGCGAAGGAGTCCGTCGGATTCCAACAGACGCAGCGACTCGGTGGGGCTGGGCATGGCCTCAGGCTCCCGGGACCGGGCGTTCGAGTGCCCACGCAAGGAGTTTCGTGGAATCCTTCCAAATGTTAGGCGTGGTGGATTTCAGGACGACAACAATAACCGAGCGACCGTTAAGCGAGCCGCTGGCGACCAGGCAACGACCGGCGGCGTTGGTGGTGCCGGTTTTAAATCCGTCGCAATAGGGCACGGTTTTCAAAAGGCGATTGGTGTTTTCGATCACCCGGGTGCTGCCGTTGTTGAACTGGAACGTGAACTTTTTCGTGGCCGTGTAGGACCGGAGCAGCGGACTGCGGTAAGCGGCACGAGCCGCGATCGCCATGTCGCGAGCGGTGGAATACTGGCCGGCCTGAGGGAGTCCGTTAGGATTGATGAAATTGGAATTGCGCATGCCGAGGGAAGCCGCTTTCCGGTTCATGAGATCGGAGAAGCCTTCCTGACTGCCACCGATGTCACGGGCGAGGGAACGGGCGATGTCGTTGGCGCTTTTCACCATGAGCACCTTGAGCAGCTCGCGGCGCGGATAGACTTCGCCGGGTTTGACACCAAGTTTGGTAGGCTCGCAGTTCAGGTCGGATGGCTCGATGCTGATGGGCTTGTCGATGTTTCCGGCATCGAGCACGCAGAGGGCGGTGACGATTTTCTGGGTGCTGGCAACGGGGCGGGGGAGGTCGGCATTTTTCGCGTAGAGCACCCGACCGCTGACAACATCGATGACGATGGCGCTTTCCCCGGCGATTGGTGGAGGTGGGGTGGCCGGAATCGCGGCGACGCGCACGGGACCGCCCTGAGGCGCTTGATCGACCCTTTGTGCCCGGGGTGGTTGTGGGTTGGGCGGATTGCCACCGCAGGCAGTGATCAATGCAGCGGTGAACGCAATGGAGGCGAAGCGGACACAGAACAATCGAGACATGCGGGGCATCATTCCCATCGAAGAGCAAGCATCAAGCCGGGATTGCACCTTTCTCGGGGCCTCGATCAAGGTCCTTTGGGAGGTAGCAGGCTGCCGTCCATTTCAGCACCTGGCTCGGGTAGATTGGGTTCCTTGAAATCCACCGGACCGCTGAAGAATCCCCAAAAACTGCGCTTGCGACTGTTTTCGTAAGCCAGAGCACGTTCCTGACCGGTGGGAAGTTCCTTCAGGTCTTTCTCCCGCACCTCGACCACCTTGACACCTGCCGGGCGGATTTTCGACATCGAGAGTTCCGATAATTCGGCGATCTTCGAAGTGGTGGCCGCGGAGGTTTTCTGAACCATCGCCATGGAACTTTGGCCAACCTTGCTGATGGTCGCGCAAGAAACGAGGCACAAGCTGGCAGCCAGAACAGGAAAAAAAATGGCGCGGGACATGAGTTTCATACGCTTGAGGGAAACTTCAAATTACCATTGAAAATTCTACTGTCCATGGCGGTTTTTGGTGACTGAATAGTCACTTTTGAAGAAGGACCAGGAAATTTCGCACTGGGCGGTTCCACGGAGGCCGGCTGAGAAAGGGGCCGCCGGAAACGGAGCTGGAGACCCAAAGATCGGCGGAACGCCCGCCGTCCAGATTGAGTGCGTGCCGAATTTTCCACCCGGCCGGGCTTTGTGATGCCAGCCCATTCGACAAATCGGCCAGCGTGCAGGGCGAACCTCGACCGATCCACCAACGGCTGCCGCCATCCCAGAGGAGGACGATGCGGGCGCTGGATTTGGTCGCTTCAAGGCCGCTGACGGCTGCCCCATTTTCGATGAGCAAAGGTCCAGCTTGGATGAGTTCGCGGGAAGCGGCGGCGGCCGTGCGTCCCATTTTTCCACGCCGGGAGATGGCGGTTTTTCCAGAAGTGTCGGCAAACCAGATGCCACTTCCAAGGGATGAGGCGGAGTTCCACGAGCCCGAAATTTTCCCTGCCGAAACGACCAGGCCAAGCGGCTGCCCTTCCGGTGTGAAAAACCCGGCGTTCACGGCTGTGATGCCGCTGATGGAATTCCCCGCGGTCGCGGCATTGGCGAACCGCGTGCCTGGGCCGTCGGGTTGATCGATGACCGCTAGCCGATGCGTTCTAGAATCGAAGGCCACACCTTCAAAAGTAACTCCTGTGCGATCTCCGCGAGTGAAACGCGGAGCTTCGACCGGGAAAACCTGCTCACTTGCTATCTCAGCAACCGGCTGATTTTCCGAAGGCTTCGGGACGGGCAGCTCCTTCGCGGGCGGGGCAGGCGCGCAGCTTAGGAACGATAGAGAAAACAGCGCGGCTGGCAGGAATCGCATGGCGGGAGTTCGCACGCAGGGTTTGGTTTTGCAAGTGTGCTGCTCAAGATTTGCGCATTCCAATGCCGAGCAAGGTTTGGAATTTTGGTGCTTCGGCTTCGCGGTCCGCCACCACGGTTTCGATCTGGATGAAGCCGGCCTTTTCCAGCATCGCGGCGAGGTCGCTCTCGGAGAATCCGAGCCATCGATCGGCATAAAGCTCCCGGGCCTCTTCGAAATGGTGCTGTAAAAGATCCAGAACGATCAGCCGCCCGCCCGGTTTCAGGATTCGAAATGCAGCATCCAGTGCGCGTTGAGGGCGCTCGGCATGATGCAAGGCTTGGCTCAGGATCGCCAGATCAAGACTCGCGTCGTCGATCGGTGGCTCTTCGATATCTCCGATGCGGTATTCTAAATTGGCGAGGCCGTTCTGGGTTGCGAGGCTTTGCCCGAACTCGACCATTTTTGGCGAAAGGTCCACGGCGATGACTTTTTCCGCTCGCTGGGCAAGGAGCTGCGCGAGCGTCCCTTCGCCTGCTCCAAGATCTGCTACGACCTGATAATTGAGTACCTTGATGAGCGCTTCGGCGAGTGCTTTCCACGACCTGCCAGGCACATAATCCTTCCCGAAACGCCCGGCCAACTCATCGAAATACGCTCGCGAGCTGTCTTTCCGCTTTCTCAGCAAATGCCGCAACGCCGTCTCGTCGGCCGCCACTTCGGGCACTTCCGCAGCCGCCAGTCGTGCGACTTCCATCAGATCCGGGTCCGCGGAGCAGGAGTAGTTGTTGTTTTTTCCGCTTCGTTCGTCCGTCACAAGTCCTTCTGTTTTCAATTGAGATAGCTGGGTGGAAATCCGGCTCTGGCCCATCCCCAGCACTTCCTGAAGCTCGGCGACGGACAATGCCTCATGTTCTATCAGCATCAAAATCCGTAGGCGGGTGGGGTCGGATAAGAGCTTGAGCGATTTCAGCATTGACGGCATGACGGCTCGGTTATATCAACGCATCACGATTTGACGATACGAAAAATAAAAAGCACATGAGCACCTTCATTTTCTCCTCAGAGTCGGTTGGCGAAGGCCATCCCGACAAAGTCGCCGACACCATCTCGGATGCGATCCTCGACGCCTGCCTCACCCTCGATCCGAAAAGCCGCGTGGCTTGCGAAACGTTCGTGAAGAGCAACATCGTGGTCGTCGGCGGTGAAATCACCATTCCTTCGCTTCAGGACAAAAAGAAGGGCACCACCAAGCCGCTCGATGAGGCCATCAACATTGGCAAAATCATCCGCGACGCCGTCCGTGGCATTGGTTACACCAACAACGACGACGTTTTCCATGCCGACACGCTTTTCATCAACAACTACCTCACCGCGCAGAGCCCGGACATAGCCCAAGGCGTTGATGCAGCCGCTGCGGAAGGCAAAAAGCACAAGGAACAAGGTGCCGGCGACCAGGGCATCATGTTTGGTTATGCCTGCGATGAAACGCCCGAGCTCATGCCAGCGCCGATCATGTATGCCCACCGCCTCGGCCGCGAGCTCACTCGCATCCGAAAAGCCGGCAAACTTGCGAAATGGCTCCGCCCTGACGCGAAATCGCAGGTGTCCGTCGAATATGTCGATGGCAAACCAACCCGCATCGTCAACGTGGTGATCTCCACCCAGCACTCCGCCGATGTGGAGCACGCGGAAATCGAAAAATTCTGTATCGAGCAGGTCATCAAAAAGGTCCTGCCGAAGGAAATGCTCACGAAAGACACCGAGTATCTCATCAACCCAACCGGTAAATTTGTCGTCGGCGGTCCTCAGGGCGATTCCGGTCTCACCGGCCGCAAGATCATCGTCGATACCTATGGTGGTTCCGGCCGTCACGGCGGTGGTGCTTTCTCCGGAAAAGATCCATCAAAAGTCGATCGCTCCGCAGCCTACATGGGCCGTTGGGTGGCGAAAAACGTGGTCGCTGCCGGTCTCGCATCGCGTTGCGAAGTCCAGTTCGCCTACGCCATCGGTCACCCGCTTCCGGTCAGTGTGCATGTCGATACCTTCGGCACCGGCACCAAGCCAGATGCCGATATCCTCGCCGGTATTCTCAAGGTTTTCTCCTTCAAGCCAGCCGACATCGTCAAGCAACTCAACCTGCTCCGCCCGATCTATTCCAAGTCCACCAACTACGGTCACTTCGGTAAGGACGACGCCGATCTCACCTGGGAAGCCACCGACAAGGCAGCCGCCCTCAAGAAGGCGGTCGGTTGAATCTAACTTCTAACTAAATATAACAATGAGCTTCACAGACTACAAAGTAAGAGACATCGGCCTGGCTGATTTCGGCCGCAAGGAAATCGAAATCGCCGAGCACGAAATGCCCGGCCTCATAGCCACCCGCGAAAAGTATGGCAAGGAACAGCCACTTAAAGGCGTCCGCATCATGGGATCGCTCCACATGACGATTCAGACGGCAGTCCTCATCGAAACACTCGCCGATCTTGGTGCCGAAGTGCGCTGGGTGTCCTGTAACATCTTCTCCACGCAAGACCACGCCGCGGCAGCCATCGCTGCCAGGGCAATCCCGGTCTTCGCCTGGAAGGGCGAGACCCTTGAGGAATATTGGTGGTGCACCTGGAAGGCTCTGGTCAATCCAGCCGGCCTCGGACCTGAGCTCATCGTTGATGACGGTGGCGACGCAACCCTACTCATCCACAAGGGCTACGAACTCGAAAACGGGTCCGACTGGGTGAATACCCCTTCCGGAAATCACGAAGAGCAAGTCATCAAGGACCTCCTCAAGGACGTGCACGCCAAGCAACCCGGCATTTTCGCTAAAATCGTGAAGGACTGGAAAGGCGTTTCCGAAGAAACCACCACCGGTGTCCATCGCCTCTATCAAATGGCCAAGGCCGGCACGCTGCTGGTTCCTGCAATCAACGTCAACGACTCCGTCACCAAGTCGAAGTTCGACAACCTCTACGGCTGCCGCGAGTCGCTCGTGGACGGCATTAAGCGCGCAACCGACGTGATGATCTCCGGCAAGGTCGGCGTCGTCTGCGGTTACGGCGATGTCGGCAAAGGCTGCGCCCAAGCCCTTCGCGGCCAAGGTGCGCAAGTCGTCGTCACCGAAGTTGACCCAATCTGTGCGCTGCAAGCGGCGATGGAAGGTTTCCGCGTTCTCACCCTCGAAGACACCCTCGGTTGGGGCGATATCTACGTTACCACCACCGGCAACTTCGACATCATCCGCCTTGAGCACATGGAGAAGATGAAGGACCAGGCAATTGTTTGTAACATCGGTCACTTCGACAACGAGATCCAGATCGACAAGCTCAATGAAGCTCCCGGGGTCAAGCGCACCAACATCAAGGCACAGGTTGACAAATACACCTTCCCGACCGGCAACAGCATTTACATGCTCGCCGAAGGTCGTTTGGTGAACCTTGGTTGCGCCACCGGCCACCCGAGTTTCGTGATGTCCAACAGCTTCACCAACCAGACGCTCGCACAAATCGACCTCTGGAAAAACCGCGAGACCAACAAGCCCGGCCAAGTCACCGTCCTGCCAAAGCACCTAGACGAAGAAGTCGCCCGCCTCCACCTATCCAAAGTTGGAGCCAGGCTCACGACCCTTACAAAGGAGCAAGCGGACTACATCAATGTCCCGGTCGAAGGCCCGTTCAAAGGCGAGCAATATCGCTATTGATGATCGACCAGCAGGCAAGCTAGCCTGTGCGTTATTCCCAGCAGCCAGTCGTGAAAACGGCTGGCTGCTTTTTTGGGAAAATCCCTTGAATTGATTCATGAGATGCATTCTACTGTCTCACATGAAGCGAAAAGCAGTCAGCTACTGGGATCATATTCCGCCAGAGACCCCTACGCTTCGTGAGCCGGAAGCGATCTACATGATCGATAAAGTACGGGTTGGATTACAGTTCGCTGAGTTCAATGCCATGCGGGAGATGCTTGGCGTGACCGAAGAGCGTCTGGGAGCTTGGCTCGGAATGCCGCGCGCCACACTTCACCGCCGGAAAAAGGCCGGCACTTTGGACAGCGCCGCTTCAGATCGCCTCGTCCGTTATGCAAGGTTGATGGCGCACGCGTCTGCCGCACTGGGGGGGCTCGAAGGAGCGCGCTCATGGTTGGTGGCGCCATCTGCTACTTTTAATGGCGAGTGCCCGCTGGACTATGCGGATACCGAGATCGGTGCCCGCGAGGTGGATGCGGTGCTGGGGCGGTTGGAACACGGCGTGTTTTCCTGATCATGCCGCTATTTTATCGCATCGTTCAGGAACACTGGGCTGCGAAGGCGCTGGATGGAGAAGGTGCGCGTCTCTACGGTGGACGCTGGAACTCCCCCGGAGTCGCGGCGGTCTATCTGGCGGAATCCCGCGCTCTCGCCGCTCTCGAAATCCTCGTCCATGCCCCACGTGAGGCACTGCTGTTGAAATGGATCCTGATCGAACTGGAAGTGCCCGACCCATTGATCGACAGGGTCCCGCCTTCGAAGCTCCCGGACAACTGGCAGCTACAACCGTCTTCCCAAAAAGCGCAGGCGTTTGGCACCCGCTGGCTCCGCGACTATCAGAATCTAGCATTGTTGCTGCCAAGCGTCGTGATCCCTCAGGAACATTCCGTGCTGATCAACCCCTTGGACCCCGCGATGCGAGATCTGAAACCCGGAAAACCCAGAAAATTCAGCTTTGATCCTCGACTGGCGGCCTGACCACGAAGCGTTCCACTTCCCGTCTCGATCCTAACAAGTGAGCTCCTTGCGGATCGATCAGGAAAAAGCCTGATAGAGCGCGTCGTCCTAACAACATCGGGCAGCGCATCTCCGAGCGGTTTGCCAGACTGACCAGAATGCTCAGGCTGAATCCCCCGGCAAGCACTGCCGTCGTCTGGATGAAAATCCGCTTGCGGGCGATCCCGCTCGAACTTCTCACGCGCGCCAACCGCGCGACCTGCGCTTCGCACGAGATCGTCTCGGCGTAGTGATTTGTCGTAGTGAAGCGTACGGTCTTTTCGTCTGCTGAGAGTTCAACATTTTCCGCATGGATGCAGGAACTGCGCGCGCCGCTATCGGTTTTCGCGTTGAGGGGAGAAATCCCGAGATCCGGCAGCGCGATCCACTCGCGGCGGCCGATCACCAATCGCGGCATTCCCGTTCCCCGCCAGGGCAGGCCGAGCGAGGCCGATAGATCCTTGGAGGTGGACTCGACGGGTTGCGGCGTGGCTTTGAAAATCGGTTTCACGGATTGAGTAATGAAGCGGCCATCGCGCGGGCCTGTTCGCCACCACCGCCTAACATGCGGACGAGTTCCTGAATGCGCGTTTCCCCGCTCACCGCGAAAAGCCGCGAGCGCGTCCGGCCGCCGGAGACTTCCTTTTCCACCACAAAATGGTGCGCGGACATCGCCGCCACCTGTGGAAAGTGGGTGATCGCCACCACTTGATGCCGCGTCCCGAGGGCTGCCATTTTCCGGCCGACCGCCCGCGCAACTTCACCGCCGACGTTCGCATCGATCTCGTCGAACACCATGAGTGGCGTCGCATCCTGGTCTGCCAGCGCCGATTTCACCGCCAGCATCACCCGGCTGATTTCTCCTGACGATGCGATCTGCCGCAGCGGCAAAAGGGGTTCGCCAGGGTTCGGGCCGAACTGGAATTCGATCGACTCCAGCCCTTGTGGACCCGGCTCCGCCAGCACTTTCAGCGGCGCTTCGAAGGACGATTGTTTGAAACCCAGATCCTTGAGCTGAGAGGAAATTTCCTTCGCCAGTTTCGGTGCCGCTTTTTTGCGCGCGGCACCCAGTGATTTTCCGTTAGCATCCAGCGCCGTCCGGCAGGCCGCCAGCTCACGCTCTAACGTTTCCAGCTTTTCACCGCGATTTTCGATTGTGTCCAATCGTGCCGCCGCCGCATCCCGCCGGGCAAGAATGTCCGTTAGCGAGGGGCCGTATTTCCGCTTCAATGACTCCAGCAGGTTCACACGTTCTTCGAGGTTCGCCGCTTCTTCGGGATTGATGTCCAGCTCGTCCGCGTAATCTGCCAGGTTGCTTTCCAGATCCTGAAGCTCCAGGCAAGCTGTCTCTAACGAGGCCGTGCGCTCGCGGATCGAAGGATCGAGTTTTTCCAAATCCCGCACCAGCCGCTGCACCTCTGATAGGCGTTCCAGAATCCCGTCATCACCGTTGAGTGAAGCCGTCGCCGCCGCCGCTGCTTCCACCAGGCGGGTTGAGTTCGACGCGCGCCGCCAGCGGTCTTCCAGATCCTGTTCATCTTCCGGTTTCAGGTTTGCCCCGTCGATTTCCTGAAGCTGATAGCGCAGCAAATCCAGCTCCTGCTCGCTCGCATTTTCCGCATGGCGGATTTCCTCTAACTCCGCTGCTTTGGTCCGCCACGCCCGGTAGGATTCGCGATAGTTGGAAACCGCCGTTTCCGCACCGGCGTAGGCGTCCAGCATGGCAAGCTGGCGCTCCACCGAGAGCAGCGATTGGTGATCGTGAGGACCGTGGAGATCCACCAGATGCTCGCCCAGCCGTTTCAACAACGCCAGCGTCACCGGCGAGTCATTGATGAACTGGCGGTTCGCCGTCTGCCCGATCACCCGGCGGATGATCAACTGCGTGTCATCGCAAGCCTCCAGTCCGCCGTCCTCCAGCACCGCGTTCACTTCCGCCGGATCTTTCAGTTCGAAAACCGCCTCCACCGAACAGGTGTCCTCGCCCGTCCTGATCAAACTTTTCTCCGCCCGTTCGCCCAGCACCAGCTTCAGCGCCCCCACGATCACCGACTTGCCTGCTCCGGTTTCCCCGGTCACCCCGATGAGCCCGGAACCGAGCTCCCATACCAGTTCATCGACCAATGCCAGATTGCGGATTTTTAAAAGGGTGAGCATGCGTTAACTGCCACCGATTATGCAACGCCATCCGCCGCTGGCAATCGCAGGGTTGCGGGAGATGAAATTCACGCACTCCATGAAGGATGGTGGGGGTTGCGGCGAGTAGGGGTGGTGTGTAGCATCTCGCGCGTGGCGGATTTTTCTCTTACATTTCTTGGGACGGGGACCTCGGTGGGGGTGCCGGTGATTGGTTGCGATTGTGAGATTTGCAGCTCGGAGAAATCGAAAAACAAACGATTCCGCTCGTCGGTGGTGGTGAGGGCGGGGGAGTTCACGATCCTCGTGGACTCGGGGCCGGATTTGCGGATGCAGGCGTTGCGCGAGGGGCTGCGTGAAATCGACGCGGTGATTTACACCCACGCGCACTTGGACCACGTGGCGGGATTCGACGAGCTGCGGGCGTTCTGTTGGAGAAAGAAGGAACCGCTACCGCTGCATGCGACGGAAGGCTGCATGGAGACGCTCAAGCTGATGTATGGCTGGGCGTTTTCTCCGGAACTCTTCATCCAGGGCTACGTGCGGCCTGACGCGAAAGTGATCGATGGGCCATTTTTTTATGGCGATCTGAAAATCACTCCGCTGCCCGTCACTCATGCGGCGGTGGAGACAGTTGGGTTTCTGTTTGAGTATCCGGGGGCGGCGAAATTGGCCTACATTTCCGATGTGAAAGTGATCCCGGAGGACACTCTGCGCCTGATCCGTGAGGTGGATGTGCTGGTGATCGACGCGTTGCGCACGGCGGAACATCCGACCCATTTTTCGCTGGCGGAAGCACTGGCTGCAATTGTGGAAATCGGTGCGAAGGAGGCCTGGCTGACGCATCTGACGCACGAGTTCGACGCCGACTCGCTGAAGGCGCAGGTGCCGGCGAACGTCCACGTGGCATGGGACGGGCTGCGCATTTTCGGGTGACCGCATGGTCGGTCTTGCAAGGCGGGATCATCCGGGCATGCTTCGCGGCGATGAAATTCGTGGTTCTGGTCTGGCTCTGTTTAGCGGGATTTCCGGCGTGCCTGAGTGCGGCCCTGACGCCGGAATCGGTGGCGATTTTATACAATTCGATGGTGCCCGAATCAAAACAGCTCGCGGAAATGTATCGCGAGGCGCGTGGCATTCCGGTAGAGAACGTCATCGCGCTGGACATGCCGAAAACGGCGGACATCTCGCGGGAGGAGTTCGACGGTACGATTCTGAAACCGCTGCGCAGCCACTTCGACCGGAGTTTTTGGTGGAAGCGGCAAAAGGACCGGGACGGGGTCACCCTGCCGGTGCTCAACAAGATTCGCGTGCTGGTGACGGTCCGCGGGGTGCCGTTGCGCGTCAGGCAGACACCGCAACCAGTCCCGCCGGCGTCTGATAGCAAGGCGCCGCCACCACCGCAGGATCCGATCAAAGGGCATGACGAAGCCTCGGTGGACTCGGAGCTGGCGATGTTCGGCGTGGAGGGCCTGCCGTTAGAGGGCGTCCTTCAGAACAAATTCTACAAAAGCGAGGATTCCATCACCGGCGTGAACATGCCGTTCCTCGTGCTGACCGCGCGGATCGATGCCGCCAGCATGGCGACCTGCGAACGGATGATCCAGGATGCAGTTAGGACAGAAAAAACCGGCTTGTGGGGGCGGGCGTATGTGGACATTGCCAACAAAATTCCTCAAGGCGATCAATGGCTCGAGGAAGTGGTGAAGGCAAATGACGCAGCCGGGATTCCCACGGTGGTCGATCGGTTCAACGACACGCTGCCGCTGAACTATCCGATGACGGATGCGACTCTCTATCATGGTTGGTATGACTGGAGCATCAGCGGGCCGTTTCTGAACAGCAAGTTCCGCTTCCGCAAAGGGGCGGTGGCGATGCACCTGCATTCGTTCAGCGCGGAGCAGCTCTCAGATCCTAACAAGAACTGGAGTGCGGGCCTGTTGGAGAGGGGTGCCGCGGTGACGATTGGTAACGTTTACGAACCGTATCTGCATCTAACGCATGATTTCGGCATCCTCCACAAGCGGCTGCTGGCCGGAAGCACGTGGGTGGAGGCCTGCTGGGCGGCGATGCCTGTCACTTCCTGGCAGGGTGTCGTTTTGGGAGATCCACTCTATCGGCCGTTCCGCCACCTGGACGGCAGTGGGGAAAAACAGGATCCTGATATCGAATTCCGTGCGCTGAGGGCGGCGAACGTGCAGTGGGCCAGCGAGCCCGTCGAGCGTGCGATGCAGTTGGAAAAAGCAGCTGACCGCCTGAAAAGCGGGATCATGCAGGAAGCGATCGGGCTGGAGTTCAACAGGAACGGGAAACCGGCGGAGGCTGCGCAGGCGTTCCGAAAGGCAAAGGATTTTCACGTCAAAACCGAAGACAAACTGAGGCAGGATTTTCACCTGATCACCATCGACCGCGCGGCCAACCGCAAGGATCTCGCGATCAAAGGATTGCGCGACGCCCAGATCCGCTACGGCCCCATGCCGGAAGCCGATGCCCTAAAAGGCTGGCTCGACATCCTCGATCCACCACCACCGCCGCCGGCCGATCCGACAAAACCACCGGTGCGGAAACCTTGAAGTGCGATCCATCAGAAAATGACTTACGGATACTTGTTGGAATCGGTTTGGCACCCGCCGTTGGCCTTTGCGGAAACGCCTGCGTCTAAACTGCCATCAGAGTTAGAATTGCAGGCGCTGTGGTTTTCCGGAGCTTTTGGCCGGGATTTCCGGACGACTTCGGGCAAGGTCGTTAGAATCGTGCAGTTTGGCGAATGGAACCGCGGCGCGGGTCCGGATTTTTCGCAGGCCGCGGTTGAGATCGATGGTGAAGTGCGCACCGGACCGCTCGAACTGGACCCGGCGGCGGCGGATTGGGAACTTCACGGGCACGCGACGAATCCCGAGTTTGCCCATGTCATCCTGCATGTCGTTTTCCACTCGGACGCGCGCAGGATTTTCACTCGCACGCTGGATCACCGGGAGGTGCCGCAGGTGGTGATTTCCGAGATGCAATTGTCGGACGCGCTTAACCGTCCTCAACGCGAGGTAGCGATTGCGCATCCGGGACGGTGCGTTGCTCCGTTGAAAGGACTGCCCGTCGGTGCGATCGAACGCTTGCTAACTGAAGCGGCCACGTTGCGCGCCAGCAACAAGGCTTCGCGATTTTTGAAAACCGCGGATGCCCACGGTCGCGACGCCGCACTGTTCCAAGCCACCGCCGAGACACTGGGCTACCGCGGCAACTCGCTGCCCATGCGCCTGCTCGCCCAACGCGCACCGCTCACTCTTCTCAAGTCTGAGCCCGAGGCTGCGGAGGCGGTCCTATTCGGCACTGCCGGATTTCTAACTGCACAAATGCATGATCTCGTCCCGCAGGATACGCGGACTTACCTGCGCGACTTGTGGGACACCTGGTGGAGGAACCGCGCGCGATTCGAGGTCTCGCCGGACCGGACAATTCCCTGGAAAACCCACGGCCAACGGCCGGCGAATCATCCTCATCGTCGGGTCGGAGCCCTGGCTGCTCTATCAAAAGTGTGGCCGCAGTATCGCAAACTGGCCCTGGCCCGTCCGTTCCAGGCGAAACCCGTGATCGATTTCCTCCAGACGTTAGAGCACGAATTCTGGCTCCATCACCACACGCTCACTTCTGCGGCATCGGTGCAGCGCGTTGCCCTCTTTGGCAGGGCACAGGCGCTCGAACTGGTTGCCAATCACCTCGTTCCGCTGGCGCTGCACGAAGATGGCATGACGTTCAAATCCTACTTCAAGCTGCGAAACTCGGTAGCTAATGAAAAAGTGAAACGCTGTTCGCTCCGTCTCTTCGGATCAGCAAAAGCCGCCCAACCGTGGCTGCGGCGGGTGTGCCACCATCAAGCGCTGCTTCAGGTCTATCAGGATTTCTGCCTGGAGGATTTTACCGATTGCCAGGACTGCCCGTTCCCTGAACAACTCGCGCAGTGGAGGTAACAGAATGATCATGAAAATCCACCTCAACGGCCATTCTCATGAGCTAGCAGGTCCCATGTCCGTGACCGAGTTGCTCGCATCCCTCGATCTCATTGGAAAACCAGTCGTCGTCGAATTGAACGAACAGGCGGTTTTCCCCCGCGACTACCCAACGACCGAGGTGAACGAGGATTCACGCGTCGAAGTGGTCGCCCTCGCCGCCGGTGGCTGATGGCCACCGTGGTTTGATCCCGGAGGAGTTGAATTTCCGGGATTGGCGGGGTTTTTCAAATTACTGGCTATTTTTCCCTTGCCACAAGCCGCCCCGGAATCCCAAGGTCCGCCCGCGTCCGAAAGGAAGCAAATCCGGCGTAGCTCAGCGGCAGAGCGGGTGACTGTTAATCACTAGGTCCGTGGTTCGATCCCACGCGCCGGAGCCATTTTTTCTTATGCGGAAAGACGTCAGCCTGCTGCTGGCTGTGACACGCGTTGTTGATCCTGTTTCCCGAAAATGCCATCTTCAGCGTATGGAGAATATTCCTGAGCTCTGCCAAGGTCTTGATATGGTAACGTTCGCGCCGGGCGAGACGCTCATCCAGGAGGGCGGAAAAACCGGGCTGCTCTATGTGCTGGCTTCCGGTTGTGTGGAGGTGATCAAGGGAGAAACGCCGGTTACTACGATCTGCGAGCCTGGCGCGATTTTCGGAGAAATTTCCCTGTTGCTGGATGTGCCCCATCCGGCATCGGTGGCGGCGCTCGAAACAACAGTCTGCCATGTCATCCACGGGGGCAGGGATTATCTGGTGGCGAATCCACGGATGAGCCTCGCGGTCGCCGAGCTGCTCGCATCACGGCTGCGGGGCATGATCGCTTATCTGGCAGACATGAAGGCGCAGTATTCTGATAGAAAAGACCATCTTGGAATGGTGGACGAGCTGCTGCTGGATCTCGCGCACCGCATTCCGCGGCGGTGAACTTTACTCACCACCCGACGTCCTCCGTGCCTTCGATGGAGTGCCAGACGGCGACTTTTGCCAGAAGGTCCAGCACGATGCGGGTGGGCTCCGGGCCCGGTTGTTTTCCGGCGTTGAACAAAAGGCTTTTCCCGAGGCGACCGTGCCAGCCGCCGTTCGCATAGAACGGCGCGTTGTGGATGTGGCCGCTGAAAACGAAGTCCGGCTGATAGAGGTGGATCCATTCAGTCGCCACCGGGTCACCACCGCATTCGGTGCCGGTCCAGGCGATGGGCGTGCCCGAGGGTGGATTGTGATGCAGCCAGATCCAGGTGTGCTTCGCCCTAGCGGCGTCCACTCTGAGGCGTTGCTCGGTTTTTTCACGCGTGTCCGGGCCATCCCACCAGGGGCAGACGGTGAAAAGCACCCCATCCTGCTCGTAGCTGCGGTAGTCCGGCTTCAGGGTGGCCGCGTCGAGTTTTTCCATCCACACGGCAGCGCGTTCACCGCCTGGCAGAATGTCCTGGATGTCGTGATTGCCCGAGGACGACAGCAACATGCGCTGCGTGGCGAAACGACGCAGGTATTTCCTGACAATCACTTCCTGGACATCGAGATCCACGGGCGATGATAGATCCAACAGGTCACCGGCGAGCACCAGCAGGTCGTATCGCTCCACCTGCTCACCCACCCAATCGAACTGGCGCAGGGCGTAGTGAAGATCGGCGGTGGCCAGAATGCGCATGGCAAAAAAGTGCCCCAAATCACGTCGCGGGACAACATTCTTCCAGGCCACACCCAGAGCGGACGATGGAAAACCCCGGGGACCCCGCCCACTTGGTCACGATGGGACGTGGTTAGTCCATTTGGGTTAATGTTCGAAGGGTTCTTTTCCGGCGTCATGTGGGGCAGCATGGATGCGGAACAAACCCACGTCCACCCATGAACACCATCTCCCTGCCTCTCCTGCTAACCGTTCTGCTGGCGCACCTATCTTCTGCGGATGCGGCGGCGGTGTACGATGTGCGCTCCTTCGGTGCCGTCGGCGATGGCAGACAGCTTGATTCCCCGGCGATCCAGAGGGCGATCGATGCCGCTGCCGTGGCGGGCGGCGGAACGGTAAGATTTCCAGCGGGCGTGTATCTTTCGTTTTCCATCCGGTTGAAGAGCCACATCGGCCTCCACCTTGAGCATGGTGCGGTTTTGTTAGCCGCGACACCTGACAAAGCACTTGGCTCCTACGACCTACCGGAATCTAACGAGTGGGACATGTATCAGGACTTTGGTCACAGCCATTGGCAGAACAGCCTGATTTGGGGAATCGGTCTGGAGGATGTTTCCATCACTGGACCGGGATTGATCGACGGAAAGGGGCTGACGCGCCGTGGTCCCGGCCCCCGCCGCAAGGAGGCTGCCGGTGACACGCCGCTCAGTCTGCGCGATGCGAAGGATGCATCGAAGGCAGTCGATCCGGAAGGCAAGGGCACGCAGGGGGATGAATTCGCCAGCATGGAGGGGGAGGGAAACAAGGCGATCTCTTTCAAACTCTGCCGCAATGTGATCCTGCGCGATTTCTCGATTCTGAGAGGCGGCCACTTCGCGTTGTTAGCCACCGGCGTGGACAATCTCACGATCGACAACCTCAAAGTGGACACCAACCGCGATGGCTTTGACATCGATTGCTGCCGCCACGTGCGGATCTCCAACTGCAGCGTGAACACGCCTAACGACGATGCGATCGTCCTCAAAAGTTCGTTTGGTCTGGGCTTCGCGCGGGCGACGGAGAATGTCACCCTAACCAACTGCCAGGTGAGCGGCTATGATCCCGGCACTTTTCTCGACGGCACTTACGGAAAAACGCAGGAACTGGCACCGGACAAGGATCGGGTGACTGGTCGTATTAAGTTCGGCACCGAGTCAAACGGCGGTTTCCGCAACATTGTCATTGCCAACTGCGTGTTCGAACGCTGCCGGGGAATCGCCCTGGAAACAGTGGACGGCGGAGTGTTAGAGGACGTGAGCATTTCCAATGTCACCATGCGCGATGTCACGACGGCTCCCGTTTTCATGCGCATTGGCTCGCGTCTCCGCGGGCCTGAGGGAGCGGTGCCCGCCCGCATGCGTCGCATCAGTATTGATAATCTATCAGTCTACAACGCCGACCCTGAATACGCCTCGATCATCAGCGGCATCCCCGGTTACGAGATCGAGGACATCAGCCTGAGCAACATCCGGATCGTCACGAAAGGCGGAGGCACGGCCGAGCAAGCGGCGAGAATCCTGCCGGAAAACGAAAAGGCGTATCCCGAGCCATCGATGTTCGGAGTGACGCCAGCGTACGGATTTTTCATCCGCCACGCGAAGAACGTGCGCATGAGCAATGTGCCACTGGACTGGCTGACGAACGATTTGCGGCCTGCTTTCGTGATTGAATCCGCGAGTGATGTCTCGTTTTCCAGCA
>JANODE010000064.1:0-4958 GCA_031412525.1 Akkermansiaceae bacterium | reverse complement strand
TCGGAAAACGGCACCGGATCCTTTACGCTGAAATCGGCGATCACGCGGCGGCCGAGTTTTTCCAAGGCGATCCGCAGCTTGCGGCCGACGGTGACATAATCTGCGTTCGGTGAGGACTGCGCGCGGAGGGCGCGGGCCAGGTTGGTATTGATGGGGCCGCAAAGTCCCTTGTCTGTGGAAATGACCAGGATCAACTCGCGGTTGCCAGTCCGCTTTTCCAACAGGGCGTGGGTGGCTTCGCTGAAGTTCTCGCTAATGTCGTGGAGGACGCCATTGAGCTGCTTCGAGTAAGCGCGACCGGCCAGCGCCTGGTCCTGTGCCTTCTTCATCTTGGCGGCAGCGACAAGTTGCATCGCGCGGGTGATCTGCGCGGTGTTTTTTACCGACTTGATGCGTCGGCGGATGTCGCGGAGGTTGGCCATAATTTAGAAAATAGTTAGAATCAAGAATCCAGAGTCCAGAAAGCCGGTCAGTTACTTCCAGCTCTTCTTGAAATCCTCGACACCCTGCTTGACGGCTTCGACCATTTCCTTGTCCTTCTTGAGGTCCGGCTTTTCGTTGCGGATCTTGTCCAGCAGCTCGCCCTTGCGGGTGTTGAAATAATCACCGAGCGCGCCTTGGAAACGTTTCACATCGGAAACCGCTACGTCGTCGAAATAACCGTTCTGCATGGCGAATAGATAGATGGACTCCATCTCCATCGCAAGCGGGCTGTATTGGTTCTGCTTGAAGAGCTCGACGATCCGCGCACCGCGGTCGAGTTTCTTCTTGGTGGACGCATCGAGGTCGGATCCGAACTGGGCGAAGGCCTGAAGCTCGCGATACTGCGCGAGGTCAAGCTTGGTCGTGCCGGCCACGGACTTGATGGTCTTCGTTTGGCAGGCGGATCCCACGCGGGACACCGAAAGACCGACCGAGATGGCGGGACGGATGCCTTGATAGAAAAGGTCGGTTTCCAGATAGATCTGACCGTCGGTGATGGAGATCACGTTGGTAGGAATGTAGGCGGAAACGTCGCCAGCCTGCGTTTCAATGATCGGCAGTGCAGTGAGCGAACCACCGCCCGCGGCTTCGGAAAGGCGGGCTGAACGCTCGAGCAAGCGGCTGTGGAGATAGAACACGTCACCTGGATAAGCTTCGCGGCCGGATGGGCGGCGGAGAATCAGGGAGACTTGGCGATAGGCGACTGCATGCTTGGAAAGGTCGTCGAATACGATGAGGCAATCCTTGCCCTGATCCATGAAATATTCGGCGATGGCGCAACCGGCGTATGGTGCAAGATACTGCATGGCTGCGGCGTCCGATGCGGAAGCGGAGACGATGGTGGTGTATTCCATCGCGCCGGCGTCTTCGAGGATCTTGTTGATCCGGGCAACGTTGGAGAGCTTCTGGCCGATGGCGACGTAGATGCAATAAAGCGGCTTGTGGTTGAGCAGCTTGCCGTTTTCCGCGGCCTTGTTTTGCTGGGCTTGGGAAATGATGGTGTCCACCGCGATGGTGGTTTTTCCGGTGGAACGGTCTCCGATGATGAGCTCGCGCTGGCCGCGGCCGACGGGGATCATCGCGTCGATGGACATGATGCCGGTCTGCACGGGAACACTAACGGATTTCCGCTTGATGATGCCCGGTGCGATTTTTTCCATCGGATAGAAAGCGGAGGCAGCAATGTCGCCCTTGCCATCGATCGGCGCACCGAGGGCGTCCACGACGCGACCCAGAACGGCCTCGCCGACTGGAACCGAGAGGAGTTTACCAGTCGTGCGGCATTCGTCGCCTTCCTTGACGGCGGAATAGTCACCGAGGAGCACGACACCGACTTCGCTTTCTTCCAGGTTGAGCGCCATGCCGGTCACTCCACCGCCGAATTCGATCATCTCGTTGAGCATGACGTCTGACAGGCCTTCGACCTTGGCCACGCCGTCACCCACGTTGCGGACGGTTCCGACGTTGGTTTTGGCGACGGCGGAGGTGACTCCGGCGATTTGTTGTTCGAGTTCCTGAAGGATGCTGCTCATAAGAAAAGTTTGCTAGGGATCGGTGTTCGGTTTTTCAGCAAGATGGAAGATTAAAATGCGTTGGCGAGGCGTTCGAGGCGGCCTTGTACGGAGCCGTCGAAAACATCGTTGCCCACGCGGATGCGGAGGCCTCCCAGAAGCTCGGGAGTGGTTTTATATTGAATGACGAGGTCAAGGCCGTATTGGCCTGCGAGACCAGATGCCACACGCTGGCGGGTTTCGTCATCGAGAGCGACGGCGCTTTCCACCGTGACCTCGCGGCGCTCAAGTTCGAGGCGCGTCAGACGCTGAAGCGCTGAAAGCATGGCCTTGTAGTCCCGCGGCTGGGACTGGATCAAGCTGGCGATCACCTCGCGCAGTTTCGCCTCATCGAACCGTCCGTCCGTCTGGCAGATACCAAACAGGCGGCGTGCGGCAGCGGCGGCGGTCTTGGAAATTTTCATGGGAAGGAGATGGAGGAATCAGCCTTCGACCTTGGCGAGCGCATCTTCGTTGATGCGCTTCTGATCATCCGAAGTGAGGATCTTGCCTGTGACTTGAGAAGTCGTCTGCGCCACGAGGCGGCCGAATTCACGCTTCAATTCTGCGGTCAGGCGCTCACGGTCGGCCGTGGCTGCTGCTTCCGCCTTGGCGAGGATGTGTTGGGCTTGGGCGATCGCTTCCTGGGATTTCTGTTCGGAGAATGCATGCGCTCCCTGCTTTGCCTCGTTGATCAGGCGAACGGCTTCATCATTGGCCTTGGCAATGGCGGCGGCTGTGTTCGCCTCAGAGTCGGCGAGCTGCTTTTCGATGCGCCTGAGCTTTTCCTCGCCCTCGGCGATCTTTGCGCGGCGTTGTTCGAGCATGGCTTGCACCGGGCCGAACGCGAATTTTTTCAGCAGGAGCGCAACGATCAGGAAGCTAACACACTGGGAGATGAAAAGCGGCCAGGTGACGTTGAAAGTTTTCATGATTTCACCCACCACGCCGTCGGATTCGGCGGCAGGGGCAGCGGCAGCGGCAAGTAGGTCGAACATCATCGGGAAAAATTCGTTAGAGAAATCGAGTGCAAACTGAGGATCGGGAATGAAAAGCCGGACCAGGTCGCCCTGGTCCGGCTGAAGCTGACTTATTTGACGAGGAAGATCGCGAAGAACACGATACCTTCGATCAGCGCCGCGAGAATGATCGACAGCGTCAGGATGTTACCGGCGGCACCGGGATTGCGGCCAGTGGCTTCAGCGGCCTTGGAGCCGAGAAGGCCGATGCCGATGGCTGCGCCAATAGCGGCGAATGCAACGTGCATGTTGCCGGAAAGCTCGGCGAGGATAGGAGTCAACATGGTATCAATTGGTATGGTTGTTTGGTTTTCCGATTCCCACGGTTTGGTCCATGGTCGAATGCGGGAAATGGATGTCAGTGCGAATGCTCGCCCTCTTTTTCGTCATGGTGGTCACCGTGGTCGCAGATGAGTTTGAGGAAGACCGCGGTGAGCAGCATGAAAACGAGCGCTTGGATCAATCCAACGAGCAACTCGAGGAAATAGAACGGAAGCGGAGGCAGCCAGGCCAGCCATTTGCCCCCCATGAACATCATGTTTTCCAAGATATTCTCGCCAGCGAAAATGTTTCCATAGAGACGGAAGGAAAGTGCCACCGGACGGAACAGGATGGAGATCACTTCCAAAATCCCAACGAATCCGAACACGACCAGCATCATCAAACTCATGATCCCGGAGAACTTGCCTTTGGGCGCGAAGATATGGGAAAGGAACCCTTTAATGCCATTTTCCGTAACCGCCCAGTAGAACCAAAGCAGCGCGAACGAGAAAGCCATCGCCGCCGTCATGTTCAGGTCCGCATTGCCGCCGCGGAGGAATGGACGGAAAGTATCTCCCGGATCTACACCCGGCCCGGTCAGCGCCCAGCCGACAGTGCCGACGCCAGGGATGAGTCCGAACCAGTTGGTGAAAAGAATCAGGATGAAGATTGTCCCGAAAAACCAGAACGTGCGCTTTACAAGGTGTTTTCCGAGTATGCCTTCGAGAAAATCGTAAAGGCTTTCAACCAGCCATTCGACGAAATTCTGGAGCCCGCTAGGCACCGTCGACATCTTCTTCGTCGCCAATTGAGCCACAATGATGATGAATGCGGCCACAATCCAAACCATCACCATGGAGTTGGTGATGACAAAATCACCGATGCGCATGATCTCCTCAGCATAAGACGGGAGATGGTCATGCCCTTCCGCCGCCGCAGAAGCAGAAATCAATCCGAAGAGCCATACAATCGTGGTAGGAAGGAGAAAACGCATGCAAGGAGCCCGCTGACGGCAGGCGCGGGGTGCTTTAAAGGATCGTCGCCAGCCTCCGCAAGATCTATTTGTGAAAAATTTCACAAGCGTGATGAATTCCTTTGTTCGCAAGGACTTCCCCCCTATCAGACACAGCGACCGGCTTTGGCAACAGGTTGGTTTTTTGCAAGCCTCTCCCCTGCCATCGTGGCTCATGTTGGACGGCTTGGACCTGAACAATCTCATATCTTTCAATTCGCCCGGTTCGGCCTCGACCGGCCTTTTCTGGATTTAGAAAACTAACACGATCTAATCGTTGACTTCCGCCCCGAATCAAATCCCCCGAAACCCCTGATATCAAGGCCCGCAAGACCCTTTCGCTTCCGCAAGTCAAGCCGTCACTCGAAAAAAATTCCCTTTATTTTCAACAGATTTTCTCTTGCCAACTTCGGAGCACATTCTCAGAAACGTCGTTGCCATGAATAAAGCTGAACTCATTGAAGCCATCCAAGCCGCCCTCGGAAAAGACGCTACCAAGCGCGCTGCCGATGAAGCCCTCGAAGCCGTTCTCTCTTCCATCGCCAAAGGCGTGAAGAAAGATAAGAAAGTACAAATCATCGGTTTCGGAACTTTCGAAGTCAAAAAGCGTGCCGCTCGCCAGGGTCGTAACCC